>NZ_JBSFUS010000005.1:535069-607042 GCF_053591915.1 Streptomyces sp. NPDC002853 | reverse complement strand
CGTTGATCAACCGCCTGCCCGCGGCCCACCGCGCCACCAACTCCGCATCCAGCGCCTCACCCGCAGACACCAGCGTGGTCACCGAGGCCAGATCGTCACCGCCCAACGCACCCAGCACCGCCGGCGGCAACGTCGTATGCGTCACCCCGTGACGCGCCACCAACTCCACCAGGCCGCCCCCCGGCAACAACTCATCCGCCGACGCCATCACCAGCCCCGCACCCGCGCACAGCGTCACCAACACCTCAGAAACCGCCGCATCAAAACCCACCGAAGCGAACTGCAACACCCGCGAACCGCGCTCCACGGCAAACCGCTCACCCTGCGCGGCCACCAGATTGACCACACCCCCATGAGCGACGGCCACACCCTTCGGAGTGCCCGTCGAGCCCGACGTGTAGATGACGTAGGCCAACCCCGCCGCATCAACCGCCACCTCAGGCGGCACATCAGCACACGCATCCACCAACATCGCCGTCATCGGATCATCGAGGGCCACCATCCGCACCCGCCCAGCCGGCAGATCCTCCAGCGTCTCCGCCACCCCCAGCACCAACCCCACACGACTGTCCGCCAGCATGTGCGCCACACGCTCCACCGGCAGACCCGCATCCAACGGCAAAAACGCCGCCCCCGCCTTCAACACACCCAACATCCCCGCAACCAAGTCACCACCCCGCGGCAGACACAAACCCACCACCGACTCAGCACCCACACCCTGACCCCGCAAGAAATGCGCCAGCCGATTCGACCGCACATCCAACTCGCCGTAGGTGAGCTCCACACCCTCAAACACCACCGCAACCGCCCCAGGAACCTCCCGCACCCGCCGCCCGAACAGCTCCACCACCGACACACCCGACACACCCGACACATCGACGGCCGTGTCATTCCACCCCCACACCAACAACTCACGCTCATCCACACCCAGCACATCCACCGCACCCAACGCCACATCCGAGCCGCCGTTCACGACCTCGGTGAGCGCAGCGACCACACCCTCCGTCGCAATGCACACCATCCGACCCAACGCCCGCGGATCCAGACTGTCGACCGCCAGCACACTCACGTGCAGCCCCACGCCGTCGTCGCCCACCCCCACAGCCAGGGGGTAGTTGGTCTGATCCCGGGCGGAGATCGTGCGGATCCCTTCGAGCGGGCGCTCCTCGTCAACAACCTCAGGCGTGGTGTGCCGGTAGTTGAACAGCGACGTGAACAGGGGTACGTCGCCTGTGACGCCGCTCGCCCGCTGGGCCATCGCCAGCGGCGCATGCTCATGCTCCAGCAACGCCGCCAGCTGGTCCCGCATCTCCTCAACGGCCGCACGCACCCCGACACCAGCGGTCCGCACCCGCACCGGCAACGAGTTCATGAACGGACCCAGCACCCGGTCGGCACCCGCACCCGCGTTCATCCGGCCGAAGAGCATGGTGCCGAACACCACGTCATCCCGGCCCACGAGGGTGGCCAGAACCCGCGCCCACGCCACATGCAATACGGTCGCCGGGCTGACACCCAGCTCGCGTGCCACCCGCCGCAACTCGACCACCACGGCGTCTGGCACGTTCAGCAACTCACGGACCACATCCGACCCGTCGCCACGTACGTCCAACAGCCCGTAGGGGGCGGTGGGTTCGGTGACGTCTCCGAGCAGGTCGGCGAAGAACCGCTCGTGTTCCTCGCGGGGAACCGCACGCGTCTGCGCGACGAAGTTGCGGAACGGCAGTGCGGGGGCCAACTGGTCGGCGGCACCGGACAGCACCGCGCGCAGCTCGTCCAACAGCACGTCCATGCCGACGTGGTCCTGCACCATGTGATGCATCCGTACGACTGCCAACCAGTGGCCCTCGGGTGCCTCGGCCACGTGCAGGTCCATCAACGGCGCGCGGACAAGGTCCATCACGAGTCCGGCCCTGGCGACCAGCGCCTGCCCACGCTGCTTCGATTCCATGGAGTCGAACTCCAGGGAGTGCTCGACGACCGGCAAGTCCGCGTGCCGCCACACCACCTGCACAGGCTCACGCAGGCCCTCCCACACCACACCCGTGCGGTAGATGTCGTGCCGATCCACCACCTGCTGCAACGCCCGCGCGAACTCATTTAGCCGGTAGCGGGAGTCGAACTCCACTACCCTCACGGTGAGATACACGTCCCCGCCACCGCCGGCCATGAGGTGGTGGAAGAACATGCCTTCCTGCAGCGGCGCCAGCGGATAGACATCCGCCACATTCGACGCCCCGCCCTCGACCGTTGCGACCACCCGGTCGATCTCGGTCTGCTCCAGCTCCACCAGCGGCAACATCTCGGGCGTGATCTGCTCGGCGTCTGCGGGGATCAGGTTCTCCGGCACCTCGACAACGCCGACACCTGCCGCCCCCGCCAGGCCGGCAGGCGTCGGCGTCTCGAACAGCGCCCGTACGGAAACAGGCACACCCCGGACGCGCAGCCGCTCGACCAGCCGGACGGCGAGCAGGGAGTGGCCGCCGAGCTGGAAGAAGTTGTCGTCGACCCCGACGACATCCACGCCCAGGATCTCGGCGAAGACCGCGCACAGGATCTCTTCCTGGACCGTGGCCGGCGCACGCCCTGCACCGGTGGCGAACTCCGGCTCCGGGAGGGCCTTGCGGTCCAGCTTGCCGTTGGTCGTCAGCGGCAACTCCGGCAGCATCACGAACGCGGCCGGCACCATGTACTCCGGCAACCGCGAAGCCACCAACTCCCTTAAGCCTTCCGGATCGTGGCCGTTGGGCACCACATAGGCCACCAACTGGCGGTCACTGGGGCCGTCCTCACGGGCGATCACCGCGGCCCGCGTCACGTTCGGATCAGTCAGCAGAACGGCTTCGATCTCGCCCGGCTCGATACGGAAACCGCGAATCTTCACCTGCTCATCCGCACGCCCCGCGAACACCAACTGCCCGTCCGCAGTCCACTTCGCCAGGTCCCCAGTCCGGTACATCCGCTCACCGGAACCCGGACCGAAGGGGCAGGCCACGAACCGCTCACCCGTCAGCTGCGGACGGCCCACATAGCCACGCGCCAACCCGGCACCGGCCACGTACACCTCACCCGCAACGCCGACCGGAACCGGCTCAAGGGCGTCATCCACCACATACAGACGGGTGTTGGCGATCGGACGGCCGAACGGCACCACACCCGAACGGCCGGCGTCCACCGTCTCGGCAGCCACCATCACCGTCGCCTCGGTCGGCCCATAGGTGTTGACCAGCCGACGCCCCTCCGACCACCGTCGCGCCACACTCTCGCTGACCGCCTCCGCACCCACCAGCACCGTGCCGACCCGGGCCAGATCCTGCGGATCCAGCACCTCCAGCAACGACGGCACCACACTCGCCGCCCCCACCCCCTCCAACTCCCTCAACCGCCGCGGCTCCCGACGCTGCTCCTCACTCGCGATCCACAACGCCGCGCCCGACGACAACGCCACCGCCACATCCAGCACAGAGGCGTCGAAACTGAACGACGCGAACTGCAACACCCCCACACCCGGACCCGCACCCATCACCGGACCAAACACCGACACCAAATTCGCCACCGAACCATGCGAAACCCCCACACCCTTCGGCACCCCGGTCGACCCCGACGTGAAGATCACATACGCCAGCGAGGCAGGATCGACAGCCACATCCAGTGCCATCCCCGACGCATCGGCAGATGCCTCCAACTCCTCCACCCCAACCACGACCTCCACCCCAGCGTCGACGAGCATGACCTCCACCCGCTCGGCCGGCAGCGCAGAATCGATCGGCAGATACGCCGCGCCCGCCTTCCACACCCCGAGAATCCCCACGACCATCTCCGGACCACGCGGCAACCGCAGCCCCACCACCGACTCACGACCCACACCCCGACCACGAAGCCAATGCGCCAGCCGATTCGCCGCCACATCCAACGCGCCGTACGTCAGCTCCACACCCTCAAACACGACCGCCGCCGAATCCGGAGACTCGGACGCCCGCTCCGCAAACAACCCCGGAATTGTCACGGAGTCCACCGGCACAGCCGTGTCATTCCACTCCGCCAACAGCCGATCCCGCTCGCGAAGCTCAAGAATGTTCAACGCGCCGAGTCGAGTCTCGGGAGCTCCGTTCAGCGTGTCGGCCAGTGCCTCCAGCACGCTTCCTATCGCCACGCGCAGCAAGTGGCACACGGCGGTCGCATCAATCGGCTTGACGGCTTCCACACTGATACTGAGATCGTTCGGCCCAAGGTCATTGATTGCCACGGTGAGCGGATAGTTGGTCCGCTCCCGTCGAGAAATATGCTGGATTCCCTCGAGCTGCCGTTGTCCGTTCGCGTCGTCTGTCTGCTGAACGACGTGGCGGTAATTGAACAGCGAGGTGAAAAGGGGAGCATCCCCCGCGGCTCCGCTCGTCCGCTGGGCGACGGCCAGCGGAGCGTGCTCGTGCTCCAGCAGTCCGGCCAGTTGGTCCCGCATCGTCTCGACCGCGGCGCGTACCCCGACATCGCCGGTCCGTAGGCGTACCGGCAGCGTGTTGATGAACGGGCCGAGCACCCGGTCGGCGCCCGCGCCGGCGTTCATCCGGCCGAACAGCACCGTGCCGAACACCACGTCCTCCCGCCCCGCCAAGGTGGCCAGGACCCGTGCCCAGGCCACGTGCAGTACGGTCGCCGCGCTGACGCCCAGCTCGCGCGCCACCCGGCGCAGGGCCTCGGTCATCTGGCCGGGCAGAGGCAACAGCTCGGCGCGGAGGTCAGCGTCGTCCCCCTGGACTTCCAGCACCCCGTAGGGGGCGGTGGGCTCGGTGACGTCTCCGAGCAGTTCGGCGAAGAACCGCTCGTGCTCCTCACGCGGCACCGCACGCGTCTGCGCCACGAAGTTGCGGAACGGCAACGCCGGCGCCAGGTCTGCGACCCTCCCGGACAGCACGGCTCGCAGCTCGTCCAACAGGACGTCCATGCCGAGGTGGTCCTGCACCACGTGATGCATCCGCACGACGGCCAGCCAACGGCCCTCCACCGCCTCGGCCACATGCACGTCCACCAGCGGCGCACGACCCAGATCCATTACCGACCCGGCTCGTGCCATCAAGTCCTCGACCGCTGAGTCCGGTTCCGTGCCCTCGGCCTCCAGAGTGTGTTCGATGACAGGGAGTGCGGCCTGCCGCCACACCACCTGCGCAGGCTCACGCAGGCCCTCCCACACCACACCCGTGCGGTAGATGTCGTGCCGGTCGACGACCTGCTGCAACGCTCGCGCGAACTCGTCCAGCCGGGAGCGGGAGTCGAACTCCAACACCCGAGCGGTGAGGTAGACATCTTCGCCCTCGCCAGCCATGAGGTGGTGGAAGAACATGCCTTCCTGCAGCGGCGCCAGCGGATAGATGTCCGCCACATTCGCTGCCCCACCGTCGACCGCCGCCACGATCCGGTCGATCTCGGTCTGCTCCAGCTCCACCAGGGGCAACATGTCCGGCGTGATCTGCTCGGCGTCTGCGGGGATCAGGTTCTCCGGCACCTCGACAACGCCGACACCTGCCGCCCCCGCCAGGCCCGCGGGCGTCGGCGTCTCGAACAGCGCCCGTACGGAAACAGGCACACCCCGGTCCCGCAGCCGCTCGACCAGCCGGACGGCGAGCAGGGAGTGGCCGCCGAGCTGGAAGAAGTTGTCGTCGACCCCGACGACATCCACGCCCAGGATCTCGGCGAAGACCGCGCACAGGATCTCTTCCTGGACCGTGGCCGGCGCACGCCCTGCACCGGTGGCGAACTCCGGCTCCGGGAGGGCCTTGCGGTCCAGCTTGCCGTTGGTCGTCAGCGGCAACTCCGCAAGCGTCACGAACGCGGCCGGGACCATGTACTCCGGCAACCGCGAGGCCACCAACTCCCGCAGCCCTTCGGGCTCCGCGCTCTCACCGGCCACCACATAGGCCACCAACTGGCGGTCGCCGGGGCCGTCCTCGCGGGCGATCACCGCGGCCTGGCCAACCTCGGCATGGGTGAGCAGGACGGCTTCGATCTCTCCCGGCTCGATACGGAAACCGCGAATCTTCACCTGCTCATCCGCACGCCCCGCGAACAGCAACTGCCCATCCGACGTCCACTTCGCCAGGTCCCCGGTCCGATACATCCGCTCCCCGGTACCGAAGGGGCAGGCCACGAACCGCTCACCCGTCAGTCCCGGACGGCCCACATAGCCACGCGCCAACCCGGCACCGGCCACATACAGCTCACCCGCCACCCCAACCGGCACCGGCTGAAGGAAGTCATCCACCACATACAGACGGGTGTTGGCGACCGGACCGCCGAACGGCACCGTGCCCGGTCGCCCCGGGTCCACCGTCCCGATCGCCGTGATGACCGTCGCCTCGGTCGGACCGTAGGCATGCACCAGATCGCGCCCCGGCGACCAGGTGCGCGCCACGGCCTCACTGACCGCCTCGGACCCCACCACCATGGGCCCGACCTGCGCCAGATCGTCCGGATCCAGCACCTCCAGCAGCGACGGCACCACACTCGCCGCCCCCACCCCCTCCAACTCCCGCAACCGCCGCGGCTCCCGACGCTGCTCCTCACTCGCGATCCATAACGTGGCACCCGAAGCGAGAGCCACCGCCACATCCAGCACAGAGGCGTCGAAACTGAACGACGCGAACTGCAACACCCCCACGCCCGGACCCGCACCCATCACCGGACCAAACACCGACACCAAATTCGCCACCGAACCATGCGAGACGCCCACACCCTTCGGCGTCCCAGTCGACCCCGACGTAAAGATCACATACGCCAGCGAGGCCGGATCAACCTCCACCTTCAGAGCCGCGACGGAAGAGCCGGCCGACCGCTCCAGATCCTCCACACCAACGACAACTCCCACCCCGGCATCAGCGAGCATGACCTCCACCCGCTCCGCCGGAAGCGCCGTATCGATCGGCAGATACGCCGCGCCTGCCTTCCACACCCCGAGAATCCCCACGACCATCTCCGGGCCACGCGGCAACCGCAGCCCCACCACCGACTCACGACCCACACCCCGACCACGAAGCCAATGCGCCAGCCGATTCGCCGCCGCATCCACATCGCCGTAGGTCAGCTCCACACCCTCAAACACCACCGCCGCCGAATCGGGAGCCTCGGCCACCCACCGTTCGAAGGACGCCGGCACCGATACACCCGACACCTCCGACGCCGTGTCGTTCCAGCCCGACACCAACTGCGCACGCTCGTCCGAGTCGAGTACGTCCACCTGGCACAGCCGCAGCCCGGGGGTCGCGGTCACCGACTCCAGTACGCGACCGAACCACACCGTTATCCGCTCGGCCGTCTCCGCCTCGAACAGGTCCGCCGACGCGATGAGCGTGCCTCGCAGTCCTGCCGGACGACCCTCCTCGTCAACCACCTCCGACAACGACATCTCAAGGTCGAACTTCGACACCGACATCGAGCTGTCCAGTTCCAGCGGCACACCCCCGGCATTCGCCTCGGGCAGCTCCAGCGCGGCGCGCTCGACGTTCTGGACCGTCAGCATCACCTGGAACAGCGGATGCCGCGCCAACGACCGCTCCGGCGCCAGTTCCTCCACCAACCGCTCGAACGGCACATCCTGGCGCGCCAACGCACCCAGGCTCGCCTCCCGCACCCGGCCCAGCATCTGCCGAAACTCCGGGTCCCCCGACAGATCCGTGCGAATGACCAGCGTGTTGACGAAGAACCCCACCAGGTCGTCCAACGCCTCATCCGTGCGGCCCGCGATCGGCGACCCGATCGGGATGTCGGTGCCGGCACCCAACCGCGACAACGTCACCGCCAGCGCCGCCTGCGCCACCATGAACACCGTCACGCCCTCGGCGCGGGCAAGGTCGATCAGCTGCTCGTGCACGGACGTCGGCACCCGAACCTGCACCGCGTGACCGACACGCCCAGCCACCGCAGGACGTGGTCGATCCATCGGCAACGCCAACTCTTCCGGGGCGCCGGCCAGCGTCTGCCGCCAGTACTCCACCTGCTGCGACAGCAGGCTGTCCGGGTCCGACTCCTCACCCAGCAACTCCCGCTGCCACACCGTGTAATCGGCGTACTGCACCGGCAACGACTCCCACCCCGGAGCCTCACCCCGCAGCCGCGCCTCATAAGCAGTGGAGACATCCCTCGCGAGAGGACCACGAGACCAGCCGTCGGAGGCGATGTGGTGCATGACCACCACCAGCACCTGCTCGTCCTGGCCGACCTCCTCGTCCTGGTCGACCTGGAACAGCCACGCCTTGATCGGCAGCTCACTCGACAGGTCGAAGGCATACCGCGACGCCTGGGCCACCGCCCCGGCCAGCTCCTCCGGCTCCACCTGGGAGACCTGAAGATCCCATTCCAAGTCCTGCGGGTCCAGGATGTGCTGGTAGGGCTCGCCGTCCACGGCCGGGAAGACCGTCCGCAGCGACTCGTGCCGCACGATCACATCCCGCAACGCCGCACCCAACGCCCCGACGTCCACTCCACGCATCCGGACCGGGGTGGGAATGTTGTACGTCGGGCTGGGACCCTCCAACTGGGCCAGGAACCACAGCCGCTGCTGTGCGAAGGACAACCCAACCCGCTCCGGCCGCACTCCCGCCCGCAACGGCAGACGAGCCGGGCCCGCGCCCTCATCGGTGAGACGCGTGGCCAGTCCGGCGACGGTGGGTGCCTCGAACAGGGCCCGGACCCCGATCTCCACTCCCAGCACGGCGCGGATCCGCGAGACCAGCCGCACAGCAAGCAGCGAGTGTCCGCCGAGCTGGAAGAAGTTGTCGTCCACACCGACGGACTCCAGCCCCAGCACGTCGGCGAAGGCGGCGCAGAGGATCTCTTCCTGGACGGTGGCCGGTCCGCGGCCGGCGCCTGCGGTGTACTCGGGGGCGGGCAGGGCCTTGCGGTCGAGTTTGCCATTGGCCGTCAGCGGCAGTTCCGGCAGCGTCACGAACGCGGCCGGGACCATGTACTCCGGCAACCGGCTGGCCACGAGGGCACGCAGATCATCGAAGTCGAGATCCTCGGTGTCGGCCGGCACGAGGTAGGCCACCAACCGCTTGTCACCCGGGTTGTCCTCGCGTACAACCACCGCGGCTTGTGCGACGTTCGGGTCGGTCAGCAGGGCCGCTTCGATCTCCCCGGGCTCGATACGGAACCCGCGGACCTTCACCTGCTCATCCGCCCGGCCCAGGAAGGCGAGCTGTCCCTCCCGGGTCCACCGCACCCGGTCCCCGGTCCGGTACATCCGCTCACCGGAACCAGGGCCAAAGGGGCAGGCCACGAACCGCTCACCCGTCAGCCCCGGACGGCCCAAGTAGCCACGCGCCACCCCGGCACCAGCGATATACAACTCACCCGCCACCCCCACCGGCACCGGCCGCAAACCCTCATCCAGTACATACAGCCGGGTATTGGCGATCGGCCCGCCGATCAACGGCTCCCCGACATGGCCCGCCTCGATCTGTGCCAATGTGGACCAGACCGTCGTCTCCGTCGGCCCGTACACATTCACCACCCCGGCCGCCGCCTGCGCCAGCCGGGCCGCGAGATCCGCGGGCAGCGCCTCGCCACCCACCAGCACCCGCACCCCGCCCAGATCCACCCGACCACCGGCCAGCACCGACCGCCACAACGTCGGCGTGGCCTGAACGACACTCGCCCCGCTCTCCTGGATCGTGCGGCCGAAGGCATCCTGGTCATAGACCAGCTCCTTGGCGCCCATCACCACCGCCGCACCCTGAATCAGCGGCAAGAACAGTTCCAGACCAGCGATGTCGAACCCGACCGTCGTCAGCGCCAGCAGCCGATCCTCACGGCTCAGACCCAGCTGCTGCTGCATCCCAACCAGCAGATTCACCAGCGCCGCACGCGAGACCACCACACCCTTGGGCCGCCCCGTCGACCCAGAGGTGTAGATGACATACATCGGATGCCCGCCCACCACCGGCACCCGGCGGTCCCCATCCGTCACATTCGCCGCCGAACACGCCCCGATCTCAGCAGCCGTCACCGCATCGTCCACCAGCGCCACCGGGCCTGCACCCGGCACCAGCCCCGCCAGCTGCACGGACGACAGCACCGTCACCGGCGCGGACTCCGCGAGCATGAACTCCAGCCGCTCGGCCGGATAATCCATATCCAGCGGCAGATACCCCGCGCCCGATTTCGCCACCGCCAACAACGCCACCAGCAGCTCGACCGTGCGAGGCAAGGCCACCGCCACAAACCGCTCCGGCCCCGCCCCCCGCGCCATCAACCACCACGCCAACCGGTTCGCCCGCTGATTCAACTCCCCATACGACACCTCCCGGCCGCCGGCCACCACCGCGACCGCGTCCGGGCACCTGGCCGCCCACCCCTCGAACCGCTCCACCAAACCCACATCAGGCACGGCCACAGCAGTCTCATTCCACTGCCCGACCACAAGATCCCGCTCGGCCGCATCGAGCACGTCCACCGCATGCAAAGCAACATCCGGAGCAGCAGTGACCGCATCCACCACACCCACAAACCAGTCCGCAAGCCTGGAAGCCGTCTCCGCCTCGAACAGGTCCACGGCGGCAGTCACGGAGCCCTCCAGCCCCGCCGGCCGGCCCTGGTCGTCGACCACCTCGTGCAACGCCAAGTCCAGGTCGAACCGTGCGGAGCTCCCTGCACCGTGAAGCGCCTCGGTGTCGATGTCGGGCAGTTCGAGTACCGCTCGGTCCAGGTTGCGCAGCGTCAGCATGACCTGGAACAGAGGGTGTCGCACCAGCGACCGCTCTGATGCCAGCTCCTCGACCAGCCGCTCGAACGGCACATCCTGGTGCGCGAACGCGGCCAGGCTCGCCTCCCGCACCCGCGCCAGGACCTGCCGGAACTCCGGGTCGCCGGACAGATCAGTGCGGATCACGAGCGTGTTGACGAAGAACCCGACCAGGTCGTCCAGTGCGTCGTCGGTGCGGCCCGCCACCGCCGAGCCGACGGGGATGTCCGTCCCCGCCCCGAGCCGCGACAGGGTCACGGCCAGCGCGGCCTGCAGGACCATGAACGTCGTCACGCCCTCGGCCCGCGCCAGCTCCACCAACCGCTGATGCACCCCGACCGGTATCCGCACCGGCACCCGATGACCCCGATGACTGGCCACCGCCGGACGCTGCCGGTCCACCGGCAGCTCCAACTCCTCCGGAGCACCCGCCAGCGCCTGCCGCCAGTACTCCACCTGCCGCGACAGCAGGCTCTCGGGATCAGACTCCTCACCCAGCAACTCCCGCTGCCACACCGCGTAATCGGCGTACTGCACCGGCAACGACTCCCACCCTGGAGCCTGACCGCGCAGCCGCACCTCATAAGCAGTGGACAGGTCGCGGCCCAGCAGACGATGGGACCAGCCGTCAGTGGCGATGTGATGGACGACCAGTATGAGAGCCCGATCGTCGGGTCCGAGCTCGAGCAGGCACGCCCGGATCGGCAGCTCCGCCGACAGGTCGAACGCGTAGTTCGCAGCCTGTGCTGCGGCAGCCTTCAGCGCATCTGGCTCCACCTCGGTCACCGTGACGTCCCAGTCCAGCTCGTCCAGCTCGTCCGGGTCGAGGATCTGCTGGTAGGGCTCACCGTCCGTGGAGTGGTAGATACTGCGCAACGGTGCGTGTCGAGCGATGACGTCCCGCAGCGCCGCGTCCAACGCGGCGACGTCCAGCGTGCCGGTCAGCCGCACCGCGAGGGAGAGGTTGTACGTCGGGCTCGGCCCCTCCAACTGGTCCAGGAACCAGAGTCGTTGCTGCGCGAACGACAACGGCGGGCGCTCTGGGCATGTCCTTGCGCGCAGCGGGAGGCGGGCCCGGTCATGCCGGGGGCCGGCGATCAGGGCCGCGAGACCGGCCGGTGTGGGGGTCTCGAAGAGCGTCCTGATCTTGACTTCTGCGGCCTGCCTGCTGCGGATCCGGGACAGCAGCCGGATCGCGAGCAGGGAGTGGCCGCCGAGCTCGAAGAAGCTGTCGTCCACTCCGACGGACTCCAGCCCCAGCACGTCGGCGAAGATCCCGCAGAGCGCGGCCTCGGTCTCGTTCGCCGGTGCCCGGTCGGTGTCAGCGCCCGGTGTCGCGTCGGGGAGCGGTAGGGCCTTGCGATCGAGTTTGCCGTTGGCGGCCAGCGGCAGTTCCGGGAGTGTGACGAACGCTGCCGGGACCATGTATTCGGGCAACCGCCGGGCCACGAACTCCCGTAGGTCCGCTTTGGTGGGCCCGTCCCCGGCGAGCACGACGTAGGCGACCAGCCGGTCGCCACCGGTCCCGTCCTGGCTCGCGATCACCGCGGTGCGGGAAACGGCGGGGTGCTCCAGCAGGACGGATTCGACCTCACCGGCTTCGACGCGGTAGCCGCGGATCTTCAGCTGGGTGTCGGCACGTCCGGCGAACACCAACTGCCCCTGCGCGCTCCACTTCGCCAGGTCCCCGGTGCGATACATCCGCGCACCAGCGCCGAAGGGGCAGGCCACGAATCGCTCGCCGGTCAGCCCCGGCCGGCCGACGTAGCCGCGTGCCAGCGGTTCCCCAGCGACGTACAACTCGCCGACGACGCCCGGCGGAACGGCGGCGAGTACGTCGTCGAGCACGTACAGCCGGGTGTTCGCCAGGGGCCGGCCGATCGGGATCACACCCCCGGCCACGATGGCGGGGGAAAGCTCGGCGGTGGCGACGCCGACCGTGGTCTCCGTCGGGCCGTAGTGGTTGAACACCTGACGACCCGCGGCCGCCTCGACCACGTCGCGTGTCCAGGCCGCTGGTGCGGCCTCCCCGCCGAGCACCAGGGAGCGGGCGGGCAGCACGGCCTCCACTCCGGCGTCCGCGGACAGCGCGGCCAGGTGTGACGGCACTGCTTTGACGAAGTCGATCCGCTGTTCTCGCAGATAGTCGGTCACGGCAGCCGGATCGGTCACCGCCTCGGAGTCGAGAACGTGCAACTGACCGCCGGTCGCCAGGCAGCCGAACACCACGGTGTTGCCCAGGTCGGTCACCTGCGGCTGCAGCAGCGCGTACCGCGAGCCCGCACCCGCCCAACCGAGCCGGTCGGTCACCGAGGCCACGTAGTTGGCCACCGCTCCGTGAGTGACCAGGACTCCCTTCGGCGAGCCCGTCGATCCGGACGTGTACATCACGTACGCCAGGGCGGCGGGGTCCACCGTGGCCGATGTGGCAGGTTCGGTGAGTTCTGGTTCGGCGGAAGCCACCGAGCGCATCGCCTCGTCGATCCACACCACCGGCACGTCCACCGGCCGGTCCGTGTGCGCGGGAGTCGAGTCGCGGTCCGTCAGGAGCACGCTCGCTCCGCTGTCCGCCAGCATGAACGCGATGCGCTCGGACGGCAGGCTCCCGTCGATGGGAAGGTAGGCCGCGCCGGCCTGCCACACGCCCAGGATCGCCGTGATCATCTCGATGCCGTGGGGCAGGCAGAGCCCCACCACCGACTCGGCGCCCACGCCCCGACCGCGCAGGTATCGGGCCAGCCGACCAGCCGACGCGTCGAGCTCCCGATACGTCACCTCGACGGCGTCGGCCACCAGGGCTGTCGCGTCCGGGGTCGCGGCGACCTGGTTCTGGAACAGGCCGGGGAACGCCGGGCGCGCGTGGGGCACGGCGGTGTCGTTCCACTCGATGAGCACCTGGTCCCGCTCGCGGGCGTCGAGCAGGTCCACCTCGTGCAGCCGCAGGCCCGCGTCCGCGGTCACGCTTTCCAGAACCCGGACATACCAGGCAGCGACCTTGGACGCGGTGGATTCGTCGAACAGATCCGCGGACAAGGTGAGCAGGGCGCGAAGGCCCGCCGGGCGGTCCTGGTCGTCGAACGTCTCGCCGACCGTCAGGTGCAGGTCGTACCGCGCGGGTTGGGCGGCTGCAACCTCGATCTCGGAGGTACCTACCGCGACGTGGGCGCCGGGTAGGTCGAGCTCGGCAGAGTCGGTGTTCTGCAGGGTGAGCATGGCCTGGAAGAGCGGATACCGGCTGAGTGACCGCGTCACCGCCAGCTCCTCGACCAGCCTCTCGAACGGCACGTCCTGACGCTCGAGCGCCCCCAGGCTCACCTCCCGCACCCGCTCCAGCACCTGCCGGAACTCGGGATTCCCCGACAGGTCCGTCCGGAGCACCAGCGTGTTGACGAAGAAGCCGACCAGGTCGTCCAGCGCCTCGTCGGCGCGCCCGCTGACCGGCGCGCCGATCGGGATGTCGGTGCCCGCCCCTAGCCTGGACAGCAGGACGGCCAAGGACGCCTGCAGAGCCATGAAGGGGGTGACGCCCTCCGCCCTGGCCAGCTCCACGAGTCGCCGGTGCACTTCCGCGGACACCTCGAACGGCACCCGATGCCCGCGGTGGCCGGCCACCGCGGGGCGTGGACGGTCGGTCGGCAGCGCCAGCTCCTCCGGCGCACCGGCCAGCATCTGCCGCCAGTACTCGATCTGGGTGGCCAGCAGGCTCTCCGCGTCCGACTCCTCGCCCAGCAATTCCCGCTGCCACAACGCGTAGTCCGCGTAATGCACCGGCAGCGGTTCCCACACCGGGGCCTCACCGCGCAGCCGCGCCGCATAGGCCGTCGACAGGTCGCGGCCCAGCGGTCTCATCGACCAGCCGTCAGAGGCGATGTGGTGCATGACCAGTACCAGCACGTACTCGTCGGCAGCCGTCTCGAACAGCGCTGCTCGGATCGGCAGTTCCTCGGCCAGGTCGAACGTGTACTCGCGCGCCTGCGACACGGCCTCGGCCACATCGGTGGGGCCGACCTGCCGCACCTTTAGGTCCCACTCGACGTCCCGCATGGCCTGGATCCGCTGGTACGGCTCGCCGTCGACAGACCCATAGAGGGTGCGCAGGGGCTCATGGCGTTCGATCACATCTCGCAGCGCCGTCGCCAGCGCCGGGACGTCCAACTGGCCGGTGACCCGGACAGCCGCCGGGTTGTTGTAGGTCGGGTTCGGTCCCTGCAACTGGTCGATGAACCACAGCCGGCGTTGGGCGAACGACAGCGGCAGCCGCTCCGGTCGGTCTCCGGCCATCGGGGCCGCCCGCACGGAGTCCGATCCCGCGCGCGCCAGCCATGCGGCCAGGCCGGCCGCCGTCGGCCTCTCGAATATGGTCCGCAGCGGCAGCTCCACACCCAGAGCGACGCGGATCCGCGACACCAACCGGGTGGCGAGCAACGAATGTCCGCCCAGCTGGAAGAAGTTGTCGTCCAGCCCGACCACTTCCAGACCCAGCACGTGCGCGAACGCCCCGCACAGGAGCTCCTCCTGCACGGTCGCCGGGCCGCGCCCCCTCCCGCTCGCGTACTCGGGGGCGGGCAGAGCCTTGCGATCGAGCTTGCCGTTGGCGGTCAGCGGCAACTCCGGCAGCGCGATGACGGCCGCCGGAACCATGTGATCGGGCAGCCGCGCCGCCACGAACTCCCGCAGGCCCTCGGGCTCGCCACCATCCGCCGCCACGACGTAAGCCACCAAGCGCTTGTCACCCGGAGTGTCCTCACGGGCGACGACCGCCGCCTGGACGACGCCCGAATGGGACCGCAGGACAGCCTCGATCTCACCGGGCTCGACACGGAACCCACGGACCTTCACCTGCTCATCCACACGCCCCGCGAACACCACCTGCCCATCCGACGTCCACCTGGCCAGGTCCCCGGTCCGATACATCCGCTCACCGGAACCAGGGCCGAAGGGGCAGGCCACGAACCGCTCACCCGTCAGCGACGGCCGCCCCACATACCCGCGAGCCAGCCCCGCACCGGCGACATACAACTCACCGACGACACCCGTGGGGGCGGGAGCAAGCGCATCGTCCAGGACGTACAGGCGGGTGTTGGCGATCGGGGTACCGACCGGCACCACCCCACCAGCCACCAACTCCCCGGTCAGCTCGGCGGTAGCGACACCGACCGTCGTCTCCGTCGGACCGTAGTGGTTGAACACCCGCCGACCCCCGGCAGCAGCCGCCTCCACCAACTCCCGCACCCAGTCAGCCGAAGCCCCCTCGCCACCCAGCACCACCGACCGCCCAGGCAACAGCGCCTCGACACCCGCCACCGACGTCAACGCCTGCAGATGCGAAGGCACCACCTTCAACGCATCAATACCCTGCTCAGTCAGATAGCCAGCCACCGCATCCGGATCGGTCACCGACTCCTCATCCAGCACGTGGAGTTGACCACCCGTGGCCAAACTGGAGAACACCACCGTGTTACCCAGATCCGTCACCTGCGCCTGCAACAGCGCATACCTCGCCCCCGGAACCACCCAACCCAACCGCGACGACACCGACGACACATAGTTGGCCAGCGACCCATGCGTCACCGCCACACCCTTGGGTACGCCCGTCGAACCCGACGTGTAGATCACATACGCCAACCCCGCCGACTCCACCGCCACCCCAGGCAACGCATCCGAAGCGTCCACCGACCACGCCAACTCCTGTGCACCGACCACCACATCCACCCCGGCATCAGCGAGCATGAACTCCACTCGCTCCACCGGCAGCTCAGAATCGATCGGCAGATACGCCGCCCCCGCCTTCCACACCCCCAAGATCCCGACGATCATCTCCGCACCCCGAGGCAACCCAAGCCCCACCACCGACTCGCGACCCACACCCTGGCCCCGAAGCCAGTTCGCCAGCCGATTCGCCGCCGCACCCAACTCCCCGAAGGTCAGCTGCCGGCCATCGGCAACCACCGCCACCGCAACCGGATCCAGCAAAGCCTGCCGCTCAAACAACTCCACCACCGACGACGACCCCACCGGCTCCACCGCGGTGTCGTTCCAGTCGGTGAGCACCCGGTCCCGCTCCTGCGGGGCGAACACGTCCACCGCGTGCAGGCGTACGTCCGGGTCCGCGGTCACCGCCTCCAACACCCGCACGAACCGCTCGGCGATCACAGTCACAGTGGGCGTGTCGAAGAGGTCCGCGGCGCCGGTGACGACCCCGTCCAGACCCGCCGGGCGGCCCTGGTCGTCGAAGAGCTCCGACAGGTGCACATCGATGTCGAACTTCGACACGGGCAGGTTCGGTGCGATCGGCCGGGCGGTGACGCCCGTCAGCTCCAGGAACACCTGCGCCGTGTTCTGGAGGGTGAGCAGGACCTGGAAGAGCGGGTGGCGGGCCAGTGACCGCTCCGGCGCCAGCTCCTCCACCAGCCGCTCGAACGGCACATCCTGGTGCGCGAACGCCTCCAGGCTCGCCCGGCGGACGCGGGCGAGCGCCTGGCGGAACTCCGGGTCATCCGACAGGTCGGTGCGGATGACCAGGGTGTTGACGAAGAACCCGATCAGGTCGTCCAGCGCCTCGTCGGTACGACCCGCGATCGGCGACCCGATCGGAATGTCCGTGCCGGCCCCGAGCCGCGACAGCAGCACCGCCAACGTGGTCTGCAGGACCATGAAGGTCGTCACGCCCTCGGCCCTGGCCACCTCCACCAGCCGCTGATGCACCGATGCCGGCACAGTCAGCGGCACCCGATGTCCACGGTCGCCCGCCATGGCGGGACGCGGTCGGTCCGCCGGCAGCGTCAGTTCCTCCGGCGCCCCGGCCAGCACCCGCCGCCAGTGGTCCAACTGGACCGAGATCCGGCTGTCCGGGTCGGACTCCTCCCCCAGAAGTTCCCGCTGCCAGAGGGTGTAGTCCGCGTACTGCACCGGCAGCGGCTCCCAGCCGGGCTCGTCACCGCGCAGCCGCGCTTCGTATGCCGTCGACAGGTCACGTGCCAGCGGACGGTGGGACGACGCGTCGGTGGCGATGTGATGCACGATCAGGATCAGCACGTGCTCGTCCGGCGCGGTCGTGAGCAGCACCGCACGGATGGGCACGTCCGAGGACAGTTCGAAGGTGGAGCGGGCCGCCTCCATCCTGGCCTCGTCCACGTCCTCGCGCGCAACGTGACGGACTGTCAGCCCCCAGTCGAGCTCCTCCGGATCAAGGATTCGCTGATAAGGCTCGCCATCCATGTCGGGGAATACCGTGCGCAAAGATTCGTGGCGTATTAACAAATCCCGCAAGGCGGCGTCAAGTGCCGTCACGTTCACGGCTCCCCGCAACGCCAAAGCCATGACGTTGTTGTAGGAGAGGCTGGAATTCTCCAACCTTGACAGGAACCATAACCGACGCTGAGCGAACGACAACGGGATCATCAATGCATCTCCTTAGCGCATCGAACGCCTCAGCACAATTCCGCCCACCGCCAACGCACTTCCCCAGTCGGCCGGATCATTCCAGCGCATCGGCGAACGGCTCGGCAAGGTGCCTGAAGATACTACGAGATCGCTTGTTCAACCGTTGCCCGTGCGCAGTTGAACACCCCTGCGAGCCATGCCACTTCGGGTGAGGATTTGCCGGTGCTCCAGGGCACGCAGTTCGGCCGCCGACCCACCCGGTGTGAACGGGCGGGGCGGCGGCCGATGCCGACGCGGAGAAAGGTAATGCGGCGGTGACCGAAGGATCTCGGCGCCTCTAACCGCCGCTCTGTCCTCCATATTTCTTGTTGCACATAGCGAATGCATCGACAAGCTTCTCCTGGGAGCTTTCGGAGCCTTCCTCGATGGTGATGTCGACCGTTCCCGGCTTGGGATCCTCGGCGGCGATCCCCTCTTTGCGCAAGCACTCGGCCTTCTTCAGCGCACGGTCCTGGTCGTCTTTCGTGACGTCCTCGGGGGCGTCCTGGACGGGCGCGAACTTCGCGCAGGCCACGCGCGCGGCCTCCTGCTCGGCGGAGGATTCCCCAGGGCCTTGGACGTCCAGCTCGCCCTCCTTCACCTCTCCGGGGTCGGGGACGTCCATGCCGTGCTCCTCCATGCACTTCTCGAACTTCTGCTGCTTGGGGCCCTCCTCTGCCGACGTGGTCCCGTTGGAGGCGGAGTCGTCGCCGCAAGCAGTCAGCCCGAACGTGGCGGCGGCCGCGAGAGCCACCGCGGCGAAAATATGTGTCTTCATGCCTACCAGCGTGGCCGTCGACAGGTTTCCCCGCGGTGACCGTCGTACGGGCAGTCTCATCGGGGAACGGGAGAGCGGCGGCGGACATGGAGACGGGGTGCCTCCGCGCCGGTTGACGCGGAGGCACCCCTGTGACCGGCCGGGGGATGACCGGTCAGTTCGTGGCGAGGGCTTCGGTGGGCGTGAGATTGGCCGCGCGACGGGCCGGATAGACGCCGGCCAGCGCGCCGATGAGGACGGCGGCCAGCGCGCCGCCGACGATGGCATCGCCGGGCAGGGCGGTGGGCCAGTCACGGTAGGCGGCGAATCCGACGCAGGTGCCGAGCCCGATGAGTACTCCGGCGGCCCCACCCAGTGCTGACAGGGTCACCGATTCGGTGAGGAACTGCAGCCGGATCTGCCCACGGGTCGCGCCCAGCGAGCGGCGCAGCCCGATCTCCTGCCGTCGCTCGAGGACCGAGATGACCATGATGTTCGCGATGCCGACGCCGCCTGCCAGCAGGGCGATGGCGCCGAGTCCGAAGAACAGTGCGTTGAAGGTGCGTTCCGCGGCGGCCTGGGCTGTGAGCGCGTCCGAGGGGCGGCTGACCGCCACCTCCTCCGGGTGCTCGGGATTCACGGTGCCCCCCAGCACGCTGCGCACCTGGTCCACTGTCGTGTCCGTGGACTTCTCGTAGAGGGTGGTGACGTTCCCGTCGAATCCCAGCTGTTTCGCGTACGCCCAGCCGACGAGAGCGGAGCGGTCGACCTCGGGCGCGAGGTCGACCTCGTCGAGGACCCCCACGACCATGAACCACTGTCCGTCGATGAACACGTGGGCGCCGGCGCTGTCGATGCCGAGCCGCCCGGCGGCGTCGGTCCCCAGCACAACTACCGGGTAGTTGCTGGTGGCGGCGTTGAGGAAGGTGCCGGAGCGCAGCGTGCCGCCGAGCGTCTTGAGCAGGTCGGGTCGGCTGGCCTGTACCGCGATGCCGTTGGTGGTATCCGAGTCGATCTTGTCGGTGCGGCGGGCGGTTGCGTCCTTGACCTTTCCCGTCGCGGACACGCTGGTCACCCCTGGGATGCGGGAGACCATGCCTTCCGCGCTCTTGGGCAGTTTCGAGTTCTTGCCGGCGAGCGTCGTGCCGGGCTTGACGGTCAGCAGGTTGGTGCCGAGTTTCTCGATGTCGGCCATCAGCGCGGCTCGGCTGCTGGTGCTGATGCCCACCAGGGCGATCATGGCGGCGACACCGATGGCGATGCCGAGCGCGGAGAGCACGGCGCGCAGCGGCCGGCCGCGCAGTCCGTCGACGCCGACCACAGCCAGGTCACCGGTACGCAGCCGGGCTGCGCTGGGTAGGGCCTTCATGCCGCAGCCCCCGTATCGGCGTAGATCCGCCCGTCGCGGATCTCCAGGCGCCGCGGCAGCGAAGCCGCGACCTCCATGTCGTGGGTGATCACCACGACGGCGGTGCCGTCGCGGTTCAGTTCCGCGAGCAGTTCCAGCACTCCGTCACCGGACTTCGTGTCCAGGTTGCCGGTCGGCTCGTCCGCGAGCACGAGCGGCGGATTGCCGACGACCGCCCGGGCTATGGCGACGCGCTGCTTCTCGCCACCCGACAACTGGTTCGGACGGTGGTCAAGGCGGTGGCCGAGCCCGACACGCTCCAGCGCGACCTTCGCCAGCCTGCGCCGTTCCCGAGCCGGGGTGCCGTGATACAGCAGCCCGGTTGCCACGTTGTCCACGGCGGAGAGGTGCGGGGTGAGGAAGAACTGCTGGAAGACGAAGCCGATCCAGTGGGCGCGAACCGCGGCGAGCCGCCGGTCGGGGAGCTTGGCGACGTCGTGTCCCTGGATGAGGACCCGGCCGGTGCTCGGCTTGTCCAGGGTCCCCATCAGGTTCAGCAGGGTCGACTTTCCGGATCCGGACGGTCCCAGGATCGCCATCAGCTCACCGTCATGGACGGCGAGCGAGACCCGGCGCAGTGCGCGCACGCCACCGGGGTACTCCTTGGTGCAGTTGTCCACCTCGATGACCGCGGCCGACCGGTCGGCGGTCGACTCCGTCGGAGTCAGCCCTTCTGCGGTGCCGATGCCCTTGCTCATGAGCGGGGCACCTGCACTTTCATGCCCGCCGAGAGGTCACCCTTCACCTCGACCATGTCGGCTTCGAAGATGCCGAGCTTGACCGGCACGGTCCGTACCTTCCCGGCCGCGTTCACGACCTTCACCTGGTAGGTGCCGTTCGCCGATGCCAGCAGCGCGTTCACCGGCACCGCCAGTGCGTTCTTGTGCTCGGCGCTGGCGAAGCCGACGGTCGCGGGGGAACCGTCCAGGTTCCCTTTGCCGCTCTTCTCATCCAGCACGACGTAGACGGGGACGGTGGCGTTCTGGGTGCCTTCCCCGGTCTGTGACTGGGAGTTGGTGTCCCCGGCGGCCGCCACCTTGCCGAGCGAGGAGACCCGACCGGTGCTGCTCTCGCCACCCGGCAGTTTCACCGTCACCTTTGCGCCCACCTTCGCCAACTCCAGGTCGCTCACCGGCAGATTCACGGTGATCCGCTGCCGTGTGCTGCCTGCGGTCAGTACCGTTCCCCGGGCCGGTGCGCCCAGCTCGGCGTCGACCTTGCTCACCCGGAACTGCCCCGCTTGCATCACCACGTCGCCCGGCGAGACCTCGCCGGACTCCTTCACGCCCAGGTCCTCCTGCCAGTCCTTGACGGCTTCGGCGGTGCCCGAGGTGAACTCCTTGTCCACGCTCAGGTAGCCGCCGTAGCCGAGTGCGAGCAGGTTGCGCTCCAGCTCCAGGACGTCGTACCCGTTGGACATCCCCTTCTTCAGATCCCGCCAGAACGGCGTCGAGCCGTAGAACAGCGGTACCGAGTGGCCGTCCATGGCGTAGACCCGCTCGCCCTGCTTGATGACGTCGCCGACGCCCGGGAGCCATGTGACCCGCCCGGGCCCCTCGGCGAGCACCTTGCGGCCGCCCGAAAAGCCCAGCGTGCCGTCCACCTCGGTGGTGTTGATCAGATCAGTGCGGACCACCTTCGCGGTCGGCAGTTTCGCGGCCGACTTCGCCGGCTTGCTGTCTTCGTCCTGCACCAGGTACACCGCGCCGGACGCGCCGACCACCAGCACGACGACGCCGAGCGTCACCCAAACTCCGCGTCGGCGCCGACGCGGCGTCGACGACGCCTCGTTGCTCTCGTCGGCGTGACTGCTTTCCGGCTCTGTCCAGCTCTCCTGCTCGGGCACGCCCTCCCGGGTGGCCTCAGATTCCAACATGGCTCATCCTCCGCGTGGTCCGCTCGGTCTCGCCGCAGAGCGGACCGACGCAGCGGACCACTGCCCTCGTGGCGGTGAAAGGTGACTTCGTCTGCATGACCATCAGAGTGCTGTGCGGCAGGTTTCCCGGCGGTTAGCTCATCACTTGCCGCGGTCCTCACAGCAGGACGACGCGAAACCGCCGCTGTGCCCTGCCGTTCAACCGCGGCAAGGCCGAGGTTGAACGGCGCCGACGGCCGCGGCGCCGGCCGGCAGCCGCACTGCCTTTCACACACTTCGTCTTCGCGGGTACGGTCGCTGACGCATCGGCCCCTGTCCAGCGGCGCGTTCACCCGCGCTGGACTTCCCCGGACGCCCGAGAGGCCTGGGACTGCGGCAACTCGGGACGGCGACAAGAGGAGGAATTCGTGGCCATGATGGGCGGCCCGCGCATGGGTCCGATGTCGCTGCTCACAGACAGGTCGATCACCAAACAGAAGATCAAGCCGGGCACGTTACGGCGCATCCTTCCCTATGCCCTGCGATATCGCTGGTCACTGACGGTGGTCTTGCTGACGACGGTCGCGGGTGCGGCCATCACGGCGGCGAGCCCGCTGCTGCTCAAGATGATCATCGACGACGGAATCGTGCCGCGCGAGAAAGGCACCGTGGTGGGCCTTGCCCTGCTCGTGGCCGCCCTGGCGCTGGTTGAAGTGGTGGCCGCGTTCACCCAGACCTGGTTCTCCGGGCGGGTCGGCCAGGGCATCGTCTACGACCTGCGCTGCCAGGTGTTCGAGCATGTTCAGCGGCAGCCACTGGCATTCTTCGCCCGTACGCAGACCGGAGCCCTGGTCAGCAGGCTCAACACCGACGTGATCGGCGCCCAGCGAGCCATCACGACGCTGCTGTCGCAGACGGTGTCGACCCTCCTGACCCTGGTGCTCGTGCTCGCCACGATGATCTTCCTGTCGTGGCAGATCACTCTGGCGGCGCTGGTGATGATCCCGTTCTTCCTGGCCCCCGCCATCTTCGTCGGCCGCAGGCTGCAGCGGCTCACCCGCGAGGGCATGGGCCTCAACGCCGACATGGGCTCGATGATGAACGAGCGGTTCAACGTGTCCGGCGCGATGCTGGCCAAGCTCTACGGTCGGCCGGAGGAGGAGTCCGAGGGGTTCGCGCACAAGGCGGCCGAGGTCCGGGACGTGGCGATCAGGACAGGGGTCTGGGGGCGCGTGCTCATCCTCATCGCCACGCTGATCGCCGGAGTGACCACCGCGCTGGTCTACGGCCTGGGCGGCGTGCTGACCATCAACGGCACCCTGCAGATCGGCACCCTCGTCGCCATGGTCGCGCTGCTGCTGCGGCTGTACGGGCCGATCAACCAGCTGTCCAACATGCAGGTCAACGTCATGATCGCGCTCGTCAGCTTCGACCGCGTCTTCGAGGTGCTCGACCTCGAACCGCTCATCTCCGAACGACCTGCCGCCCGACCGCTCCCCTCCGTCAACGGCACCTCCCCGGAAATCGAGTTCGACCGGGTCTCCTTCCGGTATCCGGCCGCCGAGGAGGTGTCCCTGGCCTCCCTCGAATCGATCGCGCGGCGCGCGCCTGCCAAGGGTGCCGACGTCATGGTCCTGGATGAGGTGAGTTTCCGTGCTCCGGCCGGGAAGCTCACCGCGCTGGTGGGCCCTTCGGGCGCCGGCAAGACCACGGTCACCAACCTGGTCCCCCGGCTTTACGACACCACCTCCGGGGCTGTGCACATCGGCGACCACGACGTACGTGATCTGACGATACGTTCCCTGCACGACACGGTCGGCGTCGTCACCCAGGACGCGCACCTGTTCCACGACACGATTCGGACCAACCTGCTGTACGCCCGGCCGGGCGCCAGTGAGAAGGAACTGGTCGAGGCATGCGATGCGGCCCGGATCTGGGAGTTGATCTCGTCGCTCCCCGACGGCCTCGACACGGTGGTCGGCGACCGCGGCCACCGCCTCTCCGGTGGCGAGAAGCAACGCATCAGCCTCGCCCGGCTCCTGCTCAAGTCGCCGCCGGTCGTCATCCTCGACGAGGCCACCGCGCACCTGGACTCGGAATCCGAGGCGGCGATCCAGCGCGCGCTGAAGATCACGCTGGCGGGCCGTACGTCCCTGGTCATCGCCCACCGTCTCTCGACCATCCTGGAAGCCGACCAGATCCTCGTACTCGACGGCGGCCGGATCCGCGAACGCGGTACCCACCTGGACCTGCTCGCCGCCGGCGGCCTCTACAGCGAGCTCTACCGCACGCAATTCGCCGTCCAGAACACCAACGGCACGCACGTGAATGTCACCAAAGAGGCGAGCGGCTGACCTGCCCGCAGCCCGGATCGGAGGACGTGTTGGACACCGTTGAGTCAGGCAGTGGGGCCTGGCGGCCGCACGAGATAGCCGGCGACGGGGCCGGTGCGCCCGCCCTCGTCGACCGGCTCGACGAACTGGGCCCGCAAGGGCTGGCCGACCTGCTCACCGAGCGCAAAGCGCTCGTCTTCAGGGGCTTCGGCGTGTCGCCCGAGGCCATCGAGCCGGTACTCGCCCGGCTGGTACCCGACCGCCTGCCGTACGTGCACGGCAACTCGCCGCGCACCAAGGTGGGCGGCAACCTCTACACCTCGACCGAGTACCCGCAGAAGTACACCATTTCCATGCACAACGAGCTCAGCTACGCCCATAGTTGGCCGACCCGGCTCGCCTTCTACTGCGAGAAGGCGGCCGAGACCGGCGGCGCCACACCGGTGCTCGACGGTCAACTCTGGCTCGACTCGCTCGACGCCGAGGTCCGCCAGGCTTTCGCCGGCGGCATCCGCTACGTCCAGAACCTGCATGACGGGCTCGGCTTCGGGAAGAGCTGGCAGGACACGTTCGAAACCGACGACCGCACGGCGGTCGAGGAGTTTCTCCGGCAGTCGCGGGCCGAGTGGGAGTGGGGCCCGGACGGCCTGCGCGTCATCCAGCTCCGGCCCGCGACCACCAAGCACCCGGTCACCGGTACCGAGGTCTGGTTCAACCAGGCCGATCAGTGGCATCCGGCCGGCCTGGGGGACGAGGCCTCGGCCGAGTTGTACGACATCCTCACGCCCGACGAGTTCCCGCAGTACGTGACGTTCGCCGACGGCACCCCGATCCCCGACGCCTACGTCGAGCAGATCATCAGCCGTGGGCTGGAGAGCGCCGTCGATGTCGACTGGCGCAGTGGCGACGTGCTGCTCATCGACAACGTCCTGCTCGCCCACGGCCGGCGCCCGTTCGAAGGAACCCGGCGCGTCCTGGTGGCGATGTCCGGCACCTGACCAAAATCCCCTGACCTGAACTGACCTGACCTGACCGGGCCGCGGCCCGACCGACTGCCTGCGCTATCGCGCCCGCATCGGTCGCAGCCGCGGCCTGGTCTGCTTCTCGCCGTCGGCCCGGGTCGCCAGCCAGGTGGCGAGGGCGACCGGGGTGGGCTTGTCGAACAGCTCGTGGATCGGAAGTTCCTCGCCCAGCGCCACCCGCACCCGGCTGACCAGTTGGGTCGCAAGCAGCGAGTGCCCGCCGAGGACGAAGAAGTCGTCCCGCACGCCGACCGCGGGCAGGTTCAGGATCTCCGCGAACGCTTCGCACAGCACCCGCTCCCGCTCGTTGGCCGGCAGCGGGCCGGCCCCCGCGGCCGCCGCCCGGTCCGGCTCCGGCAGCGCACCGCGGTCGAGCTTCCCGTTACCGGTCAGCGGCAGTGCGTCGAGTGGTACCACCACGTCGGGCACCATGTGCCGCGGCAGGTTCTCCTGGGCGAACCGCCGCACCGCCTCGGTCAGCGCACCGGCACCGCCGGCACTCGGGTCCGCCGGCACGACGTACGCGGCCAGCCGCTTGTCACCCGGTGTGTCCTCGCGGGCGATCACCGCGGCCTGCGTCACCGCCGGGTGTCTCGCAAGCACCGACTGGACCTCGCCGGGCTCCACCCGGAACCCGCGAATCTTGACCTGCTCGTCCGCCCGCCCCAGGTACTCCAGGAATCCGCCCTCGGACCAGCGGGCGCGGTCCCCCGTCCGGTACATCCGCGTCCCGTCTCCGAACGGGCTGGCCACGAAGCGCTCCGAGGTCTGACCGGGGCGGCCCATGTAGCCACGCGCCACCTGCGCCCCTGCCACGTACAGCTCCCCTGCCACCCCCGCGGGCACCGGCCGCAGCGCGTCGTCGAGCACATGCACCGCCGTGTTGGCCACCGGTGTCCCGATCGGTACCGTGCCGGCGAGCACGGGCGCACGGTCGAGCCGTGCGGTCACGACCCCGATCGTGGTCTCCGTGGGGCCGTAGTGGTTGAACACCGGCAAGTCCCCTGCCGCCTTGAGCAGTTGCTCGACCCAGTCGGTGGCGGCCGCCTCGCCGCCAAGCACCAGCGCGCTCCGCGGCAGCAGCCAGCTCAGGTCGCCGGTGGCGCCGAGCGCGGCCAGATGTGAGGGCACCACCTTCACGAAGTCGATGCCGTGCCTGGCCAGATACCCGGCGACGGCGACCGGGTCCGTCGCCGCCCCGGCGTCCAGTACGTGCAGCTCACCGCCGGTTGTCAGGCTGGCGAACATCACCGTGTTCCCCAGGTCCGTCACGGCCGGCTGCAGCAGTGCGTACCGTCCGCCGGCGGCTCCGAACCCCACCCGACGCGGCACGTGGATCACATAGTTGGCCAGGTTCCCGTGGGTGACGGCGACGCCCTTCGGCCGCCCGGTGGATCCGGAGGTATAGATCACGTACGCCAGCTGGCCGGGCTGCACGCCCGTCTCGAGGGCCGTCGCGGGCTGCGCCGCCAGTGCCGACACCACCGCCGGGTCATCCAGGTCGAGGGTGCGGATCCTCCCCGTCGCCGGCATGTCGTCGAGCACCTCGGTGGTGCCGACCACCACCGATGCACGGCTGTCGGCCAGCATGTAGGCGATTCTGGCCGCAGGATGGGCCGGATCCAGCGGCAGGTAGGCCGCCCCGGCCTGCCACACCGCGAGGATCGCCGTCACCATCTCGATGCCGCGCGGCAGGCACAGGGCCACCACCGACTCGGCTCCGACACCGATGTCGCGCAGCTGGCGTGCCAGCCGAGAAGATCGCGCCTGCAGCTCCCGGTAACCGACCTCGACGCCCGAGCAGACCAGGGCGATGTCCTCCGGGGTACGCGCCACCTGTGCGGCGAACAGCCCCGGCACCGTCCGGCCCGAGGCCGTCCGGTCCACAACCGGCGCCGCGGTCCGGTTCAGCTCGTCGAGGAGTTGCCGGCGCTCGGCCGGGTCGAGGACGTCCACCGCGGCGAACGGGGTTCCCGGCACATCGGCCAGTGCCGTGACCAGGTTGTCCAGGCAGGTGTGCAGCAGTGCGCAGATCCGGGTCGCGTCGGCAGGCGCGAGCGCGTCGACGGTGACGTCGAACGCGGACCCGGTGTCGCGGACGATCACCGTCACGGGGTAGTTGGTGCGTTCCCTGGCGGAGCGCAGTCTGACTCCTTCGAGACCGATGTCGGACTCGTCGGCGGACAGATCGCGCCGGTAGTTGACGATGGAGGTGAACAGCGGCGTCCCGGGGGGCACGGCGCTCGCCTTCTGGGCGAGCGCCAGCGGCGCCTGCTCATGTTCGAGCAGCTCGGCCAGCTGACGCCGCAGCCCGGCCAGCGCGTCGGCCGCACCACGCCCGTCGACACCCACCCGCAGGGGCAGGGTGTTGAGGAACAGGCCGGGTACCCGGTCGGCGCCGGCCCCCGCGTTCATCCGGCCGGCCAGCACCGTGCCGAACACGACGTCGTCGCTCCCCGACATCGCCGCGAGCACGCGGGCCCAGGCCAGGTGGAAGATCGTCGCCGGGCTCACCGCGGACCTCGACGCCAAGTCCCGTATTCGCGCGCCGAGCCGTTCGTCGACCGGCCCGCCCGCACGTACCACCGCGGCACCGTCACCGTGCACGTCAAGGAGGCCGAAGGGAGCGGTCGGCTCCGTGACGTCACCGAGCAGACCGGCGAAGTAGCGCGCGTGTTCCGCCGCAGGCGTGCCCAGTCGCGCCTGGGCCACGAAGTTCCGGTACGGCAGCGGAGCCGGCAGCCGGTCGCCCCGCCCGGCCAGGAACTCGCGGATCTCCTCGATGAGCACCCGCAGCGTCGTGAGGTCCTGCACCAGGTGATGGATGCGCAGTACGGCCAGCCAGCACCCGTCGCTCGGCTCGGTGAGGACATGCGCCCTGAGCAGCGGGGCCCGGTCCAGCTCCATCCACGATCCGGCCGCGGCCAGCAACTGCTCCACCGGGTCCTGGCCCGGATCTCGCACGACCTTCTCGACCGGAAGCCCGACCCGGCGCGAGACCACCTGCACCGGTTCCCGCAGACCGTCCGCCACGAACGCGGTGCGGTAGATGTCGTGTCGGTCCATCACCTGCAGCAACGCGTCGAAGAACCCGTCGCGTCGCTCCAGTGAGTCGAACTCGAGCACCGCCGAGCGCAGGTAGACGTCGGGGTCACCCTCGGCCCGCGCCAGATGGTGGAAGAGGATCCCTTCCTGCAACGGGGCCAGGGGGTACACATCCGCGACGTTGGCCGCTCCGCCGTCGACATGGGCGAGCACACGCGCGAGGTCCGTCTCGTCGAGATCGATGAGCGGCAGCATGCCGGGAGTGATCTCGGTGGCGCCCTCGGGTATCCGGTTCGCCGGCACCGCCACCTGCTCCGGGCCGGAGACCTCGGCCAGCCTCGCCGGAGTCGGGGTGAGGAACAGGGTGCGTACCGAGAGGGAGACCCCGCGCGTGCGCAGGTCCTCCACCAGGGCCACGGCCACGAGCGAGTTGCCGCCGAGGGCGAAGAAGTCCTCTTCCGGTCCGACCACGTCCCGGCCGAGCACGCGGGCGAACGCCGCGCAGAGGAACTCCTCCCGCGCACTCGCCGGTGCGCGGCCCACGCCCGGCACGCGGTCCGTCGCCGGCAGCGCCTTGCGGTCCAGCTTCCCGTTCCCGGTCAGCGGCAGTTCGCCGAGCACGACGACCGCGGCGGGAACCATGTGGTCGGGCAGCCGGCCCGCCAGGTGTTCCCGTACCCGGTCGGCGAGCCCGCCCTCGGCCGTCGGGTCGTCGGGGACGACGTACGCGACCAAATCCGCCGACCCGCGCACACCCTGCCCGCCGCCGGGCGTGTTCTGCCGGACGACGACGGCGGCCCCGGCCACCTCGGGATGGGCGGCGATGGCGCTCTCGATCTCGCCGAGTTCGACCCGAAAGCCCCGGATCTTGACCTGGTCGTCCGCGCGGCCCGCGAACACCAGCCGCCCGTCGCGGCGCCAGCGGACCCGGTCTCCCGTCCGGTACATCCGCGTCCCGCTTTCGAACGGGCAGGCCACGAACCGCTCGCCGGTGAGGCCGGGCCGGTTCACGTAGCCCCGTGCCAGTGCGTCGCCCGCCACATACAGCTCACCGGTCACTCCCACCGGTGCCGGGCGCAGCGTGCCGTCGAGGACGTAGACCCGTGCGCCGTCGATGGGCGCGCCGATCGGGACGTCGCCGTCCGCGATGTCGTCGATGGACAGCCGTGTGGTGGTGACCCCGATGGTGGTCTCGGTGGGGCCGTAGTGGTTGTACACCCCCTGCTCCCCTGCCGCGTCCAGCAGGGCGCGGACCCAGTCCGGCGGCGCCGCCTCGCCGCCGAGCACCAGCGAGCGAGCCGGCAGCACGCCCTCGGGGCCCGCCTGCGCCGAGAGCACTGCCAGATGCGACGGAACGGCCTTGAGGTAGTCGATCCGGTGGTCGGCGAGGTAGCCGGAGACCGCGGCCGGGTCGAGCACGGTGTCGGGGTCGAGGACGTGCAGTTCCCCGCCGGTGGCCAGCGAGCAGAAGACCATCGTGTATCCCAGGTCGGTCACCTGTGGCTGGAGCACCGCGTACCGCGCGCTTTCGCCGCCGAGGTCGAGCCGCTCCCGCACCGATGCCACGTAGTTCGCCAGGGAGCGGTGTGTCACGGCGACGCCCTTGGGCCTGCCGGTCGAGCCCGAGGTGTAGATGACATACGCAAGACCGTCCGGTTCCGGCGCGGTCGCGGTCGCGGTCGCGGTCGCGGTCGCGGTGAAGGGTGCACCAGGCTTGGTCAGGTCGTCCACCGAGACGGTGCGTACGCGTCCGGCGGGCAGGTCTTCAAGGAGCTCGTCGGTGGCCACGAGCAGGGCGGCACGGGCGTCGGCGAGCTGGAACGCGGTCCGCTCGACCGGCTGCCGCGGATCGATGGGCAGGTAGGCGGCGCCTGCCCGCCAGACACCCAGAATCGCCGCGATCATCTCCGGGCCCGGCGGCAGACAGAGCCCGATCACTGACTCCGGCCCCACCCCCGCCCCGGCCAGGTGCCGCGCGAGCCGTTCGGCGCGGGCGTCCAGCTCCACGTACGCCGTCGCACCGTCGGCCGAGACGATCGCGGTGCCGTCCGGTGTACGCGCCACCTGCGCGTCGAACAGCTGCGGTACGGTCGCCCGCGGCAGGTCGGCCGTGGTGTCGTTCCAGCCGCGCACGACCTGGAACCACTCGTCCTCATCGAGGATTTCCGCGTCGGCGACCGGGGTCTGCGGTGCCGCCGCCACCATCCAGTCCAGGATCCGGCGGAAGCGGCGCAACAGATCACCGGCGGCGGTCGGCCCGTTCCGGCCGGGGTCGGCGTCCGCGTCGATCTGGACCGGCGACCGAGCCGACCGGTCGTAGAGCGCCAACCGCCGGTCCATGGTCGGTCCTTGGGTGAGATTCCGGACGGTGGCCTCCGCGTCGCCGAACCGCGTGGGGTACCCAAAGCTCATGACATCGACGATCAGTTCGCACGGCCAGGCTCCGTCGCCGACCTGCAGGTCCCGGATCATGTCCGCGTAGCGGTACCGGTGGTGCCGCAGTCCTCGGGCGGTCGCCCGTCCTGCGCGGCGGATGATCTCCGCGAGGGGCGTCTCGGGCGTGACGTCCAGCCGCACCGGCATGACGTTCGCGGTCATGCCCGGCGCCTGCCGTTCGCGCCGCCCGGCGCGGCCGGGTACGGACACCCCGAGGACGATGTCCCGAGCCCCGGTGGTCCGGTGCTCGTGGACGGCCGCCGCCGCGATGACAAGGACGGCGAGGTTCGTCCTCAACCGGCGGGCGGCGTCCCTGAGTTCGGCTCCGCGATCCAGGTCGAGCTCGGCACTGGCGCGCGATGGCGTCCCTGATCCCCCCTGGCCGTCCCGTCCGGCCGGGGCGGCCCGGTCCGGCAGACCGTCCAGGGCAGCAAGCCAGAACGCCTGGTCCGAGCCGAGGTCCGCAGACGTCCGGTACGCCCGGTCCGCCTCCACCAACACCGAGAACGGCTCGAACGCGTCGCCCCCGCCGGGCTCTTCACCCGCCGACAGCGAGGAGTACGCGGCGGCCACGTGGGTGGCGACCAGCGCGCCGCTGTGCGCGTCCATGATCAGGTGGTGGGCGCGGTGGTACCAGAGCAGGTGGCCCTCCCCCAGGGAGAGCACGGCGCACGCGAACAACGGGCCGTGGCCCGTCAGGTCGACCGGCTGCCGCAGCTCGGCCTGCATCCATCGTTCGGCGGTGGCCCTCGGGTCGGACTCGGCGCTGACGTCGATGACGTGAACGGGAACATCGGCCGTGACGTCGACGTACTGCCGCGGCTGCCCGTCCACCACGCGGAAACGAAGACGGTACGCATCGACACCGGCAAGCACCTGCCGCACGGCCCGCACGAACACGTCCAGATCCACGCCGCCGTCGATCTCAAGACATTCGGCAATGTTGTACGGGGTATCCTCCGGCGCAATCTGCTGGGAATACCAGATACCGAGCTGAGCCGATGTCAACTCTTCCAGCACGGCGCCTCCATCGGATTCTCCGTCGGAACCGACCAGTGAAATGGACATAGTCCGTTCCCTTTCGGAGGATGAATGAGCCTCGGCCGCAGCGGTGTTCCGGATCATTTCAGTCAGCCATCCTCACCAGTCGCCGAACGGACGTCAAATGACAGCCCACGCCGTTCAGTTGCGGGCCCGGCTGTTCAACTGCGGCATTTCAGCGGTTGAACAGCAGGCGCACGACATTCCCGGGTTTCCGGTGCACGGGTACTGTCGGCGATCGTCGGCCTCTATGAGAATGGATTCGGTGATGGTCGGAACCGCCGGTGAGAATGACGAATCGATACGGTCGGGCCGTCCTCCGCTGCCGACGGAGATCGCCGACCTGACCGACCCGGGCAACCGGGAGAACCCCTACCCCTCCCTGGAGAAACTGCGCCGGCGCTCGCCGTACGCGCCTTTCGACGGTCTCCTCGTGGTGGGGCGGCACGACCAGTGCTCGGCCCTGCTCCGTGATCCGACGATGAGCGCGGCCCGGGACCGGGCCCCGCTCTCCCCGACTCCGCGAGGGCCGCGGACGCGGAACTTCCTCCATCTCGACCCGCCGGAACACACCCGCTACCGCCGGTTGGTGACCGGCGCGTTCACGCGGCGGAAGGTCGACGGCATGGCGCCGTGGATCCGCGAGATCGCGACGGACCTGTTCCGGGCCGCCGCCGGGACCGGCACGCTCGAAGTCATCGACGACCTCGCCTATCCGCTGCCGCTGCGGGTCATCTGCGAGCTGCTGGGCGTCCCGTACGAGGATCGCCAGCTCCTGCAGGACTGGTCGTCCGAGCTCGCGACGGCACTGGATCCGCCGCTGGGCACCAGCGGTCAGATGACGAGAAAGGCGGCGCGGGCCCGCGCCGGTTTCGTGCACTACTTCAGGCTTCTGATCGAGGAGCGCCGGAGCACTCCCCGGCAGGACCTCATCTCGCACCTCCTGCAGGTCGAGGAGGACGGGCAGCGTCTCGACGAGGACGACGTCCTTGCGACCTGCGTGCTCCTGCTCAACGCGGGTCACGAGACGACCGTGAACCTGATCGGCAACGCGGTTCTCGCCCTGCTGCGTCATCCCGGGCAGTTCGACCGGCTGCGGGCCGACCCCACACTGGCACCGGCGGTCGTCGAAGAGGTGCTGCGCCATGACGCACCCGTGCAGATGACCACCCGGGTGGCCCGTGAGCACGGCACGATCGGCGACGCCGAGGTCCGGCCGGGCGACACAGTGCTGTTCCTGCTGGGGGCCGCCAACCGGGACCCCGGGGTGTATCCCGATCCGGACCGGTTCGACATCGGCCGTGCCCCTGCCGCCGCCCATCTGGCGTTCTCGGCAGGCCCGCACTTCTGCCTCGGCGCCGGCCTGGCACGCCTGGAAGTCGCCATCGCCCTTGAGCTCTTCAGCACGTTCCTGGTGCGGCCGCGGCTTCGGCCCGGCGGCGTCACCTACAAACGCAACCTGAACCTGCGCGGGCCGTCGCGCCTCCTGGTCGACTTCGACGGCGTCCGCACCGGTTGAGGAGTTCGTCACCGTCCCGATCCAAAGCCAGTCCCGGAGGACGATCCCATGTCTCAGTCCCTGGCCGACGCACCCGACCTGGTGGCGCTGTTCCGTGAGCGGGTGGCGGCCCGGCCGACCGCCGAGGCGGTCGCGTTCCTCGCCGACCCCGACGACCTCACCGGCAGCATGGTGCGCTGGTCGTACGCCCAACTCGACGAGGAGGCGCGCAGCCGGGCCGCGTGGCTGCAGGAGAACTTCCCCCCGGGCTCCCGCGTGCTCCTGCTCCACCCGAACGGTCTTGAGTTCGCCGCGGCCTTCCTCGGCTGCCTCTACGCCGGAATGATCGCTGTCCCTGCTCCGCTTCCCGGCCGCTATGCGCACCATCGCAAGCGCCTTGCGGCCCTCGCCGCCGACTCCGGCGCCGCCGCCGTGCTGACCACGTCCCCCAGTCTGGACGAGGTGCACACGTGGATGAAGGACATGGACATCACCACGATCCGCACCGCCGCCGGTGACGAGCCCGGGTTCGGCGATCCTCGGGGCTGGGCGCCCTCACGCCTTGACCGGTCGACCACCGCCCTGCTGCAGTACACGTCAGGATCGACAGGCACTCCCAAAGGCACGGTGATCCAGCACGACCAACTCCTGTTCAACTGCGACGAGGGGATGCGTGCGCTGCAGAACCGCGGGCCTTGGGGTGGATGGCTGCCGCTCTACCACGACATGGGGCTCAACCTTTTTCTGTGGCCGCTCCTGCGCGGCGACAGAAGCGTGCTGATGGAACCGCTGGAGTTCATCCGCCGGCCCCTGCGCTGGCTGCAGCTGATCGAGAGCGAGAGCATGACCGGGTCGTTCGCTCCCAACTTCGCCTTCGAGCTGTGCATACGCAAGGTCAGCGAGGAGCAAGCGGCCGCGCTTGACCTGTCCCGCTGGAAGCTGGCCGGCTGCGCCTCGGAGCCCATCTCCCCGGACATCCTCACCGCCTTCACGGCCAAGTTCGCGGCCTCCGGGTTCCGCCCGGAGACCCTGGTTCCCGTCTACGGCCTCGCGGAGGCGACCGTGTTCGTCTCCGGGCACCCGGGTCGGCCACCGGTGACCCGCACAGTGGACCTCGATGCGCTGGCGCGGGGCACGTTCACCCCTGCCACCGGAGCGGCCCTGACACGCGAGATCGTCAGTTGCGGTATCCCCACCCCCGCGGCGGAGATCCGCGTGGTCGACCCGACGTCCCGGGAGGTGCTCCCGGAAGGCTCACTGGGAGAGATCTGGCTGCGCGGCCGCAGCGTCTCCCCCGGCTACTGGCAGCGGGACGACAACGCGGAGACCTTCGACGCCGTCACCGCGAACGGCGACCGCGGTTACCTCCGCACCGGCGACATCGGCGTGCTGCACGAAGGTGAGCTCTACGTGCACGGACGGCTCAAGGACGTGATCATCGTGCACGGGCGCAACGTCTACCCCCAGGACGTGGAGCAGGAACTGCGCGCCCAGCATCCGGAGTTGGGCAGCGTCGGCGTCGTGTTCGGCGGTCCTGGCTACGCCGATGGCGACGAGGAATCCATGGTCGTCGTCACGCACGAGGTGCGCCGCGTGCAGCACGACGAGTTGCCCGCTCTCGCGGCCGGCATCCGGCACACGGTGGGGCGCGAGTTCGGCATCAGCGTTGACAGCGTGGCTCTGCTCAAGCCCGGCAGTGTCCTGCGCACCACGAGCGGCAAGGTTCGCCGCGCGGCCATGCGGGACCTCTTCCACCAGGGCCTGCTGACTCCCCTGTACCAGGACCCTCGCTAGGGCCACGACGTACTGGCTCACTCACCCGAAGGACTCACATGCAAGACGCCGCCAAAACGGATCAGCTCTACACCGAACTGCAGGACTGGCTCTGCGCCCACGTGGCCGAGGAGCTGGGGCTGCCGCACGGGGCAGTCGACCCGACCGAGCCCATGTCCGCCTACGGACTGGATTCGATCAAGGCCATCACCCTTCTCACCGCGGTCGAGGACCACGTGGGCTTCGAGATCGACCCCAACGCCCTCTGGGAGTTCCCCACCGTGGCCTCCCTCGCCGAGTCGCTGGTCGGCCGACTGGCCACCCGGTCCACGCAGAGTTGAACGTCCGGCCTGCCCCGGCTCTCCTGGTCTTCGCCGTTGCGGCAGGTGGCACCCGAGCACCGTCATCACGCACTCGCTCACCGTCGGTCAGGAAGTTGGAGGAGGCCAGGTCACGCGGCCGCCAGTCGGCGACCCAGGTGTCGAGCGTGACCACGATGCCCGCGTAGCCCGCTGCTTCGGCCCGGCGGACGAGGCTTTCCGCCAGTTCCCTGTCGGTGGGCGTGTAGAGCTGGAAGAAGCCGGGGGTGCTGCCGAGCTCGGCCGCGACCGCCTCCAGGGGGTCGGCCGAGAGGGTCGAGGCCACCATGGGCACACCGGTGCGGGCCGCGGCTCGGGCGGTCGCCAGGTCTCCGTGCCCGCTACGACCGCCCGGACCAGGCCCCTCCGACCGGCCCGAACCCGACCGGATACAGTGCGCGCGACGGCAGCCTGCCTGGTTGCTTGAGAAGGGTGAGAAGGGCACGCGTGACCGACACCAGCGAAACTCAACCCGCCGACAGTGCGGCGCACACGGCTGAGCGCAGTCCACTGCGCCGCCTGATGCGCTACATCCCCTTGATCGCACCCGTCCTGCTGTGGGTCGTGCCCTGCTGGGTGCTGTTGCACACCGGCCAGCACTGGCCGCTGCCCGTCGCTCTGGGCGGCACCGCCCTGTTCGCCCTCGGTCTGGTCGGTATGCCGATCGCGATGACGCGCGGCCACGGCCGGCGTCAGCAGGACCGGGCGGCGATCGTCGGGGACACCCTGCTGGGCGCCGGCTGGGTCCTGTTCACCTGGTCCGTCGTGCTCGGCGTCCTGCTGCGCCTCGCCCTGACCGCGGCCGGCGTCGGCGAGAGTCAGGACCGGGCCCGGATCGTCACGTGGGCGGTCCTCGGTGTCGCCGCCGTGCTCCTAGCCTGGGGGTACGCCGAGGCACGCCGGGTGCCTCGGGTGCGCCGTCTCGACGTGGAACTCCCGCGGCTGGGGGCCGGGTTGGACGGAACCCGCGTCGTCCTCATCACCGACACCCACTACGGCCCGCTCGACCGCGAACGCTGGTCGGCGAAGGTCTGCGCGACGGTGAACACCCTGGAGGCAGATCTGGTCTGCCACACCGGCGACATCGCGGACGGCACGGCCGACCGCCGTCGCGCCCAGGCCGCCCCGCTCGCCACCGTGCGGGCCACCCGGGCCAAGGTCTACGTCACCGGCAACCACGAGTACTACAGCGAGGCCCAAGGCTGGGTCGACCTGATGGACGAGCTGGGGTGGGAGCCGCTGCGCAACCGCCATCTGCTGCTCGAACGCGGCGGTGACACGCTCGTGGTCGCCGGCGTCGACGACGTCACCGCCGAGTCCTCCGGTCTGGCCGGCCACCGCGCCCACCTCGCCGGAGCACTGGACGGCGCCGACCCCGACCTGCCCGTCCTGCTCCTGGCCCACCAGCCCAAATTCGTCGACCGGGCGGCGGCCGAAGGCATCGACCTCCAGCTCTCCGGCCACACCCACGGCGGCCAGATCTGGCCCTTCCACCACCTGGTCCGCATCGACCAGCCCGCCCTCGCGGGCCTCAGCCGCCACGGCACCCGCACCCTCCTCTACACGAGCCGTGGCACCGGATTCTGGGGGCCGCCCTTCCGGGTCTTCGCCCCCAGCGAGATCACCCTGCTCGTGCTCCGCTCCCCGGAGCGGCCCCCGTCGTCGTAGGACCCGGCGGGGTCGACGAAAGTCCACCGGGCCCCGCACTCGGAGCGTCAGATTCCCTCGGTCTCAAACGTGCGCAGCAGATCCGCGGCGACGCTCACCGCGATGGTCGCGGGTTCCTTGCCGGTGATGTCCGCGAGGCCGATCGGGGTCTTGATCCGGCCGATGGCGGACTCGTCGTGACCGCCCTCGGTGGTGAGGCGGTTGCGGAAGCGCACCCACTTGGCCGCCGACCCGATCAGGCCGATGGAGCCGAGATGGGTGGTGCGCAAGGCGGCGTCGCACAGTGCGGCGTCCTCGGCATGATCATGGGTCATGATCAGGACGTGGGTGCCGCGCGGCAACTCCTCCAGAACCTCCTCGGGCAACAGCGGAGTGTGGTGCACATGCACCTGCCCCACCGCGTCCGCCAGTACACCGAGCCGCTCCTCGGTGAGGATGTCGGAACGGGTGTCGATCAGATGCAGGTCCAGATCCTGACGCGCCAGGACGCGTGCCAGTTCCAGGCCGACGTGTCCTACGCCGAAGATCGCCACGGCCCGTACCACCGCAAGCGGTTCGAGCAGCACCGAGACCGTGCCTCCGCAGCACTGCACGCCGTGCTGGTTGGTCACCTTGTCGTTCAGGGCGAAATCGATCAGCTCCGGCTCCGGCTTGGCCGCGGCGATCATCTCCCGGGCCCGGTCGATCGCGACGGCCTCGACATTGCCGCCGCCGATCGAGCCCCACGACTCGCTCTCCCCCACCACGAGCTTCGCACCGGCGTCGCGCGGGGCGTGTCCGCGCACGGACGCGACGGTCACCAGCACGCCGGGCTCCCGGCGTGCCCGCAACCGCGCGACCGCGGCGATCCACGTCATGTCAGGCACCGCTCAACGTTTTTGCGTCGGCTCGGACCGCGCCGTCGAGGGCGGGCCCCGCGCGGCGTACGTCGTCCTGGTGCGTCTCGCGGGCCTGGCGCGCCCCCTCGATCGCCCAGTACACCGCCTCCGGAGTCGCGGGCGAGGCCAGCTCGACGCTGATCCCGCTCGGCCCGAACGCGGCGGCAGCCTGCCGCAGGGCTTCCCGTACGCAGAACGCCAGCATCAGCGGGGGCTCGCCGACCGCCTTGGAGCCGTAGACCGCGCCCTCTTCGGTGGCGTTCTCCAGGAGCGCCACGTTGAACTCCTCGGGCATCTCCGAGAAGCTCGGCAGCTTGTAGGTGCTGGCGGCCTGGGTCAGCAGTCGGCCGCGGCCCGGCCCGTCACCGGTGTCCCAGCGCAGGTCCTCGAGCGTCAGCCACCCCGCGCCCTGCACGAAACCACCCTCGACCTGACCGATGTCGATCATCGGGGACAGGCTGTCGCCGACATCGTGCACGATGTCCACGCGCCGGATGCGGTACGCACCGGTGAAGCCGTCCACTTCCACCTCGGCCGCGGCGGCGCCGATGGCGAAGTACTTGAACGGGGAGCCGCTGAACGACTTCGCGTCCCAGTGCAGCCCCTCGGTGCGATAGAAACCGGCGGCAGACAGCTGAACCCGCTGGAAGTACGCGGTGCGTACCAGGTCGTCCCAGGCCAGCTCCTTGTCGCTGCCGAGGGTGCGGGCGACGCCGTCGTCGATGCGTACATCCGCGGCACTCGATCCCAACTGGGTGGCGGCCACCTGCACCAGTCGGTCGCGCAGTTGGTGGCAGGCGTTCTTCACCGCCGCGCCGTTGAGATCCGCTCCAGAACTCGCCGCTGTGGCCGAGGTGTTGGGCACCTTGTCGGTGCGCGTGGGCGCCAGCCGCACCTTGTGCAGCGGGATACCCAGTGTGGTGGCCGCCACCTGCAGCATCTTGGTGTGCAGGCCCTGACCCATCTCGGTGCCACCGTGGTTGATCAGGACCGAGCCGTCCTTGTAGATCAGCACCAGCGCGCCGCCCTGGTTGAAGGCGGTGAGGTTGAACGAGATCCCGAACTTCACGCCGGTGATCGCGAGCGCCCGCTTGGTGTGGGGGTGCGCGGCGTTGAAGGCGGCGACCTCGCGCCTGCGATCGGCGAGATCACCGGTGTTCTTGACCTGCTCCCAGACGGCGGAGATCCGCTCGGGCTGGGCGACGGGCTGTCCGTACGGCGTGGACTGGCCAGGCCGGTAGAAGTTGCGCTCGCGCAACTCCGTCGGATCCAGGCCGAGCAGCGGCGCGCACCGGCCCATGATGTCCTCGATGACCAGCATTCCCTGCGGTCCGCCGAAGCCTCGGAAGGCGGTGTTGGACGCCTTGTTGGTCTTGGCGATGCGACCGGCGACGCGCGCGTTGGGAATCCAGTAGGTGTTGTCGATGTGGCACAGCGCACGAGCCACCACCGGCTCGGACAGGTCCAGGCTCCAGCCGCCGTCGGCGGTCAACTCGGCGTCGAGGGCCTGGATGCGGCCCTCGGCGTCGAAGCCGATCTTCCACTGGGCGTGGAACCCGTGGCGCTTGCCGGACATGGTCAGGTCCTGCGTCCGGGTGAGCCGCAGCCGTACCGGACGGCCGGTGAGCTTGGCGCCGAGTGCGGCGATGGCCGCGAACCCGTGCGGCTGCATCTCCTTGCCGCCGAAGCCGCCCCCCATCCGCAGACACTGCACGGTCACCTCGTGGCTGTGCAGGCCGAGCACGTGCGCGACGATCTCCTGGGTCTCCGAGGGGTGCTGGGTGCTGCTCTGGACGAAGACCTGCCCGGCCTCGTCGATGTGGGCCAGCGCCGCGTGCGTCTCCAGGTAGAAGTGTTCCTGGTCGGAGAACTGGAACTCGCCGGTGAACACGTGCGCGGAGTCGGCGAACCCGGCTTCGACGTCGCCCGCGAGCATCATGGGCCGGGCGCCGTGAAAACTGTCGGCGGCGATCGCGTCCTGAAGGGTGATCAGGGAGGGCTGTTCGTCGAGTTCCACCTCGACGGCCGCCGCTCCGAGCCGGGCCGCCTCCAGTGTCTCGGCGAGCACCCAGGCGACCGCGTGCCCGTGGAACATGACCACGTCGGGGAAGAGCGGCTCGTCGTGCTTCATTCCGGCGTCGTTGACGCCGGGTACGTCGGCCGCGGTCAGCACGCGGACCACGCCCGGCACGTCGAGTGCGGCCTCGGTGCGCAGCGCGGTGATCCTGCCGTGGGCCTTCGTGGCCTGGACCGGGTGGGCGTGCAGTACGTCCTTGGTGCGATGGATCAGGTCGTCGGTGTAGAGCGCGCTGCCGGTGACGTGCAGGACGGCGCTCTCGTGCGGCACGGACACGCCGACGACGGGCTTTTCGGGGCGCTCGGACAGATGGCTCATGACGTCACACCCTCGGTGGTTTGTGCGTACAGCTTCAGCAGACTCTGGCCGAGCATCGCGGAACGGTAAAGGGCGCTGGCGCGGTGGTCGTTCATCGGCGTGCCCTCCGCCCGCAGCACCCGGGCAGCGGCCTCGACGGTCTCCGTCACCCAGGGCTTGCCCTCCAGGGCCGCCTCGGTGGCGAGGGAGCGGATGGGCGTGGCCGCCACGCCGCCCAGGCCGATGCGCGCCTTGCGTACGAGCCCGCCCTCGATGTCGAGCGCGAAAGCGACCGCGACGCTGGAGATGTCGTCGAAGCGCCGCTTGGCGATCTTGTGGAAGCCCACGACCGGCGACAGCGGCAGGGGAAAACGCACCGCGCGGATCAGCTCGCCGGGACGGCGCACGCTCTGCCGGTATCCGGTGAAGTAGTCGGCCAGCGGGACCTCGCGCTCGCCGTCGGCGTCGGCGAGGATCACCGATGCGTCAAGGGCGAGCAGCGCCGGCGGACTGTCTCCGATGGGAGACCCGGTGCCCAGGTTGCCGCCGAGGGTCGCGCTGTTGCGGATGAGCCGGGAGGCGAACTGCGGGAACAGCTCTGCCAGCAGCGGGACGCGGCCGTCGAGGCGGCGTTCGATCTCGGTGAGCGTCAGCGCCGCCCCGATCTCGACGTGGTCGGATTCGACGCGCAGCTCCCGCAGTTCGCGCAATCGATCGACGGCGACCACGCAATCCGCCCTGCGGGAGCGGATGTTGACCTCCACACCCCAGTCGGTGGAGCCGGCGACCACCACCGCGTCGGACCGCTCACGCAGCAACCGCAATACGTCTGCCAGGGTGCCCGGCCGCAGGAACTCCGCACCGTCACGGGTGTACGCGGTGGCGGCCGGCGGGGGCGGGGACTGCTCACGACGCCGGGCAAGGAGATCCTCGTCGGTGGGCGTGCCCACGGCGAACGCGGCGTCGCGGATCGGGCGATAGCCGGTGCAGCGGCACAGGTTCCCGCTCAGCGCATGAAGGTCGAACCCGTTCGGACCGTGCTCGGCGTCGGTGTCTCCGATCGCGCCGTCGCTCTGGGCCGAGCCCGCGGGACCCGCGTGCGCGCACCGGTCGGGACGGTAGTACTCGGCCGCCATGCTGCAGATGAACCCCGGTGTGCAGTACCCGCATTGGGAGCCGCCGCGGACCGCCATCTCCTCCTGCACCGGGTGCAGCGTGCTCGGCGTGCCGGGTTCGCCGGCGGTGGCGAGGCCCTCGGAGGTCACGAGCTCCTGCCCGTCCAGGGCCGCGGCCGGGACCAGGCAGGCGTTGATCGCCACCCAGTCGGTCGGCTTGTCCACCCCGGGACGCGCCACCAAGACCGAACAGGCACCGCACTCACCCTCGGCGCATCCCTCCTTGGCGCCGGTGAGACCACGCTCGCGCAGGAAATCCAGCGCCGAGGTGTGGGACGCGGCCGGGGAGATCAGTGTTTCTTTTCCGTTGACGGTGATCCGCGCCGCTGTCATGACAGGCCTTCGCTTCGATGCGCGATCGGTTGATTCATCATGTTCGCCAATTTCAGGCAGCTTTCTGTGTTCGGACGCGCCACGCAAGAGGGGCGCACGACAGCACGCGGCAGTGACGTGCCGGAAGGCGGAGAGGCGGTGAGGTGCTGAGGCGGTGAGGGAGTACGCGAAAGGTGCCGGAAACGGCCGGCGCTGATGCGCTGCGGACGGCAGGCACGACGCGCCACGGACGGGCGCGTCACAAGGGCGTACTCAGGCGCCGTGCGCGATCCGACCCGGGACCCAGACAGTGCGCTGGGCGAGGCGACCAAGATCAGAGCTGGTGTTCATCCGCCGGGTCGCCCCCTTTCGGTCGTGACAGGTCGATGGCCACCGAAAAGTAGTTGGCCGGAGCCACCGAGGTCAAGGGGTTGCCGTCGCCTGGCGCGGTCGCCCGGCGTACTGGACCACACCACACCGCCCGCCCCTGAAACCGGGCCGGCGCAGCACACCGCCCGCGGGGGCGCATGTCTCCCGCGGGCGGTGTGCTGTCGGGCAGTCGGGCTGTCGCGCGATCCGCGGCGTCGGCGTTCGCGGGTCGGGCGATTTGCGACATCGGCGTTCGCGCGCCTACGTCGTGGTCAGAGCCGCCTCCGTCCACGCGGCGCGCAGCGCCTTCTTGTCCACCTTGCCGACCTTGGTCGTCGGCAACCGGTCCAGGAGGACGGTCCTGCGGGGCGTGTAGAGCTCCCCCAACTCGGCGGTCACCGCCGCGCCGACGGTGGCCGGGTCGACGTGGGCGCCCTCGGCCGTGGCCAGGAAGATCTGTACGGCCTCCCCGAACTCCTCGTCCGGCACGCCGAGGGCCGCCGCGTTGCGCACCCCGGGCAGGGTGAGCAGGAAGTCCTCGAGGACCCTGGAGTAGACGTTGTCGCTGGTGCTGCCGGTGACGATGATGTCCTTGGCCCGGTCGACGAGGTAGAGGTAGCCGTCGGCGTCGAGATAGCCCAAGTCCCCTGTGCGCAGCCAGCCTTCGTGCAGCGCCTGCGCGGTGCGCTCGGGGTCCTCGTAGTAGCCGAGCATCACCGTCTCGCCGCGGACGCACACCTCCCCGACCTGCCTGGCGGGCAGTGCGGCCGCGCTGTCCTCACCGCGGATCTCGATCTCGGTGTCGGATATCGCGCGACCGCAGCTGCGCCAGAGCTCGGGCCGGTGAGCCCCCTGCGCGGCGAGGTCGTCCGCGCCGAACGCGGCGATGCCGAGCGCCTCCGACTGCCCGTAGCCCTGACTGAGGATCGGTCCGAAGACCTCGACCGCCTGCTGCAGACGGCTGGGCGACGAGGCCGCGCCGCCCACGACGATCCGCCGCAGCGCGGGGAGGACGCCCGGCACGCACTCCGGGTGATCGAGCAGCGCGTACAGCATCGGCGGCACGAACATGGTGGCGGTGATCCGCTCCTCGCGCAGCACCGTCAGGGCAGCGCTCGCCTCGAACTCGGGCAGCACGACGAGGGCGGCACCTGTCACCAGGGCCTGCACCGAGGTGAGGTGGCCGCTGCCGTGGGTGAGCAGCGTGGAGGCGAGCACCCGGTCGGTGCCCGGGTTCGCGGTCGGGAAGACCGCGGGGCCCGAGTCCTTGCGGCCCTCCGCCAGGTCCACCAGTGCGTCGTACAGCCGGTGGCTGTGCGCGGCGAGCTTGGGGCGGCCCAGGGTGCCGCCGGTGTAGAGGACGGTGACGGCTTCGTCGGGACCCGGGGCGGGCACCCCGCCGGGACGCTCCGCGGGGCATTCGGCCGCCACGGCCAGCAGGTCCGCGCAGTCCTGTTCGCAGGGTCCGAGGCTGAGCAGCACGGGGGCGTGGACGCTGCGGTCCGCCGCGTCGGCGGCCCGCGGGGCGAAGAGCGGGTCGGTGACCACGGCGCGCGCCCGGGACTGCTCGACCAGCGCGGCGAGCTCCCCGGGCCCGGGTTCGGGCGGCAGGAACACCACGCGGCAGCCGATGAGATGGACCGCGAGCTGGACGAGGACGGAGTCCACACGGTTGGCCAGGAACAGCCCCACTCCGTCGCCGGGCGCGAGCCCCTGCCGGCGCAGCGCGTGCCCCAGCCGGAAGAGCCGCCGCCGAGCCTCCGCCCGGGTCAGCCGCTGAGTGCCCTGGACGAGCGCCTCGGCGTTCTCGTCCGTGTGCCACTGGTCCAGGATGCGGTCCACGTACGTCTGCGGCCCGGATGTTTGCTGTGCGTTAATGATCATGGACACATGCAAACATGTCGCTTAGGTGCCGTGTCCTTACAGGGGGTCAATTCGGCCATCGGGCGGCGGAGTACCATGCCCCGGACCGGGAGGGGCCTGGCCTTCGCCCCGGACCTAGGACCCCCGGCGGCTCTCCCGCACCAGCAGCACCAGCAGATACACCCCGCCCACGCACACGGTGACCGCGCCGGTCGGCAGCAGTACGCCCGGAATCGCGTGCTGCGCCGCGATGTCGGCACCGAGCAGCAGAACCGCGCCGACGAGCGCCGAACCGGCGAGGTCGACGGAGGCCCCGTGCCCGGTGAGGCGGCGGGCGATCTGCGGGGCCGCGAGGGCGAGGAACGCGATGGGGCCCACCGGGGATCAGGCTGGCGCGTCGACCGGACCATCGCCCTCGGCTGGGGCGCGGAGGCGACGGTCCTGCGCAGGCCCTGACGTTTCGGGACGTCAGGGCCCGCCCGGTCAGGTCGCCCGCGGCCCGTCGCGCCAGCGCGGCGGGTCGATCCGGCCATCGTACAGCGGGAGTTCGAGGGGCGGGCGGTCGTGGGCGAACGGGTCCCAGACCCGGGTGAGGCCCGCCGTGCCGTGCGAGCGGACCCGGCGGGACTCGGCGAGGTCGACGACGTCCGTCACGACGATTTCCGGTTCGGTACCCGACTCGGCGCGGACCCGGCCCTCGGGGTCCACGACGACGCTGCGGCCGATGCCGTCCGGGGGCGCGGCGTTCACGCTGGCCAGGAACACCTGGTTGACGATCGCGTTGGCGCGGGCGAGGACGAGTTCCTGGGCGCGGTCGACGGTCGCTGTGCGCACCAGGTTCACCACGAGATCGGCGCCCTGCCACGCAAGATGGCGCGTGACCTCCGGGAACCACGCGTCGTAGCAGATCGACAGGCCGACCCGTCCGTGGTCCTCCAGGTCGAAGACGACGAAGCTGCCGCCCGCCGCCGTCGTCTCGTAGGGAAGCCAGGGGAAGACCTTGCGGTAGGCGGCGACACGCCGCCCCTCGGGTGAGTACACCGGTGCCGTGTTGTAGATCCGGCCGTCAGCAGCGCGCTCGTACACGCTCCCGGGGATGAGCCACAGTCCGAGTTCGCGGGCCAGCCCGGCCAGCACCCTGCCCCTGGGGCCGTCGATGTCCTGTGCGGCGGCGGTCATGACCCGCTCGGGGTCCTCGTCCGGCCGGTGGCCGCTCACGTGCAGCTCCGGGAACGCGAAAAGCCGCACTGCGGGATAGGTGCGGGCGAGGCGGCGCAGTTGTTCCGCGAAGGTGTCGAGGCTGTCGTCGGCGTGATGGAGGGCGGCCGCCTGCACCAGGCCGATCGGCAGTGGGGTGGGCATGGGGAGTGGGCACCTTCCGCGTTCGGGGGCGTCCGGGCGGGGGACGTGCAGCAGGTAATCACCCGGCTGCCGACGGGACAAGATCCCCCTGTCCTGTACGAACCACAGGACAAACCTGCGGGTGCGCTGACCCCACGGATTCGCCGAGCGGGTGCACCGCAGTTGTGCCCGTCCCGGGGACAGCGGATTCTGTAGGGGATGAACGGGGCTGATGTGGCGCCATGAAGGCAAGGAACGAGGAGCAGGGTGCTGAATTCCGTGGTCCCCTCGACGTCACCAGGGCGGCCACGGCGGTCCTCGACGCCCAGGACACGGTCATCGGCTGGAGTCCGGCGGCGCAGCGGCTCCTCGGCTACCCGCCGCAGGAGATCGTCGGCAGGCCCCTGACCACGTTCCTGTCGCCCGGCCCGACGCCCTCTTTCCTCCCCCTCCCTCCCGAGGTCCGGGGAAACGAGCTCCACGTCGCCCGGCATCAGGACGGGCGGGACCTGATCGTCGCCACCGCGATGTGCCCCCTGCCCGGTGCGGGCCCGGCCGCGCGCGTCCTCGTGGCGACGGAGCTGCAGGATCTGCGGCAGTGGGAATCCCGCCTCGCCCTGCTCCAGGGCCTCGCCACCCAGTCACCCGTCGGTCTGGGCATCTACGACACCGACTTGCGCCTGACCTGGTGCAACGCGGCGTACGAGCGAGAGATAGGGCGGCCGTTCGCCGAATTCCGGGGCCTTCGGGCCGATCAGCTGTACTCCAGCGGAAAATTCGTGAGCAAGGGGCACCCGCCCACGCTCGAAGCGGTCATGCGTCACGTCCTGGACACCGGAGAGCCCTTTCTGGACCTGCACTTCAAGGGCAGGCCGCCCAGCGACCCGGAGACGGACCACCTCTGGTCGTGTGCCTACTACCGGCTGCAGGACGCCGACGGCCGTGTCATCGGGGTGTGCGAGGACGCCTTCGACATCTCCGACCGCTACAAGGCCCAGCGGCGTCTGGCGCTGCTCGTCGAGGCGGGCCGCGGGATCGGGACCGCCCTCGATGTGCGGGTCACCGCCGAGAAGATCACCGAGGTGGCCGTGCCGGAATTCGCCACCACGGTGACGGTCGACCTCGCCCGGGCGGTGCTCGAGGGCGAGGTGCCCGCCACCAGCGGCGCGGCGGCCGTGTCCCTGGTGCGGGTCGCCCGCTGCTCGGCCGCGGAAGCCGAACGGCTGGAACCGGGAGGCCACCCTTCCCACTGCAGGCCCAGTGACCGCGGTCCCGCTGATCGCGGGCGCGCCGCTCCCCCCGAGAACCACCCGCCGGTGGCGTACCCGCCCGGTTCGCCGCAGCATCGCAGCCTCTCCTCGGGCGGGCTCGTGCTCGACGACACGGCCCTTGTCGTGCCGCTGCGGGCCGGGAACAGCACCCTGGGGCTCGTCACCTTCGTCCGCGACACCGGATCGGCCACCTTCGACAGCGGCGAAGTGGCCCTGGCCGACGAGCTGGTCGCCCGTACGGCGGTGTCCATCGACAACGCCCGCCGGTTCACCCGTGAGCGCACCGCGTCCTTGGCCCTGCAGCGCCAGCTGCTGCCACGGCACGTTCCGGATCAGTCGGCGGTCGAGGTCGCGCACCGCTACCTGCCCACGGACGACGTGACCGGCGTCGGCGGCGACTGGTTCGACGTCATCCCGCTGTCCGGCACCCGCGTCGGGCTCGTGGTCGGTGACGTGGTGGGTCACGGCCTGCAGGCAGCCGCCACCATGGGCCGGCTCCGGACGACCGTGCGCGCCTTCGCCCAGATGGACATGGACCCCGTCGAGCTGTTGTCGCGGCTCGACGATCTGGTCGCGCAGTCCGCGGAGGAGCAGCGCAGCGAGCTGGGCACGCCCGACGGGACGTACGCCGACGTGACCACCGGGGCGACCTGTCTGTACGCCGTGTACGACCCGGTGTCGCGGCGCTGCGTCATGGCCAGGGCCGGGCACCTGCCACCGGCCGTGGTCACGCCGGACGGCCCGCCGACCTTCCCCGACCTGCCGGCAGGACCGCCACTGGGCCTCGGCGGTCTGCCGTTCGAGTCGGCGGAGATCGAGCTGCCCGTGGGCAGCCTCCTCGCTCTCTTCACCGACGGCCTGGTCGAGGCGCGCGACCGCGACATCGACCACGGACTCGACACCTTGAGCCAGGTGCTCAGCGACCGGCACGCGTCACTCGAGGAACTGTGCGACCGGGCCGTCGCGGAGCTCCTGCCGAGCGGCTCGACGGCCGACGACACCGCCCTGCTGCTCGTCCGTACCCGCGAACTCGACACCGCGCAGGTCACCGAATGGGAGCTGCCGCCCGAGCCCGTCGCCGCGGGACAGGCCCGGGACCTCGCGACCCAGCAACTGCATCAATGGGGCCTTGAGGAACTGGCGTTCGCGACCGAGCTCGTCGTCAGCGAGCTGGTCACCAACGCGGTCAGGTACGCCGAAGGCCCGATCCAGGTGCGGCTCATCCGTGACCGCACCCTTCTGTGCGAGGTCGCTGACCGGGGCCACACCTCGCCCCACCTGCGCCACAGCGGCGAGGAGGACGAAGGCGGGCGCGGCCTGTTCATCGTCGCGCAGCTCGTCCAGAGGTGGGGGACGCGCTACACCCGCTCCGGCAAGACCATCTGGACGGAACAGGCCTTCCCCACGACGGTGTGAGTCCGGCGCTCACCCTCAGCCGTTGAAGCGGTCCGGGTCGGGGCCGGTCCGCTCGTCGCGGTTCAGGGCGGAGATCTCACCGATGTCGCCCTGGCTCAGCTCGAAGTCGAAGAGGTCGAAGTTCTCCTCGATGCGCTTTTGGGTCACCGACTTGGGGAAGACGATGTCTCCGCGCTGGATGTGCCAGCGCAGGGTCACCTGGGCGGGCGTCTTACCCACGCGCTGCGCGATGCGGTTGATCGTCGGGTCGTCGAGGACCTTGCCCTGCGCGATGGGCGACCAGGCCTCGGTGGCGATGTCGTGCTCGGCGCCGAAGGCCCTGACGTCGTCCTGGGTGAGGTAGGGGTGCACCTCGATCTGGTTGACCGCGGGGACCACGTCGCTGCCTTCCAGCAGCCGACGCAGGTGGTGGGGCTGGAAGTTGGAGACCCCGATGGCCTTGGACCGTCCCGAGCGGTAGATCTCCTCCAGGGCCTTCCAGGTCTCCACGAAGTCGCCCTCGCCGGGCAGCGGCCAGTGGATGAGGAAGAGGTCCAGGTAGTCGAGGCCCAGCTCGTCCATCGTGCGGTCGAACGCCTTGAGTGCGTCGTCGTGCGCGTGAGCGCCGTTGTTGAGCTTGCTGGTCACGAAGATGTCGGCACGGTCGATGCCGGAGTCGCGGACCGCCTGGCCGACCTCCTTCTCGTTGCCGTACATCTGTGCCGTGTCGATGTGGCGGTAGCCGGCCTCCAGCGCGGCCAGCGTCGTCTCCCGGGTCTCCTCCGGCTCGATCTGGAAGGTGCCGAAGCCGAGCTGGGGGATCTCCACGGCGTTGTTGAGGGTGATGGCGGGTACTGCGGTCACGGTTGCTCCTTGCTTGGCTGGTTTCGCGGGTGGAGGACGCCATGGGCTGTCTGTCAGAACGGCTTGCCGTTCACTCGGCCGCAAAACACACGTATGGTCAGCTTTTGCCCCGCCCCGGATGTGCGGGCGGTACGGGCGATGCAGGTAGTACGGGCGGGCCGGCTCGCTCAGCCGGCGATGCCGTGCAGCTTCGCGTCGGGCGGCAGGATCCGGACGAGCTTGCGGTTCACGAATTCGAGCATGCCGAGCTTCGAGAGCTCCCGCCCGTAGCCGGAGCGCTTGATGCCGCCGAACGGCAGGTCGGGCTGGGTCGAGGTCGGGTGGTTCACCCAGACCATGCCGGTCTCCACGCGCTCCGCCACCCGGCGGCCCCGCTCCACGTCCGCGCAGAACACGGATCCGCCGAGGCCGTACTGGCTGTCGTTGGCGAGGGCGATCGCCTCGTCCTCGTCGGCGACGCGGTAGATGACCGCGGCGGGCCCGAAGAGCTCCTCGGCGTAGGCGCGCATGCCCGGCTTGACGCCGGTGATGACCGTCGGCTCGACGAAGGCGCCCGGACGGTCGATCCGGTGGCCGCCGGTGACCAGTTCCGCGCCTTGCTCCACCGTTTCGCGGATCTGGTCGGCCAGGTCCGAGGCCGCCTGCTCGGAGGAGAGCGGGCCCAGAGTGGTCGACTCGTCCGCGGGGTCACCCGGCCGCAGCTCCTCGAACTTGCGGCGCATCCCCTCGACGAAGTCGTCGTACACGTCCGCAAGGACGATGAACCGCTTCGAGGCGACGCAGCTCTGGCCGGTGTTCGCCATGCGGCCCGCCACCGCCGCGCCGATCGTGCGGTCGAGGTTCTCGCCGTCGAGGACGATGAAGACGTCGCTGCCGCCGAGCTCGAGGAGGCTGGGCTTCATGTTCCGCCCGGCCCGTTCGGCGACCTTGGCGCCCGCTCCCTCGCTGCCGGTCAGGGAGGCTCCGCGGACCACCGGGCTGTCGATGATGCGGGAGATCTCCTCGTGGCTCACGAAGAGGTTCGTGTAGACACCTTCCGGGGCCCGCGCGTCACGGAAGAGCGTCTCCAGGGCGAGTGCGGACTGCGGGCAGATGCCGGCGTGCTTGACCAGGACGGTGTTGCCGAGCACCAGGTTCGGGCCCGCGAAACGGACCACCTGGTAGAGCGGGAAGTTCCAGGGCATGACGCCGAGGAGCACGCCGAGGGGCTCGCTGACGAGGTAGGCCTCTCCCTCGCCCTCGAAGTCGAGCGGCTCCGCGGCGGCGAAGTCCGGCCCGTGCCGCGCGTAGTACTCCAGGATGGACGCGGCGAGGTCGACCTCTCCGCGCGCCTCGGAGATGAGCTTGCCCATCTCCAGGGTGATGAGCTGGGCCAGCTCTTCCTTGCGTTCCTTCATCAGGCCGGCCGCGCGTGCGACGACGGCCGCGCGCTCCGCGATCGGGCGCTCGCGCCACGCGTCGAACGCGTGACCCGCGGTCTCCAGCGTGGAATCGACTTCTTCGCCCTCGATGACCGGGAACTCCACGAGGGTCTCCCCCGTGTACGGGCTCACGGTCGCGAACGGACTTTTGCGCTGATCCGACATGAACTCTCCAGAGCGACGGGTGAGGGCATGGGGCGGAACGTCGCGTTCCGGCCCCATCCCGGGGTACCCGTCACCGCGAGACGCAAACAGTTCATATGCCAAATAGCGTGCATATGCCCACGTCGCGAGGCGGGCTCCCTGCCCGCATCACCCCGTCATCCCCGGCTGTCCGCCCGCACCGCGGGACCCAGGTGAATGCGCAGGTCACCGGACCGATGGGACGGCCAGTCGCGCGCGTAGCCCGGCGGCCCGTCCCCCTCCGGGACAAGAGTGGCCGTCGGCGTCCGCTGCGCCGTCCGCAGGAGGTCGGCCTGCGTCGTGCTCGCGTTGTGCCCCTGGGTCTGGGCGGAGGAGCACCCCGCGTAGAAACCGATCGGGAGAGCCTCGTGGCCGTTCACCACGCAGGGCGGCCGTACGCCGAGCCGGTTCAGCTCGGCCGCCGTGCGGGCCCACTCCTGGCGACCGGCTGTCGAGCGGGCCACGGTGTCCTCAAGGACCACGTACTGCATGGCCAGATGCCCGGCGAAGGCCAGCGCCGCCAGCGTCACCGCCACCGGACGCCAAGTCCGGCGCGAGGTGGTGACCAGGTGAATGAGGGCGTCGGCGACCGGGATGGCGAGCAGGGCGTAGAACGGCAGCAGGAAGCGCGGCGCGGCGTATCCGATCATGAAGAGGTACGGGATGCCCGCCGTCGTGGCGCAGACCAGCGGCAACAGCGTGCGCGCGGTGCGCCGTCCCCTGACCGCGACGGCGAGGCCCAGCGCGGCGAGCATCGGCAGAGCGAACCACCACGCGATCAACTCCGGGGCCGGAAGCGGGCTGTCGCACGGGCGGCACAGGGTCTGGCCGCCCAGACCGCGCAGCTGGTCCAGGACGGCGATGTTCCACCCGAGGCCACCCTGAATTCGAGAGGCGTCGGCCAGGCGCGCGTCGAGGCCGCCGAAGCTGGCGTACGCCTCGGCCACCCAGCCGACGGCCCCCGACCCCAGCCCCACGACGAGTGCCGCGAGCAGCCGCGGCCGCCGCCACCGGCGTACGCACACCAGCAGCACGAACAGCGGGAGGACCACCCAGACGGCGTCGGTGGGCCGCATCCAGGCCAGCAGCGCCGCGCCCACGCCGGCTCCCCACAGCGCGGCCCGGTCCCGGCGGTCGGCCTGGGCCCGCAGGAAGCAGCCGACCACCACCAGGGCGCCAATCGCGACCCAGTAGTTGGGCATGACCTCGGGGCCGTAGAAGACGGTCACCCAGAGCGTCGCGAACAGGATGCCGGCCAGGACCACCACGCGTTGCGGGAAGAGCCCGCGCCAGACGCGCAGCGCCAGAAAGAGACCGAGGCCGGACAGCAGGGCCATGTAGACCCGCAGGAGTGAGGTGGACGACGACCAGGAGGCGATGGGCGCGGCCAGCAGGGAGACGCCGCGCGAGCGTGGCGCGCTGAAGAACGCCGCCGGTGCGTGACCGCTGACCTGACTGACGTATACCGCCTCGTCCCAGCCGAGTCCCATGCCGGGCCGTACGAGGGCCAGTTGGGCCAGCACGAAGACCACCGCCACGGCAGCCAACCACCCCTGACCGGCGGTGCGACGCGGCGTACGGACAACCTGCGTCGGGCCGCGGCTCTGCACTCCGACGAGCGGGGCACTCAAGGTCTTGACCATCGCCTGCCTTCCCCCTACACGCGGCAGGGCTCCCCTTTCGGCCCACAGAGTGTGGGCCGAAAGGCATAAGTCGGAAAAACGTGCACAAACTAACCCGACTTACTGGGGAGTGCAGCGCGAAGATCCGGGGCATGGACCGACGGCGTAGACGACGGCGGTGACAGGAACGGGCAGGTCGGGCACTCAACAGGGCGCCCGTGAGGGGAAGCGCGCCGCTCAGGAAGGCTCCTCCAGACGGGGCGGGCAGCGTTGATCCGTACGGGTGCGGGCGGCGGCCACCATAAAACCCCCGCCTCGATGCCGAGCACCGAGGGGGGCGGGGGCAGGACCGCCCGGGGATGTCAGGGGCGCCCGCTGAACTGGTTCATCGGCACAGGGCCGCGTCCACGACCTTGTCGACGCGTTCTCTGCCCGCCGCGTCGTCCAGTTGCATGGTCACCGCGACGTTGACCGCACGGCCGTCCTCGGTGGCTCCGCCCCGGGTCTCGTAGCCGGGGAAGCTGCCGCCGTGGCCCCAGTAGAGGCCGTCGCCGCACGGCAGCGGCTTGCTCACGAGTCCCAGGCCGTAGCGGGCGCCGGGGCCGAAGGTCTCTTCGGCGGGACGGGTGGAGCCGCGCATCTGGGCGAGCTGGGCCGGGGGCAGGAGGTGGCCGCCCAGGAGCGCGGAGTAGAAGCGGTTGAGGTCGGAGTTGGTGGAGATCAGCTGCCCGGCGGCCCATCCCCAGGAGGGGTCGATCTCCGTGATGTCCTGCAGCGGCGCACCGGGCGAGTCCCGGTAGTAGCCGTGGGGGTGGGGGCCTCGGATGCTCGCGTCACCGGGGGCGGGGAAGTAGGTGTGGCGCAGCCCTATGCGCTTGATGATGCGGCGGTCCATCTCAGCGGCGAGGGGGCGTCCGGTGACCTTCTCGACGAGCAGCCCTGCCAGCACGTAGTTCGTGTTGCTGTACGCCCACTTCTTCCCGGGGTCGAAGTCGGCCTTGTGCCTCAGAGCGATGTCTAGGAGTTCACGCGGCGCGAAGTAACGGACCTCCTCCCCGAGGTAGTTGCTGTAGTTGGGGAGACCGCTGGTCTGCTGCAGGAGATGGCGGACGGTGATGCGGCTGCCGTCGATGCCCTCCCCTCGGACGACGCCCGGCAGATAGGTGTCCACCGAGGTGTCGAGGCCGATCTTCCCCTCGCCGACCAGTTGCAGCACGACCACGGCGGTGAAGGCCTTGGTGTTGCTGCCGATCCGCACCCGGCCGTCTCTCGGGACCTTCGAGCCGGTGGCCACGTCGCCGACTCCTGCGGTGTAGTCGCGGGTGCGGTGCTCGCGGCTTTGCACACCGGCCAGCGCGGCGGGCAATCCGTCGGAGCGCACCAGGCTGTCGAGGCCCTGCTGGACGGTGTCGACGGCAGGCGGCCTGGCGTCGGACACGGCGGGTGGCGCCAGGGCACCGGCCGCCATGACGCCGACGACCACCGCTACCGCGACCGGGAGTGCCCTGCGCGGACCTCCCTGCCGCCGGAAAGAACGGGACCTGAGCCATACCTGTTCACGCACGCGCCAACTCCTACGGATTCATGGGAAGACCAGCGGCATTCGCCGGTCCCAGCATTTCCGCAGGCGGCGGCCCGGCACGATCCTGCTGGCCGCCCGGCTCGGGTGGGGATATCCCCAGGACGACCGCCACAGCTCGCCATCTCGGACAGCCCATATAGGACAGGATCTGGCCTATACGTCTCCTAACGTGTTCCTTGACCGGCGAGACAGGAACACCGGAAGGCGAAGGACCATGACTGTGAACGAAGCGACCGCCACCCCCGACCAGGCGAAGGCCCCGGCTGTCACCGGCGAGCGCGCCGAGTGGCTGGAGACGCTGGCCAAGCACCGCCACTTCCTGCGCTTCACCGCACGTGACCTCACCGACGAGCAGGCCGGGCAGCGGACCACCGCCAGTGAGCTGTGTATCGGCGGCCTCATCAAGCACGTCACCGCGGTGGAGGAGTCCTGGGTGGGCTTCATTCTGGACGGCCCGTCGGCGATGCCGGACTTCATGGCCATGACCGAGGCCGACTGGACCGCGCACAAGGACAGCTTCCGACTGCTGCCGGGCGAGACACTGGCAGGCGTGCTGGCCGACTACACGGACGTGGCCCGCCGGACCGACGAAGTGGTCGCCTCCTTGCCCGACTTGGACGTCTCGTGGCCGCTGCCGAAGGCTCCGTGGTTCCAGGAGACCGCGCAGTGGTCGGCCCGGCGGGTCCTGATGCACGTCGTCACGGAGACAGCCCAGCACTCGGGCCACGCCGACATCATCCGCGAGTCCCTGGACGGCGCGACGAGCATGGCGTGAGGCGGGTCCGCCGCCGCTTCCCTGACCTAATTTTCAGCAGCGGAGGACTTCATCCCGGTTCCGCTATTCCTGCTGCAGCAGCGCCAGCTCGGCGTCGATGGCGCCGCTCATCAGGCCACGCGCGTGGTCGATGCGCAGCCCGCCGCTGAGCCAGCGCATGCTGAGTCCCTCGATCAGGGCGGTGAGCCGCTCCGCCGCCGCGGCCAGGGCGGGCGCCGGGGCCGTCGGCTGAACCTGGCCGAGGAGGGCCGCCACCTCCTGCACCCACACCAGGGTCGCCCTGGCGAGGTCCTCCCGCAGCACCTCGTCGAAGACGGCGCTCGCCCGCAGCTCGCCCCACGCGGTGCTGTTCTCCCTGACCACCTGGGTGTCCTGCAGTTCCAGGAGGAGGGTCTCGTCCAGTTCCGCGCGCGGGGACAGCGGCTGGGCGTCCGCCGGGCGGCCGGTGGTGTAACGCTCGGCGCGATCGTTGATGAACTCCAGCGTGTGGCGCAGGATCCCGGTGCGGTCCTTGAAGTGGTAGTAGATCAACCCGGTCGACACCCCGGCCTCGGCGGCGAGCTCTTCGACGCGCAGGCCGCGGACGCCGCGGCGGGCGATGAGCCGTGCGGCCGCTTCGAGGATCTGAGTGTTGCGAGACGCCATGGAGCCGAACCCTATCGGGCCCCCGCCGGCGCGGCGCCCCGGGATACACCTCGTTGTTTGACTGAATTTTCAGTTTCTGCCAGAGTCGAGGACCATCAGCCGTGTGACCCCCCTCAAATGTCCGGAGCGCACCGTGTCCCCCCTCCTCCCCTCTCGCCGCACAGCCCTCCGGGCGCTCGCCGGAATCGGCACTGCCGCATTCGGGGCTTCGGCGTGCGGGCCGGACGCCGAAGCCACGGCGGGCAAGGGGCTGCGCCTGGGTGCGGAGTGGGAGAGTCACGCCCGCACCTTCATGGCGTGGCCCGCCCTGGCGTCGGTGTGGGAGGACGACCTTCCATACGTTCGCGAGGACATCGCGCGCGTCGCCCGTGCCGTCGCGGAGTACGAGTACGTCGTGATGCTGGCCCGCCCCGAGCAGCGGAAGGCCGCCCAGCAGGCCTGCGGGCGCGACGTCGAGGTCATCCCCCTGGCCGTCGACGACCTGTGGGCCCGTGACACCGTGCCCGTCTTCGTGGAGCAGGACGGCGACGTGGTCGGCGTCGACCTCAACTTCAACGGGTGGGGCGACAAGCAGGAGCACACGAACGACGCCCGCGTGGGCCACACCCTCCTGTCGGAGTACGAAGTCCCGCGCAGGCAGGCTCCCTTGGTCACCGAGGGCGGCTCCCTCGAGACCGACGGCGAGGGCACTCTCCTCGTCACCGAGAGCTCGATCGTCAACGACAACCGCAACCGGGGAAAGAGCCGGGACCGGATCGAGTCCGAGCTCAAGCGGACGCTGGGCATCGAGAAGGTGATCTGGCTGGCCGGCGTGCGCGGCGAGGACATCACCGACGCGCACGTGGACAGCCTCGTGCGGTTCACCGCGCCCGGTGTCGTGCTGCTCGACCGCGCGGTCCCGGGCATGCCCGCCGACTCCTGGTCGCGGGCGGCCGACCAGGCAAAGGCCGTGCTCGGCGAGGCGCGGGACGCCAGGGGCCGGTCCTTCGAGGTCATCGATCTGCCGCAGCCCGACCCGGAAAGGATCAGGGGTGAGGGCGACGACTTCGTCTCGACGTACGCCAATTTCTACGTCGCCAACGACGCGGTGTTCCTGCCCGAGTTCGGGGACCGGAAGGCCGACCAACGCGCGCGCGGCATGCTGCGCGAACACTTCCCCAAGCGTGACGTCGTGCCCATCCGGATCGACACCATCGCCTCCGGCGGGGGCGGCATCCACTGCGCCACCCACGATCAGCCCGGCAAGCCGGTCGACTGAAGAGCACGGCCCCCGACCGCGTTCATCGCGGCGCCGCACACCCGGGGGCGATCGGCGCCGCGATGGTCAGTCTCCGCACACCGCTCAGTTGCCGCCCGCGCCGATCTCGGCACCGACCGCCTCCAGCGCGGTGGTCACGGGCTGGAAGAAGGTCTCGCCACCCGCGGTGCAGTCGCCGCTGCCGCCCGAGGTGAGGCCGATCGCACTGCCGTCAGCGGTGAACAACGAGCCTCCGCTGTCCCCGGGTTCGGCACAGACGTCGGTCTGGATGAGCCCGCTGACGGTGCCTTCCGGATAGTTCACCGTGGCGTTGAGGCCGGTGACCGCGCCGGACTGGAGGCCGGTGGTGCTGCCCATGCGGGACACCTCCTGCCCGACCGCCGCCTCGGCGGCCTGCACGATCTCCGTGGTCTGGCCGTCGCCGGTGTTGACCGTGCTCGGGGCCTCCGTCGCCGGGTCGTCGTACGTGACCAGCGCGAAGTCGCCGTCGCCGGGGAAGGTGGCGGCCTGGACGGTTCCGATGGCCGCACCGTCCTGGGCGTCCGACCAGCTTTCGGCGGCCACCCCGCAGTGCCCCGCCGTGAGGAAGCCGGGACTGCCGTCCTCGGTCGTCACGTTGAAGCCGAGCGAGCAGCGTGCGCCGCCTCCGAAGATGGCGTCGCCGCCCGCGGCGAAGGGCTTGAACTCCCCCGCGGACTTCTGGATGCGGGCCATGCCCGAGCCGAGTGAACCGACGGTCGCCTCCAGCTTGTCCCAGCGTTCGCCGGTGACGGTGCGGTCGGCCGTGACGACGATCTGGTTGGTCCTGGGGTCGGTGGCCCACGCGGTGCCGGGCATCGTGGCCCGTCCCGCCAACGTCTTGGTGGCCGAGTCCAGTTCACCGGTGCTGTTGTCGACGTTGCGCGCCACCGCTCCAGCTCTCTTCACCTGCACGTCGACCGCGTTGTTGTTGCCCACGACGTTGACGACGAGCTGCTGCTTGTCCTCGTCGTAGTACGCCCCGGCGTAGGCGTCACCCAGCTGCGAGGCCAACGGCTCGACCAGCTTCGTCGCCGATGCCGCGCTGAGCCTCTTGGCGGCGGCCCCTGAAGCGGTATCCGACCCGGACTGCGAGGCGTTGGCCTGCTGCAGCAGTACGGCCGTCGCGACCATGCCCAATGCCGCAGCCCCTGCCAGAACGGCCTTTCGCCTGGGTATTCGCTTGTGCCTCAACTCGTCGCCTCCTGTGGGGGTTTCCGAATACGTTCACCCGGCCGGAGCCGGGGACATGTCCGGTCCTAGATACGCGTGCGACGAGAGTTGCGTTCATCGAACGGGAGTTGTGTTTCCCGCCGAGCGGAGTCTCTTGGCCAGCACGCGACAGCGTTCGCCAAGCTCCGGTGGATCGAGCACCTCGAAGTCGTGCCCCAGCAAAAGGACGTGCATGAGCACGGCGTCGAGGCGCTCGCCGCCACTGAGCACCTCGCAGCGCCCGCTCCCCCGCGGCCGTACGACCGCCGCCGACGCCGGAATCTGCGCGCGCACCGTGTCGGCCGGCGCGTGCACGACGAAGCGCGCCTGATGCGTGTAGACCCGGCTGGCCACACCCTCCTGTACGTACGCCGCGGCGTCGGGCGCCTCGCGCGGAGTGAAACGGAAGGTCCGCGCGGACGCGTCGGTCATCCGGTCGACGCGGAAGCTGCGCCAGTCGTCGCGGTCGAGGTCGTAGGCGAGGAGATACCAGCGCCGGTCGGAGGCGACCAGGCGGTAGGGCTCGACCCGCCGTCCTCGCACCTCGCCCTTGGACGGGTAGTCGAAGCCGGCCTCGACCTCGTCGCGGCACGCCCTGGCCAGCGTCATGAGCACCCCGGGATCGACGGGCGCGCGGCCTCCCCCGAAGAACTCCACCGCGCCGGAGAGCGCGCGCACTTCATGCCGCAGCCGCGCGGGCAGCACCTGGTCGAGCTTCGACATGGCCCGCAGCGCGGCGTCACCGGCCCCGGCGACCGCGCCGCCCGCCCCCGCGAGCAGGGAGACCGCGGTGGCGATCGCCTCCTGGTCGTCCAGTAGCAGCGGCGGCAGTTCCCGCCCCGGGCCGAGCCGGTAGCCGCCACCCACGCCCTGGCCCGCGTACACCGGATAGCCGAGTGTGCGCAGCCGCTCCACATCACGCCGTACGGTGCGCGTCGTGACCCCGAGCCGGCCGGCGAGCTCGGGGCCGGTCCATACCTGGCGTTGCTGCAGCAGCCCGAGCAGGGTGAGCACGCGCTCGGTCGTACCCAGTTCGTCGTCGAGTGCCTCGTCCATGAGGGTCACCCTGCCAGGGATGGCGGACCGATCCTGTCCGCCATCCCTGGCAGGGTGACCCTCATGGATCCCGCCACGAACGGAGCAAGCCGATGAGCCGTCACATCCAGATCACCTTCGACGCCCACGACCCCCGGGCGCTGTCCTCCTTCTGGCGCGACGCGTTGGGCTACGTCCACCCCGGCCCGCCCGGGGTCGACCTGCCCGAGGGCGCCGACGCGCTCGCGGCGTGGGACGAGTTCCTGGCGCGGATCGGCGTGCCGGAGCATCAGCGCAACGCGAAGTCGGCCATCGAGGACCCGGAGGGACAGGGGCCCCGGGTGTTCTTCCAGCAGGTCCCGGAGGGCAAGACCGCCAAGAACCGCGTGCACCTCGACGTCCGTGCGGCCCCAGGGCTTGAGGGCGAGGACCGCATGGCGGCACTCGAGGCCGAGTGCGCCCGCCTGGTCGCACTGGGGGCGAAGCGCGTGCGTCGCGACGAACCCGCTCCCCCGATGAGCGCCGGATACATCGTGATGACCGACCCCGAGGGCAACGAGTTCTGCCTGGACTGAGCCCCGCCGTCACGCTGTGTGACGGCTTGACGGGCGAGGTCTCCGTGTCCCGCTTACGTTGAACGCAGAGGCCCACACCGTGTGTGACACCGGTGGGGCGCTGTATCGACAAAGGAGTGGTCATGGCTGACAAGGGCGGCATGGACAAGATGAAGGGCAAGGCCAAGGAGATGACCGGCAAGGTCACGGGCGACCGCGGCAAGCAGGCCGAGGGCAAGATGGACCAGGCGAAGGGCGAGGCCAAGAAGTCCATGGGTGACGCCCGCAACCGCGCCGAGGAAGCGCGCGACTCCATGAAGCGCCGCGACGCCTGACCAGACTTCCGCAGAAGCCCCCGCCCACTCCCGTGCGGGGGCTTTTGCCGTTCCCGGTGGTCTCCCGACCGTCTCCCCGGCGTCTTCCCCGTTGTCTCTAGGCCGCCGAGATGAATCGTTCCGCTCACCACAGCGTGTCGGGCGCGCGGGGTCCGCCCGCCCGGAGGGTGTGCGGCATCGTCGCCCGCAAGCGGCGGTCCGTGAAGGAGAGCAGATCTGGTGCGCGGTGTGCGGGGAGCGAGAGCGGGTGCGCTCGTGGCAGTGCTGCTCGCCGCCGCCCTGAGCGGCTGCGGCAGCGTCCAGGAGCGCGAGGACTCCGCGTCGGCGGTGGTGCTCCGCTTCCAGGAGCACCTGCGGATGACGGACACCGCGCGCGGCTGCGCGGCGCTGGCCCCCGGGACCCGCGACGAGCTGGAGCAGAACGCCGAACTGCCGTGCGTCCGCGCGCTGTCCGACGCGGGGCTGCCCAAGGCCGGCACGGCGGACGAGGTGCGCGTCGTCGATGTGTACGGGCGTCAGGCCCGTGTCGTGACGAACCGCGACACGCTCTTCCTGTCGTCCTTCCCCGGCGGGTGGAAGATCACGGCGGCCGGCTGCACCGAGCGCCCGGAGATGCCGTATCAGTGTCTGATCAAGGGCGGTTGACGGGTGCGGGCGTTGTTCACGCTGTATCTCCTGACGGTCACCGGAGGCCTCGTCTACTGCATCACGCTGGGGCTGATGCAGCGGTGACGCGGGCAGGGCGCTTCCTGCGCGACAACGGGCTGACCCTGGTGTTCGGCACCGGATTCGTCCTCACCCTGGCCGGCCAGGCGGTCGCGGGGCACGCCGACTTCAACAACCATCTCGTCGCCGAGCAGCTGCGGCCGGTCAGCTTCGGCGGCTATCTCCTCACCTCCGACTTCGCCGTGGACGTGACGGAGAACTGGCAGTCGGAGTATCTGCAGTTCTTCCTCTACATCTTCGGCACGGTCTGGCTGCTCCAGCGTGGCTCGCCCGAGTCCAAGGAGCTCGGCAAGGCGGGCCCCGAAGCGGACAAGGACCAGAAGGTCGGGCGGTACGCGAAGGCCGACTCGCCGCGCTGGGCAGCCGCCGGGGGCGCACGGCAGGCCTGGTACTCCCGGTCCCTGGGCACCCTCATGTGCACGTTGTTCCTGTTCTCCTGGCTGGCGCAGTCCGTCACCGGCGTGGCCGCGTACAACGAGGAGCATCTGCGGGAACTACAGGCGCCCATCGGCTGGTTGCAGTACTTGGGCGCCGCGGACTTCTGGAGCCGCACGCTGCAGAACTGGCAGTCCGAACTCCTGGCCGTCGGGTCGATGGCCATCTTCTCGGTGTACCTGCGTCAACGCGGCTCACCGGAGTCGAAGCCGGTCGGCTCGGCCCATGACTCGACCGGGGTCGAGGGCGGCTGAGGCCCTCGGGGGCGGCGGCCTCGCCGGTCAGTCCGGCCCGTCCCTTTGTGCGTACGGCGCGATGCCCGCCTCGCCCGCCGCCTCGCGCAGGACGTCCTTGAGCATGTCCGGGGTCAACCGGCCGGTGAACGTGTTCCGCTGGCTGACGTGGAAGCAGCCGTGCAGGGTGACGGGGCCCGGCCTGGCTTCCCCGGGCGCGACAGCCGCCGCGCGCCCTCCGGGTTCCTCCGCGTCCTCACGTTCCAGCGTCACCCGCGCCCCGTGCGCGAAGCGCGGCCGGGGCTTCGGCACGCGCCAGCCCGCCGCCGCGAACGCCGGCAGGGCGGCCTGCCAGCCGAACGCCCCCAGGATCACCGCTGAGCGCAGCCGGGGCCCCAGCAACTCCATCTCCCGTACGAGCCATGGCCTGCACGTGTCGCGCTCGCCGGGGGTCGGCTTGTTCTCGGGCGGGGCACAGTGCACCGGAGATGTCACCCGCACTCCGCGCAGCGTCAGGCCGTCGTCCATGGACACCGCATGGGGGCTCGACGCGAGGCCCAGCTCGTACATCGCCCGGTAGAGGACGTCTCCGGAGCGGTCGCCCGTGAACATCCGGCCCGTCCGGTTCCCGCCGTGCGCCGCGGGTGCGAGCCCGATGACGAGCATGGACGCATCGGGCGGCCCGAACCCGGGCACCGGCCGGGCCCAGTACGTCCAGTCCATGAAGGCGGCCCGTTTGACCCGCCCCACCTCTTCGCGCCACTCGACGAGGCGGGGGCAGGCGAAGCACCCCGCCACACGCGCGTCCAGTTCGTCCAGCGGGTTCATGCGGACCCGAACAGCGCGTCGTCGGTGGAGCGGACCAGGCGCGCCTGCATGTTCCGTTCCATCATCTGCAGCGCGGCAGTGGCGAGGTCACCGTGGATGCTCGCGCAGGCATCCTCGGCGACGACGACGTCCAGGTGCCTGATGTGCGCGTCGAGCGCCGAGTAGAGGACGCACTGCTCGGTCACCTGACCGCACAGGAGCACGGAGTCGATGCCGCGCTGGCGGAGCAGGTACTCCAGAGGGGTGTCGTAGAAGATCGAGTGCCGGGCCTTCACCACGAAGAGCGAGTCGCCGTCGGGACGGATCGGAGCGACCAGATCGGCGTGCGGGCCGCTCAGGGCGATGTCGAGCAGCTCGTCGTGCTGCGAGCGCCACAGACCGAAGTTGTCGTTGGCGTAGATCACCGCGATGTCGTCCTGCCGTGCCCGTTCGATCAGTCTGCGGACGTTGGGCAGGACTTCCTCGACCGACTTCCGGAGGATTTCCGCATCGGGGTGGTCGTACGTGTTGATCATGTCGATGACGATGAGAGCCTCTGCAGCCATGTTCCGAGTCCATCACGCGCCGCACCCGTATCAACGGACGCCCCGCCTGGATGCGCCCCCGCGCCTGCCTCGCGGGCTGACCGGGACCGGCTGATCAGCCGGCGACCGCTTCGACCACGAGGTGGATGTTCAGGCGGCGGCCGGTCATGCCCTTGGCCGTGGTCACGCCGAACGCGTACCGGTCGACGGTGGCCGTGCCCTCGACGGTCAGGCGTCGTCCGTTCAGCTCGACCGCCCCGACCGTGACGGCCACGGGCCGCGTGACGCCTCGTACCGTCAGTTCCCCCTGGAGCACTGCCGTGCCTGTCGCGGACCGCGTCACCTGACGGCTGCGGAACTCGATCTCCGGGTGCCTGGCCGCGTCGAGGTAGTCGGCGGACGTGACATGCCGGTCGCGGCGCTCCAGGCCGGAGTCGAAGGATGCCGCCCCCACCGTGACGTCCACCGAGGACGCGTCGGCGGGGTCGGCCACGGTGATCTGCCCCCGGCTGATGCCGAAGGTGCCCCGGACCGGGAAGAGGCCGAAGACCGTGCGCGTCCGGAAGCGCACCGTCGAAGCCGCCGCGTCGATCTCGTACGTACCGCTCCTCGGCACGCTCTGCTCTGTCGGGCCCGTCAGGTCCATGGCTTCGGCGCCTCCCTCTGCTGCCGTCCGCGGTGGTTCGGGCACCCCGCGGTACTCCCTTCAGCGTGCCTGCCGGGCGGGGCGCGGGACAGATCCGGATGTCGCCGGTCCCCCGGTACAAATGTCCCGCGGCGGAGGGTCAGTGGCCGCCGGTGAGTTCGCCGGTGAGCTTCTCGTGGATCTGGGCGCTCGGCTTGTTGAGGCCGATGATCTCCACGGTCTTGCCGCGCTGGGCGTACTTGTTCTCGATCGCGTCCAGGGCGGCCACGGAGGAGGCGTCCCAGATGTGGGCGGCCGTCAGGTCGATGACGACCTTGTCGGGATCGCCCGCGTAATCGAACTGTCCGACGATGTCGTTGGAGGAGGCGAAGAACAGCTCGCCGGTGACGGCATAGGTCACCCGGCCGCCGTCCGGGTCGGTGGAGGCGGTGACCTCGGCGAGGTGGGCGACGCGCTTGGCGAAGATGACCATCGCGGTGACCGATCCCGCGACCACGCCGACGGCGAGGTTGTGCGTGGCGACGACGCAGACCACGGTGACGACCATGACCGCGATTTCACCGGCCGGCATCCGCTTGAGCGTCTTGGGGGCGACGGAGTGCCAGTCGAAGGTCGCGAAGCAGACCATCACCATCACGGCGACCAGCGCGGCCATGGGAATGTCGGAGACGACGGGCCCGAAGACGATGCACAGGACCATCAGGAAGGCACCCGCGAGGAAGGTGGACAGCCGCGTGCGGGCCCCGGACACCTTCACGTTGATCATCGTCTGGCCGATCATGGCGCAGCCGCCCATGCCGCCGAAGAAGCCGGTGACGATGTTGGCGATGCCCTGGCCGATGGATTCACGGGTCTTGGAGGAATGCGTGTCGGTGATGTCGTCGACGAGCTTGGCGGTCATCAAGGACTCCATCAGGCCCACCAGCGCCATGGCGAACGCGTAGGGCGCGACGGTCGTCAACGTGTCCATCGTGAACGGCACATCGGGCAGGCCCGGCACCGGCAGGGAGGACGGCAGCTCGCCCTTGTCGCCGACGGTCGGCACCGCGATGCCGGCGCCGACCGTGATGACCGTGAGGATCACGATGGACGCGAGTGGTGCCGGGATCACCTTGGTGACCTTCGGGAAGAACACCATGAGGGCGAGCCCGCCCGCGATCAGCGGGTAGACGGGCCAGGGCACGTCGTGCATCTCGGGGACCTGCGCCATGAAGATGAGGATGGCGAGGGAGTTGACGAAGCCGACCATCACGCTGCGGGGCACGAAACGCATCAGCTTGGCGACACCGAGCGCGCCGAGGGCGATCTGGAAGACACCGGCCAGGATGACGGCCGCGACCAGATGACCGAGACCGTGCTCACGGTTGAGCGGGGCGATGACCAGGGCCACCGCACCGGTCGCGGCGGAGATCATCGCGCGGCGTCCGCCGACGATCGAGATGGTCACGGCCATGGTGCAGGAGGCGAAGAGACCGATCGCGGGATCCACCCCGGCGATCACGGAGAACGAGATCGCCTCGGGGATCAGCGCGAGCGCGACCACCAGACCGGCGAGCACCTCGGTGCGCCACACCTTCGGGTCGGACAGCCAGTCGGGACGCAGCCCACGCAGCCGGGCGGCCGGGGACGGTGCGGACGTGGACAAGAGAGGTACCTGTCATGCTCGGGCAGCGCCTGGCATCACCCTGGGCGTGCGAAAAAAGGGGCCGGGAGCGCTGCTCTCGACGGCTGCGACACGGCGGGGGGCTCCCTACCCTAACCGGGCAGCGAACACGGCCAGATATCCGAGCCTCAGCTGTCGGCGCTCTTGCCGATGTAGAGCTCGGCGAACGCGGCCGCGGCCGCCGGAGAACCGAGGATTCTGCGCAACCGGGCGGTCGCGATGCCCGCCTGGAACGGGTCACCCGACGACGCCCCGTGCAGCAGCTCCGAGAGCCACCGGGAGAACTCCTGGTACTGCCACACCTTGGGCAGGCAGGACTCCGAGTAGGCGCTCAGACCGCTCTCGTCACCTTCCGCGCAGTAGGCGACGAGTGCGTCCCCGAGCAACAGGGCGTCGTGGAGGGCCAGGTTCATGCCCTTCGCCGCGATCGGGGCGGCGAGGTGCGCGGCGTCGCCCGCCAGGTGGAGCCGCCCGTACGACATGGGTTCCACCACGTAGTTGTGCATGTCGAGGACGCGCTTCTCGATCAGTGGCCCCTCGGTGAGCGGCGGCGCGCCCGCCACCGCGAGGCGGGCGTGCAGTTCGGACCAGACGCGCTCGTCCGGCCAGTTCTCGGGGGCGTCGCCGGGCGGGCACTCCAGGTAGTAGCGGGTGACCTGGGGGCTTCGCGCCATGTGGGCCGCGAAGCCGCGCGGATGGAGGCCGAAGACGACGCAGTCCGATGACGGCGGGGCCTGGGCGAGGAGGGCGAGCCAGCCGATGCCGTAGTCGTGCCGGGCGACGGTGGCCTTCTCCGCCGCGGCGTAGGTGCGCGTCACGCCGCGCGCGCCGTCGCAGCCCGCGATGGCGTCGCACTCGATGCGGGTGCGTTCGCCCGTCTCCGGGTCGGTGTACGACACCGAGGGGCGGTCCGTGTCGATGCCGTGCAGAACGACGTCGCGTACACCGAAGCGGATGTCGCCGCCCGCCCGGTCGGCGTAGGCGCCCACCAGGTCCGTCACCAACAGGGGCTGGGGGTAGACGAAGTGGCGGTGACCGGAGAGCTCTCCGTACGCGAACCGGTGGCGCTCCCCCGCCCAGCGGAACTCGCATTCGCCGTGCGTCTGTGCCTGGGACAGGAGACGGTCGGCAAGACCCCGCTGTTCCAGGGCGCGCACGGCCCATTCCTCGATGAAGCCCGCGCGCGGCCGCTGTTCGATGAACTCCCTGCTCTCCGTCTCCAGGACCACGCAGTCGACGGAGGCGGCACGGAGGATGTTGGCGACGGTGAGGCCCGCCGGTCCGGCTCCCACGACGACGATGCGGGCACGCCGTCGGGGCGCGGAGGGCTCGGGAGCCGGGGCGAGGTTCATCCGGGAATTATGACGCGGACACGACGAGCGCGAGACCATCGGGGAGGTGTCCGTCCGGGCGGCGGCCATCGGATGTGGTGCGACAATCTGCCCGGGACCACGCCCGTGCCCGATCTCCGGTGCGTCGTCCCGAAGCGGGAGGCGCCGGTCACGGACGTCCCCGGGGCAGCGGCGCCCCGGCGGGCCGGCGGTGGGGAGGAAACGATGGTGGTGGAGTGGCGGTACATCGCCAAAGGCGTGCGGGTCGTTCCCGAACCCGTGGCCACGCCCTTCATCTGGACGGGAGCCTATGCGGGCGCCTTCGTGCTGGTGACGGTGCTCGATCTGCTCGGTGCGCTCGACCGGACGGGGATCGCGCTCGCGGCTCTCTCGGTGCTGGCCGCGCTCCTCGGGGTGCGGGGCCGTTTCGTCGCGGCGCCGGGGACGGCCCTGTTGTGCTGGCTGCTCCTGAACTTCTTCGCCGCGCATCCCATCGGTGAGATCTCCTGGGCCGGCCACCGGGACCCCGAGTGGATCACGTGTCTGCTGGCCGCGGCGCTGGTCGGCACGACGGCGGGCCGGGTGCTTCACGCGCGGGCCGCCTACCGACGCGTCAGCCCGTACGACAGCACAAGCTGACCGGACGGGTCGCGGACGGCACCCGGGACGGGGCCGGTGAAATCCGTTTCCGGTGCCGCGGTGCGGCTCTTACCCTGGCGCGGTGAACACTCGAGTGATCGTTCTCAACGGCGGTTCCAGCTCCGGCAAGTCCGGCATCGCGCGGTGTCTGCAGGCGGTGCTGCCGGATCCGTGGCTGGCCTTCGGCTGCGACACGCTGGTCGACGCCATGCCCGCGTCCCTGCGGACCGGTACGGAGGGGATCGAGTTCGCCGACGACGGCAAGGTGGACGTCGGCCCCGCGTTCCGGACGCTGGAGGCGGCCTGGATCGAGGGGATCGCGTCGATGGCCCGCGCCGGAGCCCGGGTCATCGTCGACGAGGTTTTCCTCGGCGGTCCGGCGTCCCAGGAGCGGTGGCGAAAAGCCCTCGGTGACGTGGAGGTGCTGTGGGTCGGCGTCCGCTGCGACAGCACGGTCGCCGCCGGCCGGGAGACGGCACGGGGCGACCGGGTCGCCGGAATGGCCGCGTCCCAGGCCGAATTGGTCCACGACGGCGTGCTCTACGACATGGAAGTAGACACGACGCACACCGAATCCCTGGAATGCGCCCGGACGATCGCCACCCGCGTCCGTTGAGCGAAAACATGCGGATGAGCGAAAACACGCGGACCTGAATTCCGCCGGGCCCGCCCCTCCCCGAACACCCGTATAAACGCCTGATGGCGTCCGAGGCATGTGCTGCCTCGGACGCCATCGGTGTCAATGGGGCGGAATGTTCACGCCACCGCGAGGGTCAGTGACCCGGGCCGAGGCCGCCGTAATATCCGCCGAGCTGGTCGCGGTAGGCGGGGTCGCCCAGGTGCTTTTCCTTGTCGAACTCGGGAGCGTCCTTGATCTGCTCCTTGGTACGCGAGACGAGAATCTTCCGCGCCTCGTGGTCGATGGCGGTGACGGTGCTCGCGGGCAGCAGCACCTCCTTGCCGAAGATCCACACTCCGGTGTCGACCACGATGTACTGGTTGGCGACCTCGTTCGAGTGCTTGTCGACCTTGCCGATGTGGCCGTCGGCCGCCTCGACCTTGTAACCGGTCAGATCGGCGTCCGGGCCGTGCCCGGCGGTGGGAGCGTAGCTCCAGATTTCGTTGCTCATCGAGAACTCCTCAATTCGTTTTCCCTGAAACGCAGGGATTCACATAGCGGGAGGAGATGATCAACCTCCAACGCACCGGGTGCCCTGCCATTCAGCAGCCAAACAGAAACTTCCGGCCGTCTCACCGCAGCTCATTCCGCCGCGGCGCCACAACAGCGTGGTGTCACAGCAAGTCGCGTGGCACGGTTTCATTCCAGGTACGCGAGAAAACCCTCCGGTCACCCTCGTAACCGTCCAGGGTGGCGTCCACCCGGAAATGGTCCTCGTCGCAGCTGAGGACCGTGCGGGTCTCCACCCGTACGTCCCAGTCGTCGCGCCGGAAGGACATCGTCCAGGCCGACTCGCCGGCCGCGGAGGTAAAGTCCTCGGCCTTGGAGGTGTAGCGCTCGTAGGCCCGGCGGCCCACGTCCAGACCGATGTCCTCGAGGCGCATCGTCCCCCGGTCCTTGACGATCTCCAGCTCCGCGGAGTAGTCGACCAGGTCACGCTTGACCTGCCAGCGCTCCTCGGGGGCGACCAACTGGACGGGAGACCTCGGCTGCGTGCCTTCCGGTTCACCGAAGGGCTGCTCCGCCAAGGCATCGGGCTCCGACACCGGGCGGACCGGGAGCGTCAGGGTGCTCGACGTCTCGTACACGGTCAGGAGCACCGGCCTGGGCGGCGGCCAGGCCAGCGGCCAGTACGAGGTGGACAGCGACACACGAATGCGGTGACCTGGCGGGAAGGCCTGGGCGACGCCGTTGAGCGGAATGGCCGCGCGGTATCGGCGCCCGGGTTCGAGGGGACGCGGATCGCCGTGGGCCTCGCTGCGGGTGAGGTTGAGCAGGCCGTAGCTGACACGGGTGGCGCTGCCGTCGGGCGCCACGTCGGACAGCCGGACCGCGACCATGGCCACCGGTTGGTTGACGCTGAGGTCGAGTTCCACGGTGGGCGAGCCGAGGATTTCCGTGCGCTCGGTCAGCGGGTCGGTCTCGAAGACCAGCGAGCCGCCGTCCTCCTCACGCTGGTCGTAGGGCAGGTCGGGGGGCGCGTTGTAAGAGGCCCACTTCCCGCCGAACTGGCCTACGGACAGCGGTGATTGGACGGAAAGGCCCTCGTCCGCACCCGGCCGCTCCTCATCGGGCGAATCGCGCGACGCGGCGGTCCCGGAGACCGGATCGGAGAGACCGTGGCGGGTAAGGCGCCGCACGACGGGAGTGACGTGCGGGGAGGGCCAGGACGGCTCGCCCACCCAGCGTCCCGGACGTTCCTCGTACGACGTGGAGGGCGGCACGCTGTCCTGCATCCAGGTCCGCAGCATCGGCCCTTCCATGACGCCGTTGTCGACGCCCTTCAGCCAGTGGTCCCACCAGCGCACCACTTCCTGGAGGTAGCCGATGGCGGGGCCGGGCTCACCGAGGTGCGGGAACTTGTGGGACCAGGGGCCGATCAGCCCCTTGCGCGGCACGTCCAGGTTGCCGAGCAGACGCGTCACCGCGTTCGAGTAGCCGTCCGCCCAGCCGCTCGACGCGAGGACGGGACAGCGTACGGCCTGGTAGTCCTCGCAGACCGAGGCGTGCCGCCAGTAGTCGTCGCGGCGCTGGTGCTTGAGCCATTCGAGCACCCAGGGGCGGGTGCCCTCCATCCGCTCGTGCCACATGTCGCGCCACCGGTCCCCCACCGTCGCCGGGTCCGGGGGCATGGTGCCGTAGGCGAACATGGTGCCCGCCTCGGCGAGGTTGTCCGACAGAAGGGCGCCGCCCATGTAGTGCATGTCGTCGGCGTACCGGTCGTCGGTGAAGGACGCGATGACGATGGCGCGCAGGCTCTCCGGCTGCCGCGCCGCGACCTGGAGCGCGGCGAAGGCACCCCAGGAGATCCCCATCATGCCGGTGGTGCCGTCGCACCAGGGCTGGTCGGCGAGCCAGGCCAGGATGTCCTCGGCGTCGGCCTGTTCCTGTTCCAGGTACTCGTCCTTGAGCACCCCTTCGGAGTCGCCGGTGCCGCGCAGGTCCACGCGGACGCAGGCATAACCGTGCCCGGCGATGTAGGGGTGATGGATGGAGTCCCGCTCGGCGGTCAGATCGCGCTGCCGGTAGGGGATGTACTCCAGGACCGCGGGGACGGGGTCCTGGTCGGAGGACGTCGGCCGCCAGATGCGGGCCGCGAGGCGGGTTCCGTCCGCCACGGGGATGGTGACGTGCTCCTCTTCCTTGGTCTCGTACGGAAGGTTGCTCACATAGCGCAAGCCGAGACACTCCTTCGTGTTGCGGGGGGGTGTTCGCCGTTCAGTCGTTCTTCGTGTCGCGGCCGCCGGGCTCCGCCTCGTCGAAGGTCAGGCCGAGGGCCGCCACGCACTGGTCGTACTTGGCCCGCATGTCCTCCTCGCTCTCCCCGCCCGTGAAGATGTGCGCCAACTCGTAGCTGTAGCTGTCCTGTTCGGACGCGTCGGACAGCCGTTGCCCCTCCTCGACCACCACGTCGACGCGCACGCCCGGGATGCGGCGCTCGATGCTCTCGATGTCCTTGCGGGAGGGGACGTTGTGCACGGTGGCGTCGGCGAACCAGCGGTAGTACCACTTGGCGGCCGTGGCGTACTTCCCCTTGCGGTACGGCAGTTGGGGGTCCTTGCCGAGGGCGAGGCTCAGCATGCAGTGATGGTTGGGCACGCCATCGACGTACTCGAACATCTCCGCGTGCGACTGGGAGTGCCGCGGGTTGATCTCCAGGAGGTTGATCGCGTCGGTCCGCGGGTCGTAGAAGTACTCGATGCTGAAGGTCGCCGCCTCCATGCCGATCTGCCGCATCACCCGCTCCGACACGTCCCGAAGCTGTTCGAGGACGGGCTCGGGAAGAGCGGAGGGGTACTGGTGGCGCAGGAAGCACGAGGAGTCGGGGTACTGGATCGAGTCGAGGATGCCGTAGATGGTGACCTCGCCCTCATGGACGTAGCCCTCGACCGCGACCTGGATGCCGTTCAGCGCACCTTCGGCGAGACATACCTGGCCGCCCACGTCGGCCATCTCCGGGGGCAGCTCGACGCGGGCGAGTATGTCCTCGAACGGACGGCCGATGCGCCCCATCCCCTGACGGATGCGGTCGGCCGCCTCGGTGAACTCGGCCTGGTCGCCGACGCCGTAGGCCAGCTCCGAGGAGTAGGACAGCGCGGGCTTGAGCCACATCGGGAAGACCATGCCCTCGGGGGGCTTGGGGTCGTCGCTGTCCATGTCGACCCGCCCGAACGGCGGATGCGCGTCGGTGACCCGCTGCTGTTCCAGGCGGCTCCAGTACTTGTGCTCGCACTTGACCACGGAATCCAGACTGGTGCTCCGCGTCCCGTAGCGCTCGCTGAGAATCGGCACGAGCGTGCTGACGGGGAAGTCCCAGTAGCCGACGATCGCGTCGATGTGGCCGTCGAACGCGTCAAGTATCCGCTCCGCCTTGTCCAGCAACGCGGGAACGGACACCTCACCGCTCTGCAGCTCGTCCACTGTCAGGAGGGGGTGGAAGACGTAGTCCTGCGCGTCGGGGACCGCGCGCAGCATCGGCAGATTGGCCTCATCGAGGCCGAGTACGAAGATATTGAGCGGCATGGCGCCCTTTCTGTGTGCCCGGGTGCCAGCGGCTGTTCCGCTGAGTGGCTGGGGTGGCCGCGTACCCAGGTCGCAGTGGCGCAATCTCGGCCCCCTCGCCACGACGGCACTCGACTCCCCTGTCCGGCGGCTCCCGGCGGCCCTCACGTGTGCGCCCCGCTGCGCAGGGCACCTGGGAGATCGACAGTCGCGGGAGCGAGCCCCGAGCAGCCGAGGAATCCATGAGGCCAGAGAGACACCCGGTCGGTCCGACCCGTCACTTTGCGTCACCACCCGAGTGGTGGCAGGTGCGGGAACAGCGGAGTGTGGTGAGAGGGCCGGACCAGGAGGGGCATCGTCCGGCCGGCCCCGCAATCACCGGAGGTGCGTGATGGTCGCCGATACAGCCGCTGGTGCGGCCCCGGGACACCTGATG
>NZ_JBSFUS010000005.1:0-534973 GCF_053591915.1 Streptomyces sp. NPDC002853 | reverse complement strand
GCCGGACCAGGAGGGGCATCGTCCGGCCGGCCCCGCAATCACCGGAGGTGCGTGATGGTCGCCGATACAGCCGCTGGTGCGGCCCCGGGACACCTGCTGACGCTTCCCGGGGTTTACGCGCCGCAGGACGACACGGGTCTGCTCGCTCGCGCCCTTGGCCGCGAGGCCATCGGCCCCGGCACGGAGCTCCTGGACCTGGGCACCGGCAGTGGAGCGCTCGCCGTCCACGCGGCGCGGCTCGGCGCGCAGGTGACAGCGGTGGACATCGCCCGGCGTGCCGTCCTGACCGCCCGCCTCAACGCGCTGGCGGCACGGCAGCGCATCACCGTGCTGCGGGGCGACCTCACGTCCGCCGTCCCTGGGCGGTTTTACGACTTCGTGGCGAGCAATCCCCCGTACGTGCCCTCCCCTTCCGGGCGGCTGCCACGGCGCGGCGCCGCGCGTTCCTGGGACGCTGGACAGGACGGCCGCGCGCTGGTCGACCGCATATGCGACGCGGCGCCCGCGGTGCTGCGTCCCGGAGGCGTGCTGCTCATGGTCCATTCAGCGCTCTGTGACACCGATGCCACGCTGTCCCGGCTCGCCGAGGCGGGCATGGAGGCTTCGGTCGCCGACCGCGCGCTCATTCCGTTCGGGCCCGTCCTGCGCTCACGCCGGGCCTTCCTGCGCAGGCAGGGGCTGCTGGGCGACGAGGACATGGAAGAACTGGTGGTCATCCGTGCCGAACGCACCTGAACCCGCGCCGAGCGGGGCGGAGCGGCCGCCGCGCGACGCACGGCCGCGCCGCGTCACGATCGACCCCGAGGGGCCCCTGCTCGTCGAGGGACCTGTCGAGGTCGTCGCCGAGGACGGCAGCGTCGTCGCTTCCCGGCGCTTCACCACCGCGATCTGCACCTGCCGCCGCAGCCGCGCCTACCCGTGGTGCGACACGAGCCACCGCCGCCGCGTGAAGCCCGAGGACACCGAGCACACCGAGCACACCGACAGCACCGACAGCACCGACAGCACCAACGGCACCGAGCACACCAAGGGGGAGGAAGCACCCGATGCCCGCTGAGAACCAAACGCTCTCCGACGGTCTGCGCGAGTCGCGCCACACGAGCCCCGCCCTGCCCGAGCCCCGCGGCGTGCTGTCCGAGCTCGTCATCAACACCCTGCGTGCGGGCGGCAGTTCGGGTCCGCTGTCCCTCGACACGCATGACGCCGACCCTTACGGGGACGACCTCCAACTCGCTCTCTACACGCTCTACGAGCTGCACTACCAGGGCTTCGACGGGGTCCGTGAGGACCTCGAATGGGATCCCGAGCTGCTGGGGCTGCGCCGCGCGCTCGAAGGACGGTTCCTCGGTGCGCTGCGCGCCAACTGCCGCTCCACCGACAGCGCCGAACGCGCCCTGGCCGACCTGCTGCTCGAGCCGATCGGCCACGTTCCCGCCAGCGTCAGCCACCATCTGCAACGCGACGGCGAACTGTGGCAGCTCAGGGAGTACGCGGCGCTGCGCTCGCTGTACCACCTCAAGGAGGCCGACCCGCACGCCTGGGTGATCCCCCGGCTGCACGGCAGGGCCAAGGCGGGCATGGTGGCCATCGAGTTCGACGAGTTCGGGGCGGGCCGCGCCGAGGACATCCACGCCCGGCTCTACGCCGAGCTCATGCAGGACCTCGCCCTGGAGACCGCGTACGGCCACTACCTCGACGCGGCCCCCGCGGAGGCGCTGGCCACGGTCAATCTGATGTCGCTGCTCGGTCTGCACCGGGCACTGCGCGGAGCCCTTGTCGGGCATTTCGCGGCCGTCGAGGTGACTTCGCCCCCGGGCTCACGACGGCTGGCCAAGGCCATGCGCAAGTGCGGTGCCGGCACGGCGGCCGAGCGGTTCTACGACGAACACGTGGAGGCCGACGCCGTCCACGAGCAGGTGGTGCGCCGCGAGGTCATCGGCGGCCTGCTCGCAAGCGAACCCGGCCTGGAATCGGACGTGGTCTTCGGCATCGAGGCCACGGACTTCCTGGAGGACCGCCTGGGAGCAAGACTCCTGGCAGCCTGGCACAAGGAACAAAGCGCACTGCGCAAGCCGTTGACAGCAACGCCCTGACGCCCTCTCCAGGCTTCACGCCGCCCTGCGTCCGGTCGCGGCCCCGCCGACCTGAGTCTCGCCCCGCGCAGAGCAGCAGGCCTCACTGACGACAGCGAGCCGGCACCCCAGACCTCACGCCGTCCCGCGGTCGGTCGCGGCCCCGCCGACCCCCGGTTGCGCCCGCCCGGCCCACCGGGCCTCGCACGGTGCCGAGCCAACGCCTCGCGCAAGCCGACGGCCCACCGCACCGCTGACGGCAGCGATCCGACGCCCCCAGACCTCACGCCGTTCCGCGGTTGGTTGTGGGCTCTCCGCGGGTCCTGGCGATCTGCGTCAATGCCTCGCGCAAGCTGGTGGGGCGTAGTGCGCCGCGCACCGTCGGGCCCGCCCAGCCGGGGCCGGCCAGCATGACCGTGGGGCGGCCGCGGGCGCCTCGTACTCCCCAGCGGGTCTCGGCGATGTGGCGGGCCAGCGGGACGCTTGCGGTCGAGCGGGCCTGTGCCCACAGGACCACGACGGCCGGGCCCGTCCTGCGCACGGCGGACGAGACCGCCTCGACCGGCACGGCCGCGCCGAACATGCGCTGCGGGACGCCGAGTTCGCCGAGCGCCGCGCTGAGCGCCTCCAGCGGGAGCGAATGCTGTTCGCCCGGCACGCAGGCCAGCACCAGCGGCGCGTTCGGCTCGGATGGTTCTTTCTGCGCCATGGAACAGCGGTGCAGGGTGCGCGAGACGTGCCACGACAGCAGGTGCTCGACCTCCACGTAACGGTCCCCGGCCTCTTCCCACTTGCGTCCCACCGCGTGCAGCGTCGGCACCATCACCTCCTGCCACGCCGTGACCAGACTGTGGCTCTCCACCGCATCGTTCAGCAGGGTCTGCATGGTGGGCGCGTCGAGCCGCACGGCCGCGCGCGACAGGCCCCGCCGGCGGCGGACGAACGTGTCGGGCGACGCCGGCGCCTGCCGTGCCCGCCGCCTCGGCCCCGGCACGGCCGCCGGGCCGGGCCCGGTCCCGGCGGCCACATCGGGATCGAGCAGCTTGAGTGCCTGGTGAGCGGCCTCGGCAGGCGGCACCCCCGAAGAGGTGAGGCGGCCCATCTCCTCCACCATGGCGACGTCCCGCTCGGACCAGCGGCGATGGTGCCCGGGATCACGCCGCGCAGGACCCAGGCCGTACCTGCGGTCCCAGGTCCGCAGCGTCGTGGGCGACACCCCCAGCCGCCGTGCCAGAGCGCCGGTGGTGACTCCGGTGCCGACCGATTCGCTGTCCTGACCGCGGTGTTTCCCCTCGCTCATCCGGCCACGATACGACGCACAACCGATGCGAGTTGCCGTGCCGGAGCAGCTGTTCCCAGGATGACCGGATCGCGGCCACAGGCACGGCGCGACTGCCCGATTCCGTTCGTTCGTACGGCGATTGCGACCGCCGGAAGGAGCTGACGACACGCCGATGAGCACACGGGTGCGACAGCCGGTGCGAGCCCCCGTAGGGGAGTGGACCACAGACCTGGCCAGAGGCCTCGCCGGTGGAGACGAGGCGAGCCTCACGGCGGTGTACCGCCGGTGGGGGCCGCTGGTGCACGCCCTCGCTCAGCGCGCCCTCGGCGACAGCCGCGAGGCGGAGGACATCACGCAGCAGGTGTTCTTCGCCGCATGGCGCGGCCGCGACGGCTACCGCCCCGAACTCGGCTCTCTGGGCGCCTGGTTGACGGGCATCACCCGGCACAGGATCGCGGACGCGCTCAGCGCGCGCACCCGGCGGGCGGCGCTCGTCGAGGGAGCGGTGGCGCAGTTCGCCACGATGGACCACGGCGTCCACGAGGGCATGGAGTCGACAGTCGAACGGGCAGTGCTCGCACAGGAGTTGGCGAGGCTCCCGGTCGCCCAGCGGACGGTGTTGCGTCTGTCGTTCTACGAGGACCTGACCCACCCGCAGATCGCGGATCACACCGGGTGGCCGCTCGGCACCGTGAAGAGCCATGCCCGCCGCGGCATCCACAGTCTTCGCCTTCGCCTGGAGGATGCGCGGGAGGGCTGCTGAAGAATCTTGCTCCCTGGTGCATCCAAGCGCCCGGTCGCGGCGGAAGCAGTAGATAGCTCGTCGCGACCGTCAATGTGCCTGAGGTCGGCAGGAACGCCCGGACCCTGCATCCTGTTCGGCCTCAGCGGAGTCGGTGCCGCTGAGGCTGTCGCCGTCACCCCCGAGACGGCGGCCGAGCGGGCTGTGGGTGGCGCATGTGTCGGTGGCGCCACCCACAGTCGCCGCCTCGCGGCATCCGGCCTGCGGATCAGGCGGCGTACCCCTTCGGCGGGATGAGGGTGGCGAGCTGATCGAAGGAGAGCCAGTAGATCTGGTTGCCGCCGAAGGACGCGGGGTCGGCGATGAGGACGGTGCGGTTGGCGTCGTCGTAGCCGATGACGGTGAAGTAGTGGTAGATCGTCTGGTCCGAGGGGTAGCCGGGCGGCTGGTTGCCGGGCGGGGCCACGATGTTGGTCACCAGCGGGTAGTTGTTGTCGATGTCCAGGACGATGTCGTTCCACAGCAGGTCCTTCTGGGCCTGGGTGGGCGGGTCGTTCGGCATCTCCTTGGTCTCGTACCAGCCGGTGCCGAGGTTGGCGTTGAGCACGCCGGTCACCTGACTGATGTGATCGGTGCCCGCCTCGGTGGTGCCGAGCTGGGCCGCCAGAGCACCCTGGCTCGGCGGGGCGATCCGCGCGGACAGGGCGATACGGGTGGCGGCGGGGCCGCACCAGTAGCCGGTCTCCTGGACCTGGTAGTCGACCGGGAGGGTGTGTGCGCTCCTGGTCCGCGCACCGCCGATGCTCAGCCGGGTGCCGGGCTCGTTCCGTCCGCTGACGACCGCGGTCCCGGCCTTGGAGCCCTCGGCGAGGACGGACACGCTGCGCGGGTGCGCGGGTTCTGCCCGGGCGGCGGCCGGGGTGACGAGCGCGCCGACGGCGGCGACGGCGATCGCTGTGGAGACAAGTCTCTTGCGCATACGGGCTCCTGGTGTGAGGGGGGCGTGCACGACGTGAGGGGGGTGGGCGCGAAGGCGTGCGGGGCACGAGGCCCCACCGCCCGCGTGCGGGTCACGGGATCGGCGGGACCGTGGGCCCTTCCTGGGCGAGCAGATCGCGGGCGAACTGCTCCCACTGGGCGTAGCGGTCGGGGTAGGCGGAGACCTGAACCGCCTGGCAGACGTCACCCGGGGGCATCGTCTGCCAGCCGTCGATCTGGATCAGGCCCGGGTTGCTGCCGAAGGGGGCCACCCCGTAGAAGGATTTGGACGACGTGGCGACATCGGTGATCTGCTCCGGGGTGCCCCAGCCGGTGCTCGGACGTTGCTGGAAGATTCCCAGGGAGTCGTGGTCCACCGGCGTCAGGTAGTTGACGAACTTCGATTCCTGCATGGCGGTCATCAGGGCGATGACCAGGCCCTGTTCGGGGATCTGCGCTCCTTTGCCGACACCGATGACGGTGCGCGCGTTGGCGAGTTCCTCGGGTCCGAGGTCGGCCGCCGTCCGGAACGTGCGGCGCAGTTCGGCGTCGGGCGCCTGCCGCAGGGCTCTGGCGGTCGCGCCGTCGACCGAGCCGGTGCGGGGCAGGCCATGGCGCTCCTGGAACCATTTCAGGCCGTGCCCGGTGGCTGCTGCCGGCGCCGTGGGAGACGCGGCGGCCTGGGCGATGCCGGGCACGGCGCAGAGGGTGCCGGCCAGGGCGAGCGTGACGGCAACAGCCGCGCGGCGGGTGAGGGGGAGGGTACGAGTAGTGCGCAACGCCACTCCTTCAACGGATCGTCGAGGCGTCCCGGCCTGCCGTGCACGCACGTTCGCACGTGGACGCGCGTGGAACGGCGCGGGGTGTCGGGACGCGGGACGGTGGGGGGATGCGTGGGCAACGGCTCGGTCAGCTTCCTTGCATGCCCATGCCAGAAGCAACGAATGAAAGCTCAGACTTACGACCCGCAACTGCGCAGCAGCGCGCGCCCCTCGGCGGTGGCGACATGGAGCGACCGCCCCGCCCTGCGGACGGTGGTCAGCAGGCCGGCCGCGCGCAGCACCTTGACGTGCTGGCTTATCGCGGGGTGCGTGACCTCCAGCAGGCGGGCCAGCTCGACCGTGGAGGAGCCGGTGCGCGCCGCCTTGAGGACAGCGGCGCGCGTGTGACCGACGAGCGGCCCGAGGGCGCCGTCGTCCGGGCGGTCGGCAGGCGCGGGGTGGGTCCAGTCCATCGCGTGGTCGATGGGATACACCAGGACGGGCGGCAGTTCGCCGTCGGCGAGGGTGACGGGCGTGGGCCAGCAGAAGAACGAGGGCTGCAGTGTGATCCCCCGGCCGTCGAGGTGCAGCTCCTGATCCACCGGATAGTCGGCCTCCAACACCGGTGGATGCCACCGCAGTTGCGGCCCGAGGCCCGCGAGCAGGCCTTCGGTCCCGCCGTTCAGGAGGCTGTGCAGGCGGATGATGCGGTCGGCGTCGATCTGGGCGTGGATGCGGGGCCAGAACGGCGCGAGCGCCTCCAGGTGGTAGGTGTGCAGAGCTCGCCCCAACTGCCGCAAGGCGGCTGCATCTCCCTGCGCGAGCGACTCCGTCCAGCCCGGCAGCCGGCGTGAGGCGGCCACCCGCGTCAGATCGGTGCGCAGGCGTGGCCGAGGGGTGCGCACGAGGGTGTCGACCGCCGCCTGGAGCGTCTCGCCCTCCCCATGGGTGGGGGTGAGGAAGTCCGGGGAACAGCCGTGCGGCGGCAGGAGGGGTGACAGGAGGCGGCAGCTGTCCGAGAGGCGCGGCCTCGCCCAGCGCCGCCACGCCCCGAACACCCGCGCCCCGTCACGCCGTTGCAGCGCTTGGACGCTGTTGCTGATCTCCCAGAGGAAGTCAGGCCCCGATGCGACCCGCACCCGCGCCAGGTCCTCGGCCGTGAAGTGCACCCGCAGCATGGCCCTCTCCCCCGTGCCCGGTTCCGTGGCCGCCGCGTTGCCCGCGCGGCAGGGCTCAAGGCCATCGCCGTGGGGCGGTTGCTGTCAAGGGAGTCGGGTGGTGCCCGAACCCTCAAGTCTTGCTCTGAAGGGGCGCGGGAGAGGGGTGCGCGCGCCCGGCGTCGGGCACCACAGGCGAAAGACAGGGTGTCCGAAGGGGGTGGGGGCATGCGGGTGTACTTCAGGCGGGCCACGACGGCGGCGGCAGCACGACGGGCCCTTGGTACGTACGACATCGCCTATCTGGCGGGCGGGGCGCGACGCGTGGTGGAGTGCGCGGTGATCGGGCTCGCCGAGCGGGGGCTGCTCAGGCTCAGGGCGTCACGCGTGTGCGCCGTGGGCGATGAGACTCCCGGGCATCCGGTGGAGCGCGCCCTGATCGCGGCGTGCCCCAACAGCCGGAGCTCTGCCTCGGTGTGCGCGGAGGTGCGCGAGTCTCCGGAGGTGGCGGAGATCGGCGACCGGCTCGCGGAGTGGGGCCTGGTGACCAGGTCCCGGCACCAGCTGACCCGGGTCGGCAAGCAGCGGCTCCAGGCGGCCGAGGAGGAGGGAACCCTCCCCGACCACGTCTTCGCCGGGCCCGAGGTGCTCCCGAAGGGCACGGTCCGACGCGCCGTCACGGAGGCACAGTTCGTTCCGTCCGGCCTCGGCCGCGCCATGATCCGCCTGGGTAACGCCCTGGACCGCGAATCGGGTTCCGATCACGCGGACTCCGGCTGCGGGGGCGGTGGAGGCGGGGGCGACTGACGGGGCTAGCAACGGAACGGGACGGGACGGGCCCGCGTGCGGGGTGACTACTTGTCATCCCGCGTCCACGGGCCCGTACTTGTGCTGCTTCGCGGCTAGCGCAGGGTGCTTCCGAAGAGCGCCGCGGTGTCCGGGGCCCCGACGTCCTTGGGGCCGAAGGCCACCGACTCCGTGGCGGTCAGACCGGTCGCGGTGCCGCGCAGCGACCAGATCGCACCCGCTTGGGCGTTCTCCCGTACGGAGGACACCGCCAGGTCACGGTGTCCGTCTCCCGTGACGTCGAGCAGCGCCGATGCCGCACCGAACTGGTCGTCGGCCTCGGCGACTCCGGGGATACCCGCGGTGTCCTGGTGGAAGGCCTGGGCGCCGGTGCCGGTCACGCCGTTCGCGCTGCCCCGCACCAGCACGACGGCGCCCGCGTCGCCGACGGTCCTGACGTCCTCGCCCGCGACACCGATCGCGATGTCCGCGAAGCCGTCGCCCGTCACGTCACCGACGGAGACGGAGCTGCCGAAGCGGTCGCCTTCCTCCTCGGCTCCGGGGATGCCGGGCAGGCCCTGGTCGAACTCCTGGACCTCCGGCTTCAGGCCGTCCGCCGAGCCGTAGGCAACCATGACCTTGGACTCGGTCTCACCGGCGCCGCTCTCGCCGACGACCAGGTCGTCGTAGCGGTCGCCGTTGATGTCACCGATGCCGAGCTGCCCCTTGGCCCCCGTCGCCTCACCGCGCTTGAAGCCGGTGGGGCTGCCGTACAGGATGCTGTTGGTCCAGGTGCCGTCACCGGTGTAGTCGTTGACGGCTATGTCGGAGCGGCCGTCGCGGTTGATGTCGCCGACGGCCTCCGGGATCACCGGGCCCTGGACGGAGAGCGGTCCGTCGACGCAGATCTCGGGGTTCTCGCGGCAGCCCGGGTAGGGGCGCTCCTCGCTCTCGTAGCTCCACCACTCCGACTTGTCCATGAAGTCCAGGGTGGCGGCCGGGGTGCCGGTGCGCGCGATGGGCCCCTTCCACAGGCGGGCCTTCTGCTCCACCGGGTCGTCGCCGTGGTACCCCACCAGGTCGAACAGCGCAAGGTCGGTGGTGCCGTCCCCGTCGAAGTCCCCGGCCTGCGGGGCGAATCCGAAGGTGTTGACGGCGGTGCCGCCGGTCGGGCCGCTCGCGGAGCCCCACAGGATCACCGAACCTCCGCCTGCGACACCGGTGCCGACGACCAGGTCCGCGTACCCGTCCTGGTCCAGGTCGGCCTTGGTGAAGTGCCTGCCGAACTCCTGCTTCGCGGTGGCCGCGCCGGGCACGCCGCTCGTCGAACGGCTGATGATCTTCTTGTTGGCGGGGTCGAGGCCGTCCTTGGAGCCATAGGTCACGACGACGTACCCGGCCTTGGCCTTGCCGGAGACGGTGCCGCCCGGGGCGCCTACGACGAGGTCGGCGTAACCGTCGCCGTTGAGGTCGTCCGTCACCTTCGCGGCGGCGGCGCTCGCACGGCCCGCGTCGGCGTCCGGGGTGGCCGCCCAGGCGCTGCCCTGCCCGATGGCCAGGGCCGAGAGGCCGCTGCCCACGAGCAGGGAGGCGGCCATCAGGGGCAGGGTGCGCCGGGCGTGGCGACCGACGGCGTGCTGCTTGGCTCGCGACATACAGGTTCCCTTGGTTCAGAGTGCGGTTGGGTGGCTGCCCGGCGGATTTCACCGCCGGTTCATGCCGGCCGAACACTTGACCCCTCACGTCCACCAAAGGTTGTACGGCGCCCCACGCCTCACTTTGCCGCTCAGCCGTCGCGCGGTCAGGGCTGCTGGGGCACGTTCAGGACGAAGTCGAAGTCCGCCTCCTTCGCGTTTCCGACCGTGCGTACGTTCATGAGCAGCCGCGCGTCGAAGATCGGGTCGGTGTTGTTGCGCGGTTCGCCTGGGAAGTACAACTGGGTCGTGAGGACCGGGCGCCCCGGGGCCTGCACCTTGACGTGCAGGTGCCGGGTGCGACCCGGATAGAGGCCCGGCACGACCGTGCTGAGTCTGAACGCGCCGCTCGCGTCGGTGAATTGATGCCCCCGGAAGCGGAAGCCCGTGTTGTCGTACGTCCCGTAGGTGTCGGCCTGCCAGAAGTCCAGCAGGACCCTGGGTATGGGCCGGCAGGCGCTCCCGAAGACGTAACCGGTGACGGTGAGCCGCACACCCGGGGTGCCGGGCTGGAGGAGCGAAGTACGCCGGGGCGAGTTGGGCTTGAAGTACGGCCCCTCCATCTGCGGGGGCGTGGGGTCGTCACCGTCGTCGCAGGCCGGGGTCGCCTCCGGCACCACCCCGCGTTCGCCCGCGGTCCTGGCCAGGGCGGGGACCCCCATCAGGGCCACCGGCAGGGCCATGCCCACCGCGGCGGCCGCTCTCAGGACGGTCTTGCGGCTGGGGCCGCCGCCGTCGCGCTGTCCGTCGGCCGGGCCGGCTCCGTCGCCAGGTGTGCCGTCCCCTGTCGTGCCGATCTCGCGCTCCATCGCTCCTCCTGAAGGGGGTGGGGTGGGTTCCGGATCGGCTCCGAAGTTATGCGGGCGGCCGGGCCCGGGCGATGGACTCAAGTCGGTGGTCGTGGTGAATATCGCCGTCGCCGCGCCGGAAGTCCCCGGGGCTCGCGCCGGTCTCGCGGCGGAAGAAGCGACAGAAGTAGGCGGGGTCGCCGAAGCCGACCCGGGCCGCGACCTGACGGACCGACAGCTCCGTACGCAGCAACAGGCGTTTGGCCTCGTGCACCCGCGTCTGCCGGATCAGTTCGCCGGGCGTGCGGCCGGTGGACGCCTTGACCGCCTCGCTGAGGTAGCCCTCGGTGACACCCAGGTGTCGTGCGCACGCGCGCACAGACCGCAGGGAGCCGTCCGGGCTGCCGAGCAAGGTCACGAACCGCGCGGCCACGGAGCCGGGCCGGGTGCGCGGGGCGGGCGGGACCTCGCCGCGCCGGCGGGCGGGCAGCCGCGCCGCCCGCACCACCAGGATGTGCAGCAGGGCCCTCAGCACGCCCTGGAATCCCTCGGCGCCCGCACGGTACTCAGCGTCGAGGTCGGCGACGAGACGCGCGGTCCGGTCGGCCTCCTCGCCGGGGAGTTCCACCCACGAGCGCTCCCCCAGCCCCCGCAGCGCCGCACCGTCGCCGGGGTGATCCAGGAGGAAGTCGTCGGTGAAGAGGATGACACTCCCCTCGAGCCCGGCGACGTCCTCCCAGTGGTGGACCTGGCCGGGGGCGATGAAGCACAGGTTGGGCGGCCGCAGGGGGAAGCGGGTCAGGTCGACGACGTGCCCGCCCGTGCCACCGGTGACATGAACGATCTCGTGGAAGGTGTGCCGGTGCGGGAACGACGCCCGCGACATCGGCCCGATGGTGTCGAACGTGCCGATGGCGAACGGCAGCGCGTTGGGCATGGGCACTTCCAGGCGATGCGTCGGCATGCCCTCCTCGCCGGGTAACCCGCTGTTCCCCTCGCCGGGCAAGACCGTTGTGCCGCGCATGCGTACGCTCCTCACCACGACCGGAGATCACCACGACCGGAGATCACCACGACCGGAGATCACCACGACGGAAAACTGGTACAGACCAGCCGACTCCCCACCATGGCACGCGCGGTCACCGCCGGGCAGGGGGCGGCCACGGTCCGCCACTGAGCCGGGAGCGGCTCACGGCGTGACAATGGACGTGCGGAACACGCCCGCCGTCGCGGAGAGGCGACCCACGGATGCCCTACATCACAGTCACCGCGCTGAGCCACCCCGGGCTCGTGCGCGACCACAACGAGGACAGCCTGGCCGTCGGCCCGTGGACGCTGTGCGGGACGACGACCGAGAACCCGCAGACCTTGGGGTTCCCGCTCGGCAATCCCCTCGTCGTCGCGGTCGCCGACGGCATCGGCGGTCAGCCCGGCGGCGAGGTGGCCAGCGGCCTCGTCGTACGACGGCTGGCGGCGCTCGGGGCCTTGCTGGACGGCGAGGAGGCCGTGCGTGACGCGCTGAACGCCTGCAATCACGCCGTGTACGAGGCCGCCGAACGTGACCCGGAGCTGGCGACGATGGGCACGACCGTCGCGGGTGTCGTGCTCCTCGGGCAGGAACTGCTGGTGTTCAACGTCGGCGACAGCAGAGTGCTCGACGTGAGCGCGGGCGGCGCGAACGGCACACTGCGCCAGGTGAGCGTGGACGACAGCCCGCCGCCCGCGCCCGGCCGGCGCACCACGTCGATCGTCACGCAGGCGCTCGGCGGCGCCCTCCGGTTCAGCGCGATCACGCCGCACGTCAGCACGGTGCCGCTCGTCGGGGGTGAACGTTTCTTGGTGTGCTCCGACGGCCTGACCGACCCGGTGCCCGAGGAGACCCTGTCCGAGCTGCTCACGGCCCACGACGGAGGCCGCGCGGTCTTCGAGCTGTGGAAGGCCGCCATCGACGCCGGCGGGCCGGACAACATCACGCTCGCGCTGATCACGGTCGTCGACGACGACTAGGGTGCGGGCCCGCCCGCACCGGGGACCCGACCGTGACCGCCGAGGAGCATGGGGCCGCTGAGGCGATCACGTACGCTCGGCGAATGGCGAAGTATTTTGACGTGCACCCCGACAACCCCCAGCAGCGCAGCATCAGCACCGTGGCCGACAGCATCCGCAACGGCGCGCTGATCGCGTATCCGACGGACTCCTGCTTCGCGCTCGGATGCCAGCTGGGCAACCGCGACGGTCTCGACCGCATCCGCAAGATCCGGAACCTCGACGATCGCCACCACTTCACCCTGGTCTGCGAGAACTTCGCGCAGCTGGGTCAGTTCGTGCACATCGACAACGACGTGTTCCGCGCGATCAAGGCGGCCACGCCGGGCAGCTACACCTTCATCCTGCCCGCGACGAAGGAAGTGCCGCGCCAGCTCCTGCACCCGAAGAAGAAGACGGTCGGCGTCCGGATTCCCGACCACGTCGTCACGCAGGCCCTGCTCACCGAACTCGGTGAGCCGCTGCTCTCCAGCACGCTGCTCCTGCCCGACGAGGAGGAGCCGCTGACCCAGGGCTGGGAGATCAAGGAACGTCTGGACCACGTGGTGGACGCGGTGGTCGACTCCGGCGACTGCGGCACGAGCCCGACCACGGTCATCGATTTCTCCGGCGGCGAGGCCGAGATCGTGCGCCGAGGGGCGGGCGACACCTCGCGCTTCGAGTAGTCATGCGGCCCGGGCCGCTCGGTCAGCCGGTGAGGCCCGTGACCCGCATCGTGATGTTCAGGCGGCCCGAGGTCAGCCCGGTGGCGGGGTCCGCGGTGCCCTCGTGGACCTTGGGGACGCCGTGGAAGATGTGGCGCGAGGGGCCGCCGAAGACGAACAGGTCGCCCGAAGCCAGTTCGATGTCGGTGTAGGGCTTGGTACGGGTCTCCGTGTTGCCCACGCGGAACACGCACGTGTCGCCGATGGACAGGGACACCACCGGGGCCGTCGACCGCTCGTCCTTGTCCTGGTGCATGCCCATCCTGGCCTGCCCGTCATAGAAGTTGATCAGCGCGGTGTCCGGCGTGTAGGCGGCCGCGGCCGACGCGTCTTCGTACGCCGCCATGAGCGCCCGGCGGCCGAGCGCGACCATCCAGTCCGGGAAGGCGGCGACCCGCCGGCCGTTCACGTCGCCGGCGGTCCGCGTGTACCGGTACGGCTGCCAGTGCCAGCCGACGCACACCGTCTGCACGGACATGACTCCGCCGCGCGGCAGCTGGGTGTGGCGGATCGGCACGGGTCCGGTGGCCCACTCGCGGCACGCCGTGACGAGCCGGCGCTGCTGGTCCGGGGTGAGCCACTCCGGCACGTGTACGGCGCCGGGGGCGATCTCCTGGGAGGGCCTGGGGATCAGGGCGCTCACGAGGTCGCCTCCGCGGACAGGTGGGTGGTGACCCAGCGGTGGCGTACGTCCCAGGTGTCGCCGTCGGCGGTGGCGCCGCGCAGGCCGTGGAGTACGTCGTCCCCGGCGAGCGCGGGGACGCGGGAGTCCCCCAGGGAGGCGAAGGCGTAGGTGCGGGCCGGGTCCCATGCGGTGGAGTGGCGCAGGCGCCGGGCCAGCTGGGCGAACCCGATGGGCGCGGCGGCCATCACCCAGGCGTCCGGGAGCTCCGTGGTCAGCCGGTGCGCGGGGCGCAGCCAGGACGCGGCGGCCTCCGGCCAGCTCACCGTGGCGAGGACGGTGCCGCCGCGGGCCGTCCACGCGGCGGCGAGGGCTTCGGCGGCGGCCTGGGATGCCGGGTCGCGACTGTGGCCGACCGTGACGGTCGCGATCCGCGCTTTCGGCAGGGTCAACAGGCCGATGAGAGCCGCGAGTTCGGCGCCGGTGTGCGCGGCGGGGACGGGGAGGTCCGTGTGGGCGGCCAGCTCGGTGGCGCTGACGAGGGGCGAGCGGGAGGCTTCCCGCTCCTTGAGGATGCTCATGGTGTGCCGGTGCTTTCTGGGTCTGCTCTCCAGCGAGCGTACTGAGCGGGGAGGCAGACCGCACAGGGACGGTATCCGGCCGCGATGGCGGTGGCCTCGTCGGGGAAGAACACCCGGTGGGTGGCGTACGGGCCGCGGGCGACGGCCCGCAGCGCGGAGGGGCAGTCGAGGCGGCCGTACAGACGTGCCCGACGGTGTCCGCCCAGGGTGCCGGGTGTGTCGCTGGGGTACGGCTTTCCGTCGGGTCCGCACAGTCTGTACGTACGCGGGCCCGCGCCCTCCCCGGCCGGGGAGGGGTTCACGCCGCGTCGTGGAAGACCAGGCCGAGCGTGTGCCTGCGCCCGGAGCGGACGGTGCTCACGCCGTGCCGCATCGGCCCGGTCGACCAGCCGCGCTTGGAGGCCACGGGCCGGTCGCGGGTCGTGAAGACGAGCCCGTGGCCCTGCGGCAGGGTCGTGGCCGAGCCGCGTGACTGGGCGCGCGGGCGCTGCTCGGTCATGATGAACTCCCCGCCGGTGAAATCGGCTCCCGGGGCGTCGAGCCCGACGACGACCTGGAGCGGGAAGAGCATGTCGCCGAAGACGTCGCGGTGCAGGGCGTTCCAGTCGCCGGGTCCGTAACGGAGCAGGATCTGGGCGGACTTGGCCTGTCCGGCCGCGTGGCACATCTCCACCCACTCCCCCAGGCTGTCGGGCCAGGGGGCGGGCTTGCCCAGCCTGGCGGCCCAGTCGCGGGCGACGGGAAGCAGCCGGGGGTAGAACGCCTCACGCAACTCCGCCACGACATCGGGCAGTTCGTGGGTGAAGTACCGGTACTGGCCGGACCCGAAGCGGTAACGGGCCATGTCGATGGTGCTGCGGAAGCGGTCGGTCTCTTCGTACAGGGCGGCGATTGCGCGGCAGGTTTCTGGGTCCAGGAGCCGGCCGGTGAGGGCGTGACCGTGCTCGTCGAGCTCGGCGGCCAGCGCGCCCCAGTCTTGCGCCGCGAGGCGTCGGGCGACGTGGGTGGCTGCCGCCGCTTGAGTGGTGTCGATCATGATGAGGGGCCCTTCGTGTGCATGCAGATCGCGCGCGATCGTGCGGGTCATACAGGTCAGAGGAGGGCGGGTTGCAGGGCGCCCTCATGGGTGAGGAGCTGCACCTTGCGCTCCACGCCGCCCGCGTATCCCCGCATGGAGCCGTCCGCGCCGATCACGCGGTGGCAGGGGCGCACGAGGAGCAGCGGATTCGCCCCGATCGCGGCACCCAGGGCCTGGACCCGCCCCCGCTCCACACCGATCCGCCCGGCGAGCTCGCCGTAGCTGGTCGTGGTCCCGTACGGAATCTCTTCCAGGGCACTCCAGACGCGCCGCTGGAAGTCAGTGCCACTCGGGGTGAACTGGACGTCGAACGCGGTGAGTTCGCCGTCGAAGTAGGCGCAGAGCTGTCGCGCGACCTCCGAGAAGCGATCAGGATCACGAACCCAGCCGCTACGCACCGCCGGCGCGTTCTTCTGCCCGGACATGGACAACGACGTGAGCGAGACACCGTCCGGTGTCGGCTCGCCCACAAGCAGCAGTTCCCCGAGCGGGCCGGTGACGGTCGTGTGGACGGTCATCACGATCTCCCTCTTCTTCCCTTGCGTCCGAATGTCAGCTGCTTCCCTTGCACCCTCAACAGTGCGGTGCCGCACGTACGCGTGCTGGCGGGATTCGGACAGCGCACTGACGCAGGCGGGCGGTCGACCTGCTGCGCGATTCCCACGCGGTGATCGACGCGGATGCTTCGGACAACCCCTGTTCATGATCACAGCGATCGTCGATCCAGGGTCATTGCGAAGATGGCAGGGCTGGGGCAGCGGCCGCGAGAATCTCGCAGCGGCATTGGCCTTGCTCGTGATGGTGGTTTCGCAGTTCCTCTACTTCCGGGTCGCGGAGTGGGTGAACCGCGCCGTCCTCAACGTCACCGGCGAAGTACCGCATGGCTCATGGTGGCGACGCTCTTCGACCACGGACAAGATCGCCCTCAGCGGTCTTTGCGTCGCCACGCTGAGCCTGTTCGTCGCTGCCCTTACTCTCGCGGTCGACAGCATCCAGCGTGCTGGCGCATATCAGTCGATGCTCGAGTCGCCGTCGTTGCTCCCCGGCTCGATGACCTCGTCCAGGGCTTTTCGGACAGCTTCGTACGCGGTGGCGGAGATTCTTGCCGTCAGCGCTTCGTTCGGGTCGTCCGCGTTCGCCTTGGCGGACTGTGTCTTCCAGTGCTGTTCCTCCTGCTGAGCCCAGGCTCGGGCTCGCTGGATGCGGCGCAGCAGTTCGTCGGAGTCCACGGCATCAGTCATGCGGGGTATGTACCCACCGATCCCGCGCGTCAGCCGGATGATCCGAGGGGTTCCGGGATCTTCGTGGGCGGAGTGGCCGGGGTCCGCTTCTGGTGGCGCGTCATGCCCACTCCGATGAGTACGACCGCCATCCCCGCGGCCACCCGGAAGCTGAAGGCCTCGTCCAGCACGATGGCGCCCAGTGCCACGGAGACCACCGGCAGCAGGTACCCGACCGTCGCGGCGTTGGTCACGCCCTCGTCCGCGATGATCCGGTAGGTGAGGTGGAAGGTGATGCCGGTGGCGAAGATCCCCAGGATCGTGATGGCGATCAGGGTCGTGGGAGCGATGTCGATCGTCTCCAGGCCGCCCACCGGCAGAGCCAGCGCCGTCAGGCCGGTCGCCGCCATGAGTTGGGCGGCGGAGAGAGACAGGGTGGGCACGCCCTTGCCGACGAGGTGGTGCCCCATGTACGTGAAGCCCACCGCGTAACTGGCCGCCGCTCCCACGATCGCGAGGGCGCCCCAACTCGTCAGCCCCGACTGCTGCCACGGGGCGAAGATCAGTGACGTACCCGTGAACCCGAGGAGGAGCCCGGCGAGGCGGACGGGGCGCAGCCCGCGTTCCGTGCCGATGCCGAGGCCGATCAGGACGGACCACAGCGGCGTCGTCGCGTTCAGCGCCCCGGCCACCCCGGAGTCGACCGTCTGCTGCCCCACGCTGAAGAGCCCGAAGGGCAGGGCGTTGCAGAAGAAGGCGGCGATGAAGATGTGCTTCCACGTGGCGAGCCCCCGTGGAAGGCGGTTGCGCGTGCTGAAGAGCAGGACCGTCAGGGTCGCCGCCCCGAGCGCGCAGCGCAGGAGAGTGACCTGCACGGGAGACAGGCCTTCCAGTGCCAGTTCGATCCAAAGGAAGGTCGATCCCCACAGGAGGGCGAGCACGCCCACCCTTGCCGCTGCCCACGTTCTTCCGGGAACGCCGTTCACTGTTGATCTCCCTGTCCTGGCCTGGGCGTTGCTGCTGAACGAAACGATGCCGCCGCCGACCTGAAAGGACAAGCAACAAGTTTTTAAGCATCGTTAAGCTGAGCTACATCCAGGCCCGCAGTCGGCGCGCGGCCGACCCCGGTCACCTCAGCTCCGCCTCAAGACACTGACGCCGTTCGCCGTGACGATCGCCGCGATCGCCAGCCACTCCACCCACCCCAGGGACTGCCCCAGGACGACCATGCCCACCAGGGCCGCGAGGACCGGGTTGACGCTCATGAAGATCCCGAAGAAGCGGGCGTCGACCCGGCGCAGGGCCAGCAGGTCGGCCAGGAACGGGACCGCGGAGGAGAGGATCCCGGCGGCGCCCGCGCAGGCCAGGGCCGCGGCCGTCGGCGAGTGGTGCGCGAGCACCACGATGCCGACCGGCAGATAGAGGAGCCCGGAGACCCCCGCCGCCGTGGCCGAACCCTCGACACCGGGGATGCGGGCTCCGACCGTGCGGTTGAGCAGGATGTACGAGGCCCAGCAGGCCGCGGCGAGCAGCCCGAGACCGATGCCGGCGTAATCCGTGCTGGGCTGCGGGCGGGCCAGCGCGACCACCGCAGCCCCCGCCACGACCGCGCACCCGAGGTCCACGGCGCGGCGGGACGCGGCGAGCGCGACCGTCAGTGGGCCCAGGAACTCCAGCGTCACCGCGAGACCGAGGCCGACGCGGTCGATGGCAGTGTAAAGAGAGAGGTTCATGGTGGCGAAGACCGCCGCCAGGCACAGCAGCGGCCACCACTGGCGCCAGGTGAAGGCGCGCACCCTGGGCCTGCCCACCGCCAGCAGGACGACTCCCGCGACCCACTGCCGTACGGCCACGACACCGGCGGGGCCGATGACGTCGAACGCCAACGCGCCTGTCGCGGCGCCGACTTGGTTGGACAAGCCACTGCCGAACATCATCGCCATGCCCGAGAGGCGGCCCCGTGAGCCGTTCGCGGGAGCACTCACATGCTCCGGGCCACCCACGGCGAGGCCGCCCTCGATGAGGCCGCCGTCGACGACAGCGGGCATGGCGGGCGCGGCCTGGCTCTGAGACGTTCGCATGCACCGCAGGATGCGCCACTCTCACGCATACGAAAAATGCATGCGAGCACCCATCCATACGCTTTGGTTATGCATCCTCGTGGCGCTCCATACACTGAGGCCATGGATCTGGAACTGCGGCATCTGCGCTGCCTGGTCGCCATCGTGGACACCGGCGGCTTCACCGATGCCGCCGCCGAGCTGGGTGTCTCCCAAGCGGCCGTCTCGCGCACCCTCGGCGGCCTCGAAGAGGCGCTCGGGGTGCGCCTGCTGCACCGCACCAGCCGCAGCATCACTCCGACGACCGCGGGAGTCCAGGTGCTCGCCCGCGCCCGGCATCTGCTCGCCGAGGCCGACGACCTCATCCGGGAGGCGACCACCGGGCACACCCGGCTGCGCATCGGCCACGCCTGGTCGGCGATGGGCCGCCACACGGCGGAGTTCCAGCGCCGCTGGGCCGCCGGACACCCCGACGTCGAGCTGTACCTGATCCGGACGAACTCCGCGACAGGCGGCCTCGCCGAGGGCCTCTGCGACCTCTCCGTCGTCCGCACCACATTCGACGAGCACCGTTTCGCCAGCGCCGTCGTCGGTCACGAGCGGCGCTTCTGCGCACTGGCGAGCGACGACCCGTGGGCCAAGCGGCGCTCCGTCCCCTTGGCCGACATACGGGACCGTACGCTCCTCATCGACCGGCGCACCGGCACGACCACCGCCGAGTTGTGGCCCGAAGAGGCCCGCCCCCCGGTGGAGTACACCCAGGACATCGACGACTGGCTGGCGATCATCGCCTCGGGCCGCTGCGTCGGCCTCACTCCGGAGAGCACTGCCAACCAGTACCGCCGCGACGGCATCGTGTTCCGCCCCCTGCGCGACACCGAGCCCATCGCCGTCCATCTCATCTGGCGCCGCCACGACCCGCACCCCATGACGCACGCCGCGGTGGCCCTCGCGACGGATCTCTACCGGAGGTGAGGCGGCAGGCCGCCGCGACGCACAGCGTGTGACCGACCCGTCGCCTCACGCACCCGACCCCAACACCCCATGCTCAAGGTGATGTTGCTGTGGCAGACTGCGGCGATCGAAGCGTCTCGCAGCAACGGAGTACGTCATGACCGCAGGTGCGCCCAAGCCGACGATCGACACCAGCAAGCCGCATCCCGCGCGTGTCTACGACTGGTTGCTCGGCGGCAAGGACAACTACCCCGTCGACGAGGCCGTGGGCGAGAAGCTGCCGCCCGAGGCGAAGGACGCCGCGCGGCAGAACCGCGCGTTCATGAATCGTGCGGCCGCCTGGCTCGCCGCCGAGGGCGTGGACCAGTTCCTCGACATCGGCACCGGTATCCCCACCGCGCCGAACCTGCACCAGATCGTCCAGGAGACGGTGCCGTCGGCGCGGGTCGTCTACACCGACAACGACCCCATCGTGCTGCGCCACGCGGAGGCCCTGCTGGTCAGCACCCCCGAGGGGATGACCGACTACATCCAGGCGGACGTCCGTGAGCCGCTGGAGATCCTCGGGCACGCCCGCGGCCTCCTCGACTTCGACCGCCCGATCGCCCTCTCCCTCATCGCGCTCATGCACTTCCTGCCCGACGACCAGGACCCGTACGGCATCGTGCGCACGCTGGTGGACGCCCTGCCCTCCGGCAGCCACCTGGTGCTGTCGCACGCCTCGTCCGACATCTTCCCGGAACTGGCGGAGCAGGTCACCGCCGAGTACGCGAAGGGCGGCATCAAGCTCGGCTTCCGCAACCGGGCCGAGGTGGCCCGGTTCTTCGACGGTCTCGACCTCGTCGAGCCCGGCCTGGTGACGGCCACGGAGTGGTTCAAGGGCGACGCACGGCCGCAGGCCGAGGACAGCGGCATCTACGCGGCCGTGGCACGCGTCCGCTGACAGACGGGCCCTAGTTGCCGGAGAACAGGTCGAGCAGGCCCTGCGGGGCGTCCTTGCGGAAGCAGCGTACGAGACTGTCGGCGGACTCGGCGGCGGTCTTCTCGCTGCGCGGGAACAGCGCCTCTTCATAGGAGGCCAGTGCCGATTCGACGTCTCCGGGACGCGCCGCGACGGCCGCCGCGAGTTCGGCTCCGTCGAGCATGGCGAGGTTGGCGCCCTCCCCCGCGAAGGGGGACATGAGGTGCGCCGCGTCGCCGAGCAGCGTGACGCCCGGGACGCGGTCCCAGCGGTGGCCGATCGGCAGGGCGTGGATCCGGCGCGGGACAAGCGCCCCGTCGGCGTCGGCGACCAGCGCCTGCAGGCTCTTGTCCCAGTCGGCGAAGTGCTCCAGCACGGAGGCCTTGGCGAGCCTCGTGTCGTCGGCCGTGAAGTCGATGGACGAGATCCAGTCCTCGGGGGCCTTGAGCGCGGTGTAGATGTGCAGGCTGCCGTCGGACTCGCGGTGGGCGAGGAACCCCTTGTCCTCGCCGAGCGCGAAGAGCATGCCGTCACCCACGACCGCGGCGCTGTCCGGGTGGCGTACGTCGGCGTCGACGAGGTCCACCTCGACGAAGGAGATGCCGGTGTAGGCGGGCGCGGCGGCCGAGACCAGCGGGCGGATCCGGGACCAGGCGCCGTCCGCCCCGATCAGCAGGTCGGTGGTGAAGGCGGAGCCGTCGGCCAGGGTCACCTCGTGGCGGCCGCCACCGAGCGGAAGCGCCCCGGTGATCTTCGCGCCCCAGTGCACGGCGCCGTCGGGCAGCGAACCGAGCAGCAGGTCACGCAGGTGGCCGCGATCGACCTCGGGGCGGCCGCCGTCGCCGTCGTCCGTCTCCTCCATGCGGACCACGGCGTCCTTGTCGAGAACGCGCATGGCCTCGCCGCCCGGGTGGATGAGCGCCCGGAACTCGTCGTACAGACCGGCGGCGCGGAGGGCGGCCTGCCCCGACTCCTCATGGATGTCGAGCATGCCGCCCTGGCCGCGCGCGGCGGGTGAGGCCTCCAAGTCGAACAGGGCGGCCTCGATGCCGTTGACGTGCAGGACGCGGGCAAGCGTGAGACCTCCGAGGCCCGCGCCGATGATGGCTATGGGGTGGTGGGTGGTCATGGTGGTGCTCCTCCTGCGTGGTGCGGGTGGTGGTCGTGGTCGGGTCCCGGCTGCGGGAGGGCTCAGCCCCGGGCGCCGTCGACCGGGACGGGCGTGGCGAGGATGCCGTTGATCAGCGTCCGAAAGCCCCAGGAGATCCGGTCCTCCGGCCGGCCGGACACGAGCTCGCCGGCGAGTCGGGCGACGTGCGGGTGCGTCCGGTCCGACGCGTCCTGCAGGGCTCCGGCGAGCGCGTCCCACTCCTCCTGGGCGCCGGTGGCCTGATCGGCCGGGGAGTGCTCGGCGGCGGTCGCGGTGGCGTACTGCAACAGCAGGTCGACGCCCCACGCGGCCTGGCCGGGCGGTACCCCGCCCTCGTCGAGCAGGGCAAGCAGGGTCTCGACGAGGCGCAGGTAGTGCTCGCCTCGGGGCCGGGCGACGATCGCGGCCTTCGCCAGGCCGCGATGCCGGAAGAGCACCGCGGTGTAGGAGGTGAGAACACCCTCAAGGCGCTCCCGCCAGTCGCCCCCGGCCTGCGGTGCCTCGACCGCCGCGAGGAGTTCGTCCAGGATCGCCGCGTGCAGCTCGGCGGTGTTGCGGACGTAGACGTACAGGGAAGCGGGCCCGGTGTCGAGCTCCTGGGCGAGGCGGCGCATGGTCACCTTGCCCAGGCCCTCGACGCGCATGATCTCCACCGCCGTGGCCACGATCCCCGCCCGGGTGAGGGCGGGCTTCGCGGGGCGCTCGCGGCGGCTGCGCGGGGGGTCGGGATGAGCTGTCATACGACCAGCATAACGAACATGTTCGTTACGAGCACGTTCGGAGCGAACATGTTCGTTCGCCACCCGTGACAGCCTGGTGACAGCCCGCTGACGGGCTCACACCCAGGCACTTGGTTGGCGATCAGCAGGGGCGGGCATGACCGTGGGACAGCACCGGCCGCGCATGACAGGGCGTGGCCCCGGCGAGCGGAAGTCGCGCGAGTACGCCGGTTGTCCCAGGGGAGGGAAGTGAGTTGCCATGCGTGCGCACCAGCGCGCCCATCGGCACGTCGCCCGCGTTGAGTACGCACTGCCGCAGGAAGCCGCATCGGCCGGCCGTGCGCGGAGGCTGACCTCCGCGTTCCTCACCAGGCCCCGACGGCAGCTGACGGGTGTGGACGCCGAACGGGTGGACGACGCCACACTGATCGTGTCCGAACTCGTCGCCAACGCCACCCAGCACGGCCGCAGCCCATGCCGCCTGCGCCTCGAGGTGTCCGACGACCATGTGACGGTCGAGGTGCACGACTCGAGCCCCGAGGGCCCACGCGTGCTCAAGCCGAGCACCGAACGGGACAGCGGGCGCGGCCTCGCGATGGTGCGTCACCTCGCCGCGCACCTTGAGGTCGTCGGCAGCGGCAGGCGCGGCAAGGCGGTCCGGGCCGTTCTCGCCTGACGGCGGACACGCCCGCCATCCGTATCCGCATGCGCGACCGCGACCGCAACGTTCTCGCAACGTCGCCCGGAGTTGACTAGGGCACCGCCACGAAGGCGGCCTGGCAACGGTGACAGCGACGGTGACGGCGACCAAGGAGCGGCAGCCCATGACCGATACTCCACGCGTGGAGCTGACCCCTGCCGCCGCCGATCTGGTGCGACGGCTGCGGGACCTGCACGGCCCGCTGATGTTCCATCAGTCCGGCGGATGCTGCGACGGCAGTGCGCCCATGTGCTATCCGGAGGGCGAGTTCCGTACCGGCGGCTCCGACGTGCGCCTGGCCTCGCTGGCCGTCGAGGGCGTGGCCGAACCGGTCGCCTTCTGGATGTCGAGGAGTCAGTACGACGTGTGGAGCCACACTCGGCTGATCGTGGACGTCGTGCCCGGCCGTGGCAGCGGCTTCTCCCTCGAAGCCCCCGAAGGCGTACGTTTCCTCATCCGTTCCCGTTTGGTCGGCACCTAGCCACCGGCCCTGCACCCGTCCGGCGCTGCCCTCTGGTGCACTTTCTGACCGACCCTCAGACTGGTGCGATTGGTCGGCAGGAGACTTCAGGGGGCATGGGTGGCAGCTCGGCAGAAGCTCATCTCTGGACGGTTCAGAACGGCGAGAGCGGCGCTCTCGGCCATGACGGCACTCGGCACGCTGGCCGGTGCGGCTCTGCTGGGAGCGGCACCGGCCGGCGGCGTGGAGGCGGACGGGAAGACGTCCGCCTCGCGGATCGCGCCGGGCGTGGAGTACCGGCAGTTCGACATCGCGGCCTCGCACGGCAAGGCGCGCGCGCACGTCCTGGACGTCGACTTGAGCAACAAGAGCACCAGCGTCGGCCTGCTCTATCCGGGCGCGGTGGGCGCCCGCTCCGTCGTCTCCGCGCTCGCGGACGGGGCGGGGGCGGTCGGCGGGATCAACGGCGACTTCTTCAACATCTCCGAGACCCAGCATCCGGGCGTCGAGGCCACCGGCGCGCCCGTGGGCCCCGCGATCGCACGCGGCCGGGCCCTCAAGGCGGCGGTGCCGAACGGGCAGCGCTTCGGGCCCGCGATGCCTCCCGGTGTGACCACCGAGGCCGTGCTCGGCGTGGGCTACGACCGGCGGGCCCGCCTGGACAGCCTCCGCCTGGACGGTGAAGTACGCACCCAGCAGACCCGGCTGCCGCTGGGCGGGCTCAATCAGTACGCCCTCCCCGTGGGTTCCGTCGGCGCGTTCACCAGCGACTGGGGCAGCACCTCGCGGGTGCGCTCCACCTGCGGCACCGACACCAACCGCGGCGCTCCGTGCAGCACGGACACCCATGAGGTGACGGTGCGCGGCGGCCGGGTCGTGGCGTCCGCGGCGACACCCGGCAGCGGTCCGGTGGCCCATGGCAGCACGGTCCTCGTGGGGCGCGAGGCGGGCGCCCAGGAACTGCGCAAGCTCTCCGTCGGCGAACGGGTCGGCATCAAACACCGGCTGGTGGCGGCCGAGTCACGCAGCGCGTTCCGCTTCGCGCTCGGCGGCTTCCCCGTCCTGCGCGGCGGCGCCCCGCTGCCCGGCCTGGACACCGCCACCTCGGCCGTGCGGACGGCCGCCGGGATCTCCGACGACGGCCGGCGCCTCCTGCTCCTGTCCCTGGACGGCTCCCCCGAGTTCCGTACGGGACTGACCATCGCCGAAGTAGCCGACACCTTGCGGGGCTTGGGCGCGCAGGACGGCTTCAGCCTGGACGGCGGCGGTTCCTCCACCCTGGTGTCCTCCGCCACCCTGGTCGCGAAGCTCCCGGGCGCGGATGAAGTGACCGTACGCAACAACCCCAGCGGCGGCGTGGAACGCCCGGTACCGAACGGTATCGGCGTGTTCTCCGGGGGCTGACCGGCGTCGGGGCGCCCTCACTCGGTGTCCCGTACCGCCACCAGGCCGTTGAACACGCCCACGTACGCGGTGCCGTCCGGGCCCAGGGTCACCGGGGCCCAGTTGTTGTCGTACGCGATGCCCGTGCCGGCGAGGCGCTTCCACTTGGTCTCGCCGGTGCGGAAGTCGACGGCCGTCAGGTACCAGGCATCGACGCCGAGGCTGCTCGGCTCCTTCGTGTAGAAGTACAGCAGCCCGTTGGCGGTGGACAGTTTGGGCACGTTCGACGGGGCGCGGACGTCGCTCTCCCACACCGTGTCGCAGCCGCTGCCGTCCTCGCGTACGTCGATCCTGCTGACGCCGCCGACGACGCTGCGCCCGAAGGTGAGCGAGGTGATGTTCTCGTAGCCGTAGTTGTTCTCGACGACGAGGCTGTTGCCCCAGCTGATCAGCGAGTTGTCGGTGGTGGAGGCGCCGGAGCGGAAGACGGGAACCTTGCAGACGAGCCGCTTGTCGTCGGCGATGTCGTCGCCCCGGCGGTAGACGAGGACGTTCATGCGGTCGTCGGCGTTGTCGGTGATCGCCACGTAGTCGTCGTCGCCCTGACCGAAGAGGTCGGGGGTGGTGCCCGAACCCTGGTTCACCGAGCCGGGCTTGGTGCCCGTCCCCCGGTCGTACGTCTGGCGCCAGACGGCCTTCGGGGTGCCGTCCGCGGCGGCGCGGAAGCTGTAGAGCGCGTGGTCGGAGACGATCGACACGCCGTCCTTTGCGACGGAGAAGGAGTTCTGGATCTCCTCGCCGTCGAGGCGGACGGAGCGGATGTCACCGGTCTCGGGGTCGACGGTGCCGACGCGGCCCTGCCGGGTCACCCACCAGATGCGGCCGTCCCAGTCGGGCATCACCGAGGTGACCGGGTCGCATTCGCCGCTCGGGTAGAGGTTTGACCAGGTCACGCAGTCGTGCGGGACGTGCGCCGTCAGATCCCAGTCCTTGTCGACGACGAAACGCCAACTGCCGTCCGCCGTCTGCTCGTGCGCGAGCCGGACGATGTGCTGTCGCGAGTCGGCGAGGACGAGCCGGTCCTCGTTGTCGAGGTAGGAGTAGGCACCGCCCGAGGTGTCCTTGAAGATCTTGGAGAAGTCCAGGCGTGTGATGGCCTCGACGGTGGAGGGGCGCTGCGGGAGCTTGTACTCGGCGAGCGTCTTCATCGTCGCCGGGTCGAGCAGCTTGACCAGGAAGCCGGTGAAGGTGCCGCAGACGGTGACGATGCGGCCGGCCTTGTCGAAGGTGACGGTGGCGCACTCACCGCCGAGCGCCGCCATCTTCTCGCTGCTGACCTGGGGGTTCTTTCCCAGGGGACCCTTCCAGGGATACGTTCCGCTGCCCGCCGCGTCCGCGTGCATCCCGCTGCGGCCGTTGGCGGCCAGATACGGGTGCTGGGGCGGCTGTTCGCCGGGCAGCGGGCGGGCGTCGGCGGGTGTTCCGGTGTACTGCTCGACGAGCCGGTGCCCCGGCGCCTTCGGTATGTCGTCCGCCTGGGCGGGTGGCGCGAAGAATGCGGCCGAGACCGTGAGGGCGGTCAGGGCGAGGGCGCTGCTGAGGGTTCTGCGACGCGGCATGGGCCGAAGCTAGGGGCAGCGCCTTGAAGTGTCCATGGAAACGTGACAGTTGTTCATGAACACGCAACGATCATGGGCGCCCGATCATGGCTGCAGGCCGCTGACGATGTCCGCTGCGGCCGTGACCCCGTTGTGGATGGTCGGCGCCATGCTCGAACTCGCCAGATAGAAGCCGAGCAGCGCACAGACCACCGCGTGCGAGAACTTCAGCGCGCCGTTGCGCAGAAAGACCACTGCCAGGATCACGAGCAGCAGCACCACAGAGACCGAGACGGCCATGGGGACAACCTCCTCCGCCACGTCAACATCGCGGCTTTGGGCCGAGTGTGGCGCAGCGGAGGGACCGTCCGGGCGACCGGCATGTCCTCCGAACGGGTGTTATGTGCCGGGACGTTGCTTCGGCCGGGCCGGAGCCTACTGGCGGCGGGCGTCGAGGAAGGCCTCGAGCCCCGCCAGGTCGTCCGTGTTCAAGTGGTCGACGCCGGCGGCGAGGAGCTCGCCCCACACCGCGTCGCGCGCCGGACCCGCCAGGTCGGGCGTCGCCCAGAAACGGACGCGCTGCCCACGCTTGTGCGCGGTCGAGACGATGCCGCGCAGCTTGTCGCGTTCGGCGGCGGGTATCGCGCCCACGCCCTGCCAGCTGAAGTTGAGCGTCCAGTTGTCGCTGATCAGCGGGATGAGCGAGGCGGGCGCGGCGCTGCCCAGGTCGGCGAGGCGGCCGTCGTAGAAGGCGCGGCGCACGCGCTGGGCCTCCATGGGCGCGCGGGCGGCCCGGTCGCCGGAGATCACGGCGGTCACGGGCCCGCGGCGCACCTTGCCGTGGGAGTACGTGGTGAACAGGTGCCGGTAGCGCCGCAGATGCCGGTCGAGTTCCAGGTACGTCGCCGCGCCCTCGGTCTTGATGTCGATCAGGAGCTGGAAGGGGGTGCGGTGGTAACCGCGGTACACGGAGCCGTGGTTGGCGCGTACGCGGGCGGCCAGGGGGTCCAGGTAGAGCGATTCGAGGGTGCGGGTGGGGTCGAGGTCGATGGGGTCGTGCGCGACCAGGAGCTGCCCGTCGACGAGGTAGATGTCGGCCTCGACGCTGCCGAAGCGGTGGTCGAGCGCGTCGAGAAGGGGCCGGGGGTGCTCGTAGTCGTTGTGCGCGTGGGCACGGATGAGGGGGCGGGGTCCGTGGCCGCGCTCGCTCGCCTGGGCGTACGCGGGGACGGCGGCGGTACCGGCGAGCGCTGCGCCGATGGTGAGGGCTCTACGACGGGTGATGAGTGCCACGAAGACTCCCGGAAAGGGCGAGGGGACGAGGGACGGCCTCAGTGAGTATGAAGCCATGCCCGCGTCAAGAAACCTCCCCGTGCGCGGAGTTGGCGCTATCGACGCCCTTCGTTCATTCCGGGAAACGCGGGGGGCGCATGGCCACCTCACGCCCCGCCACGGCGTCTCCTCCCGCTGCACCGCCGCGTGCCTTCGGGCCCGTCAGGGGCGCGGGGCTGTGACGCATGCGGCTCCGCCGCGTGGGCGCGACCAGCCCCCACCGGCCCGCGGTCGCGTCACCGCACCTCCAGCGGAGCGCTCAGCTCGCTCCAGTGGACGGTCCGCTCGCACCAGCGCTCCAGGAGCACCCGGTCGTGGCCGACCGCGAGCAGCCCTGCGCCGTTCTCCCGCCGGTACTCCTCCACGGCGTGCACGAGTGCCGCCGTCGTCGAGGCGTCGAGCATCGCCGTCATCTCGTCACAGATCAGCCAGCGCGGGCGGAGCACCAGGGCGCGGGCCAGGCAGGCGCGCTGCAACTGGCCGTCGCTGACCTCGTGCGGCCTGCGGCCCAGGAGATCCTCGCCGAGCCCCACGGTGGAAGCCAACTCCCGCCCGCGCGCGGTGGCTTCACTTCCGCGCCCGGTCGCGCGCAGCGGCTCGGCGATCAGGTCCGTGAGGGTGAGGCGCGGGTCGGCGGACAGGCGGGGCTGTTGGAAGACGACGCCGAAGGCGGTGCGCTGGGCGCGGGGAGCGCGGTGCCGCCAGCCGCGGGCGTGCTCACCGTCGATGACGACGCGGCCCTCGTCGGGCCTGTGCAGCAGCGCGGCGACCCGGGCCAGGGTCGACTTGCCGCAGCCGCTGGGGCCGAGCAGGCCGACGGAGGCGCCGGGCGCGAGCGTCAGGTCCACGCCGCGCATGACGGGGGCGCGGCGGTCGTATCCGGCGGTGATGGAACGGAGCTCAAGCACGGGGTGCCTCCAGCACGGCCGCCGTATGGGGGTGGTGGCAGGCGACCCCGGCCACGGACTGCGGCACGGTTTCGCAGGTCTCGTCCGCGCCGGCGCAGCGCGCGGCGAACGCGCATCCCCGCGGCAGCGCGGAGAGTTCGGGCGGCATGCCCGGGATCGGCAGGAACTCCCGCTCGGGGAGGGCGTTCAGGAGGCCGCGGGCGTAGGGGTGCCGGGGCCCTGGGGATCCGAAGAAGTCCTCGGCGTCGGCGAGTTCGACGATGCGGCTCGCGTACATCACGGCGACGCGGTCCGCGATGCGCTCGGCGGCGGCCAGGTCGTGGGTGATCAGGAGCAGCGCGCGGTCGTCGCCGACGTGCTTGCGCAGCTCGTCCACCGTGCGGTCGACGAGGTCGCGGTCGAGTCCCGTCGTCGGCTCGTCGGCGAGCAGCAGCGGCGCGTCACCGATGAGGGCGAGCGCGGTGGCCGCCCGCTGGGCGAGACCTCCGGAGAGTTCATGCGGGTAGCGGTCCAGGTGTCCGGCGGGGAACGCGGCGCGCTCGGCGGCGGCTTCGGCGGCCTTGCGCAGCTGAGGGCGGCGCACGTCCGCCAGCTCCCGCAGGGTCTCCTCCAGCTGGGCGCGGACCGTGCGCACCGGCGTCAGGTGTGCGGCCGGGCTCTGCGGCACGAGGCCGACGCGCCGTCCGCGGACCGTGCGGGCCAGGGTGCGCTCGTCGGCGGTCAGCAGGTCGACGTCGCCGATGAGTGCGGACCCGGCCGTCTCCGCGTTCTGCGGAAGCAGCCCGAGCAGCGCGGAGGCGAGCACGGATTTGCCGCAGCCGCTCTCGCCGACGAGGGCGAGGCACTCCCCCGCCGCCAGGTCGAAGTGGGCGTCGGTGACGGCGGAGACGAAGGTGTCGCCGCGCATGCGGAACCGTACGGAGAGACCACGCACGGAGAGCACCGGGGGCGAGGTGGTCGGGGGCGAGAGAGGCTCGGTCACAGCATCAGCTCCGATCGGCGCCGGGGGTTGATCCGTTCCCGCCAGGCGCCCGCGAGGCCGGCGATCGCCAGGGTGGGCACGATGATGAACAGGCCGGGGAAGAGGGTGGGCCACCAGTCCCCGGCGAGGAGCGAGCCGCGCGCGCTCTGCACGAGGGTGCCGAGGCTCGCCTGGTGGGTGGGCAGACCGAGCCCGAGGAAGGACAGCGCGGACTCGTGCCAGATGGCGTGCGGCACCATCAGGACGGCGGCGAGTCCGGCCTGCGGGAGCACTCCGGGCAGCAGATGGCGAACGGTCACGCGCATCCGCGAAGCGCCTCCGGAGATGGCGGCGTCAATGTACGGACGTGACCGCAGTGAAAGCACCTCGGCGCGCACGATGCGGGCCGTGGACAGCCAGTGCGTGAGCGCCACCGAGACGACCACCGGCCACACACCCGGCCGGAACATCGCCACGATGAAGATGCCGAGCAGCAGGTGCGGCACGGACGAGAAGACGTCCACGAGCCGCATCACGACCCGGTCCACCCAGCCGCCCGACGCGGCGGCGAGCGCGCCCACGGCCGTGCCGATGACGGTCGCGACGACGGCCGCCACCACACCCACGAGGAGTGAGACCCGCAGCCCGTACACGCAGCGCAGGAGCAGGTCGCGTCCCACGTCGTCGGTGCCGAAGGGGTGATCCCAGGACGGTGGTTGCAGCTTGGCCGCGAGGTCCACGGCCTGTTCGTCGAGGTTCACCAGGGGCGGCACGAGAAGGACGGCGAGGACGACCGCCGCGACGATCACCGCCGAGGAACGCACCCGCCACGCGCGCGTGGAGCGAGTCTTCGAGGCGCTCCCCAGGGAGGCGCGCCAGGTCGTCGTCTCAGCCATCGAATCCCACCCTCGGGTCGGCGAGGCCGTACAGCAGGTCGGCCAGGAGGTTGCCCAGGAGCACCGCGGCCGTGGCGAGGACGGTGAGCGCGGCGAGCAGCGGGAAGTCCACGGCGGTCGCCGCCGACACGGTGGCCGCCGCGATGCCGGGCCAACTGAAGACGGTCTCCACCATGAGCGCCCCGGTGATGAGTTCGGGCACGCGGGAGCCGATGAGTGTGAGCACCGGCAGCATGCCCGAGCGCAGTGCGTGCCCGAGGAGGACGGTCCGTTCGGCGAGGCCACGCGCGCGTGCGCCACGCACGGGGTCGTCGCCGAGCGCGTCGCCGACTCCTTGGCGTACGTAGAGGACGAACCACGGGAGCTGCGAGATCGCCAGGACGGCGGCGGGCAGCACCAGGTGGCTCGCGACCTGTCCGGCGGTGACGGCCGAGCTCGCGGTGTCCGTGAGCCCGCCGGACGGCAGCACCCCGAGCTTCAGGGCGAACAGCCAGACGGCGAGCAGCCCGATCCAGAACGGCGGGGCGGCTTCGAGGGTGTACGCGAGCGAGGTCACGGCGCGGTCGAGCCAGCCGCCAGGGCGGCGCGCGGCCAGGACGCCGAGCGCGGTGCCGACGAGGATCGCGAGCAGGAACGCGGTGGCGGCGAGCAGCACGGACCAGCCGATGCGTTCACCGATGACGTCGGAGACGGGCTGGCGCAGGGTGCTGGAGTCTCCGAGGTCGCCGGTCACGGCCGACGTCAGCCAGTCCCACCAGCGCTGTGCGAGCGGCTGGTCGACGCCGAGGTTGGCGCGCAGCTGGTCGAGGTTCTCCTGCGACGAGGTGAGCCCGGCCGTGCCCGCGTACGCCTTGACGGGGTCGAAGGGAGACGCGGCGGCGATGGCGAAAACGCCGAAGGTCACGGCGAGCAGGACCGGGACGGCGAACAGGGCCCGCCGTCCCGTCATGCGCGCCATCGGCCCCCAGGGGAGCTTCCGGAGCGCGGACATCACTGCTTCGGCTGCCAGTCCTCGACGTTCCACCACGGTCCGGACGCGAGGCCGTGGTCGTGCGGCTCGATCTGGGTGGTCAGGTCGCCGAAGCGCTTGTCGACCACGTAGAGGTGGTCGATGTGGGTGAGGAAGGTGTAGCCGGGGTTCTTCACCAGCTCGCGCTGGATGGTGTCGTACGCGGCCTGCCGCTTGGCGTGGTCGCCGCTCTCGCGGGCCTCGTCGAGCGCCTTGTCGACCTTGGGGTTGTCGTAGTGCGCCATGTTGTTGAAGCCGTCACCGGCGAGCGAGGACTTCAGGAGGGTGTACTGGTCGAAGTCCGGGTCGGCCGGGGAGCCGCCGCCCGCGAGGACCGCGTCCTTGGGCATGCGCGGCTCGATGACCTCCCACGTGCCTGCCTGCACCTCGACCTTGATGCCGATCTTCTTGGCGTCGGAGGCGTAGGCAAGGGCGTGGTCCTGGCGGAGCTTGTCGCCGGAGAGGTACCAGAGCGGGAACTTCGCCTGGACGCCGTCCTTCTCGCGGATGCCGTCCTTGCCCGGCTTCCAGCCCGCCTTGTCGAGGATCTTCTTGGCCGCGGCGAGGTCGTGCTCGCGCTCGGTGCCCTTGGTGAACCAGGGGCTGTCGGTCGGGACCGGCCCGTAGGCCTCCTTGCCCGCGCCGTCCAGGATCGAGTCGACCATGGCCTTGCGGTCGACGCCGGTGTCCAGGGCGCGCCGGATGCCGGTGTCTCCCGTGACCTTGTTGCCGGTGGGCAGGGTCACCACGCGGTAGTCGAAGGTCGTGGCGGCGTACGACTTCTTGTTGCCGTCGCTCTCGTACTTCTTCGCCAGGTTGGGCGGCAGGATCGCGCCGTCGAGCTCACCGGCGTCGAGCCGGGTGGCGCGGATGTCGTCGTCCTTGATGATCGCCATGGTGAAGTTCTTGACCTTCGGCGCGCCGCCCCAGTAGCCGGGGTTCGCCTTGAAGGTGAGCTTCTCGCCCTTGGACCACTTCACGAGCTTGTACGGGCCCGTGCCGACCGGCTTGGTGGTGAACTCCCCGGTGTTCACGTCCTGCTTGCCCGCTATGTGCTCGGGTGCGATCGGCAGGACGGTGCGCTCGGCGAACGGCGCGTAGGGGTACTTGAGGTGGAAGACGACGGTGTCGTCGCCCTTGGCCTCGACGTTCTTGACGGCGTCGAGCTCGGTCTTGGCGGCGTTGTTGGTCTTCTTGTCGAGGATCGTCTCGTACGTGAAGACGACGTCCTTGGACGTGAAGGGCTTGCCGTCGCTGAACTTGACGCCCTTGCGCAGCTTGAACGTGTAGCTCTTGCCGTCGTCGCCGACCTTGGGCAGCTCGGCGGCGAGCGCGGGCTTGAGCTTCATGTCGGCGTCGTGCGTGAGCAGACCGTCGAAGATCTTGGAGTTGCCGTCCTTGCCATAGCCGAGGAGCGGGCTCAGGGTGTCCGGTTCGTATGCGATGCCGACAACCGCGGAGTCCTTGGCGCCACCCGCGTTCTTGCCGTCGCCCGGCGCCGAGCACGCCGATGCGGCGACCGCCAGTGAGGCGGCCGCCGCTACCGCGCCCGTACCCCGTATCGATCGGGCCCTCATGCTCCACACCCCTACTGAAGATCAAACGTTATTGCGAACGGGTCGCAATTATGCCTCATGTAATGGGTGGGTAAAACGTGCGGGCCGTACCGAGTGGATCACGGTTGTCGAAGCCGCCGGGGTCAGGGCGCGGGCAGGTGCACCAGGCCGGCCAGCGCTTCCCGGTGCCGTCCGACCGTGCCGAGGGCGATGGAGTCGGCCTTGGCCCGCTTCAGGCAGAGATGGACGGGGTGCTCCCACGTCATGCCGATGCCGCCGTGCAGCTGGAGCGCCTCCTCGGCGATGTGCACCGTGGCGGGTGACGCGTAGGCCTGCGCGAGCGCCACCGCGACATCGGCGTCCTCGCTTCCGGCGGCGAGGGTGTCCGCGGCGTTGCGGGCGGCGGCCCGGATGCTGACGACCTCCAGCCAGAGCTGGGCGAGGCGGTGCTTGAGCGCCTGGAAGGAGCCGACGGGCCGGTTGAACTGGTGCCGTTCCTTCGTGTACCGCACGGTCTCCGTCAAACCCCACTCGGCGAGGCCCAGTTGCTCGGACGCCAGGAGACCCGCCCCCGCCCGCAGACCACGCCGTACGGCGGGTCCGGATTCCGGACCGACCGCACGCGCGCGTGCCCCCTCGAAGCTGACCGTGGCCAGCGGCCGCGTCTGGTCGAGCGAGGTCTGCGGCACGACGGTCACGCCGGCGTCTTCCGCGTCCACCGCGTACAGCCCCGCGCCCGTCGGCACGAGGAACACATCGGCGGCGACCGCGTCGGCGACACCGGTGGCGCCGCCGTGCAGAGCGCCGTCCTTCGCGTGTACGCCGGGCAGCGCGCCGTCCGGAGCGGTGGCCAGCGGCACGGCGAGCACGCCGACCTTGCGTCCCGAGGCGAGCGCGCCGATCAGTTCCCTGGCCGCGTCACTGTCGCAGGCCAGCAGGGTCTCGGTCGCGATGACGGCACTGGTCAGGTAGGGCACGGGCGCCACCGCGCGACCCAACTCCTCCAGGACGACGGCGGCTTCGCGGTGCGTGGCGCCCTGGCCGCCGAGTTCCTCGGGCACGAGCAGGCCGGCGAGCCCCATGCCGTCGGTGAGTGCCTTCCACAGCTCGCGGTCGTGCGGCTCGGTGGACTCGGTGCGGGCGAGCACGGCGGTGGCATCGCAGTGGTCGGCGAGGAGGCCGCGCACGACCGAGCGCAGCGCCTCTTCCTCTTCGGAGTACAGCAGGTCGCGCGGTGGGGGCTGCGGGATCTGGGTGGTCTGCGTACTCATCGGGCGAGGTCCTTCCAGGCGACGTCCTTGTCGGTGCGCGGCTCGGAGGGCAGTCCGAGCACGCGCTCGGCGACGATGTTGAGCAGCACTTCGTTCGTGCCGCCCTCGATGCTGTTGCCCTTGGCGCGCAGATAGCGGTAGCCCGCGTCACGGCCGACGAAGTCGACGGTCGCGGGCCGCCGCATCGTCCAGTCCTCGTACAACAGGCCTTCCCCGCCGAGGAGTTCCACCTCCAGGCCGCTGATCTCCTGGTTGAGGCGGGCGAACCCGAGCTTCATGCCGGAGCCCTCGGGCCCCGGCTGTCCCGCGACGAGCTGCTGGCGCAGGCGCTCCCCGGTGAGCCGGGCGACCTCGGCCTCGACCCACAGCTCGAGCAGCCGCTGATGCAGATCGGGCGTGCGCAGCTCGGGGCGATCCCGCCACGTCCCGGCGACCAGGCCGATCATGCCTCCCTCACGCGGGATGCGGGCACCGCCGATGGAAACACGCTCGTTCATGAGGGTGGTCTGCGCGACCTTCCAGCCGTCGCCGATCTCCCCCAGGCGGTGCGCGTCCGGGATGCGTACATCGGTGAGGAAGACCTCGTTGAACTCGGCCTCGCCGGTGATCTGCCGCAACGGCCGCACCTCGACGCCCGGGTCGGTCATGTCGCAGACGAAGTACGTGATGCCCCGGTGCTTGGGCACCTCGGGGTCGGTGCGGGCGATGAGGATGGCCCAGCGGGCGGCGTGCGCGCCGGACGTCCACACCTTCTGACCGTTGACCACCCAAGCGTCGCCGTCACGTACCGCGCGCGTGCCCAGGGCGGCAAGGTCGGACCCGGCGCCCGGCTCGCTGAAGAGCTGGCACCACACCTCGTCGCCGACCCACAGCGGCCGCAGGAAGCTGCGCTTCTGCTCCTCGGTGCCGAAGCGCAGGATGGTCGGCGCGGCCATGCCGAGGCCGATGCCGATGCGGCGCGGCTCGTTGTCGGGCGCGCCCGCCGCCTCCAACTCGGCGTCCACGACGGCCTGCAGGGAACGCGGGGCCCCGAGCCCGCCGAGCCCCTCCGGGTAGTGCACCCACGCGAGACCGGCATCGAAGCGGGCCTTCAGGAAGGCCGCGCGTTCCGTCGTCGCCGGTGGGTGCGCGGCGAGCAACTCCTGGGTACGGCTGCGCAGTTCGGCGGCATCCGTCATGCGTCGCCTCCCTCGGGGACCACGGCCACCCGCCCCGTGGTGACGCCGTCCGCGACGCGCTGGACGGCGGCGGCCGCGTCGCTCAGCGGTACACGCTCGCTGATGAGCGGCTTGATGGCGCCCTTGGCCGCGAGCTGGGTGAGCTCCTCGTGGCAGCGGAGGACGGCCTGCGGGTCCTTGGTGTTGTAGAGCCCCCAGTGCAGTCCGAGGACCGCGTAGTTCTTCACCAGGGCGTGGTTGAGCGCGGGCGTCGGGATGACACCGCTCGCGAAGCCGACCACGATGATCCGCCCCTCGAAGGCGACGCACTTCGTGGACTGCGTGTACGCGTCGCCGCCCACGGGGTCGTAGATGACGTCGGCGCCACGGCCGCCGGTGGCTTCCTTGACCGCGCCGATGACGTTCTCCGTGCGCCGGTCGATGACCAGGTCGCAGCCGAGCTCGCGCGCGACCTCGGCCTTCGCCGCGCCGCCGACCACGCCGATGACCTTGGCGCCCGCCGCCTTGCCGAGCTGGACGGCGGCGCTGCCGACACCGCCCGCGGCCGCGTGCACCAGGAGGGTCTCGCCCGCCTGGAGGTGCGCGCGGCGGTGCAGGCCGAACCAGCCGGTCTGGTAGCCGATGTGCAGCGCGGCGGCCTCGGCGTCGTCCAGGGCGTCGGGCGCGGGCAGCACGGCCGCCGCGTCCGCGAGCGCGTACTCGGCGAAACCGCCGTACGGAAGAGCGGGGTTGGCGATCACACGCCGCCCGTCCTCGGTCTCGCCGCAGATCTCCACGCCGGGCGTGAACGGCAGCGGGGGCGTGATTTGGTACTGCCCGCGGCAGAGCAGGGCGTCCGGGAAGTTGATGTTGGCGGCGCGGACCTTCAGGAGCAGTTGTCCTTCGCCGGGCACCGGCCGGTCCACGTCTTCGAGGCGCATCACCGCGCTCGGCTCGCCGTTCTGGTGCACTTGCCATGCCTGCATGCGGGGCCTCCACGGGGCTTTCGTAGACCGGGCTCCGTCGCATACTAAGCGGTCGCTTGCAGGCAGGGGAACCTTCTCGTCAGTCCGTTTCGGGCTTCTGCCGGGAGGGCCGCGCCCGTACGTGCATCCGCTCGCCCTGGGGCCCGAACAGGCTGAGGAATTCCGCGGGCCCCTCCCCCGTGGACCCGAACCAGTGCGGAAGCCGGGTGTCGAACTCCGCGGCCTCGCCCGCCGTGAGGATCACGTCATGATCGGCGAGCACGACCCGCAGCCGCCCGGACAGGACGTACAGCCACTCATATCCCTCGTGGGTCTGCAGATCGGGCTGAACGGAGCGGACGGGCTCGACGATCTTGTACGCCTGGAGGCCGCCGGGCTGCCTGGTCAACGGGAACATGGTGCGCCCGTGCCGCACGATCGGCTTGGACCGCACGCGGGGATCGCCCACGGGCGGGGCGCCGACCAGCTCGTCCAGGGGGACCTGGTGGGCGCGGGCGATGGGGAGCAGGAGTTCGAGGCTGGGCTTGCGCCGGCCGGACTCCAGGCGGGAAAGGGTGCTCACGGAGATTCCGGTGGCGTCGGCGAGGCCCGCGAGCGTCGCGCCGCGCTCCTTGCGGATTCTGCGCAGGCGGGGGCCGACCTCGGCAAGGACACCGTCCAGGTCCGCGCCGTCGTCGGTGTTCTCTTCTTTGTTCTCTTCTCGGTTCTCTCCCATGCGTCTATTGCAGTATCGGCAAACTTGATTGTCAATCCCGCATCCTTGGTGCGACGGTCTCCGTGGAGGTGGTCACCATGAACAGCAACAACAAGAACGCGTACGACGTGGTCGTCATCGGCGGCGGCACGGCGGGGCTCAGCGCGGGGCTCGTCCTCGGCCGGGCACGGCGCCGCGTACTGATCGTGGACGCGGGCGAGCCGCGCAACGCGCCCGCCGCACACATGCAGGGCTATCTGTCGCGGGACGGCATGCCGCCCGCCGAGTTCCTCGCCCTGGGGCGGAAAGAGGTCGAGGCGTACGGCGTGGAGTTCGCCCACGACCGGGTGACGGCCGTACGGCCCGACGGTGCCGGGGAGTTCGAGGTCGGTCTCACGGGCGGCGGTTCCGCGCACGCTCGCCGCGTCGTCCTGGCCACGGGCTTGGTGGACGAACTGCCGGACATTCCCGGCGTCGCCGAGCGCTGGGGCAATGACGTGCTGCACTGCCCGTACTGCCACGGCTACGAAGTGCGGGACCAGCCCTTCGGCGTGATCGCGTCGCCGGTGACGGGCACCCACCAGGCGCTGCTGGTCACGCAGTGGTCCAAGGATGTGACGCTGTTCCTGCACACCGTGGCGGAGCTGCCGGACACCGAGTGGGAGCGTCTCGCGGCCGCCGGGGTCTCGGTGGTGGAGGGCGAGGTGGCGGGCCTGGAGGTGGCGGACGACCGGCTGGCGGGCGTGCGGCTCGCCGACGGCCGGGTGGTCCCCCGCTCGGTGCTGTTCGTCGCCACGAAGACGGTGCCCCGTGACGGCCTCATCGGGGCACTGGGCGCCGAGGTGAGGGACACCCCGCTCGGGCCGTTTCCGGCGGTGGACGAGACGGGCCGCACGAGCGTCCCGGGCATCTGGGCGGTCGGCAACGCCGCGAGCCCCATGGAGCAGGTGGTCAACGCGGCGAGTGCGGGCTACCGGGCCGGGGTGACGATCAACGCCGAACTCGTCATGGGGGACATCGACGCGACGGCGGCCCGGCGGCGGGCGGGCATCTTCACACCTGAGGCGGAAGCTCAGGTGGCCGCCTCGGTGGGCGGCAACCGCGTGCACGGCCTGACCCCCTAGTCGCCCGCCCGATTCCCTTACGGGCATGGAGGTTTCACCCCGGAGGCGGTATCGATGCGCGCACGACGGACACGACGCAACGGAAGGGACGCGCGCATGGACGACGACGAGGCCGTGGCATCCGATGGGCCGGGCAGCGCACTGCCCGGTCTGCCCGCCCCCGCCCCGCCGGGGTCGAGCGCCCTGCCCCAGGGAACGTACGACGGGACGGTCGTCCTCGTGACCGGCGGCGGGACGGGCCTCGGCAAAGCCATCGCCACGGAGTTCGCGCGGCTCGGGGCGGACCTGGTGATAGCCGGCCGCAAGGAGGAGCGGCTGAAGGCGGCCCGGGACGAACTCGCGGGCCTCGGCGGCCGGGTTACGGCCGTGCCGTGCGACATCCGGGACCCCGAGCGTGTCGCCGAGGTGTTCGACGCGGCGCAGTCGGCCCACGGCCTGCCGGACGTCCTGGTCAACAACGCGGCGGCGAACTTCCCCGTGCCCGCCGAGGACATGTCGCCGAACGCCTGGCGCGCGGTCGTCGACATCACGCTGACCGGGACGTTCTTCATGACACGCGAGTTCGGCCGCCGCCACCTCGCGGCGAGCACGCCCGGTTCCGTCATCAGCATCGGGGCGTCGTACGCGTGGACGGGCGGCCCCGGCTTCGCGCACAGCGCGGCGGCCAAGGCGGGCGTGAAGAGCCTCGTCGAGAGCCTGGCGGTGGAATGGGGCCCGTACGGGATCCAGGTCAACGGCCTGGTCCCGGGCTTGATGCCGCACGAGGACATGACCGCGGACATCAGGGGCAACCTCGACCGGGTCAAGGACGAGGCCACCCGCCAGCCCGCCCTGCGCGTCGGCGCCCCGCGCGAACTGGGCTGGGCGGCGACCTTCCTGACCTCCCCCTACGCACGCTTCATCACCGGCCACACCCTGGTGGTCGACGGCGCGAACTGGCAGCGCAGGGGCCTGGTGAGCCCGGAGGTGGTGACGGTGCGCAAACAGATGGGGCGAGGGCCCTTCGGGGGGTAGCGGGCCGCGCCGCCCTACTTTCCCTCGAACGCAGCCGCCCTCCGCTCCCCCTTCGCCGCGTACCCGGCACGCGAGTCCTCGGACGTCAGCGTGATCGCCGCGTTCATCGCGACCCGGTCGAGAGCCGCGTCCATCCCCGCGTCCGCGTACGCGTCGATACCCCGCTTGATGCCCTGGACGGCCAGCGGGGCGTTCGCCGCGATCTCCGCGGCGACTTCGCGGGAGGTCTTGGTCAACGCATCTGCCGGGGTGACGAGTTGGAGCAGGCGCAACCGCTCCGCCGTGGCCGCGTCGATGCGGCGGCCGGTGAGTGAGAGCAGCTTGGCCCAGCCCGCACCTGCGTCGCGCGCGATGCGCAGATCGCCGCCCGCGTCCACCGCGACGCCGATCTGCGCCTCGGGCAGCGCGAACACCGCGTCATCGGAAGCGATCCGCACGTCCGCCATCAGCGCGAGCTCGAAGCCGAAACCGAGGCAGTATCCCTGCACGGCGGCGACGACCGGCTGCGGGAGGCGCGCGAACGTGCGGAAGCGTTCATGAACCCAGCGCAGGCCCTCGTAGTAGTTGCGCGTGCGCTCGGAACCCGAACGCCCTTGTATCGCACCGCCGTTGACCGCCGTGACGTCGATCCCGGCACAGAACGCCCGCCCCTCCGCCCGCAGCAGCACCGCCCTGATCGAGTCGTCGAAACGGATCCGGTCGGCGAAGATGCCCAACTGCCGCGTGGACTCCCAGCTCCACGCGTTGAGCTTCCTCGGGTGGCAGAGGGTGAGGATGCCCAGACCGTCCTCGATGTCGAGGCGCAGCCGCTCCTCACCCTCCGGGATGTCCGTGCCGATGGTGTCGATCATCCAGCACCAGCTCCTGCCTAGTTTCTGACGGCCCGTCAGTGAAGTGACGGGTCGTCAGCCTAGTGGCGGGGGCCCAGCGCCTGAAGACCTCGTCAGCAGCTGAAGACCTCGAAGGACACCGCGGGCTTCCCGCCGAAGCGCGGGGCCACGCCCTGTGCGTTGCCGGTCAGGAACTCCCGGCAGTACTTCTCGGGGTCCTCCTGGGTCAACCCCTCGATGTACGTGCGGTGTTCGAGGAGCGAGCGCACCGAGCGTTCGAGCCCTGCCGTGGCGTCCACGGCGTGCGTGGGCGAGGAGGAACCGGCGACGGCCACCCAGCGCACGCCGTTCCACGGCTCGAGCGCGTCCTCCTCGATCAGCTCGGGGAAGATCCAGCGGTTGCCCGCGTCGGCCACGGCGTCCAGGGTGGCGCGGCCGACGGCGACGTGGTCCGGGGTGTTCCAGGCGACGCCGCCCCACGTGTCACGGTGGTTGAGCGTGATCACGAGCTCGGGCCGGTGCCTGCGGACCGCGGCGGCGATGTCGCGGCGGAGCGCAAGCCCGTACTCGATCACGCCGTCCCTGTGGTCGAGGAACTCCACGCTCGACACGCCGACGACGGCCGCGCTCGCCCGCTGCTCGCGCTCGCGCAGCGGGCCGCACGTGGCGGGGTCAAGGGTGTCGATGCCCGCCTCGCCGCGGCTGGCCAGGAGGTAGGCGACCTCGCGCCCGCCGTCCGTCCATCCGGCGATCGCGGCCGCGCAGCCGTACTCCAGGTCGTCCGGGTGGGCGACCACGGCGAGGGCCCGCTGCCAGTCCTCGGGCATGGGCGTGAGCTGGTCGTTCTCGTTCAACGGCTCTGTCATGCCCGCAGCCTAGCTTCGCGGGCCCCTTCGCGAAGGGCTCAGGCCTCGCCCCTCACAAGGGCGAGGAGACGGTCCAGGACACGCGGCGAACCCACCCGGAGCCCGTCGTGCTCGTACTCGTCGGTGACCCAGGTGCGCAGGCCGCGGATGGAACGGGCGGTGCGCAGTGAGTGGCCGGTGTCGACGTACAGGTCGTCGTGATAGATCGCGGCGGCGGCCGGCACCTCGTTCGCGGCCAGGCGCGCCGTGTCGTACAGCGGCGCCCAACCGGTGCGCGCGGCAAGGAGGTCGGCGGTCTCCCGCAGCGGCCTCAGGGCCGGGTCGCAGTCGAACTGCCAGCGCTGGACGGCTTCCCCGGTGAAGAGGAGCGGCGCGTCCCCGGCGAGCGCCTTGCCGGGGTCGAACTGCGGGAACTCGCCGCGCGTCCGCTCGGCCGACCAGTCGGTGGGGCGCTCGCCCTGACCGTAGATGGTCTCGTGCAGGAGGGCGAAGAGCGGGTGTCCACGGTGCGAGAGGGCGGTCTGTACGGCTTCCTGGAAGGCGTCGGAGAGCGTGTGCCCCGCCGGGGTCCGCACGAAGGCGTCTTCGAGGAGGTAGTGCAGGCGGTGGCTGCCGTCGCCCATGCCGAGCAGCATGCCGAGGGACTGGAACGCCTCGACGGTGAGCCGGTAGCCGCCGTCGAGCACCGGCTCGTGCTCGGCGAGGTGAGCGGCGATGCGGCGGGCGCGCTCGATGTCCTGTGGGTAGCGGGCGTAGTGGGCGCGGGTCTTGCGCTCCATGCGCGGGTAGGCGGCGCGGTAGACGTCGTCCGCGTGGCCGTCGAGTGCGGGCAGGCCGCCGGTGATGAGGGCGGTGTGCAGTCCTTCGGGGGCCGCCGACAGGTAGTGGGTGGCGCAGAAACCGCCGAAGCTCTGGCCGAGGACGGTCCAGGGGGCGCCGCCGGTCAGCTCGCGCCGGATCAGCTCGCAGTCGCGGACGATCGAGTCGGCGCGGAAGTGCGTCAGGTAGTCGGCCTGTTCGCGGGGTCCGCCGCGCAGCGGAAGCGTCTGGCGCGTCGCCGGCGTGGAGCTGCCGGTGCCGCGCTGGTCGAGGAGCAGCACCCGGTAGTCCTGCAGGGCCCTGCCGAGCCACGCCTCCTTGCCCACGAACCGGTTGGCCCCGAATCCCGGGCCGCCCTGCAGATACACCAGCCACGGCAGGCCGGCCCCGCGGTCCCCGTGCGCGCTCGCCACGGCCTCGCGGGCGAAGACCTCGATCCGCTCCCCCGCCGGGTCGTCGTGGTCCAGGGGCACGGAGAAGCGGTGGTCGGTGAGGACCACACCGGGCTGACGGTAGGACGCAGTGGCGGTCAAGGGAGCTCCTGGGCGGATGCGGAACGGGACGCTTCGCCCCAGTTCAGCACACCCGCCGCGGGGGTCGTCGGCGGGGCGTCAGTGCGTGGGCACGCTCAGCGGAATGCGTGCGCAACTCAGCGGGGCGTCAGGCTGGATCGCCGTACGACGAGCTCCGGCTGGAGCACCACGCGCCGGTGATCATGGTCATCGGCGTCGGTGTCCGACTCGGTCTCCTCCAGGAGGAGTTCCGCGGCCATCGCGCCCATCTTGATGGCGGGCTGGCGCACCGAGGTGAGCGGGACGACGGCCGCGGCGGCGAACTCGATGTCGTCGTAGCCGACGATGGCGATGTCCTCGGGCACGCTCACCCCGGCCGCGTACATCGCCTGAAGGACCCCGAGAGCGAGCAGGTCGTTGGCGCAGAAGACGGCGGTCGGCCGTTCGGCGAGGCCGAGGACGCGGGCCCCCGCGTCACGCCCGGCGGCCACGTCGAGGCGCTCGGTGGGCAGTTCCCGCAGCACCGAGGCGGGCAGACCGGCCTCGGCGAGGGCTTGCAGCGCCCCTTCTCTGCGGTCCTTGACCTGGTTGAGTCCGGGCGGACCGCTCACGTACGCGATGCTGCGGTGCCCCGTGTCGAGGAGATGGCGCACCGCGAGCGCACCGCCCAGGACATCGTCCACGGAGACGGAGCACTCGGTGGCACCCTCGGCGACCCGGTCGACCAGGACGAAGGGGATGTCGTGCCTGCGGAAGGCCTCGATGTTGCGGCCCGTCGCGTCGGCCGGGGTCAGCAGGACGCCGCGTACCCGCTGTTCGGCGAAGAGCGCCAGATATTCGGCCTCTTCGGAGGGGCTCTGTCCGCTGTTGCACATCATGACGCGCAGCCCCGCGTCGCGCGCGGCCCGCTCGGCGCCACGCGCGACGTCCACGAAGAAGGGGTTGCCCATGTCGAGCACGAGCAGGGCCATGATGCGGCTCTGGCCCGCCCGCAGCTGCCGCGCGGACTCGCTGCGTACATAGCCGAGCCGGTCGATCACGGACTGCACCCGGTGGCGCGTCTCTTCGGAGACGACGTCCGGACGGTTGATCACGTTCGACACGGTGCCCACCGACACGCCGGCGTGCTTCGCCACGTCTTTGATGCCGACCATGCGTCCCCTTGTTCCGTTGCGCGTGCGGTGCATTGTGCACCGCCGCGTGCGATCCCCTCAGAATTTGTACTGGTCGATGTTCTTCTTGTCGAAAACGGTCGGTTCGCCGAGATCGACGACTCCCTTGTCACCGATGGTGAAGCTGCCGAGGTCGCCGGCCTCGAACTTCTCGCCCTTCTTGCCGGTGATCTGGCCGGACTTCAGGGCCACGGCGGTGTGCGCGGCGAGCGCACCGAGCTTGGCCGGGTCCCACAGCTCGAAGCCCTCGACGGTGCCGTTCTTCACGTACTGACGCATGTCGTTGGGCGTGCCCAGGCCGGTGAGCTTCACCTTGCCCTTGTACTTCGATCCCGAGAGGTACTGGGCGGCCGCCTTGATGCCGACGGTCGTCGGCGAGATGATCCCGGCCAGCTTCGGGTGCTCCTGGAGCAGTCCCTGGGTCTGCTGGAAGGACTGCTGGGCGTCGTCGTTGCCGTAGGCGGTCTTGACCAGCTTCATGTTCTTGTACTTGGGCTTCTTCAGCTCGTCCTTCATGTAGCGGATCCAGGTGTTCTGGTTCGTCGCGGTCTGGGCGGCGGAGAGGATCGCGATGTCGCCCTTGTAGCCGAGCTGCTTGCCGAGCAGTTCCACCTGGGTGCGGCCGAGCGCCTCGGCGCTGGACTGCGAGACGAAGACGTCACGGCACCCCGGGTTGGTGTCGGAGTCGTACGTGACGACCTTGATGTCGTTCTTCATGGCCTGCTTGAGGGCGGTGCACAGGGCGCCGGGGTCCTGCGCGGAGACGGCCATGGCGTCGACCTGCTGCTGGGTGAGCGTGTTGACGTAGCTGACCTGCCCGCTGGTGTCGGTGGCGCTGTTGGGGCCCGTCTCCTTGTACGAGGAGCCGAGGTCCTTGAGTGCCTTCTCGCCGCCCTTGTCGGCGACGGTGAAGTACGGGTTGTTGACCTGCTTGGGCAGGAAGGCGACCGTGAGGCCCTTCTTGGTCGGCGCGTTCGGGTCGGCCTTGGCGTTCGAGGCCTTGGCGGCGTCGTCGTCCTTCGAGGACTCCTTGGTGGTGCCTCCGCAGGCGGTGGCGGTGAGGGCGAGCGAGGTGACGGCTGCCAGGGTCACGCAGGCGCGGGTGAGGGCGGAGCGGCGGGGGGATCGGCGGGGAGAGAGCATCGTTGGTCCCTTTCGGACGTGCGGACGGTACGAGGGGTCAGCGGGCGGGAGCGGCAGCGGCGCGGCGGCCCGCCCTGGCGACGGCTATCTGGCGGGCCACGCGCGGCCCGAGCACGGACACCACGAGCAGCACTCCGGTGACGACGATCTGCGACTGGGCGGAGACGTTCAGCAGGCTCATCGCGTTCTGCAGCGCGCCGAGCAGGAACACTCCGGCGATGGCCCCGCCGAGTGTTCCCTTGCCGCCGTCGAAGTCGACGCCGCCGAGCAGGACGGCGGCGACGACGGACAGTTCGAGGCCGGTGGCGTTGTCGTAGCGGGCGCTCGCGTAGTGCAGCGCCCAGAAGATCCCCGTGAGGGAGGCCATGAGCCCCGTGGCGACGAACAGCCACAGCTTGTGCCGCTTGACGCGGACACCCGCGAAGCGCGCCGCCTCCTCGTTGGCGCCGATCGCGAAGAGCGAGCGCCCGAAGGGCGTGGCGTGCAGGACGAGGACGGCGATCGCGAGCAGCGCGAGGAAGGGCAGGAACGCGTACGGCAGGAAGGTGTCGCCGATGCGTCCGGCCGCGAAGTCCAGGTACTGCGAGGGGAAGTCGGTCACCGCGTCGGAGCCGAGGACGATCTGTGCGATGCCGCGATAGGCGGCCATGGTGCCGATGGTCACGGCAAGCGAGGGCAGCCCGAGGCGGGTCACCAGGAGGCCGTTGACCAGGCCGCAGAGGACTCCGATGAGGAGCACCAGCGGAATGATCGTCTCGATGGCCATGCCGGCGTTCCACAGTGCGCCCATCACTGCTCCGGAGAGCCCCGCCGTCGAGGCCACCGACAGATCGATCTCTCCGGAGACGACGAGAAGCGTCATCGGCAGCGCGATCAGCGCGATGGGCAGCGTGTTGCCGATGAGGAACGACAGGTTGAGGGCGTTGCCGAAACCGTCGACAAAGGAGAAGGACATCAGGAGCAGAACGACAAGGAGAGCGCCGACAACGGTGTCCCAGCGGACGGCGCGCATGACGTTGAGCCGATTGGAGTCAGCCATGGCGGGCGTTCCTCTTCTTCAGGGCCTTGGCGACGCGCAGGGCGACGATGCGGTCGACGGCGATGGCCAGGACGAGCAGCACGCCGTTGATGGCGAGCACCCACACGGAGCTGACGCCGAGCGCGGGAAGCACACTGTTGATGGACGTCAGGAGCAGGGCGCCGAGCGCCGCTCCGTAGACGCTGCCCGAGCCGCCGGTGAAGACGACGCCGCCGACCACGACGGCGCTGACGACGGTGAGTTCGTAGCCGTTGCCGGTGGCGGAGTCGACGTTGCCGAAGCGGGCCAGGTAGAGCGCGCCCGCGAGCCCGGCGAGCGCCCCGCACGCGGTGTAGGCGGCGAGGATGCGCTTGCGCACCGGGATGCCGGCGAGCCGGGCGGCCTCGGGGTTGGAGCCGAGGGCGTAGAGCTCGCGTCCGCCGCCGAAGTGCCGCAGGTAGTACGCGACCACGACCAGGACGGCGAGCGCGATCAGGCCCAGGTAGGGCACCGCCGAGATCCCGCCGGAGCCGAAGTCGACGAAGCCGTCCGGCAGGTCGGACGCGGTGATCTGCCGGGAGCCGACCCAGATGGAGTCGATGCCCCGGATGACGTAGAGGGTGCCGAGTGTGACGACGAGGGCGGGCACCTGTCCGAGGCTCACGAGCGCCCCGTTGAGCAGCCCGCAGCCGACGCCGAGCGCGACGGCGAGCAGGATCGCGACCGTCGAGTCGCCGCCGCCCTGGAGGTGGTTGCCCGCGGCGAAGGCGCTGATCCCGAGCGTCGAGCCGACCGACAGGTCGACGTTTCGGGTGATCACGACGAGGGCCTGGCCGGTGGCGACAAGGACGAGGATGGTCGCGTTCAGGAGCAGGTCCTTGATGCCCTGCTCGGAGAGGAACTCGCTGTTGCCGGCCTGGGTGATGCCGATCATCACCAGGAAGACGAGCAGGATGGCGAGTTCGCGCATCTTGAAGACGCGGTCGACCAGGCGCGTGCCCGCGGCCTTCTCCGGGTCGACGGCGGGGGCCGGGCTCTGGGTGGTCACGCTCATGCCGTCCTCCCGGTGGCGGCCGCCATCACGGACTCCTCGGTGGCCCGCGCGCGCGGGATCTCGGCCGTGAGCCGGCCTTCGTGCATGACGAGGACCCGGTCGGCCATGCCGAGGATCTCGGGCAGGTCGGAGGAGATCATCAGGACGGCGACCCCGTCGGCGGCGAGTTCGGAGAGCAGGCGGTGCACCTCGGCCTTGGTGCCGACGTCGATGCCGCGGGTCGGTTCGTCCACGATCAGCACCTGGGGCCGGGTGGCGAGCCACTTGGCGAGGACGACCTTCTGCTGGTTGCCGCCGGACAGGGTGCCGACGGCGTCTGCGATGCGCGCGTACTTCACCTGGAGGCGCACCGCCCAGTCGAGCGAGCGGCTGCGTTCGGCGCCGCGGTCCATGAGGCCCGCGCGTACCGTCGTACGCAGTCCGGTGAGCCCGATGTTGCGCTCGATCGACATGTCCATCACCAGGCCCTGGGCGCGCCGGTCCTCGGGGACGAGCGCGAGCCCGGCCGCCATGGCGGTGCTGGGGGCTCCGTTGAGCAGTGCCTTCCCCTGCACCTCGACCGTGCCCGCGTCCCACCGGTCGACGCCGAAGACGGCCCGTGCGACCTCGCTGCGTCCGGCTCCGACGAGGCCCGCGAGCCCGACGATCTCGCCGCGCCGCACGTCGAACGAGACGTCGGTGAAGACGCCCTCGCGGGTCAGCCGGCGGACGCTGAGGGCGACGTCGCCCACCTGGGTGTCCTGCTTCGGGTAGAGCTCGTCGAGGTCTCGGCCCACCATGCGGCGCACGAGGTCGTCCTCGGTGAGGCCGTCGAGCGGCTCGCTCGCGATCAGGCCGCCGTCGCGCAGCGTGGTGACGCGCTGGCACAGTTCGAAGATCTCCTCCAGGCGGTGCGAGATGAAAAGCACCGCGGCGCCCTGTTCGCGCAGGGTGCGGACGACTCCGAAGAGACGGGCGACTTCGCTGCCGGTGAGCGCCGCGGTCGGCTCGTCCATGATCAGGACACGGGCGTCGAAGGAGAGCGCCTTGGCGATCTCGACGATCTGCTGGTCGGCGATGGACAGGCCGCGCGCGGGCTGTTCGGGGTCGAGGTCCACGGCCAGGCGCTTGAAGAGCGCGTCGGCGGCGGCGTGCACGGCCTTGTGATCGACGCGGCCCAGCGAGCGGCGCGGGTGGCGCCCCATGAAGATGTTCTCCGCGACGGAGAGGTCGGGGAAGAGCGTCGGCTCCTGGTAGATGACGGCCACGCCCGCGTCCCTGGCGTCTCCCGGGCCGTGGAAGACAACCGGGGACCCGTCGAGCGACAGCTCTCCCGCGTCCGGGCGGTGGACCCCGGCGAGGGTCTTGATGAGGGTGGATTTCCCTGCGCCGTTCTCGCCCGCGAGGGCGTGCGCCTCACCGGCGTACAGCTCCAGGGAGACGTCATGGAGGGCGCGCACGGCCCCGAAGGACTTGCTGAGGCCCTGCACGGCAAGGACGGGGGGCTCTCTCATAGGTAGCACCGATCGGTCACGAAGGGCATGCGGCTTCTGGCATGGGGAGCTCAGGCGTCGGGCGTCATCGGGAGTCACCCACCGGACACCTGGCGTGAAAGGTTTCAATCAATTTTCGAGGAAGCTAAACCCGCGCCAACTGCGGCGTCAATGGGCAGGACTTGAAAATCCTGTCGCGACTTGGTGCGCCAAGGGGCTGACGCCTCAGGGCTCTTGACAGCAGGCGATGCGCTCCCTAGCTTCGCCTCTCGTGAAACGATTCATCGTCGAGTCGTTACGGAGTCGAGTTGTGATCAGCAGAAGACGACTGCTCAGCACCACCGCCACGGCCGCCCTGGGAACAGCGATGGCCGCCGGGCCCGTTCCAACAGCCCATGCCGCCCCCTCCGCGGGAGGCCGGGCCTTGCGCGTGACCAGACCGACCGTGGAGTACGTGAGACACCCCCTCGGTCTCGACGTGCCCCGACCGAGGCTGAGTTGGCCCCTGACGTCAGCCAAGGAGGGCCAGGCGCAGAGCGCCTACCAGGTGCGCGTGGCCACCGCCGCGGGCCGCCTGCCCGAGCCCGATGTCTGGGACAGCGGCAAGGTCGCGTCCGGTGACTCCGTCCTGGTCCCGTACGCGGGCCCCGACCTCAAGTCCCGTACGCGCTACTACTGGTCGGTCCGCGTCTGGGACACCGCGGGCAAGGTCTCCGACTGGAGCGAGGCCTCCTGGTGGGAGACCGGGCTCGTGGCGGCGAAGGACTGGACGGCGCGGTGGATCGGCGCGCCCGCCTCGCTCGTCGGCGCGCCCGCCCTGGACGACGCCTCCTGGATCTGGTTCCCCGAGGGCGACCCCGCAACCAGCGCTCCGGCCGCCACCCGCTGGTTCCGCGGCCGTGTCGATGTCCCCGAAGGGGTGACCCGCGCGCGGCTGGTCATGACCGCCGACGACGGCTACACCGCGTACGTGGACGGCACGCGCGTGGCGCACACCGAGGCGGACAGTGCCGCCGACAACTGGCGCCGCCCCACGGTCATTGACGTGACCGGCCGGCTCCGCGCGGGCGCCACGGTCATCGCCGTGTCCGCCACGAACGCCACCACCGGGCCCGCCGGTCTGCTCGGAGTGCTGGAGCTGACGACCGCCGACGGCGTACGCACCCTCACCACCGACGCCACGTGGAGGACCACCGACAAGGAGCCCGCCGGCGACTGGCAGTCGACGGGATACGACGACACCTCGTGGTCCGCGGCCAAGGTCGCCGCGGCCTGGGGTTCGGGCCCGTGGGGGAAGGTCGCCGCCAACCACTGCCCCGCCGCCCAGCTGCGCCACGAGTTCCGGCTGCGGCCGGGCAAGAAGGTCGCCCGAGCCCGGCTGTACTCCACGGCCCTCGGCCTGTACGACGCCTGGCTGAACGGCGAACGCGTCGGCGACGACCGTCTGGCGCCCGGCTGGACCGACTACGACAAGCGGGTCCAGTACCAGACGTACGACGTCACCAAGCAGCTCAAGTCCGGCGCCAACGCGCTCGGCGTGACGGTGGCGGTCGGCTGGTACGCGGGCAACGTCGGCATGTTCGGTCCGCATCAGTACGGCGAACGTCCGGCGTTCCTGGGCCAGTTGGAGGTCACGTACACCGACGGCTCGACCGACCGCGTGCTGTCCGGCACCGACTGGCGCGCCGCCACGGGCCCGGTCGTCGCCGCCGACCTGCTTTCGGGCGAGGACTACGACGCCCGCCTGGAGACGGCGGGCTGGACGCGCGCCGGATTCGACGACTCCGACTGGATCGCGGCCGATGCCGTCGCCGACGTCAAAGCCGCCGTCGTGGCCCAGATCGACGGGCACACGCGCGTGGAGAGCGAGATCTCCGCCCAGAAGGTGAGCGAGCCAAAGCCCGGCGTCTTCGTCTTCGACCTCGGGCAGAACATGGTCGGCGCCGTCCGGCTGACGGTCTCCGGGAAGGCCGGTACGAAGGTCCGGTTGCGGCACGCGGAGGTCCTCGACCCCGACGGCACGATCTACACCGCCAATCTGCGGTCCGCGCGTGCCACCGACACCTACACGCTCAAGGGCGGCGGCAAGGAGACGTACGAGCCGCGGTTCACCTTCCACGGCTTTCGCTACGTGGAGGTGACGGGCTACCCGGGCACGCCACCGCTCGACGCGGTGACCGGCCGCGTCATCCACACCTCGGCGCCCTTCACGATGGACTTCGAGACGAACGTCCCCATGCTCAACCAGTTGCACGGCAACATCACCTGGGGCCAGCGCGGCAACTTCCTCTCCATCCCGACCGACACCCCCGCACGCGACGAGCGGCTCGGCTGGACCGGCGACATCAACGTCTTCGCGCCGACCGCCGCCTACACGATGGAGTCGGCGCGCTTCCTCACCAAATGGCTCGACGACCTGCGTGACGGGCAGCCCGAGGACGGCGCGTTCCCCGACGTGGCCCCGTTCGTCGGCACGGTCGGCAAGGGCGTCGCCGGCTGGGGCGACGCGGGACTGACCGTGCCCTGGGCGCTGTACCAGGCCTACGGGGACACACGCGTCCTCGATCAGTCCTGGTCCTCGATGCTGAAGTGGCTCGACTACCTGGAGAAGCACAGTTCCGGATATCTGCGTCCCGCCGAGGGTTACGGAGACTGGCTGAACATCCAGGACGAGACCCCCAAGGACGTCATAGGCACCGCCTACTTCGCCCACAGCGCCGACCTCGTGGCGCGGGTGGCCGAAGTACTGGGCAAGGACCCCGCCCCGTACAAGAAGCTCTTCGCGAGCGTCCGCGACGCCTTCCGCGCGGCGTACGTGACCGGCGGCGGGCGGGTGAAGGGCGACACCCAGACCGCCTACGTCCTCGCCCTGTCCATGGACCTGCTCACCGACAGCGACCGGGCGCCGGCCGCCGCACGCCTGGTGGAGCTCATCAAGTCCAAGGACTGGCACCTTTCGACGGGTTTCCTCGGCACGCCGCGCCTGCTCCCCGTCCTGACGGCCACCGGTCACACGGACGTCGCCTACCGCCTCCTCGTCCAGAAGTCCTTCCCCAGCTGGGGCTACCAGATCGACAAGGGCGCCACGACGATGTGGGAGCGCTGGGACTCCATCAAGCCGGACGGAAGCTTCCAGGACGCCGGCATGAACTCCTTCAACCACTACGCCTACGGCTCGGTGGGCGAGTGGATGTACGCCAACATCGCGGGCATCGCACCGGCCGACCCGGGCTTCCGCAAGATCCTCGTCCGTCCGCGGCCCGGCGGCGGCGTGACCGAGGCCCGAAGCAGCTTCGACGCGCTCTACGGCCCGGTCAGCACCCACTGGAAGACGGACGACGAAGGGTTCCGTCTCACCCTCACCCTGCCCGCCAACACCACGGCGGAGGTGTGGATCCCCGCCGACAAGCGCACCCAGGTGTCGCACGACGCGGCGGAGTTCCTGCGGATGGAGGACGGCTGCGCCGTCTTCGCCGCCGCCTCCGGCACGCACCGATTCTCCAACTGACCCACCACGACCGCTCTTTCGGAAGGCTGCGCGATGACCGCCGGAACCAGCAAGGACGCCGTGAAAGCGGCACTCACCACCCAGGCCCTGGAGACCCCGTCCTGGGCATACGGCAACTCCGGTACGCGCTTCAAGGTCTTCGCGCAGCCAGGTGTCCCCCGCACGACCCGGGAGAAGCTGGATGACGCCGCCCGCGTGCACGCCCACACGGGCGTGGCGCCCAGGGTCGCCCTGCACATCCCCTGGGACAAGGTCGACGACTACGCGGCGCTCGCGGACTACTCGGCCGAGCGCGGCGTCCGGCTCGGCGCGATCAACGCCAACGTCTTCCAGGACGACGACTACAAGCTCGGCTCGGTCACCAACCCCGACCCGACGATCCGGCGCAAGGCGCTCGACCACCTTCTCGAGTGCGTGGACATCATGGACGCGACGGGTTCACGCGACCTGAAGCTGTGGTTCTCCGACGGCACCAACTACCCGGGCCAGGACGATCTCCGCAGCCGCCAGGACCGGCTCTCGGAGGCGCTGGCGACCACGTACGACCGGCTCGGCGACGACCAGCGCATGCTCATCGAGTACAAGCTCTTCGAGCCCGCCTTCTACGCGACGGACATCCCGGACTGGGGCACTGCCTACGCACACTGCCTGAAGCTCGGCCCGAAGGCGCAGGTGGTCGTGGACACCGGCCACCACGCGCCCGGCACCAACATCGAGTTCATCGTCGCGACCCTCCTGCGCGAGGGCCGCCTGGGCGGCTTCGACTTCAACTCGCGCTTCTACGCCGACGACGACCTGATGGCGGGCGCCGCGGACCCCTTCCAGCTCTTCCGCATCATGTACGAGGTCGTCCGGGGCGGTGGCCTGGACTCGGACATCGCTTTCATGCTCGACCAGTGCCACAACATCGAGGCGAAGATCCCCGCGATCATCCGCTCGGTGATGAACGTGCAGGAGGCCACGGCGAAGGCCCTCCTCGTCGACGCGGACGCGCTGGCCGAGGCCCAGCGGACCGGGGACGTGCTCGCCGCCAACGCGGCCCTGATGGACGCGTTCAACACGGACGTCCGCCCCCTACTGGCAGAAGTCAGGGAGGAGTCGGGGCTCGCCCCTGATCCCATGAGGGCCTATCGGGAGTCAGGCTGGCAGGAGCAGATCGTCAAGGACCGCGTGGGCGGCGAGCAGGCCGGATGGGGGGCATGAGCGACATGACACAGCACGCACGCATCACGGAACTCCTCGACCGTGCCCACCGCCTGGGCGCCGACCCGCGCAACACCAATTACGCGGGCGGCAACGCGTCGGCGAAGGGCACGGCCCCCGACCCGGTCACGGGCGCGGACACGGACCTGATGTGGGTCAAGGGCTCGGGCGGCGACCTGGGCACCCTCACCGAGGACGGCCTCGCGGTCCTGCGCCTCGACCGCCTCCACGCACTGAAGGAGGTGTACGCGGGCCCGGACCGCGAGGACGAGATGGTCGGCGCCTTCGACTACTGCCTGCACGGCAAGGGAGGCGCGGCACCCTCCATCGACACCGCGATGCACGCCTTGGTGGACGCACCGCACGTGGACCACCTGCACCCGGACTCGGGCATCGCCCTGGCCTGCGCGGCGGACGGCGAGAAGCTGACGGCCGAGTGCTTCGGCCCCACGGTGGCCTGGGTGCCCTGGCGGCGCCCCGGCTTCCAGCTCGGCCTGGACATCGCGGCGGTCCAGGCGGCCCACCCCGATGCCATCGGCTGCGTCCTGGGCGGGCACGGCATCACGGCCTGGGGTGCCACGGCCGACGAATGCGAGCGCAACTCGCTGCACATCATCCACACGGCGGAGGCATTTCTCGCCGACCGTGGAAAGCCCGCCCCGTTCGGCCCGGCCCTGGAGGGGTTTTGCCCGCTCCCCACCGCCGCCCGCCTCGACCGTGCGGCCCAACTGGCCCCGCACATCCGCGCGCTGGCCTCGCAGGACCGCCCCCAGGTCGGCCACTTCACCGACACGGACACCGTCCTGGACTTCCTGGCCGCGACAGAGCACCCGCGTCTTGCGGCCCTGGGCACCTCCTGCCCCGACCACTTCCTCCGCACGAAGATCAGGCCGCTGGTCCTGGACCTGCCGCCGACCGCCCCGCTCCAGGAGGCCGTCGCGCGCCTCCAGGAACTGCACGCCGCCTACCGGGAGGAGTACGCGGCCTACTACACCCGCCATGCCGACCCCGCATCCCCCGCCATGCGCGGCGCCGACCCGGCCATCGTCCTCATCCCGGGCGTGGGCATGTTCTCCTTCGGCAAGGACAAGCAGACGGCCCGTGTGGCAGGCGAGTTCTACGTGAACGCCATCAACGTCATGCGAGGCGCCGAGGCGGTCTCCACATACGCACCGATCGACGAGTCGGAGAAGTTCCGCATCGAGTACTGGCCGCTGGAGGAGGCCAAGCTGCAACGCCTCCCGAAGCCCAAGCCCCTGGCGACCCGCGTCGCCCTCGTGACCGGAGCGGGCAGCGGCATCGGCAAGGCGATCGCGCACCGCCTGGTGGCGGAGGGCGCCTGTGTCGCGGTGGCGGACCTGAACGCGGAGAACGCGGCCGCCGTGGCGGACGAGCTGGGCGGCCCGGACAAGGCAGTGGCCATCCCCATGGACGTCACGTCCGAGGAGCAGATCACGGCCGCCTTCAAGTCGGCGGCCCTGGCCTTCGGCGGAGTCGACCTGGTGGTGAACAACGCGGGCATCTCCATCTCCAAACCCCTGCTCGACACCACGGCCCGGGACTGGGACCTCCAGCACGACATCATGGCCCGCGGCTCCTTCCTCGTCTCCCGCGAGGCGGCCCGCGTCATGCGGGACCAGTCGCTGGGCGGCGACATCATCTACATCACGTCCAAGAACGCGGTGTTCGCGGGCCCGAACAACATCGCGTACTCCGCCACCAAGGCCGACCAGGCCCACCAAGTACGGCTTTTGGCAGCGGAGTTGGGTGAGCACGGCATCCGCGTGAACGGCATCAACCCGGACGGAGTGGTTCGCGGCTCGGGGATCTTCGCGGGCGGCTGGGGCGCGCAGCGCGCGGCGACGTACGGGATCGAGGAGGAGAACCTGGGCGAGTTCTACGCCCAGCGCACCCTCCTCAAGCGCGAGGTGCTCCCCGAGCACGTGGCCAACGCGGTCTTCGCCCTGACGGCAGGCGATCTGACCCACACGACGGGTCTGCACATACCGGTGGACGCGGGCGTCGCGGCGGCGTTCCTCAGGTAGCCCACACCCCCTCCGGCCGGCGCCACGGCCGGAGGGAGGCGCCACCGGAACGCCCGCCCACAAGAGCGGCACACGGCCGCCGAACACCGGACCTGACCCTCGACCCTCAACCCTGCGAGCCACCATGCCCAACTCCCGCCCGCGTCCCCGCCGTCACTCACCACACCACTTCGCCGCCGTCGACCTCGGCGCCTCCAGCGGACGCGTCATGGTGGCCGAGGCGGGCCCCGACACCCTCACCCTCCAGGAGGCACACCGCTTCCCCAACCGCCCCGTCCGTATCGCCGGCACCCTGCACTGGGACGTCCTGTCCCTGTACGCCGAGATCCTCGCCGGTCTGCGCGTCGCGGGATCCGCCGCCCCCCTCACGTCCATCGGCATCGACAGCTGGGCAGTCGACTACGGCCTGCTCGACGCGGATCGCGCGCTCCTGGGCAACCCGGTGCACTACCGCGACGCCCGCACCGAGGGCATCGCGGCCAAGGCATGGACGACCGTCCCACCCACCGAGCTCTACGCCACCACAGGCATCCAATACGCGCCCTTCAACACCCTGTACCAACTGATCGCCGCGCAGGGTTCCGCTCAACTGGCGGCAGCCGAACGCCTGTTGTTGATCCCGGATCTGCTGACGTACTGGCTGACGGGCGAGCTCGGCACCGAGCTGACCAACGCCTCCACCACACAGCTCATGGACCCCGGCACAGGCACCTGGTCCCACGAGGTGGCCACGCGTCTCGGCATCGACCTGGCCCTGTTCCCTGCGTTGCGGCACCCGGGCTCCCCCGCAGGTCACCTGCTCCCTCAGGTACTCGAAGACGCCGGCCTCACCTCGCCCACCCCGGTGACGACCGTCGCCTCGCACGACACCGCGTCAGCCGTCGCCGCCGTACCCGCCACGACCGACGACTTCGCCTACATCTGCACCGGCACCTGGTCCCTCGCGGGCCTGGAGCTGACCGCACCCGTCCGCACCGAGGAGAGTCGCAGGGCCAACTTCACCAATGAGCTCGGCATAGACGGCACGGTCCGCTACCTGCGCAACATCATGGGCCTGTGGCTGCTCCAGGAGTGCCTGCGCACCTGGAACACGGACGCGGGCGCCCCCGGCCTGGAAGCGCTGCTGCTCGAAGCCGCCGCCGTTCCCGCCCTGCGCTCACTCGTCGACGCGGCGGACCCCGCCTTCTTGTCTCCCGGCAACATGCCGCACCGCATCGCCGACGCCTGCACAGCCACCGGACAGCCCGCTCCGGCCACCCCCGCCGAGACGACCCGCTGCATCCTCGACTCGCTGGCCCTGGCCCACCGCCGGGCCATCGAGGACGCCCAGCGCCTGGCGGACCGCACCGTGGACGTGGTCCACATGGTCGGCGGCGGCGCGCGCAACTCTCTTCTGTGCCAACTGACCGCGGACGCCTGCGGGCTGCCCGTCGTCGCGGGCCCGGCAGAGGCAGCGGCGCTCGGCAACGTACTGGTCCAGGCCCGGGCGCACGGCCTGGTGGGCGATGACCGTCACCAGATGCGCGCCCTGCTGGCCCGCACCCAGCACCTGACTCGCTACGAACCGACCGGTGACCCGGCGCGCCGTGCGGCGTGGGATGCGGCGTCCCGACGCGTCCCGGCGTCATGACTCCCGCAAAGCGCGCGTAGCGCCTACGCTGCATCCATCCGATGATCGACGAGGAGGAACCCGCGATGCGTGTCGCCCTGTTCCTGACCTGTGTCAATGACACGCTCTATCCGGGCACGGGCCGAGCGGTGGTGAAACTGCTGACCAGGCTGGGAGTTGAGGTCGACTTCCCGATGGCGCAGACCTGCTGCGGACAGGCGCACTACAACACGGGCTACCGTCACCAGGCAGAGCCACTCGCCCGTCATTTCTCCGATGTCTTTGGTTCGGATGAGTACGACGCGATCGTGACGCCGTCGGGTTCGTGCGGGGCGATGGTCCGCGAGCTGTACCCCCGCATGGGAGAACGGGCGCGTTCGGAGGGCCGCGGCGGAAGCCTGGCGGCGACGCTGGCACCGGTCGTGCCCAAGACCTACGAACTCACCGAGTTCCTGGTGGACGTCCTTGGTGTGACGGACGTCGGGGCGTACTACCCGCACACGGTGACGTACCACCCGACCTGTCACGGCCTGCGCAGCCTGGGTCTCGGCGATCGACCCACGCGCCTGCTCCAGGCGGTCAAGGGCCTGGAACTGCGCGCGCTCCCGGGCGCGGACGAGTGCTGCGGATTCGGCGGCACCTTCGCCATGAAGAACTCCGACGTCTCATCGGCGATGGGCACGGACAAGGTGCGCAACGCCGAGTCGACGGGCGCCGACGTGCTGTGTGCGGCGGACAACTCCTGCCTGATGCACATCGGGGGCACCATGACCCGCCTGAAGAGCGGGCTGCGTCCGGTCCACATCGCGGAGATCCTGGCGAGCACGGAAGAGGAGCCCCTGTCATGAGCGGTGTGAGCGGCACGAGCGGCACCTTCGTGGGCATGCCCGCCTTCCCCGTCGCGGCCCGCGAGGCCGTGGGCGACAAGACCCTGCGCGCCAACCTGCGGCACGCCACACACACCATCCGCGACAAACGGGCCCGCGCCGTCGCGGAGTTGGACGACTGGGCACAGCTGCGCGAGGCCGGGAAACAGATCAAGGACCATACCCTCTCCCGTCTCGACCACTATCTGGTCCAGCTGGAGGAGTCGGTCACGGCGGCGGGCGGCATCGTGCATTGGGCCGCCGACGCGGACGAGGCCAACCGCATCGTGACCCGCCTTGTCCAGGAGACGGGCGAGTCGGAGGTCGTCAAGGTCAAGTCGATGGCCACGCAGGAGATCGGCCTCAACGAAGCGCTCGAAGAGGCGGGCATCCACGCGTACGAGACCGACCTCGCCGAGCTCATCGTGCAGCTGGGCAAGGACCGCCCCTCGCACATCCTCGTGCCCGCCATCCACCGCAACCGCGGTGAGATCCGCGGGATCTTCGCGCGCGAGATGAGCGAGTGGGGTCGTCCGGCCCCCGAAGGCCTCACCGACACGCCCGCCGAACTCGCCGAGGCCGCCCGTCTCCACCTCCGGGAGAAGTTCCTGCGCGCCAAGGTCGGCGTCTCCGGGGCGAACTTCATGGTCGCCGAGACGGGCACCCTGGTCGTCGTCGAGTCCGAGGGCAACGGCCGCATGTGCCTGACGCTTCCCGAGACGCTGATCTCGGTCGTCGGCATCGAGAAGATCGTGCCGAGCTGGCGGGACCTGGAGGTCTTCCTGCAGACCCTCCCCCGCTCCTCGACGGCCGAGCGGATGAACCCGTATACGTCGATGTGGACGGGCACGTCCGAGGAGGACGGCCCGAGCACGTTCCACCTCGTGCTCCTCGACAACGGCCGCAGCGACACGCTCGCCGACGAGGTGGGCCGCCAGGCACTGCGCTGCATCCGCTGCTCGGCCTGCCTCAACGTCTGCCCGGTGTACGAGCGCGCGGGCGGCCACGCGTACGGCTCGGTCTACCCCGGCCCCATCGGAGCGATCCTCAGCCCTCAACTGCGCGGCACCCAGAGCGAGATCGACGCCTCACTCCCGTACGCCTCGTCCCTCTGCGGTGCCTGCTACGAGGTGTGCCCGGTGGCCATCGACATCCCCGAAGTCCTCGTGCACCTGCGCGAGCGGGTGGTCCAGGGCGGCGAAGTGACCCGGCACGGATCGAAGGTGACGCTGCGGCCCGCGAAGGGGCACGCCGCGGAGCGGGCGGCGATGCGCGCGGCGGGCTGGGCGTTCGGTCGTCCCGGGGTGCTGCGGGCCGGTCAGCGGCTTGCGTCCGGGACCCGGCGCGTCCATCCGCGCACGCTGCCCGGACCGGGTCGGGCGTGGAGCGGGACACGGGACCTGCCGAAGGTGCCCGCGGAGCCGTTCCGCGAGTGGTGGCTGCGTACGTCCGGCGACCGGGCGCAGAAGGGCGGCGAGAAGTGAGCAGCAGGGAGCAGATCCTGGGGCGCGTCCGGCGAGCACTGGCCGACGTACGCGACGGCGGGGAACCAGATACGCCCGCCACGACCCTCCCCCGCGGCTACCTGCGTGAGCACGGCGACCGCACCACCGAGCAGACCGTCGACCTGCTGGCGGAGAACCTGGCGGACTACCGAGCGAAGGTGCACCGCACACACGACGACCGGCTCCCGGCCCTGCTCGCGCGGCTTCTCGCCGAGCGGGGCTCGCGCACGGTGCTCGTACCGCCCGCGCTGCCGCCCCACTGGCTGTCCGACGGCGGCCCGGCCGCTCTCGTCCAGGATCTCGCGGCGCACACCGCGCGGGAGCTGGACGCCACCGACAGCGTCGTCACCGGCTGTGCGATCGCCGTCGCCGAGACCGGCACGATCGTCCTGGACGGCGGCCCCGACCAGGGCCGTCGGCGCATCACGCTCGTCCCCGACCACCACATCTGTGTCGTGCGGGTCCCGGACCAGGTGGTCTCCTCCGTCCCGCAGGCACTCGAACGGCTCGACCCCGCCCGCCCGCTGACCTGGATCTCGGGACCGTCCGCCACCAGCGACATCGAACTGGACCGGGTGGAGGGCGTGCACGGCCCGCGCACCCTGGAGGTGGTGCTGGTGAGCGGAGTGTGAAGGCCGCGGTTAGCGTGAGTGCATGATCCGGTTCGAGCAGGTCAGCAAGCGCTACCCGGACGGCACGATGGCCGTGGACGAGCTGTCCTTCGAGGTCGCCGAGGGTGAACTGGTCACCCTCGTCGGACCGTCCGGATGCGGCAAGACGACCACGATGATGATGGTGAACCGTCTCATCGAGCCGACCGCGGGCCGCATCTTCGTCAACGGCGAGAACATCGCGGACGTCGACCCGGTCCGCCTCCGCCGCCGAATCGGCTATGTCATCCAGCAGGTGGGGCTCTTCCCGCACCGCACGGTCCTCGACAACACCGCGACGGTCCCCGCGCTGGTCGGCTGGAAGAAGGCGAAGGCACGGGCGCGCGCGGCCGAGCTGCTCGACCTGGTGGGCCTGGACCCGAAGACGTACGGCTCCCGCTATCCCGAGCAGTTGTCGGGCGGGCAGCGCCAGCGCGTGGGCGTGGCGCGTGCCCTGGCCGCCGATCCGCCCGTACTTCTCATGGATGAGCCGTTCGGGGCGGTCGACCCGGTGGTGCGCGAACAGTTGCAGGACGAGTTCCTGCGGATGCAGGCGACGGTCCGCAAGACGGTTCTCCTGGTCACGCACGACATCGAGGAGGCGGTCAGGCTCGGAGACCGGATCGCGGTGTACGGGCAGGGGCGCATCGAGCAGTACGACACCCCCGGGGCAGTGCTCGGCACCCCGGCCACGCCGTATGTCGCCGGGTTCGTGGGCGCCGACCGGGGCCTGAAGCGGCTCTCGGTCACGGAAATCCTGCCGGACGACCTGGAGCAGCCGACGGTGGTCCGCCTCGACGAGCCCGCCGCGCACGCCGCGGCCCGGATGCGCGAGGAGGACGCCCGCTGGGGCGTCGTCCTGGACACGGGCGGAGATCTGCACGGCTGGGTCGGCATCGACGAGGTCGCGCTGGCCGGCGAGGGCGGCAGGGTCGGTGACCTGGCCCATCGCATGAAGGCATGGGTCCCGGTGGGCGCCCCGCTCAAGCAGGCGTTCGGCGTGATGCTGCAGCACGACGCGGGCTGGGTCGCGGTCCTCGACGGGGCCCGCTTCCTCGGCGTACTGACCCCCGCGAAACTGCACGAGGCCCTGCGCCGCTCGGTGGACGCGGACGCGCAGGGCGTGCCCCGGGATCAGGTGGAGTTCGACTCGGTGGCCGACGCCTGACGGTCACGCGCGAGGCCGTCACAGCAGACCGGCGGGCGTCACAGCAGCCCCTTCTCCTCCAGGTACGTCCGTGCCACGTCCTGCGGCAGTCTGCGCCAGCTGTCCACCTGTTCGTTCATCGACGCCAGGTCCGCCGTCGTCAGCACGGAGTTGAGGCGGCCGAGTGCTTTCGCCACGCCCTCGCTGCCCGCGCGGGAGCGGTTGACGACCGGGACGATGTAGTCGGCGTTCTGGAGTTTCTTGTCGTCCTTCAGCAGGACGAGGCCGAAGTTGTCGAGCGTGGCGTCCGTGGACGTGGTCAGGACCATCTGGTCCTGACCGCTCTGCACGGCCTTCTTGGCCTGCGTCGTGCCCACGCCCTTGGGGTCGACGGAGGTGATGTCGATGCCGTAGACCTTCTTCAGACCGGGTTCGCAGTACGGGCGTTGCACGCATTCGTCGCCCGCGGCGAGGCGTACCTTCAGGCCGGACTTGCCGAGGTCGCTCAAGGTCTTGAGGTGGTGCTTCTTCGCGAAGGACGCGGTGACGGCGAACGCGTTCTGGTCCACGGCCTTCCCGGCGTCGAGGACGGTGAGGCCGCGCGGGGTGGCGAGGTCGCGCAGGGCCTTCATCGTGGCGGCCAGGTCGGGTGAGCCGACCGGTTTCGCGTCCGCGCCGTTCTTCTTGGCGTTCAGCCAGTCCGCGAAGGTCGCCGCGTACTCGGGGACGACGTCGATCTGGCCGGACTCCAGGGCGGGTTCATAGAGTTCACGGTTGGCCACCGAGAGGATGTCGGCGCCGTATCCGGCCTTCCGCAGGAGCAGGGAGTACATCTGGGCGAGCAGATCGCTCTCGGTGAAGCCCGCGGAGCCGACGACCAGGTGATGGCTGTCGCCGGGTGGCGCGGTCACCTCTCCCTGGGTCTCCAGGGACGGTCCCGAAGCGCAGCCGGACAGGAGCAGGGCGAGACCGAGACCGGCCGCGGCACCCCGCCTCGCACCACGCAGCGCGCGTCGCGTCATCCTGTCCGCCCTCTCCCCCGCGCCCAGCCGGGAGCGAGCCGTTCGCCGATCTCGAAGAGTCCCTCGACGATCAGGGCGAAGACGGCGACCAGCACCGCCCCCGCCACCACCTGCGGGGTGCTCGCCAGGTTGAAGCCGGCCGTGATGATCCGGCCGAGTCCCCCGCCTCCCGCGAGGGCGGCGATGGTGGCGGTGGCCACGAGCTGCACGGCCGCGATCCGCACCCCGCTCAGGACCAGCGGCATGGCGAGCGGCAGTTCGACCCGCCACAGCATCTGCCGCCCCGTCATCCCCATGCCGCGCGCGGCCTGGACGACGCTGCGGTCGACCCCGCGCATCCCGACGTAGGCGTTGGTGAGCAGCGGCGGCACGGCGAAAAGGACGAGTGCCACCACCGTGGGCCCCTCGCCCCACTGTCCGATGGGGGTGAGGAGCAGCAGGACGAGGACCGCGAAGGTGGGCACCGCGCGGCCCACGTTGGAGATGTTGACCGCGAGCGCGCCGCCCTTGCCCAGGTGGCCGAGGACGAACGCGACCGGCAGCGCGATCAGGCAGCTCAGGATCAGGCACACCACGGTGAGCACGAGGTGCTGGGTGAGCCGGTGCCAGATGCCGTCGTCGCCCGCCCAGTGTGCCGAGTCGGTCAGCCACTGCCAGGCATCGCTGATGGTGTTCATGAGCGGACCGCCCTCGTCCACGGGGTGAGGATCCGCTGTACGCCCAGGAGCAGCAGATCGGCCAGTACGGCGATGACGACGCACAGCACGGACGCGGTCAGGACCTGCGCCTTGAAGTAGGTGTTCATGCCCGCGTAGATCAGGTTTCCGAGTCCGCCGAAGCCGACGATCGCGCCGACCGTGACGAGGGAGACCGCGGAGACGGTGGCGATGCGCAGGCCGGCCATGGCGGCGGGCAGCGCGAGCGGCAGTTCGACCGTGAGAAGGAGGCGGATCGGTCCGTAGCCCATGCCGCGGGCGGCCTGCCGCGTCTCCTCGGGGACGGCACGCAGACCGGCCAGGATGTTGCGGACGAGCAGCGTCAGCGAGTACAGGACGAGTCCCGCGACCACCAGGGACGCGGAGAGGCCGTACACGGGAAGCAGCAGCGAGAACATCGCGAGCGAGGGGATCGTGTAGAGGACCGTGGTCAGCGCGAGGACGGGACCGGCCGCAAGGGCCCAGCGGCGGGCGACGACGGCGAGCGGCACGGCGATGACGAGCGCGATGAGGACGGAGACGGCCGTCAGCTCCAGGTGCTGGAGGACGGCGTCGACGACGATCTGGCGGCGGGTGCTCAGATACTCGCCGCAGATCCACTCGTTGCGCGCGAGGCAGTCGTCCGGGGGCGCGGTCACTCGTTCATTCCAGCGGGCGGGGCGTGTGACGGCGCGTTCTGGTCCCCCGTACGGGCGGCACCCACCCCGTCACAAAACGCCCTCGACTACACATAAAGAAAAAATAAGAGCAGAATGGATATGCGCGACATCCCGCCGCGCGAGGTGATCAGGCCTGCACGAAGCAGAGGAGACGAGTCTCATGGCCGACGTCTCACACAGGGGAGACATAGCCGCTCACCCTGACGTATCCGAAATGCGGGATCGGTACGCCCGCGTACTCGGTGGACGCGATGTGGCACTCGTGGACGGGCCCGTGTTCCTCACGGGCCTCTTCTGTGCCATCTCCCCCTGGGTGGTCCACTTCACCGCGAGTCAGCCCGTCCTCGCGACCCACAACCTCATCATGGGCATCGCGATCGGCCTGCTGGGCCTCGGGTTCACCGTCGCTCCGGCCAGGATGTACGGCCTGAGCTGGGCCATGTGCGCGATGGGCGTCTGGATGATCGTGTCGCCGTGGGTCGTCGGCACGAGCCCGGACATGGGCGTCATCCTCACCAACGTCATCATCGGCGGCCTCACCCTCCTCCTCGGCCTCGTCTGCACCGGCGCGGCGGCGAAGGAGGGCCGGAAAGTGAACACGACCTGACACAGGAAGGCGGAGCCACACAAGCGCGGCGGCCCCCGGATCGGCGGAGAGCCGGGAGCCGCCGTCAGTGGTGCGAGCCCGTCAGGCGGCGCGGCTCACGCGCCCCTGGTGGCCGCGGATGATGTCGGCGTAGCGCAGTCCGCTGCCCTTGATCGTGCGGCGCTGCGTCTCGTAGTCGACGTATACGAGCCCGAACCGCTTGTCGTAGCCGTAGGCCCATTCGAAGTTGTCGAGCAGCGACCACGCGTAGTACCCGGCCAGCGGCGCCCCCTTGCGGGCCGCGCTCGCGCACGCGGCGAGATGGCGGACCAGGTAGTCGGTGCGCTCCGAGTCGTCGATCGTTCCGTCGGGGCGTACGACGTCGGGGTAGGACGAGCCGTTCTCGGTGACGTACAGCTTGCGCGCGCCGTACTCGTTCGTCAGGCGCAGCAGGAGCGTCTCGATGCCGCTCGCGTCGATCTCCCAGTCCATGCCGGTACGGGGAACTCCCTCGCGGCGCACCTGGTGGGCGTAGGGCGCGGGGCCCGCGGGGTCGTCGGAGACCACGGCCGGGAAGTAGTAGTTCAGGCCCAGCCAGTCGAGCGGCTGCGCGATGGTCGCCAAGTCGCCTGCCCGCTCGGGGAGTTCGACCCCGTAGACCTCTTGCATGTCGGCCGGGAAGCCGCGGCCGTGGACCGGGTCGAGCCACCAGCGGTTGGTGTGGCCGTCCACGCGGCGGGCGGCGGCCACGTCCTCGGGGCGGTCGCTCGCGGCCTCGACCGTGGAGAGGTTGTTGACGATGCCGATCTGCGCGCCGGGGGCGGCGGCGCGGATGGCCTGGGTGGCGAGACCGTGCCCGAGCAGCAGGTGGTACGAGGCGCGTACGGCCGCCGTCAGGTCGGTCAGTCCCGGTGCCATCCGCCCTTCGAGGTGACCGATCCAGGCCGAGCAGAGGGGCTCGTTCAGCGTCGCCCACTGCGTGACGCGGTCACCGAAGCGCTCGGCGGCGATGGACGCGTACGCCGCGAAGTGCTCGGCCGTCTCCCGCTCGGGCCAGCCGCCGCGATCCTGGAGAACCTGCGGCAGGTCCCAGTGGTAGAGGGTCACCGAGGGGGTGATGCCGGCTTCGAGCAGGCCGTCGATCAACTGGTCGTAGAAGTCCAGGCCCTTGGCGTTGGCCGGCCCGTCGCCGCCGGGCACGATGCGCGGCCAGGCGAGGGACAACCGGTAGGCGTTGGCACCCAGTTGCTTCATCAGCGCGATGTCATCGCGCCAGCGGTTGTAGTGGTCGCAGGCCACGTCGCCGTGGTCGTCGTTGTCGATCTTTCCGGGGGTGTGCGAGAAGGTGTCCCAGATCGAGGGGGAACGGCCGTCCTGGGTGACGGCCCCCTCGATCTGGTACGCCGATGTGGCCGTGCCCCACGCGAAGTCGTGCGGGAGTGCGGAAAGGTCGATGAGCTCGGACACGGACGTCCTCTCAGACGTAAGGGAGTCAGGCGTGGCAGGCGTAACAGGCGTGACGGAAGAGGTCACTTGACGGCTCCGGCGGTGAGGCCGGCCACCAGATAGCGCTGGAGCAGCAGGAAGCCCGCCACCACCGGCACGCTCACGACCAGCGACGCAGCCATGATCTGGTTCCAGTAGACGTCGTTCTGGGTGGAGTAGCCCTGCAGGCCGATGGCGAGGGTGCGGGTGGCCTCGTTCGTCATGACGGAGGCGAAGAGCACTTCTCCCCATGCGGTCATGAACGCGTAGACGGCGACCGCGACGATGCCGGGGATCGCGGCGGGCACGACGACCCGGAAGAGCGCGCCGATCGGCCCGCAGCCGTCGACGAGTGCCGCCTCGTCCAGGTCGCGCGGCACCGAGTCGAAGTACCCGATCAGCATCCAGATCGAGAAGGGCAGCGAGAAGGTCAGATAGGTGAGGATGAGCCCGGCCCGCGAGCCGAACAGGGCGATCCCCGTGGCGTTGCCGATGTTGACGTACATCAGGAACAGCGGGAGCAGGAACAGGATGCCGGGGAACATCTGGGTGGACAGGACCGTCACCGTGAAGACGCGCTTGCCGCGGAACTGGTAGCGGCTGACGGCGTAGGCGGCGAAGACGGCGATCACCACCGAGCAGACGGTGGCCGCGCCCGCCACGATCAGCGAATTCATGAAGTAGTCGGCCAGCGGGACGGTGTTCCAGATGTCGATGTAGGGGCGGATCGTGAGCCCGCTCGGCATCCAGCGGAACTTGCCCGACACGTCTTCGAGGGGCTTGAGCGAGCTGGACACCATCACGAACACCGGCAGCAGCACGAAGCCCGTGAGCAGCGTCAGGAAGATCCGCCGTGACCAGAGGAACGAGCGGGGCGCCGCCATCGGCGAGCGGGGCTTCGCGGCCCCGGCCGGCCGCACGGACATGCGGGCGCTAGACATGAGCGGACTTCCTCTCGCGTGACGTGACCCGCAGATAGACGCCCGTCACCACGAGCAGGAACAGGAGCAGCAGGACGGACATGGCGGAGCCGGTGCCGAAGTTCCAGGTGACGAACGAGGACTGGTAGATGTGGATCGAGACCAGGTCCGCGGCCTCCGGCGCCGACCTGCCGAACAGGACGTACGGCGTGTTGAAGTCGTTGAACGTCCACAGGAACAGGACGAGCACGAGGACCTGGTTGACGGGGCGCAGGGACGGCAGGGTGATGCGGCGGATCTGCTGCCACATGCCGGCGCCGTCGAGCGCCGCCGCCTCGTACATGTCCTTGGGGATGTTCTGCATCCCCGCCATCAGGATGAGGAAGGCGAACGGCCAGCCCTTCCACACCGAGACGGTGAGCAGCGCGACGAAGCTGTTGTCGCCGATGAGCCAGAACGGGGCGCTGTCGGTGAGGCCCAGCTGATCGTGCAGCACGTGGTTGATGAGGCCGTTGTCACGCTGGAACATGAAGCCCCAGGTGATCACCGCGGCGTACACGGGCAGTGCGTAGGGGACGAGGAAGAGCGCCCTGAGGAAGCCCCGGCCCTTGAACGTCTCCTGCAGGTAGATCGCGGTGGTCGTCCCGATCAGCCAGCACAGGCCGACCGAGAGCACCGTGAACGCGCAGGTGACGAAGAACGAGTGCAGCAGCGCCTCGCCCACCGGCGCGTCGAAGTCCACCGCGATCTTGTAGTTGTCCAGGCCGGACCAGGGCGCGGCGCCCCAGTCACGGATGAAGAACTGGGTGAGCTCCTTGAAGCTCATCACGATGCCGATGACGATCGGCAGCAGATGGACGAGGAGTTCGAGCAGGAGGGCAGGGAGCAGCAGGAGGTACGGCAGGCCGATGCGGCGGAGTCGCCCGGGACGGCGGCGCGGCCCGCGCTTCGTCTCGGGGACCTTCACGGACGGCTCCCCCGCGCTCCGGACGATGGTCGTGGTCCCGGTGGGCACAGTGGGCACGGTCGTGTCGCTCACTGCTGGGACATCTGCTGCTGAGCCTTGACCAGTTCGGCCTTCACCGACGCGGTGGTCACCGCCCGGCCGGCGGCGGCGTTGGCGAAGAGATTCTTGACGGCGGTGCCGACCGCGGTCTCGAACTGGGACTCGTTGGCCACCTGGGGCAGGGGCGCGGCGCTCTTGGCGAGGGTGTCGCGCAGGACCTTCAGCTCGGGGCGGTCGAAGGCGGCGTCCTCCTGGGCGGCCTTGACCGGCGGCACGGAGCCGTAGGACTTGCAAAGGATCTTCTGCTCGGCGTCGCTCGTCATGAACTTCACGAACTTCAGCGAGCCGTCGATGTTCTTGGTGTTCTTGAAGACGGCCATGTTGATGCCGGCGACCATGGAGTTGGTGGCCTTGCCCTGACCCGGCGCGCCGGACTCGACGGGCACGGGCGCCACGCCCCACTCGTCGTCGTTCATGCCCTGCGACTTGAAGGTGGTGGCCGCCGCCTGCCACAGCACCATGGCCGTCTTGTCCTTGGCGAAGTCGCTCAGGGACTGGTTCTGCGCGTACTCGGCGTTGCCGGGCGCGATGATCTTGTCCTTGCCCATCATGTCGACGTACTGCTTCACGGCCGCGACCGCACCCTCGGAGGTGAAGTCGGGCTTGCCGTCCGGGGTGAAGAAGTCGGCACCGTGCTGCTTGCCGAGCGCGAAGACCTGGTGGATGTTGTTGGAGAGGTTCGCCCCCTCCGCGCCCAGGGCCCACTTGCCGCCCTTGGAGATCTTCTTGCCGTCCTCGACCAGCTCGTCCCAGGTGGCGGGCGGCTTGTCTATGCCGGCCTCCTTGAACATCTTTTTGTTGTAGTAGAGGGCGTACGCCATGGAGTACAGCGGCACCGCGGCCGGGTCCTTGTCCGCCGCTCCTGCCGAACCGAGCGCGGACTCCACGAAGCGGTCCTTGCCGCCGATCTTGGCGAAGTTCTTCTCGTCCCAGGGCAGCAGGGCTCCGCTGGCCTGCAGCGACGCGCTCCAGGTGTTGCCGATGTTCAGGACGTCCGGCCCCTGACCCGACGTCGTCGCCGTCAGGATCTTGTTGAGCAGGTCCGACCAGGGGATGACCTCGAGCTTGACCTTGATGCCGGTCTGCTTCTCGAACTTGTCGAGTTCGGGCCTGAGGATCTTCTTGTCCGCCTCGATGTTGGGCCCTTGGTTCGACGCCCAGTAGGTCAGCGTCTTCGGCGAGTCGTTGGACCCCTCGCCACCCGTCGTCGAACCGCCTCCGCAGGCGGTCGCGGTGAGGGCGAGCGAGAGGGTGGCGGCGCCGACGGAGGCGGCGGCTCGGAATCTGCGCATGGCTCCAGGTGTCCCTTCCGGAGGGAGTCATGGGGCGGATGGCCCAACACCGGACCGAAACCGGCGCTGCGTTCAACTCTTGAATGACCTCATGACTTAATTTAGGACGTGAGTTAAACCGGCAGGGAAGATACCGTCAAGGGGTCACACAGAACCAACTTCGAGGCAGAGCAGGCCGGAAGGAACCACATGGCTGGGCAGCGCAACGGGCGCACGGTGCACGACCTGCGGCGGGAGAACCGCGCCGCCGTACTGCAGCGGTTGTACTTCGAGGGACCGATGAGCCGCTTCACGCTCGGCCCCGCCACCGGACTGAGTTCAGGTTCCATCAGCAATGTCGTGGCCGAGCTGGTGACGGAAGGGTGGGTGGAGGAGGCCGGCAGCGTGGAGTCCGACGGCGGACGCCCGCGTACGCTGCTGCGGGTCGCGCCCGGCCGTGGTCAGCTGATCGGCGTGGACGTCGGCGAGACCCGCGTACGCGTCGAGCTCTTCGACCTCTCCCTTTCCGAACTTGCCCGCGCCGAAAGGCCGTTGACCCTCAAGGGCCACGACGTCGCCGGCATCACGGAACTCATCCGTGACGGCATGGGAGAAGTGCTCGGCGCCGGGGGTGTCACGGAAGGTCTCCTCGGCGTCGGGATCGGCGTACCCGGAATCGTCGCGCGCGACAGCGAACTCGGTGCCGTCGTGCACGGCCAGACCATCGGCTGGAACGCGGTCCCCCTGGAGGCCCTGCTGCGGGAGACCGGCCGGGGCGTGTCCCAACTCCCGGATTCCGTGCCCTACTTCATCGACAACGGCGCCAAGACCCTAGGCCAGGCGGAGATGTGGTTCGGCGCGGGGCGCGGGACGCGCAACGCGGTGGTGGTCCTGTTCGGTTCGGGTGTCGGCGCGTGCGTCGTCACCGAGGACGTGGAGCAGGGCCGGGCCCTTGAGTGGGGTCATCTCACGGTGCGGGTGCAGGGCAGACGGTGCCGGTGCGGGGCCCTGGGCTGCCTGGAGGCGTACGCGGGTGCGGAGGCGCTGCTCGAACGGTGGCAGGAGGCGGGCGGGCTGCCGCCCAAGGGCACGGACGAGGAGAGCGCCCTCACCGCCATGCTCGACGCCGCCTACCCCGAGGGCGGCGGCGCGGCCGATCCGACGGCGCTCGCGGTGCTCGAAGAGACCGCCGAATACCTGGGCGCGGGTCTCGCCGACCTGATCAACCTCTTCCAGCCGGAGCGGATCCTCGTCGGCGGCTGGGCCGGACTCCAGCTCGGCCAGCGCTTCCTGAGCGCGGTGAAGCGGTACATCCCCACCTACGCCCTGTCCTACCCGGCGGGGCGCGTCGCCATCGGCCTGGGCCGCCTCGGCCCGGACGCGGTGACGGTCGGCGCCGCGACGCTGCCGCTGGCCGACTTCTTCGCCCGGGGCGGGCGCCGCGCGGCACCGGCACGGGAGGCCGAACTCCCCGGCTGGCAGACGGCGTTGGAGGGGCGCACACCCTCCTAGAACTGCCCTCCGAAGCCGTGCGCCGCACCCGGCCGGTCCGCGTCGCGGCGGTCGCGGCCGTCGACCCGCTCACCGTCGACCCGCTCGCCGTCGGCCCGCTCGCCGTCAGCCCGCTCGCCGTCAGCGCGCGGGTGGTCCTCGGCCATCACGCCCTGCCCGAGCAGGGTCAGGGCTTCCCTCGACGGCGAGTCCGGCTCGGTGACGGCGAGCACGAGGTGCTGATCCTGCGCCTGGGGGAGGTGGAGGCTCTGCTGGGTGACGGTGAGTGTGCCGACGAGGGGATGGCGCATCTCGTAACGGGCGAAGTCACAGGGATGCACCCGGTGGCCGGTCCACAGGGCGGCGAACTCCGTGCTCTTGACGGTGAGTTCGCCGATGAGCGAGGTCAGCAGCGTGTCGTCGGGGTGGCGCCCCGCGACCATCCGCAGATTCTCGACGACGGCCCTGGCCTTCGCCGTCCAGTCGGCGTACAACGCGCGGGTGTGCGGGTCCAGGAAAAGCATCCTGGCGAGGTTGGGACGCCCGGCAGGCCGCTGAGGGCTGTCGAAGCCCAGGTGCGACGCGAACAGTGCGTGACCGAGGCGGTTCCAGGCGAGGACGTCGGTGCGGCGGCCGCTGACCAGTGCCGGAACGCTCTCCAGGGTGCTCAGCAGATGGAGCGTGGTGGTGCCCGCCTGCTCGGCCCGCGGTCGGCGGGCCGGGGTCCGCCTCCTGCCGGCGTCGGCGAGGTCGTGCAGATGCCGCCGCTCCGACTCGTCGAGGCAGAGCGCCCGCGCCACTGCGTCCAGGATCTCCGGGGAGGCTCCCACCGACTGTCCCTGCTCCAGCCGCGTGTAGTACGAGGCGCTGACCCCGGCGAGCAGCGCGAGCTCTTCCCTGCGCAGGCCCGCCACGCGCCGACGGTCGCCGTAATCCTTGAGGCCGACGTCCGCGGGACGCAGCTGTGAACGCCGTGCGTACAGGAAGTCGCCGAGTCGGCCTCGTTCGCTCATGTCTCCCAGTCTGCATCGGCCCCCGCGCGGCAGCCTGACCCTGTCCGGGGTAGGCAGCGGCGGGTCTGGCTGACCTGCGCGGACCCGGCGACGGTGGTGCTCCGACGCCCGTCCCCGACCCCCGGAGCACCCGATGACCCAGATCGACCAGATCGACCATGCGGACCACGTCGACCACATCGACCACATCGACCAAACGCATCAGATCGAACTCGGAGACGTCACTGTCACCCGCGTCAAGGAGTACTACGGCCCCGTCGACATGACGCCCGGCCAGTTCCTCCCCACCGCCCCGGCGGGTGCCTGGCACAACGAAGCCGCCTGGCACCCGCCGCACTTCCTCGACCCGCGGACGAACCTCGTCAACTCGGCGGTACAGAGCTGGCTGCTGCGCAGCGAAGGGAAGACCATCCTTGTCGACACGGGCGTCGGCAATCACAAGGAGCGCCCGTACGCCCCGGTGTGGAGCCACCTGCGCACCGACTTCCTGGCCGGTCTGGCACGGGCAGGCGTCGCGCCCGAGGACGTCGACATCGTCATCAACACGCATCTGCACGTCGACCACGTCGGCTGGAACACCCGCCTGGACGGCAGGGACTGGGTCCCCACCTTCCCGAACGCCACCTATCTGCTGCCCAAGGACGACTACGACTTCTGGAACCCCGAGAACGGCCACAAGCCGCTGCTCGGCCGCGGCAACCAGAACGTCTTCGAGGACAGCGTCACCCCCGTGCACCGCGCGGGACAAGTGCGCCTGTGGGAAGGAAGCCACCGCATCGACGCCGCTCTGCGACTGGACACGGCACCGGGCCACACCCCGGGATCGAGTGTTCTCACCCTCGTCAGCGGGACGGACCGCGCGGTCTTCGTCGGCGATCTGCTGCACAGCCCCGTCCAACTTCTCGACCCGGACCACAACAGCTGCTTCTGCGAGGACCCCGTCGGCGCCCGCGCCACGCGCCGTCGCATCCTGGGCTGGGCCGCGGACCACAACGCGCTCGTCGTTCCCGCGCACTTGGGTGGTCACGGCGCCGCCGAGGTCGCACGCTCGGGCAGCACGTTCACCGTCAAGCGGTGGGCGCCCTTCACGCCGTACGAGCGCACGGACGGGGTGACGGCAGCATGACCGCCGAGCGCCGCCCCAGGCCCCGTACAGGCACCAACACCAGCACCAGCACCAGCACGGTGCTCACGGCTCAAGGAGCGGTGGCCGGCGCCCGGCACGAGGGCTGCACGGTCTTCCGCGGCATCCCGTACGCCGCGCCCCCGGCCCGCACCGGCCGCTTCGCCGCACCTCAGCCGCACGCCCCGTGGGAGGGCGTGCGGGACGCGACGGCGGCGGGGCCGACCGCGCCCCAGGCCGAGCGGAACCTGGGCGCCATCGACATGTCGCCCTACTTCGGCCCCGGTTGGGTCCCCGGGGAAGACTACCTCACCCTCGACATATGGACCCCCGAGCGCCCCGTCCGCCACCGCCAGGCGGCCCTGCCGGTGATGGTCTTCGTGCACGGCGGAGGCTTCACGGCGGGTTCGACCCGCGCCGGCCTGTACGACGGCAACGCCTTCGCGCGCAGCGGTGTCGTCCTGGTGACCGTCAACTACCGCCTGGGGATCAGCGGCTTCCTCGACCTGCCGGGAGCACCGCGCAACCGCGGCCTCCTGGACGTCCTCGCCGCGCTGCGCTGGATCGGGGAGAACATCGCCGCGTTCGGCGGCGACCCCGACCAGGTGACGCTGTTCGGCCAGTCCGCCGGCGCCACCCTCACGGGGGCCGTCATCGCCGCCCCGGAGAGCAGGGGGCTCGTGCGGCGGGCCATCGTGCAGAGCGGCAGCGGCCTCGGCGCATTCTCGCCCGAACAGGCAGCCCGTGTGACGAAGGCGGCAGCCGCGGCCCTGGGCATCGCGCCCCGAGCCGAGGCCTTCGAAGCCGTCCCCGACGCGCGTCTGGTCGACGCCATGGCCGGTCTCGGCGGGATCGACCTGCGGACCCCGACCGCGTACGACCCGCTGATCGGGCTCAGTCCGTTCAGCGTGGTGGCGGACCGTCAGCCCGCGGCCGCCGTCGCCGCCGGAGCCGGGAGCGCCGACATCGATCTCCTCATCGGCACCAACGCGGATGAGGGCAACCTCTACCTCGTCCCCTCCGGCGCCTACGCCCACTCGACGACCGCCGACGTCCATGCCGCCGCCCGCCTCTCCCACCCGGAGCCGGACCTACTCGTCGACACCTACCGCGCCGCGCACCCCGGCGCCTCCCCCGGCCGGCTGCGCGCGGCCGTCATGGGCGACGCACTGTTCGGCAAGGGGAGCTGGGCGCTGGCCGACGCGCACGCCGAACGGTCGTCCGGTGCCACGTACGGCTACCGGTTCGACTGGCGCTCCCATGCCTTCGACGGACTGCTCGGGGCCACCCACACGATGGAGCTCCCCTTCGCCTTCGGACTCGACCCGGACCAACTGGCCCAACTACGCGGCCTCAACGCCCTGTTCGGCCCGGAAGGGCCTCCTGCCGACCTGGCTCCCCGCATGCACGCCGCCTGGATCCGCTTCGCCCGCGACGGCGATCCCGGCTGGGCTCCGTACGACACCCGTCGCCGGATCACGACGGTCATCGGCCGCCGCTGGACGGTTCAGGAAGATCCGCGCGGTGACATCCGCCGGGCCTGGAGGCGGTGAGCGGCAGCCGCACGCGGGTCGGGCGGGGGGCCTTGCCTGCCGAAGAGACGGTATGAACTCATTGCTCGCCCGGGCGGCCGTCCTCCTCTTCCCCGACACCGAGGGTCACCACGGCGTGCTGCCCCCGCTCCTCGTCGTGCTGACCTTCGTCACGGGCCTGGTCGACGCCGTCAGTTATCTGGGCCTCGACCGTGTCTTCGTGGCCAACATGACCGGCAACGTGGTCTTTCTGGGCTTCGCGCTCGCCGGTGACGTGCAGCTCTCGGCGACCGCGTCGCTCCTCGCGGTCGGCGCGTTCGTGGCGGGCGCGTGGACGGGCGGGCGGATCGCGCCACGGGTCGCGCGGCCGCTGCGCCTGTTCGCGCTCCTCGTCGGTGCGCACGCCGTGCTGGTGGCGGCGGCTCTGCTGCTCGATCTCGTGGCCGATGCCAGGCACGCCCTGATCGTGTTGCTCGCGCTCGGCATGGGGGTGCAGAACGCGGTGGTCGGCAAGCTCGCCGTGCCCGACCTGACCACCACCGTCCTCACGCGCACCCTGACCGGTCTGGCCTCCGACCGGCTCGGTCCGGCGTCCGTACGCAGGTCCGTGTCCGTCGCCGCGATGTTCGCCGGTGCCCTCGTGGGCGGGCTGCTGCAGATCCACCACGGCACGGTCGCCGCGCTGGCGCCCGCGCTCGTGCTGCTCGCCGCCGTGACCCTGGCGGCGGCCCTGCCCGGCGCGACCGCTCCGCGTGCGGGCTGATCCGCTACCGCGTCTTCTCGACGAGCCGGGCGAGGTTCGCCAGCGCCATGCGCGTCCCGGTCTCGTTGTCGGCGGCGGGAACGCTGTCGGGGATCCCCTCGTGCAGGACCAGGACGTCGGTTCCGCCACCGGCCGTGTCGGTGAGCGTGGTCGTCATCGTCATCGTGCCGCCCAGGCCGGGGTCCTCGGTCTCGAACGCGAGCACCTCGACCACCTGCTCGTCGGGTACGAGCTTCGCGAAGTGGCCGTGGTAGGTGTCGGTGTGCGAGGCGGACTTACCGGTGCCCGACTGCCCGTCGTAGGTGAGCGAGACGCGGAAGCGTCCGCCTTCACGGGCATCGAAGGCGTGCACATGACTGCTCATGCCGTCCGGGACGCGCCAGCGCGCGATCGCGTCCGCGTCAAGCAGCGCCCGGTAGACGGCCGCACGAGGGGCGTTCACGTGCCCGGACACCTGTGTCGAGTACATATGGGCCAATCTAGGGCGCCGGCCGCTCTCCCGGGAGGCCGTCCTCCTGCGGGAAACCGTCCTCCTCCGGAAGCCGGCGCCCCAGGCGTGCCAGCGGTGACAAGGCCATGAACAGCGGGGACAGCGCCAGGCAGACGGCGGTCAGGAGCAGACTCGTGCGCAGGCCCCACGCACCGGCCAGGAACCCGCCCAGCAGTGATCCGACGGGCGTCAGGCCCATGCCGACGAAGTTGATGGTCGCGACGACGCGTCCTTGCATCGGCAGGGGCGTGATGGCCTGTCGTACGGCCATGAGCGTGACGTTGACCAGCTGGCCGAAGACACCGAAGACGAAGTTGATCGCCATGAGCGCGCCGATGGTGACGGTCGTGGATCCGTGCAGGGCCGGCACGACGAGCATCACGCCGTCGGCGAGTACCGCCGAGGCCACCACGACCCTGCCGTATCCGAATCTCTCCGGAAGCCTCGCCGCGAGCAGCGAACCCACCACCGCGCCCGGCCCCGTGGCGGCGAGCGTCAGGCCGACCGCCATGCCCGACAGGTGCAGTTCGCGCGGCAGGAAGAGCAGGTAGACGGTCATGACGGCCGCGAACGAGAACTGGAAGAGGGCCGAGGCGATGCCCACGGACCGCAGCGACGGATGGCCGACGACGAAGCGGAGACCTTCTTGGATCTGCCGCCGGACGCGCGGAGGTCGCTCGGACGGAGCTCGCGGAGGCAGCACCTCCTGGCGGCGGATGCGGCGGATCGACACGAAGGACACCGCGAAGGAGAACGCGGCGGCCAGGGTGGCGACCGGCGCGGAGAACAGTGACACCAGGGCGCCGCCGAGCGCCGGTCCCCCGATCTGTGCGGCGGATCTGCTGCCTTCGAGCGCACTGTTGCCGCGCAGCAACTGGTCGCGCCGCAACAGCCGTACCAGCGACGCCTGATAGGCGACGTCGAAGAACACGCTGAGGAAGCCGACGAGGAAGGCGACCACGAGCAGCGCCGGGATCCCGAGCACTCCCAGCAGGTACGCGAGGGGGACCGCGGCAAGCGCGAGGGCCCGCCCGAGGTCCGCGACGACCATCACGTCGCGAGCGCGGCGCCGGTCCACCCACGCCCCGGCGAAGAGCGAGAAGAGCAGGATCGGCGCCTGCTCCACCGCGCGCAGGGCGCCGAGCTGACCGGCGCCGACGTCGAGCGCCAGCACGGCCACGAGCGGCAGCGTCACCTGACCGGCCTGCGCCCCGAGCTGCGAGGCGGTCTGCCCCGACCAGAGTCTGCGGAAGTCGGCGTCACGCCACGGGCTGGACCGATGGCGCGCGGAAACGTCACGAGGAGCGGACGGCACAGAGAGCCCCTTGAGGCAGAGAAGGTGACGCGGTGCCACAGCTCACGGGCAGCACGCGATGACGGGTCATCACGACCCACGACGTCAACGCGCGCTTCGGCAACCGACCATCTCAACTCTCCAAGGGGTGGGCGGTGTCGGCAGGCTACCCGTCGGCCACGCCGCCGTGGAAACGGTTTTCCCGGCCACAGGTAGCCTCGGCGCATGACCCGCCGCACGCCGCCGCGCCCCTTGGACGTGGAGCGGCTCTTCCCCGAGGTCGTGCGCTTCAAGAAGGAGGCGGTGCGGCTGCACCCGCGTGCGGGCGAACCGACGTGTCTCGAGAGTTCCGTCGGCGGTCCCTTGCTCTGGCCCGCGCGGGAACCATGGCCGGTGTGCGACGAGCACGGCGGGGCGCCGATGGTGGCCGTCGCGCAGATCTACCGGGCCGACGTGCCGGACGTCGTCGCCTTCCCCCAGGAATGCGACGTGCTCCAGGTGCTGTGGTGCCCGCGGCGGCACAGCGACGGCCCGTGGGTCATGCCCCGCATCCACTGGCGGGCGGCGGCCGAGGTGCGGCAGGTGCTCGACGCTCCGCCGGTGCCCGCGGAGCGGCACGCGCACTACGTGCCGCGCCCCTGCGCCGTACATCCGGAACGGGTGACGGAGTACCCGAGCTGGGACCTCGCGGCCACGGTGTGGGATGCCCTGGAGGGGCGGTTCGAGCAGGTGGAGAAGGAGACGGGCTGGGACTACCAGTACCACCTCTCCACCGCGCCGGGCACGAAGCTGGGCGGCTATCCCGGCTGGGGCCAGGACCCGCAGCCCGCGGCCTGCGCGCGGTGCGGGCGGCCGATGGAACATCTGCTGACGTTCGAGAGCGGCGAAGGCGATGCCGAATCCTCGCGGGCCTGGACACCTGTCGAGGACCGCGAGGTACACCACGAGCACGCGGGGATGATGTTCGGCGACATGGGCGGGGTCTACCTCTTCGAGTGCCTCACCTGCCCGGACCGTCCGAACACCTACCGCGTCGACTGCGCGTAGCCCGGCCGGGACCGGCCCGGCCGGGCGCCGCGTGCGCGTCAGGCGGCGGCGGGCGCGGCCTGCTGGGTGAGGCGGCCGACGACCTCGGTGAGGGCCGTGGCCACCTCGGTGTCGTCGGCCGGGTGGGTCTCGGCGAAGCGGGTCAGGGAGGCGGGGATGGACAGCTTGACGTCCTCCACGACCACGCCGCCCGCGATGCCCGCGGCCTTGCGCGCGTCGTCCTGCGCCCACACGCCGCCGTACTGGCCGAAGGCGGTGCCGACGACGGCCACCGGCTTGCCGGAGAGGGCACCGGCGCCGAACGGGCGGGACAGCCAGTCGATCGCGTTCTTGAGCACGGCGGGCATGGTGCCGTTGTACTCCGGCGAGAAGAGGAGGAAGGCGTCGGCGCTCCCCGCCACCTCGCGCAGGCGTGCCGCGGCGGCCGGGAGGCTGCCCTCGACGTCGACGTCCTCGTTGTAGAACGGCACGTCCGCAAGACCCTCGAACAGCTCGACGTCCACACCGGCGGGCGCGTGCTTGGCGGCGGCCTCGGCGAGCTGGCGGTTGTGCGAGCCGGCGCGGAGGCTGCCGACGAGGGCGACGATGCGTACAGACATGGCGGAACTCCTGAAAAGTGGGGCGGGACTCACAAGGGGGCTACGAATCAAGCGGACCGGGGTCCGTTTAAATTTGTACCACCGATCCGGACCGCGGTCCACTTAGCGGCTCGGGGCGCTACGCTGGACGCATGACCGGCTCCGCTCTCCCGCCCCTCCCCTCGCCCGACAGAGCGGGCGGGTCGACCGAGCTCGCCCTCACCCCGGTGGGCGAGCCGCCGTCGCTCAGGGCCGACGCGGCGCGCAACCGCACACGGCTCCTCGAGGCCGCCTCACAGCTGATGGCGGGGTGCGGCGCCGCGCAGCTGACCATGGACGCGGTGGCCACGGCGGCGGGGGTCGGCAAGGGGACCGTCTTCCGGCGCTTCGGCGACCGCACCGGGCTCCTGGTCGCCCTGCTCGACCACAGCGAGCAGCAGCTCCAGGCCGCCTTCCTCTCCGGGCCCGCCCCGCTGGGCCCCGACGCCCCGGCCCTGGAGCGCCTGCACGCGTTCGGGCCCGCCCTGATCCGCCACGAGCGCGACCACCACGAACTGATCCTGTCCTCGCGGACCGACCCGCTGCGCACCTACGCCGTCCCGGCGAACCGCCTGCGACTCACGCACGTCACGATGCTGCTGCGCCAGGCGGGCGTCGCGGGCGACGCCGAACTCCTCGCGCACACCCTGCTCGGATCGATCGACGGCGTCCTCGTGCACCACCTCACCGTCGAGCGCGGCATGCCGCTCGACCGCGTGGACGCCGGGTGGCACGACCTCGTCACCCGGCTGGTGACGTCACCGTCCTCGCCTGCCTGACCGGGATCTCGCCCGCATGCACGCAGCGATCGTCGCCGTTGCCGCCCGGGGTCTTGGCTACACGCCGATCGCGCCGTCGATCCGCTCGCGGAGCAGGTCGGCGTGGCCGTTGTGCCGGGCGTACTCCTCGATCATGTGGATGAGGACCCAGCGCAGCGACACCGTTCCGCGCCATCCGTCCTCGCCCGCGATGTCGAGATCGGGCGCTTCGGCGACCAGGCGGTCGGCGAACGCCACCTCGGCACGCCAGGCCTCCCACGCGGCGGCGATGACGGCCGGATCGGGGACCGCGCCGTCGAAGTCCTGGTCGGGGTTCGCGTCGGAGCCGAAGAGGAGCGGCGCTTCCCGGCCGGCGAGCACGCGCCGGAACCAGCGGCGCTCCACATCGGCGAGGTGCCGGACGAGACCGAGCAGCGAGAGTGTGGAGGGCTCCACGGACCGCAGGGCCAACTCGCTCTCCAGGCCCGCGCACTTCAGCTCCAGTGTCGTGCGCTGGGCCGCGAGGAACTCGACGAGCATGCGTCGCTCGTCGCCGGTGGTGGGTCCGGCCAGTCGGCCGTCCTGCTCCTCGTCCACGAACAGTTCCGCACGTCTGCGTCCGCTGGTCATGCCCGCCATCCAATCCTGAATGTCATGTCCGGGCCAGCCCTTTTCGGTGGCCGTGCGCTCACGCCGACGTGGCGAGGAACTGTGTCGCCGCCAGCTCCCCGTACAGCGGGTCGGCTGCCACCAACTCCTCGTGGGTGCCGGACGCGCGGACCCGCCCCGCGTCCATCACCACGATCCGGTCGGCCAGCGTCACCGTCGACAGGCGGTGCGCCACGACGAGGACCGTCACCTCACGGGAGACCTCGGCGACCACGTCACGCAGGGCCAGTTCGTTCACCGCGTCGAGCTGCGAGGTCGCCTCGTCGAGGAGGAGAAGGCGCGGCCTGCGCAGGAGCGCCCTCGCGATGGCCACACGCTGGCGTTCGCCGCCGGACAGCTGGGAGCCACGGTGCCCGACCAGCGTCTCCAGACCGTCCGGCAGGCGGTCGACGAGTGCGTCGAGCCGCGCGCGCACCAGGACGTCCCTTATCTCGTCGTCGCTCGCGCCGGGCGCCCCGAAGAGGAGGTTCTCGCGCAGGGTGCCCGCGAGAACGGGCGCGTCCTGCTCCACATAGCCGATGACGGAGCGCAGTTCGGCCAGTGACCACTCCCGCACATCGCGGCCGTCGACCAGCACACGGCCGCCCGTGGCGTCGTAGAACCGCTCGAGCAGCCCGAAGACGGTGGTCTTGCCCGCGCCCGAAGGGCCGACGAAGGCGGTCATGCCGGGGCCCGGGATGTCGAAGCTCACGCCGTGATGGACGTACGGCAGGGACTCCCGGTAGCGGAAGGTCACGTCGTCGAAGGTGACGGCGGCGGGACCGTGCCGCCCCGCGTCCGCGGCGGGCGCGGTGGCGTCCTCCGTCTCCAGGCGCTCGGCCCGTACGATCCGCGCGATGGCCGCGGAGCCGACCTGGTACTGCGAGACGCCCTCGACGAGCCGGGAGACCGGGTCGATCAGATAGAAGAGGAAGAGCAGGAAGGCCACGAGCGTCGAGACCGAGATGGCGCCGGACGCGACGCGGGCGCCACCGATGCCGAGGACGGCGAGGAAGGAGACCTGCACCGCGAAGCCGACCGAACTCCACGCCACCGCCTGCCACTTGGCGGAACGCACCCCGTGCCGCCAGGCCTCCTGCGCGGCGGCGTGCACGGCGGCCGTCTCGCGCTCCTCGGCGCCCGACGCCTTGAGCGTGCGGAACGCGCCGAACGCCCGCTCCAGCGCGGTCGAGATCGTGCCGACCGCTTCCTGCGCCCGCTCGGTCGCCCGCGCGATCTTCGGCATCACCAGGGCCACCACGCCGCCGATGAGCACGATCACACCGAGGGTGACGCCGAGCAGGACGATGTCCATGAGGCCCATCATCACGATCGTCGCGATGAAGGTGAGCCCGCCCGCGACGGCGGACACCACGGACTGGGTGGTGACCGCGCGCAGCAGCGTCGTGTCCGAGGTGATCCGGGACATCAGGTCGCCGGGCTGGGTGCGCTCCACCTCCGGCAGGCGCAGTCGAAGGAGCCGTCCGATCAGGGTGCGCCGGGCCGCGAGGACCACGGATTCGGCGGTGCGCTCAAGGACGTAGGCGCCGATGGACTCGATGGCGGTGCCCAGCACCACGAGCGCGGTGAGCAGGACGATGATCCCGGTGATCGAGTCGTCGCTGCCGAGCCGGTCCACCAGGGCTTTCGCGGCGAGCGGCTGGGCGAGGCCGGTCGCGGCGCCGATCAGCGTGCACAGGGCGCCGAGCGCGACGATCCAGCGGTGCGGGCGGAAGTAGCGGTACAGCGCCCGCCAGGTCTCCCCCGCGGAAAGCCGCTCCTGCCCCGGTCCCGCCGGCGTCGGCATCTGGTGGGCCGGCAGCGCCGGCTCGTTCTTGGTCACGTGGGAAGGACGCCGGTAACGGCCGATCTGCCTGAGCGGCCGCCCGGACCTTCGCCCCGTAACCCAGATCGGGACACGGAGTTAGAGGATCTGTCGAATTCATTGCAGAGACGATTCTGCAGGGCGAGTGTGGCGTGCGGCGGGCGGCAGGCTCGCGACACGGGAGGGCCCGGGCATGAAGGGGATGACAGGGCGAGTGCGTGTGCGCGGGGGTGGCCTGCTGGGCCGGGCCGACGAGCTGGCGGGAGTTCGCCGCCTGCTGGCCCGCAGCAGGCTGGTGACGGTGACGGGCGGGCCGGGTGTCGGCAAGAGCGCCCTCGCCGCGCACGCCGCGGCGGCGGTGGGCAGCCAACTGACGGACAGCGTGGTCGTCGTGCGCTGGTGGGACGGCGGCCCCGCGCGGGGGCAGTCGGTGGCACGGGCGCTGGTCGAGGCCATGGACGGGGAGCCGGGCGGGGTGCCGGTCACGGTCACAGACACACCCGTCACGCCCGCTGCCCGAGGCGGGCAGAGCACGGGGGTCCGGGACGGAGCCGGTGAAACGGAGCTCATCGCGCGGCTTCAGGATCACCGGGTGCTCGTCGTCCTGGACGACTTCGATCCCGTACGTGATGAGTGCGTACGGCTCGTGCAGTCGTTGCTGGAGCGAGCGCCGGGGGTGCGCGTCCTGGCCACGGGGCGGCAGCCGCTGGGCCTGGGACAGGAGTTGGTGCTGCACCTCAGGCCGCTCCCTGTCGGCGCACCCGGCACGGAGGAGGAACCGGGCCCCGCGGTGGAGCTGTTCATCGAGCGTGCGCACGGAGCCCGGCACCGGACGGACACGCCACCGGCCCCGGGCGCCGACCCGGACCCCCCGCCCGCACCCGACGCAGCGGAACTGCGCGCCGTGGGTGACATCTGCGCGCGGCTCGAAGGCGTACCGCTCGCGGTGGAGCTCGCCGCGGCGCAGACCGTCCTGCATCCCCCGGCGCGGCTCGCGCACATGCTGCGGCTCACCCAGGGCTGGCTCGGCAGGCCGGAGGCGCCCATACGGCGCCACCGGTCCTTGCGGGCCGCCGTGGGCGCGAGTTACGCGCTGTGCGGCCGGGACGAGCGCAGCGTCTGGGCGCGGCTCAGCGTCTTCCCGGGCGAGTTCGACGAGGACGCCGCCGTTCATGTCTGCGCGGGCGGCGGACTCGACCCGGCGCGGGTGGCGTCCTGCCTGGCCCGCCTCGCCCTGGCCTCGGTGCTGGAACCGGTGCGTGACCCCGGCGGCGTGCTCCAGCCCCGCTACCGGCTGCCCGCGGCGGCCCGCGGCTTCGGCGCCGAACGCCTGGAATCCGCGGGCGAGTACGCCGCGGCGGCAGCCCGCCACCTCGACTGGTACCGCACCGTCGCCTCCACCGCCCACCAGCTGTGGTCCACCGGACGGCACGAGCAGGCGACCCTGCTGCTGCGCGACGAGGAGCCGAACCTCCGGGCCGCCCTCGAGTGGGGTCCGGACAGCGCCGACCGGGGTGCGACCGCCCTCGGCATGGTCGTGGACCTGTGGTTCTGGTGGGCGGTCTGCGGACACGCCGCCGAGGGGCGCGAGCATCTGCGGCGGCTGCTGCCGCTCGGGCCCGCGGACACCGTTGGCCGCGGCCAGGCCCTGTGGCTGGCCGGCTGGCTCGCGGCCTGCACGGGCGCGCCGGAGGCCGAGGAACTTCTCGGCCAGGCGTGGCGGGCCGCCATGCTCTGCGGGGACGACGCGACCATCGGCAGGGTCGCCCACGTACAAGGCGTCATCGCGTTGCGCGACGGCGAGACGGAACGCGCCATCGAACACTTGCGGGAGGCCGCGCACACCGTCCCCGTCCACGCCGACCACGGCCCGCCCGCCGCGGTCAGCTGGGCCGGGCTCGCCGTGGCACAGGCGCGCGTCCGCCCGGCCGACGCCCTGCACAGCGTCCGCCGCGCCTCGGCCGGCACACAGACGCGGCACGACATATGGGCGCGCTCCATGACGCAGTACGCCCACGCCCTCGTCGAGCATCTGCGCGGTCGGCACAGCAGGGCCTGGCGCCGGGCGCACAAGGCTCTCGCCGGAGTCGTCTCCGTCGCCGGGCCGCTCGGCGCCGCCTCGGTCCATCAGCTGATCACCGCGATCGAACACGGCCCATCGATCGGCGCGGTCGAGTGGACACCGCCGTGCGGGTGGGATCCACCGGGCGCGTGACGCACTTGGGTCAAATTACACAAAAGACGCCTCTTCATCTGATTCGTTCATCTTCCCGCGGTCTACACATGGTTCGACCAGGAAGCGAGCCCCCGCGCAGCCGGGTCCGAGCGGAATTCAACGGACAGATGGAGACATGAAGTTGACCGTGAACCGGTTGAAGCTGAAGTACACGTCGATGAAGTACACGACGGTGGCGGGAATCGCGGCTCTGGCCGTTCTGGCGGGCCCCGCGGCCGGTGCCGGCGCCGTGAGCCCGCACACCTCTCCCGCACCCGGAGCCGCCGCGACCGCGGCCCCGCGTCCCACACTGACGGCGAAGTCGACCACGGCCAAGGTGCGCGCGTGGCAGAACTTCTACATCTACGGAGTCGGCCGCTACATGAAGGCCGGTACGCGCGTCACGCTGCAGCAGAGGCAGGGCAAGCGCTGGGTGTCGCTGCCCGCTTCGGTGTACACCGCGCGCAACGGGACCTACAAGATGCGGGTCAAGCTCGGCCTCAAGGGCCGCAACGCCCTGCGCATCGTGGGCGGCCGCGCCATCTCGCCCGTCGTCTTCGTGACGGTGCGCTGAGCGCACCACGCGCGGGACGGGCCCTTCCGCCGGACGGGAGGGCCCGCCCCGGCTCACGTCAGGACGGCGTTCCGCCTCCCGAGACCGGTCCTCGGCGCGAGCGCGAGCACGCCGACCTTTCCCGTGTGGCGGTTCGTCTGGACGAGGCGGGTGGCCTCGGCGGTGTCCTCGAGGTCGTACGTCACCGACAGGGCCGGCCGGATGTGACCGAGGTCGAGGAGGCGGGCCACCGCGGCCTGTTCCTGGAGATTGGCGCCGTGGCTGCCGATGACGCGCTTGAGGCGCATCCAGAGGTAGCGGTTGTCGAACTCGTGCAGATAGCCGGTGCTCGATCCGCAGGTGACGACGGCGCCGCCCCGGCGGACCACGAAGACGGAGACCCCGAAGGTCGCACGCCCCACGTGCTCGAACACGATGTGCGGGTCCTCCCCCACCGCGGCGCGGATCCGCTTGCCGAGCCTCTTGCCGACCGCCGCCGGATCGGCCGGAGCGGTGCCGGTCAGCCCGATCTCCGCGCGGTTGATCACCGCGTGACAGCCGTAGGCACGGGCGCGTTCCGCCTTCTCCTCGCTGCCGACCACGCCCACCGCGATGCCACCGCCGTTGCGGACGAGCTGCGCCGCGTACGCGCCGAGGCCACCCGCCGCGCCCCAGATCAGCACGACGTCGCCCTGGGTCATCCGCGCGCCGCGGTCACTGACCAGCATGCGGTAGGCGGTGCCCGCGCACAGCGGACTCGCCGCCGCCTCCTCCCAGGTCAACCGGTCCGACTTGCGCAGGAGTTGGCTGGCGCGGGCCACGCAGTAGTGGGCGAGGCCGCCGAAGTTGGTCTCGAAGCCCCAGGCCAGCTGCGCGTCGCCCAGCATGCCGTCGGCGTGGGTCGCCGGTTCCTCGTCGTCCACGTAGGCGGGGCTGACCACGACCTCGTCGCCGATGGTCCAGCGGCGCACCCCGGCCCCCGTGCGGACGATGACACCGGCCGCGTCCGAACCCACCACGTGATAGGGCTGGTCGTGCCGCTCCGCCCATCCTCCTTTCGCGCCGAAATGCCGCAGAAAGGAGAACGTGGATAACGGCTCGAACATCGCCGACCACACGGTGTTGTAATTTATCCCGCTCGCCATGACGGCCACCAGGACTTCGTCCGGGGCGAGTTCCGGCATCGGCACCGGGCCGACATGAAGTGTCTTTCGGACATCCTTGTCCGCGACCCCCGTGAAACTCTCCACGTCCTCCCTCCGCAGATGCGCGGCGGTGAATTCGGCGGGCACGGGAAGCCGGCGCAGTTCGTCCGCCCCGGCTCCCGCTACGACCGCCTCTGCGAGCACATCCATGAGGTTCCTCCTTCGGCACAGTTGTCCAACGGCAGTTGTCCTGTGGGTCCATACAGTGCGCGGAACACCCGCACTCCACAAGCGGATCGGCCGCAATTCACCGGGATCGCTAAGCCACCCCTCGCCTTGTCATCACTTTCCGAGTAGAGGTCTTAGTAATTCCGTCGCTAATGTCCGGCTCACCCGCACTGAAAGGTGAGAAAAGCTCATGGAAGAAGAGAGCGTGAAGGCCGCTCGGGGCGAACGGATGGGCACAGCGGACCGGGTCGTCGTGGGGGTGTTCGTCGGAATTCCCTTTGTCGCGGTGATCGCGTCCGTCGTCGTGCTGTGGGGGTGGGGGGTCACCTGGCACGACCTGGTGATCGGGGCGGTGATGTACGCCGTCGCCGTTCACGGCATCACCATCGGCTACCACCGCCTGTTCACGCACAGGGCGTTCAAGGCCGCCCGGCCCCTCAAGATCGCGCTCGCGGTGGCCGGGACGCTGGCCGTCGAGGGCGATGCGATCACCTGGTGCGCCGATCACCGCCGCCACCACCGGTTCGCGGACCGGCCGGGGGACCCGCACTCCCCCTGGCGGTTCGGGACCTCCGTACGCGCCCTGCTCAAGGGCATGGTCTGGGCGCACGTCGGCTGGACCTTCAACAACGACAAGACGGACCAGCGCAGTTACGTCCCCGACCTCCTCGCCGACCGCGACCTGGTCCTGGTGGCGCGCTGGCAGCCGCTGATCGTGCTGTTCTCGTTCGGCGCGCCCGCGGTGGTGGGCGGCCTGTGGGGTGCGGGCGCCTGGGACTCCGGCGCCGCCTGGTCCGCCTTCTTCTGGGCGGGTCTCGTCCGCATCGGTCTGCTCCATCACGTCACCTGGTCGATCAACTCGATCTGCCACATCAGCGGGGACCGTCCCTTCCGGGTCCGGGACCGCTCGGGGAACGTCTGGTGGCTCGCGCCGCTCTCCGGCGGCGAGTCCTGGCACAACCTCCATCACGCCGACCCGACATCCGCCCGCCACGGAGTGCTGCGCGGGCAGCTCGACTCCAGCGCCCGGCTGATCCGCCTCTTCGAGCTGGCCTCGTGGGCGAGCGCGGTGCGGTGGCCCGACGAGCGGCGGCTCGCCCGCATCTCCGCCGACGTCAGGACGCCCGCGCGGGAAGCCCAAGGCCCGCCGCCAGCGTCGGCCAGGAAGCCTTGAACTCCCGCTGCCAGGACGGCCAGGCGTGGGAGCCGCCGCGGTAGAAGTTGACCGTCGCCGGGACACCGGCGCGGTCCAACTGCCGCGCGAACGCGTGCGCCTGGTTCCATAGCGTGCCCTCCAGGATCGCGCCCTCGAGGTTGCCGAAGTCGCTGCTGGGGACGCCGCTGCCCTGCGAGACGTAGAGCCGGGTCCCGGCCAGGTGCTTGGCGAGGGCGGCGGGGTTGTGCCGGTTCCAGTTCTCGCGGTGCAGGAAGGGGCTGCCCCACAGGGCGGAGGGCAGCTGCAGCTCCCGGGCGACGATGGCGCTCATCACCGTCGGCATGCCGAGGGCCGTGGTGTCCAGGACGCCGCTGTACGAGGCTGCCGCGCCGAAGGTACCGGGGTGCCGGGCGGCGAACGCCATGGCGCCGTAGCCACCGGTGGAGACTCCGGCGACGGCGCGGGTGCCGTTGGCCCGGTAGGCGTCGCGCAGAACTCCCGTCAACTCCTCGACCTGGAAGGTCTCGTAGTCGGGGGCCGTGGGGCTGCCGTGGTTCCACCAGTCGGTGGGGATGCCGGTGGGGCCCGACGCCGGGATGACGGTGATGACGTCCTTGTCGGCCATGAACTCCTCGACGTCTGTCTCACGGGTCCAGGAGGTGTAGTCGTCGTGGGCGCCCTGCAGGAGGTAGAGCACGGGCCAGGTGCGGTCGGGCTGTTCCTTGAAGCGGGCCGGCAGGATGACGCGTACGGGGAGCTGCTTGCCCACGGCGGGTGAGTCCACGGTGAGGTCGACGGTGCGGGAGTCGATCCACTGCTCGCCGACGACGCGCGGGATCTCGGCGGCTCGGACTGCCGCCGGTGCCGCGGTGGGCGCCCCCAGGGCGGTGGAGGTGCCAAGGGCTCCGCCGGTGGCGAGGAGCGCGGCGACCGCGGCCAGGGCGGCACGCTTCTTGCGTGGTCTGCGGTGCTTCTGCGGCATGGGGTGGTCCTCTCCTCGGGCGAGCGGGTAGGTGGGCGGGTGCACGTGCGAACGGTCAGGCGTCGCGCAGGTCGCGGGTCAGGAACTCCGCGAGGGTGTCCACGACCGGCGGGTCGAGCAGGGCGAGGTGGTGTCCCGGCAGCGGGGTCACCGTGAGGTCGGCGCAATGGGCGTCCCACCCGAGACCTTGGTCGTCCCGCTCGTACCGTGCGTCGCGCACGGTGTGCGGGGCCGGTTCGGTCGCCCGGTAGAGCAGGGTCCGGCCCGCGTACGGTCCTGGCCTGTGGCGTTCGCCGCTGCGCAGGTCGAGGGCCGAGGTGCGCTGATGGTCGAGGACCGCTTGGGGGAGGCCGACGGCCTGTTCCAGGAGTTTCATCACGAGGGCGATCTGCTCGGCGTCGTCCCGGCGCGCCAACTCCTCGTAAGGCAGGGCGAGTTCGGCGTGATAGGTGCGGGCGATGTAGGTGGCGAAGCCGGCGTAGCGGCGGTGCGCTTCCGCCACCGGGGTCAGGCCCGGGGGCACGGGCAGAGGCAGCACGGAGTCGAGGAGCACCAGGGCGCGGACGGTGCCGTGCGGCGTGAGGAGCCTCGCCGCCTCCTGGGCCAGCAGCCCGCCGTAGGACCAACCTCCGAGCAGCCAGGGCCCGTTGGGGCACAGGGTGCGGATACGCTCCGCGAACTCCGCCGCACGGGGCTCGACATCCTCCGGGGTCGTCAGCCGGTCGAAGCCGTACACGGGGCGGGAGCCGGACAGGCGCTCGGCGAGACGGGCGTACACCTCGGAGGTGCCGCCCGCGGCGTGCGCCAGGAACAGGGGGGTGCCGTGCCCCGTGTCGGCCAGCACGCGGAAGGGGCCCTGCCCACGCCTCGCCCTGGGTTCTTCCCTCGCCTCCCGGAAGGCCCCTCCACGCCCCTGCGGCAGCAGCTCCGCGACCCCTCGCAGTGTCGCCTGCCGCAGCAGCACCCCCGGCTCCAGTTCCACCCCGAACTCCCGCTCCACCGCGGTCCGGATGCGCGCCGCGCTGAGCGAATCGAGTCCCAGGTCGGTGAGGGGGGTGTCGGCGTCGATGCGGTCGGGGGTGTAGCCCATGACGTCGGCCACACAGCCGCGCAGACGGTCGAGCGGACCCGTGAGGCGGGCGGGGGCCGGTGCGTGGCGTGGCATCTCCTGCGGGCCGGGCGCCTCCCCCGCCCAGAAGCGGCGGTGCCGCCAGCGCGGCGTGGGAACGTCGGCGATGCGTGCGCCGGGATGCAGTTCCTGCAGTGGCGCGGGCCCGCCGACACCTCGTACGAGCAGCGTGGCCAGCGACGTGCGGAAGGTGAGCGCGTCGTCGGTGCCGCGGCGCAGGGTCGGCAGGATCAGCGGGTTCTCGGCGTCCGCCTCGCGCAGCGTCTCGGTCAGCGGGTGCAACTGCGTCGGATGCGGCGCCACTTCGACGAACAGCCGGTGGCCGTCGTCGGCGGCGGCGCGGACCGCCTGCGTGAAGCGGACGGGACGCCGCAGGTTGGCGACCCAGTAGCCGGCGTCACAGGGTGCCGGGTCGCGCGGGTCGGCGAGGACGGTGGAGTAGCGGCGGCAGCCGGGCCGCGCGTGGCGCACGGTGCCGAGCTCCCGGGCGAACTCGCCGAGCAGCGCGTCGACATGGGGCGAGTGTCCGGCGCCGGTGACGCGCAGGGAGCGGGCGAACCCGCCTTCCCCGGTGACGTGGTCGATGAGCCCGCGCACATCGTCGGCGGAGCCGGTGACCACGCTCTGCGCGGGTGACGCGTGCACGGCGACCTGGAGCGTGCGGAAGTCGGCGGCCAGGGCTTCGATGTGCTCGCCGGGCCGGTCCACCACCGCCATCGCGCCGCCCGTGAGCCCGGCCAGGAGCCGCGAGCGGATCGCCACGACGCGCGCGCCGGTGGCCGCGTCGAGGGCGCCGCAGGCGACGGCCGCGGCGATCTCTCCCATGGAGTGGCCGATCACTGCGGCGGGTTCGAGGCCGTAGGACCTCCACAGCTCGGCGAGGGCGACCTGCATGCCGTAGAGGGCGGGCATGACGACGGCGGGCGAGGAGAGATCGGCGCCGGGGTCCATGCAGTCCCGCAGCGAGATGCCGGCCAGGTCACGCAGCAACGGCTCCAGGCGGTCGACGGCGGCTGCGAACTCCGGTTCGGTGGCGAGGAGTTCGCTGCCCATGCCGGGCCACTGCGACCCGTATCCGGAGAACACCCACACGGCGCCGGGGCCGGTCGACGACGCGCCGGGCGCGGGCGCCGCGAGGACCACCCGCCCGTCGGGCTCCCGCCCGGCCAGACGAGCCAGTGCCGTGGTCAGCTCCTGCCGGTCGCGGGCGACGACCGCCGCTTTGTGGCGGCCCCGTCCCACGCGGCCGGACAGGGTGCGGGCCAGGTCCGCGGGGCGGACGGAGCGGCTGTCCGGTCCCGCGAGCCACTGGGCCAGCTCCCCGGCGTACGCGCGGACGCGGTCCTCGGTGACGCCGTCGAGCAGGGCCACGGCCGCGCCGGCGGCCACCGTACGTGGGGCGCGCGGCACACGGTGTTCGGCGAGGACGACATGCGCGTTCGTGCCGCCGAAGCCGAACGCCGAGACGCCCGCGCGTGCGGTGCCCGAGTAGCGGGGCCACGGTTCGGGCCCGGTGACGACGCGCAGGCCGAGCGCGTCGAGGTCGGCGTGCGGGCCCGGGGCGGTGAAGTGCAGGTGGGGCGGTATCTCGTCGTGGTGCAGGGCGAGCACCGTCTTGATGAACCCGGCGATGCCCGCCGCCGCCTCCAGATGACCGATGTTCGTCTTCACCGAGCCGATGAGCAGCGGCTGGTCGGCGGCCCGCCCCCGCCCCGCGCCGAGCGCGGCCGAAAGCGCGGATGCCTCGATCGGGTCGCCCAGAGCCGTGCCGGTGCCGTGTGCCTCGACGTAGTCCACCGAGGCGGGCGAAGCGGCGTGGCACTGCTCAAGGAGCGTGCGCTGCGCATCGGCATTGGGGGCCGTGAGTCCGTTGGAGCGGCCGTCCGAGTTGACCGCGGTGGACTCGATGACCGCGAGGACGCGGTCCCCGTCGCGTTCGGCGTCCGCGAGGCGCTTGAGGACGACGACTCCGCAGCCCTCGCCGCGCACCATGCCGTCGGCCGCCGCGTCGAACGCCTTGCACCGCCCGTCCGCGGCCAGCGCCCCCGCGCGCTGGAAGCCGAGCGTCACCGAAGGGGAGAGCAGCAGGTTCACTCCGGCGGCGAGCGCCATGTCGCTCTCCCCCGCGCCAAGGCTGCGTACCGCGTGGTGCACGGCGACGAGCGAGGAGGAGCACGCCGTGTCGACGGCCATGCTCGGGCCGCGCAGGTCGAGGAGGTAGGAGAGGCGGTTGGCGGCCACGCTCAGGGCCGCGCCCGGCGGGGTCCAGGCGCCGACCGACTCCGGGTCCACGGTGGTGAGATGGGCGTACTCGTTGCCGCTGATGCCCACGAAGACCCCGGTACGGGTGCCCGCGAGGGACGGCACGGGCAGTGCCGCGTGGTCGACGGCCTCGCGGGTGACCTCCAGGAGCATGCGCTGCTGGGGGTCCATGGCGGTGGCCTCGTCCGCGCCGATGCCGAAGAACTCGGCGTCGAAGCCCGCCACGCCCTCGATGCTGCCGTCCCCGAGGAAGCCGCCGTGCCGGCTGAGGTCGTCCGGCAAGCTCTTGCCCGCCCGGACGAAGGACGCCCACCGGTCGTCGCCGACCGTACCCACGGCGTCGCGGCCCTCGCTCAGAAGCCGCCAGAAGGCGGCGGGCGAGGTGACCGCGCCGGGCAGCCGGCAGCCGACGCCGATGACCGCCACAGGCGTGTCACCCCGCGCGGGCGAGGCACCCGCGCCCGCCTGCTCCGACGGCGCACCTCCGTGCTCCGGTTCGCCGCGCGCCACCCGCTCGGTGAGCGCCCCGATCGTCGACGCCTCCCAGAGCAGCGTCGCGGGCAGCCGGGTGCCGGCCAGGTCGCTGAGCCGTGCCGTCAGGACGACCGCGTCGCGCGAGGTGAGGCCCAGCTCCGCCAGCGGGCGGTCGTCCGCGATCTCCTCGGCCGCGAGGCCGTACCAGGTGCTCAGGCTCTCGACGATCGCGGCCCGGATCTCCGCCTGGCCCTCCTCCTTCATCGCGTGTCCTCCCCGCCGCTCCTGCCGCCCTCGCCGAAGGCGCCGAAGTCGCCGAGCAGATGGCGCTTGCGGGCGGCGGCTCTGGCGACCTTGCCGCTGCTCGTCCTCGGCAGTGAGCCCGGCGGGATGAGGAGGAGTTCGGCGAGGCGCAGTCCGTGCCGGGCCGAGACGGCGGCCGTGGCGGTGCGCAGCGCGGCGAGCACCTCTTGTTCCGTGGGTTCGGCGCCGCGCCGGTGCTCGGCGACGACGACCAGGACATCGGTCTCGGTGCCCGTCCAGGGGGCGCAGAACGCCGCGAGCCGGTCCCTGCGCACGAGGTCGACGGACGACTGCACGGTCTCCTCGATGTCCTGCGGGTAGTGGTTGCGGCCGTCCACGATGATCAGGTCCTTGAGCCGGCCGGTGACGTAGAGCCGCCCGTCGTGGAGCGCGCCGAGATCGCCCGTGCGCAGCCATCCCGCCTCGCTGTCCTTGCCCTCCTCGCCGGTGGCGCCGGGTGGGCGGAAGCCGAAGACCTCCTCCGAGAGACCGTTGCGCTTCCAGTAGCTGAGGCCGATGTTGGGGCCGCGCAGCATGATCTCGCCGACCTCGCCCGGCCGCAGTGCGGCCCCGGTCGCCGGGTCGGCGATGCGCAGCTCCTGCCCTGCCGGGGTGCCACAGGCGACCAGGTGCGTCGTGTCCGGGTCCGTCGGCTCACGCATGTCCAGGCGTCCTTCGGACAGGGCGAGCGGATCGCATGCCACGACGGTGGGCGGCGCGTCGAACGTGTCGGTGGTCACGAACACGGTGGCCTCGGCGAGGCCGTACGCCGGGCAGTGCGCCGCCGGCGCGAGTCCCGCGTCGGCGAACGCGTCACGGAAGCGGTCGATGGTGCCCGGGCGCACGGGTTCGCTGCCGTTGATGAGGACCTTGACCCGGTCGAGGCGCAGCTCGGCGGCCTCGTCCCGGTCGACCCTGCTCGCGCAGTAGTCGTACGCGAAGTTGGGCGCCGCGCTGATCGTCCCGGGATACGCGGCGAGCAGCCGCAGCCAGCGCACCGGGTGCTCCAAGAAGGCGACCGGGTCCATGAGGACCGAGGGGAAACCACCGACGACGGGTGCGGCCACGCTCAGGACGAGGCCCATGTCGTGGAAGAGCGGCAGCCAGCCGACCGTCGTGTTGCCCGCCGCGTGGGCCGCGAAGGCGTCGATGGCCTGGCGGGCGTTGGCCACCACGTTGGCGTGGCTGATCACGACGCCCGCCGGGCTGCGTGTGGAGCCCGAGGTGTACTGGAGGTAGGCGATGTCGTCCGGTTCGATCCGCTCGGGCAGGGCGGCCCCAGCCGTCTCTCCCGGCCGGTCCACCAGGAGCACGGGGACCGGCGGCAGACCTTGCCCGGCCATGAACCGCTCGACCCCGGGAGCCGTCGCAGCGTCGGCCAGCACGCAGGCGGGCTCGCAGTCGGCGAGGACGGCCGCCAACCTGCCTGCGTGTCCCGGCAGTTCGGGGCCGAACAGCGGAACCGCGATCACCCCGGCGTAGAGGCAGCCGAGGAACGCCGCCGCGTAGTCGAGTCCCTGCGGAAGCAGCAGGGCCGCCCGCTCGCCGGGGCCCGCGATCGCCGCGACCCGCCCGGCGATCGCGCGGGCCCGCACGTCGAGCCCCTGCCAGCCGAGGGTGTGGTGCAGGCCGGGGGACGACGGTTCGGGGAACTCCACGTAGGTGAAGGCACGTTGGTGCGGCCGAGCGGCGGCCCAGTGCGCCAAGTGGTCGATCAGCAGCGGGCCTTCGGGCGGCTGGAGGGTCTGCGTGGTGGGCATGGCGGCTCCAACTGGACGGCGCGGGGCCGGGGGGGGCGGACCTCGCGGGGACCGGGACGAGCGTCGTGAGGGACCGGGACGAGCGGTGCACCAGGTTCCGCCCGGATGTGACCCATGAGTAAGACGGGCTGCTGACAGATCGTCTGACAACCTCTGTCACTTCACTGACAAGGCGCCGCACCCGATTCGGCGTCGCGGGCAGCAGCGACGGCCGTCACGGGCCCGGAGAATCCCGCAGCGGAACGGCATCGCGACCGAGGGGAGCCGCACGTGGGCCGTGGCAGGCTGACCGCTCTGCTGGCGATGCTCGCCCTCGCGGGTTTCATCACGACGCTCGACAACACCGTCATCAATGTCGCGCTGCCCACCGTGCAGCGTGACCTCGGTCTGAGCGTCACTGACCTGGAGTGGGTGGCCACCAGCTACGTCCTGAGCTTCGGCTCGCTCCTGCCGGCCGGTGGCAGGCTCACGGATCTGCTCGGCCGCCGGGTGGTCCTCGCGGCGGGGATCGTCGTGTTCACCGTGGCCTCACTGGCGGCCGCCCTCGCGGACAGCGGCGGGACGCTCATCGCGGCGCGCACCGTGCAGGGTGTGGGCGCGGCGCTCGTCATCCCGGCCTCGCTCGCGGTGGTCGCCGCGGATCTGCCCGCCCGCAGGCGCGCCATGGCGGTCGGTCTGTGGACGGCGGCGCTCGCCGTCGCGCTCGCGCTCGGGCCGGTGGTGGGCGGCTTCGTCACCGAACGGTGGGACTGGAGCTGGGTGTTCCTGCTCAACGTCCCCTTCGGTGTCCTCGCCCTGCTGCTGGTGCCCGCCGTGCCCCGGACCGTCACGCGCGTGCGCCGCGGCCTGCTGCCGCTCCTCGACCTGCCGGGCGTCGCACTGTCCACGACCTCGCTCTTCCTCCTCACGTACGGCCTGGTCAAAGGCGGGGAGCACAGCTTCAGCACGCCGCCTGTGCCGCTCTGTCTGTGGCTTTCGGCGGCCACCGGGGTCGCGTTCCTCGTCGTCGAGTCGCGTACGTTCCTGCCCCTGGTGGATCTGCGTCTGCTGCGCAGCCGCTCGCTCAGCGGGGGCGCCGCCGCTCAGGTGCTGTGGGGCATCGGCGTCAACGGCGTGTTCTTCTTCACCGCGCTCTACCTCCAGCGTGTGCTCGGCTTCTCCCCCACCAAGGCGGGGCTCGCCTTCCTGCCGCTGGCGGGCGCGCTGCTCGTGACGACGCCGTTCGCCGAGCGCGCGGCGAAGGCGGTGGGGGCGCACTGGTCGATCGCCGGCGGACTCGTCCTGGTCGCGGGCGGCCTCGTGTGGGTCTCGGGGACGGGGCTGTACGCGCAGTACTGGGATCTGCAGCCGGGGCTGCTCCTGATCGGCGCGGGGTCCGCCCTGACGACTCCGCTGACAGTACGTTCCGTCGCCGATGTCCCCGCGACGCGCACCGGCATGGCTTCGGGCCTGGTGAGCGCGGCCCGTGAGATCTCCGGGGTCTTCGGGGTCGTCCTGGTCGGCGTGGTCCTGACCCGGACGGAACGCACGGCGCTGCAGGACGGCGCCGACCCGCGCAGCGCCTTCCTCGACGGCTATGACACCGGGCTTCAACTGGCGGCCCTCTGCGTCCTGTTGGGGGCCGTCGTCACCGCGGTCACCCTGCGGCGGCCCGCCCGCCACCGGCGGCCGGGGGCACCTTCCGGTGTCAAGCGGGGCCGCCGTCCGGTGCGTCGGTGAGGGGCTGACCGGCAGCCAGGTGCCGATGGTCGGTGACGTACTGATGCAGGAGGCCCGATGCCGCCAGCATGGCGGTGGAGCGCGTGGCGACGCCCGCGAGGCGTTGCGCGATGGCCGCCCGGAGTGCGTCGGGGCTGCCCGTCTCGCGCAATCCGTCCAGCACGGCGTGGATCTGCGGCAGGGGGTAATGGCCCTGTCGCAGGATGCTGACGATGCGGGCGTCGCGTACGTCGACGGGGCTGAACCAGCGGTAGTGGGTGACCGGTTCGCGCCGGGGTCTCAGCAGACCTGCCGACTCCCACACCCGCAGCGCGGAGGTGCGCACACCGAGGCGGGCGGCCACCTCGCCGATGCGCAGGTGCGGTGGCGTCGCGGACGGCGCGGGGTCCTGCGGCGTCTCCTTCGCGACGGCTTCCAACGCCTCACCCGCGGCCCGGAGGGAGAGGCGCTGTTGGTGCAGGTCGGCGTGAGCGGCGTCGACGAGGTCCAGCGCCCGTGGGAGGTCTCCCGCGTGGACGGCCCGCATGACCGCCTGGGCGGTGTCGAGGCCGTACCCGGGCACGAGCGCGCGGTAGGTGAGCAGGGCGTCGCGGTGGCGTGTGTCGAACCTGCGGTATCCGGTGGGGGTGCGTGGCGTGGGCGGGAGGATGCCCGCGTCGGCGTAGTTGCGGATCTGCTGGGTCGAGACACCGGCGGCACGCGCCAGATCGACGGGGCGCAGAGGCGTCTCCGCTCGACTCATGAAGGGTCCTTTCCAGACTTGCGCCGGCACCTCGGAGTTGAAGGTTATCCGAGCCGATGCACGGGTTTATGAGCCTCCCTCACGCAAAAGTCTCAAGAAGGACTTCAATGGAACACTTGAAGGCATGGATGCCAGCACTGCCCATGCCGATGCGATCCGCGTCAAGGGCGCACGCCTGCACAACCTCAAGAACGTCTCGCTCACGATCCCCAAGAACCAGCTCGTCGTGCTGACCGGTCTCTCCGGCTCCGGCAAGTCCACGCTCGCCTTCGACACCCTGCACCGGGAGGGCCAGCGGCAGTACCTGGAGTCGCTCGGCCTGGTCACCACCTTCACCGGCAAGCCCTCGGTCGACTCGATCACCGGTCTGTCTCCGTCGATCAGCGTCGACCAGCATCTGACCAACCGCAGCCCCCGGTCGACGGTCGGCACGGTCACCGAGGTCTTCACGTATCTGCGTCTGCTGTGGGCGCGCATCGGCCACCGCCCGTGCCCGGCGTGCGGTCAGGACGTCCCGCCCGCCTACCACGTGAGCGGTGACGAGCTCTGGGACGACGAACCGTCCGGGACGGAACCCGGCGCCGACGTCTCGCCCGACGGCGGTCCGCCCGCGCTCCCCTGCCCGCACTGCGGGGCGGCCGTGCCGGGCATGGTGATGGGCACGTTCTCCTTCAACAAACCCGCCGGTGCCTGTGCCACCTGCACCGGCATCGGCACCGTCTTCCAGGCCGATGTGCGCCGCCTGGTCGACGAGGACCTGAGTGTCGCCGGGGGCGCCGTGCTGGGCCGGCTGCCCGCGCTGACCGAGCGCAGCGTCACGATCCTGCGCGCCGCCGGTGAGCACTACGGCTTCACCTTCGACACCGCGACTCCGGTGCGTGAACTGACCGACATGCAAAGGGACCTGCTGATCCACGGTGTGGACAGCGATCGGTTCCGCCGCCATTTCCCGGACACCGCACCACCGGCGACGGTCGGCCGCGGCCGCTTCGAGGGCGTGGTCACGAACGTGCTGCGCCGGTACGCCGAGCGCATCGATGACGCCGCCTACCGCGAGAAGACGGAGAAGTTCCTCGTCAACGACGTCTGCCCGGACTGCGACGGCACCCGCCTGCGCCCGGAGAGCCGACGGGTCACGGTCGCCGGGCTGACCATCGTCGACGCCTCGCGCCTGCCGCTCGACGAGCTCGCCGGGTGGATCGCCGGTCTGCGCGATCACGTGACGGACAGCGAGGCCTGGCACGTCACCGAGCCGATCGTGGACGACCTGCAAGAACGCGTGCGCCGCCTCGTCGACGTCGGCGTCGGCTATCTGACCCTGGAGCGCGCCACACCCAGCCTCTCGGCGGGCGAGACCCAGCGCCTGCGCCTGTCCGCGCTGCTCGGCTCGGGCCTGACCGGAGTCCTGTACGTCCTGGACGAGCCGACCATCGGGCTGCATCCCGCGGACACCGCCCGCCTGGTCGACGTCCTGCGCCGCCTGCGGGACCTGGGCAACACGGTCCTGGTCATCGAGCACGACCTCGATGTGCTGCGCGCGGCCGACCACGTCGTCGACGTCGGGCCCGGCGCGGGCCGCGCCGGCGGGCACATCGTGGCCGCCGGTACGCCCGCCGAGGTGGCGGCAGCCACCGGTTCGGTCACCGGTGACCATCTCTCCGGGCGCCTGACGATGCCGCCTCCCGCGCTCAGGACGCCCGCGTCCGGTGCCGGGCTCGTCGTCCGCGGGGCGCGGGCGCACAACCTCAAGAACGTCACCGCGCGGTTCCCGCTCGGGCGGCTCGTCGCCGTGAGCGGCCCCTCGGGCTCGGGCAAGTCGTCGCTGGTGCTCGACATCCTGGGGCGTGCCGCACGGCAGCGATTCCACGGCGCGAGCGACACCCCCGGCGTCCACGACGGGATCGAGGGCTGGCAGCACGTCGACAAGGTCGTGACCATCGACCAGCAGGCGATCAGCCGGGTGCCGCGGTCGAACGCGGCGACGTACTCGGACGCGTTCACACCGATCCGCGAGGCGTTCGCGGGGAGCGACGGCTCCCGTCAACGGGGCCTCACCGCCGGGCACTTCTCCTTCAACGTCGCGGGAGGCCGCTGCGAGCGGTGCACGGGGGCGGGTGTGCTGACGGTGCAGATGCACTTCCTGCCCGACGTCGAGGTGCGCTGCCCCGCCTGCCACGGGCGTCGCTTCAAGCCCGACGTGCTCGCCGCGCGGTACGGCGGCCACGACATCGCTCAGGTCCTGGACATGACCGTCGACGAAGCACTCACGGTCTTCGAGGCCGTGCCGGGGGCGGCGACGCGGCTCCAGCGGCTGTCCGACGTCGGTCTCGGCTACCTCCGGCTCGGCCAGCCCGCGACCACCCTCTCCGGAGGTGAGGCCCAACGCGTCAAGCTCGCCAAGGAGTTGGGGCGACGCGCCACGGGCCGCACCCTCTACCTACTGGACGAGCCCACGACGGGCCTGCACGCCGCCGACACCGCACGTCTGCTCGGCGTCCTGCAACGCCTCGTCGACACGGGCAACACCGTCATCACCATCGAGCACAACCTGGACGTCATCCGCGCCGCCGACTGGGTCATCGACATGGGCCCGGACGGCGGTGAGGCGGGCGGCGAGATCGTGGCCGAGGGGGCACCGAAGGAGATCGCGCGGGCGAGCGGTTCACGGACGGGGCCATTCCTGGAGGTGTGACGCGGGGGCCGGGGCGTCCCAGAAGTCCCCGGCACCCGGGCCGCCGATGACGGTCACATAGCCGTCCGGGCCCAGCACCGCGATGTCGCCCGTACGCAGCCACCCGCCCGGCAACAGCCGCCGCGCACTCTCCGCCGGGTCGCCCCAGTAACCCGCGCATACCTGCGGCCCCCGGACCAGGAACTCACCGGCCTGCCCCGGGGGCAGCTCCGCGCCGGGGGCGCCCTCCTGGCCGATGCGGACCTCCGTACCGGGCAGGGGCAGGCCGGAGGTGCCGGGGCGGGCGTTGGCCCCGCGCGGGTTGGCGAGGACGGCGCCCGCGGCCTCCGGGATGCCGTAGCCCTCCACGAGTACCGCGTCGACCGAGCACCGGACGCGGTCGGCGGTCCCGGCGTCCAGCGTCCCGGTCAGCCAGGTCCGCACCGTGGCGAGGGCCTCCAACTCGTGGACCGGACGGCGGAGAAGACCTCGGCAGTCGGCGGGTTCGGCCGCCAGGAGGGTCACTTTCCGGCGGCGCGCCGTACGCAGGAGCGCCTCTGGGCCGGGATCCGGCAGGAGGACGGTACGCGCCCCGGTGAGCAGCGGGGCGATCAGGCCGAACAGCAGTCCGTGCGGACGCCAGAGAGGCGTGACGGCCAGGGCGGTCTCCCGTCCGTCGCGCAACTGCGGGAGCCACACCACCAGCTGGTGGCCGGCGGCGACGAGGTTGGCGTGCGTGAGCATCGCCGCGGGCCCGCCGGCGGCGACGTAGGCGAGGACGGCGAGATCGCCGGGCCGCGGCCCCCCACCCCCCGCCTGCGGCCGGGACGGCTTGCGTACGCGGCCCCGCCCCGGCCACTCCCCGTCGATCGGGACGGTGATGACATCCCGTACGAACGTGTCGCCGCGGGCGGCGTCGAGCCGCTCCCCCGCCGTCGCGCCGGCGACGACCAGCACCGCTCCCGAGTCGCCCAGTTGATGCCTGAGCACCTCCCGGGACGCCGCCGGGTCGATCGCCACCACGACCGCCCCGAGCCGCAGCACCGCATGCCACGCCACGGCGAACCACGGGCAGTTGGGCAGCACCAGCGCCACCCGGTCGCCGTGCCGGACGCCCAGCGCCCGCAGCGTGTCGGCACATTCACCCACGGCACGGTGCAGCCCCCGCAAGCCGGACCGGCCGCCGTGGCGCCGGGCCGCGGCGTCGAGCAGCTCGGGCAGCGTGACATCGGGGACCCGCAGGCGGTGCGGTACCCCGGCGGCGTAGAAGCGCAGCCACGGCTGTGCGTCCTGGGCCGTCACCTGTGGCTCGGTCATGCCCTGATCGTCGCGCAGGAGGGCGTGCCGCCACTTGTCCCCGGCGCACAGTTCCGGTCCGGCGGCCTGTGGCTCCGCTGACTATCTGCGCCCGAAGGGTCTATCCGGGCGAGCACCTGACAACCGGCCAACTGGCGGAGGACGACACGGTCAAGTGGCTCGGTGACCGGTTCGCGGGCCGGGCGGAGTCCGGCAACTGCCCGCCTAAGTGAGCTAGTTCGCACGCGCTGCCTCTTGTCACGGGGGTGACAGGGGGCAGCATCATGTGTGTCCGTCCTCGACGGACCGCCACGGACCCGCGGCGGTTTCTTCACCAGACCTTTGTCCCCCGCGCGCAGAGGGAGCACCCCACGGTGAACGGTTCGACGCTGCCCGCCGGCATACCCCAGGCCGGCGCCCCCGCATCCGCGGGCACCCCGGCGGAGGAGTCGTACGCCGCGTTCAGGGCCTTCCCCTCGGGGCTCCACGACCACGTGCGGCCGTTCCTCGACGACATCACGTCGGAGGTGGTGCGGGCCATACGCACGGAGATACCGGAGTACGCACGCCCGACGGACGACACGTACATGCACGTCGTGAACCGGGGCGTGGAGCAGGCCCTTGAGGGGTTCCTCGCCCGGATGGCCCACCCGGACACCGACTGGGTCTCGGTGAAGGCCACCTATCAGAACATCGGCAGGGGCGAGGCGGACGAGGGCCGCAGTCTCGACTCCTTCCAGTCCGCGCTGCGCCTCGGCGCGCGCGTCACCTGGCGCCGGGTCAACGCCCTGGTCGACGCCGACCTGCTGCCGCGGCACGTGCTCGCCGCCTTCGGCGAGGCCCTCTTCCTGCACCTGGACGAGATGGCCGCGGCGACGACCGCGGGCTACACGGAGGCCAGGCTGCACGCCGCGGGGGAACTGCAGCAGCGCCGGGCCCGCCTCATCGACCTGCTGACCGCGGATCCTCCCGCGTCGGCGGAAGCCATCGCCGATCTCGCGCAGGCCGCCCAGTGGCCCATTCCGCGCGAGGTGGCGGTGGTGGTCATCGACCACACCCTGGCCCCGGAGACCGTCAGCCCCATCGTGCCCCCGGAGTTCCTCGCGCGCTTCTCCGAGCAGCCCGGCCGCATCGTGGTGCCCGATCCGGAAGGGCCGGGGCGGGCCCGTTCGATAGCCGCCGCGCTACAGGGCCTGCGTGCGGTGATCGGTCCCACGGTCGCGCTGCACGAGGGAGCGCGCTCGCTGCGCTGGGCGCTGGGTGCCCTCGACCTCTCGCGGCGCGGCATCCTGCCCCGCGCGGGCCTGCTGCACTGCGCCGACCACCTGGCGACGCTGCTGCTCTTCCACGACGAGGCGCTGATCGACGCGCTCGCGCAGCGGCATCTGCGGCCCCTGGAGGAGGTGCGCTCACCGCAGCGCGAGCGCCTCGCCGAGACCCTGCTGTGCTGGCTGCGGTGCGGGCACAACGCGAGCGAGGTCGCCACCCGCCTCGCCGTGCACCCGCAGACGGTCCGGTACCGCCTGCGGCAGCTGGACGAGGTGTTCGGCGACCGGCTGCATGATCCGGCCGCCCAGTTCGAGATGCAGCTGGCACTGCACGCGTTGAGCCTGCGGCCGGCCACAGGCGAGGGGAGCGCGGCGCGCTGAACCGGCGCGTGCCCCGCCCGGCGCGAGTGCCACCTCGTACGTCACCCGGACGCGCCGCGAGGGAGCCCACTCGCAGCCGTTATCGCACCGTAATGTCCCCTTCGCCCCAACTCCCAGGCGAAGGAGCGTTCTTACGTGCGCGCCCACCCCATGGCCGTACCCGTCCCCCCGCGTTTCCTCCCCCGCCTCGTCGTCCTCTTCCTCCTCCCCCTCCTCACCACCCTCAGCGGCACCCTGCTCGCCCCGGCCCACGCCCACGCGGACGCCCTGGTGCGGTACGCCCCCTACGCCACCAGCGTGCAGGCCCCGCACACCGCGCCCGAGGAGCCGTGCACCAGCAAGGACCCGGCGGTCTGCCTGATCCGGCAGATGAGCCCGGAGGAGCGGGAGCGGGCACGTGAGGTGCGGCTGCGCTACCACCAGCTCCTGGACACCATGGAGCGCGTGGCGGACCGTATGCACGAGGAAGGCCGCTCCGACGAGGAGATCGCACGCGTCCTCGTCGACATGCGCAACGAGGCCAAGGACATCACCCGCGCCGGGATGACCCCCGAGGCGGTGGAGGCACTGGAGCAGCGGAACATGAAGAAGTACGGCAATCCCCTGGGCCCGACCGCCGGCCAGCAGTTCGCCAAGTACGGCAGCTGGGCCGCGGTCATCGGGGCGGCGACCCGCACCAGCGCCGCCGTCGACCGGGAACTCGGCATTCCGCCGCGCTCGTGAGCACCTGACGTCCATGCTGCTCAAGGACTACGACCACCACGGCAGGACGTGGGCCCTCGATCCCCGCACGGGGCTCCTGTCCCCCGCGTCCGGCCGCTGTCACGGCTTCGTGCACGCGGGCGGGGCAGGGACGGCGGCGCTGTACGCGGACCCCTTTGACGAGGCGGCGACCCTCTGGCTCCAGTTCGGCCGGCGCCGCTGGGACTGCGACGCGGTGACCGTCCGGCAGTCCACGGGCCCGGACGCCGGACGCCGCTTCACGGTCGAGGACACGCGGGGCACGGCCCTCGACCTCCGCTACCCCGCACCGGACCCCGGCCCCTTCGACCCGGCCCACGACTGGATGGACGCGGAGGCGGACGATTTCTTCCTCTGGGCCGCGGGCCGCCTGACGGACACGTCGGCACGTACCACACTCCTGACGCACTTCCGGGCAGGTTTCATCCCCACCTGAGCACACAAGTAGCGTCTCCGAGCGATGAGTTGAGGCACCTCACGGAGTCTTGACCCATAGCAGGAAAGACCGAGAAGAGACCGGGCCGCGCACAAGGTTCGCGACCCCCACCCGGAGGTACACCATGTGCGCCCACCAGCCCCAGTGCCCGTCCGCCGACAGCCCCGACCACCTCGCGGCCAGGATCCTCTCCGCCCACCCCGAACAGGGCTGGAGCCTGCTGTGCAACGGCACGATCGTCTTCGACGACACCGGTGAACTGCTCCCCGACGGACGCTTGGTGGCCGCTGCGAGGCCCCTGGCGACGGCGGCCTGACCCCAATCACCCTCAGGGCGCGATCGCACCCAGCAGCGCCCTCGCGCACAGGTCCCGTACCTGTGCGCGAGGCAGCAGTTCCGGCTCCTCCAGCCACTCCAGGCAGACCGTGACCATGAAGGAGAGCCAGCCGCGTACGGCCAGGCGCAGGGTGGGCAGGTCGTGCGGGGTGGACGCCGTCTCGGGGTCCGCGGCGAGGGCCTGGAGGATCTGGTCCTCGTGGGCCGCCAGACCTTCGCGGTAGATCCTGCGGACCGTGGCGTCACCCGTCTCCTCCGCCCGGTGGAAGGCACGGAAGCCTTCGGCGTGCGACTCGACGTACGCGAGGAAGGTGTCGAGGCCCGTACCGATCTGATCGCGGACGGGCACTCCGGGCACGGCCGCGGTCAGGCGCAGCATGCGCCTGCTCTCGCGCTGCACCACGGCGGCGAAGAAATCGCTCTTGGTGGGGAAATAGTGGTACAGCAGGCCACGTGACACACCGGCGATCTCCGCCACCCGCTCGACCCAGACGTCGTCGTACGGATTCTGGGCGAAGAGCCGCGCCCCTGCCGAGAGGAGCTGCTCCCTGCGCTCCTCGGAGCTGAGTCTGCGGCGCGTGCGCTCCTGCGGGTTCGCGGCCATGGGAGCACCTTACTTGACGTGGATTCAACAGCGGCACCAGACTGATGACCCTTATTGAATCCGCGTACAACAGGCTCAACGGGTCTGCGGCTCAAGGGAGATGGCACACATGGCGCAGATGTCGCAGACATCGCAGGCGGGGAAGGGTGCCGGAACTCCCCCCAAGGGGTTCCGCAGCGCCGAGCTCGGATGGCCGCGGCTCGACCTCATACCGCATCCGCCGCGCCGCCTGCCCCTGGTCGGCGACGTCCTGGGTGCCCATGTCCGGACGCCGGTGCAGGATTCGATGCGCATCGGCAGCGGCCTCGGGCCCATCTTCCGCCGCAAGGCGTTCGGCAAGGAGATCGTCTTCGTCTGGGGCGCCGGGCTCGCGGCCGAACTGGCCGACGAGTCGAGGTTCGCCAAACATGTGGGCCTCGGCGTCGCCAATCTGCGGCCGGTGGCCGGTGACGGCCTGTTCACGGCGTACAACCACGAGCCCAACTGGCAGCTGGCGCACGACATACTCGCGCCGGGCTTCAGCCGCGACGCGATGGCCGGCTACCACCCGCTGATGCTGGACGTCGCCCGGCAGCTGACCGCCCGCTGGGACGCGCGCGAGGAGTCCGGCAGGTCGGTGGACGTGCCCGGCGACATGACCAAGCTGACCCTGGAGACGATCTCGCGCACCGGCTTCGGGCACGACTTCGGTTCCTTCGAGCGGTCCCGGCCGCACCCCTTCGTGTCGGCGATGGTCGGCACTCTTTCCCACGCCCAGCGCCGCAACGTCGTGCCGCCCGCGCTCGCCCCGCTGCTGCTGCGCGGCGCCACCCGGCGCAACGCCGCCGACATGGCCTACCTCAACCGCACCGTCGACGACGTGGTCGCGGCCCGCCGCGCCGCTTCGGGCCCCGGCGACGGCGACCTGCTCGACCGGATGCTGGAGGTCGCGCACCCCGAGACCGGTGAGCGGCTCTCCGCCGAGAACATCCGCCGCCAGGTCATCACCTTCCTCGTCGCGGGGCACGAGACGACATCGGGCGCGCTGTCGTTCGCCCTGCACTACCTCTCGCGCTCACCCCAAGTCCTGGCCCGCGCCCAGGCCGAGGTCGACGAGGTCTGGGGTGACGCGGAGGAGCCCGCGTACGAGCAGGTCGCCAAGCTCCGCTACCTGCGGCGCGTCCTCGACGAGTCGCTGCGGCTGTGGCCGACCGCGCCGGGCTTCTCGCGCCAGGCCCTCCAGGACACGACGCTCGGCGGAGTGCACCCGATGCGCGAGGGGGCATGGGCGCTCGTCCTCGCCACACTGCTGCACCGTGACCCGGCGGCGTGGGGCGAGCGGCCCGAGGAGTTCGACCCCGACCGGTTCGCCCCTTCGGCGGTACGGGCACGGCCCGCCCACGTCTTCAAACCGTTCGGCACGGGCGCGCGGGCCTGCATCGGCCGTCAGTTCGCGCTGCACGAGGCAACGTTGGTGCTCGGCCTTCTCCTGCGCCGCTACGACCTGCACGCCGACCCCGCCTACCGCCTGCGGGTCGTCGAGCGCCTCACGCTCATGCCGGAGGGCCTCACGCTGCGGCTCACCCGCCGCGCCGCGACCGCCTAGAGCCCGATTGTCAGACCCGTGCGCAAGAGTGGAGGGTCCACCGGTGCGAGCCATCGGCCCTTGTGACCCCGCGCAGAGGAGCTCTCGACATGACCAGCACGCCGACCCCGGAACTGGCCGCCGCCCAGGCCTGCTTGCGGCTGCTGCACACCGCACGGGCCGCCTTGTCCGGCCCCTCACCGGCAGCGGCGGCCTCGCTGCTCGCCGGGCCCATGGCGGAGGCGGACGAGGCGCTGCGCCGAGCGGGCCTGACGGGCAACGAGGCCGAGCTCCTGAACAGGATCTACGACTTGGAGCCCGACCGCCCCGCTCCCCTGGCTCGCCCCGCTTCGGCTAGTTCGGCTTCATCGATTCCCTAGGCTCCCCGGGCTCCGTCGATTCCTTCGGTTTCCAGGTGAACTTGTCGCCGCCCACCCAGCGCACCTGATCCGGGTCGTCCACGTCGTGCACGACGTGACCCGCCTGAGCGGCCACCTCCAGGACGTCGACAAGTTCCCTGGCCTCACCGACCACCTCGCCGTCGAGCTCGACGATGCGAAAAGGCGGCCGGCCGGGGTTGACGCCAAGGACCGTGATCCGAGGGTTCGCCATGTAGAGGTATGCGCTTTCGGTCATGTGGGGAGGCTTCCACGCTCCGGCTCCCTCATGACCATCACGCCCTGCGCGTTCGGCCGCTCGGGCTACGGACCGCTCGCCTCGGGGCGCCCCACGAGCCGCTCGGCCGCCGAGCGCGCCGAGGCGAGGGCCACCCTGCGGTCCGCGCCGCGTTGCCCGAGGACGACACGGGTGCTCAGGCCGTCGAGAAGGGCGAGCAGTTCACCTGCCCGCCCGGCGGCGTCGTCCACCGCGAAGGCGTCCTTGGCCGCGGCCTGGGTGAGCAGGGTCTCCAGATCCGCCTGCCAGCCGCGGTCCAGGTCGTCCTGGGCCGTGCGCAGCGGTTCGTTCGCCCCGGCGCGCGCCCACAGCTCGATCCACAGCATCCAACGGGGGTCACGCGGCCCCTTGGGCAGATACATCCGCAGGAACCGGTCGAGCTTGCGGGCGGGGGCCGCACGGCCCGCGAGCAGCACCCGGCGCTCCTCGCTCAGCGCGGCCTCGCTCCACGTCAGCGCCTCGAGGAGCAGGCGGTCCTTGCTGCCGAAGTAGTACAGGATGTGGCCGCCGCTGGTGCCCAGACGCTCGGCGAGCGCGGACATGGTGAGCGCGGCGAGGCCGTCCTCGGCGATCGCCGTCATCGCCTCCTCCAGCATCCGGTCCCGGGCGATCTGCCCGTCCCGCCGTCGTGCCACGCCTGCTCCCGTTCCGGTCCCCGCGTCCTGCTCCACCCGCCGACCCTATCCCCGCCGCCCGCGGCCGATTTCCCGCAGGGTCTTGACGGCTCCGTGCACCGTGGCGCATTTTGAATGCCGTTCTAGGTCTTAGAACGGCATTCAAAGTCTGGGTGCCGGAGAGTGAGGTGCCCGCATGACGCAAGAGGCCCCGGTTTCCCCCGGAACGAGCACCGGGACAACCACCGGAACGACCCCCACCGGGATCGGCACCGGCGTCACCAGCGACGAGGTGTTCCGGGTCGAGACCCACGGCATCGACCCGATCCCGGACGAGGACAGACACGGCAGCGCCAAGGACCTCTTCTGGCTCTGGTTCGGCTCCAACCTGACCTTCACCTACGTCATCAACGGCACCCTCGCCGTCAGCTTCGGCCTCAGCTTCTGGCAGGCCACCGCCGTGGTCGTGATCGGCGGGCTCTCCTTCTTCGCCATCAGCGCGGCCGGACTCAGCGGCATCCGCACCGGCACCGCGACCCTCGTCATCTCCCGCGCCGCCTTCGGCGTCCTCGGGAACCTTCCCGCCGGGCTGCTCAACTGGGTGGTCTCCATCGGCTACACCATCGTGAACACCGTGGTCGGCACGCTGGCACTCGAAGCCCTCTTCGCCGACCTCGGCTGGGCAGGCGGTGACGCGGCGCGGGCGCTCGCCCTCGCGGTGACCCTGACGATGACCTTCGCCGTGGCCATGTGGGGTCATGCCACCGTGCAGCTCACCGAGCGCTGGATGGCGTACGTCCTGGCGGCCGGCTTCGGGGTGCTGCTCGTGTTCGTGCTGCCCGACGCCGAGTTCGGTGCCGCGGCGGGCGGTGGCGCGGGCTTCTCCGGCTGGACGCTCGCGTTCGTGGTGATGCTCGCGGGGCCGTTCTCGTATCTGCCGATGCCCGCCGACTACACCCGCTACCTGCCCCGGGACACCTCACTGCGGTCGATCACCGTCGCCGGCGCGCTCGGCGGTCTGGTCTCCTCCGTGGCGCTCGGTGTCGCGGGCGCCGCGGCCGCCACGCAGGCGGACATGACGGACGCGGTCGCGGGGGTGGAGAGGCTGCTTCCGGGCTGGTTCCAGCCGGTCTTCCTGCTGCTCGTCCTCGGCGGCTCGGTCACCAACTCGATCCTCACGCTCTACTCCTCCAGCCTCAACCTGCAGGTCCTCGGCATCCCGTGGAGCCGCGCCAAGGCCATCGTCATCAGCGTCGTCGTGACGGGGCTCGGCTCGCTCGGCGCGCTGTTCCTCACCGACTTCACCGAGTCGCTGCTCAGCTTCCTCTCGCTCCTGATCATCGTGTTCGCACCCTGGGGCGGAGTGTTCCTCGCCGACATGCTGCTGCGGCGCTGCCGGTACGACACCGGGGCCCTGCACACCACCGGCCGCGAGGGCACCTACTGGTACCGGGCCGGATTCCACCCCGCCGGGATGGCCGCCCTGGTCGCCGGCATGGCCTTCGCCGCGCTGACCTGCGACTCGGAACTGTGGACAGGGCCGCTGGTCGCGCCGCTCGGCGGCGGTGACCTCACCCTGCTCGGCTCGGCCGTCGCCGGGCTCACGTACTGGGCACTGGCCGGCCGCAGCGTCCCCGCGTCCCTGCCGGTCTCGGCCTGAAGCGCCCTCGACCCCTCCCGTACAACCCGAACCAACCGTTCCGCACCAGGAGTTCACCCCTCATGACCAGCACCACCCCAAGGCCCGCGGATCTCGTCCTGCGCAACGCCCGCATCCACACCGTCGACCCCGACCTCCCCTCGGCCGAGGCTCTCGCCGTTGTTGACGGGCGCATCGCCTGGCTCGGACCCGACGCGGAGGCGGACGCCTGGACCGGCGCGGGCACACGGGTCGTCGACGGCGCCGGGCGCCTGGTCCTGCCCGGTTTCATCGACGCCCACAACCATGTGCGCCTCGGCTCCGACGACGCCTGCGTACAGCTCGCCGGTGCCCGCACCCTCGACGAGATCCACGACCGCATCCGCGCCTGGCGCACCGAGAATCCTGACGCCGAGTGGATCGAGGCCGAGGCGTTCGACTATTCCGCCATCCCCGGCGGCCGCATGCCGGGCGCCGCCGATCTCGACCCCGTGACCGGCGACACCCCGGCCTTCGTCCTGAGCTACGACGTCCACACCGCCTGGCTCAACACGGCCGCTCTGCGCCGGCTGGGCGTCGACCGTCACCGTACGTCGCTGCCGTTCGGCCGCGCCGAGACCGACCCGCGGACGGGCGAACCCACCGGTTTCGTCAAGGACTTCGCGATCAGGGGCCTCTCCCGCGACGGGCACCGGGCGCTGCGCGAGCTCGGCCTGCCGTGGGCCTCGCCCGACCGGCAGTACGGGCGCCTGGCCAAGAGCCTGGACGACGCGATCGGCTACGGCATCACCACGGTCGTCGAGCCGCAGAACTCCCTGGACGACCTGGAGCTGTTCACCCGCGCCCGCACGGAGGGGCGGCTGCGCTCACGCGTCGTCGCGGCGCTCTTCCATCCGCGCGGCACGTCCGACGCGGATCTCGACGACTTCGCGGACGCCGCACGCCGGTTCACGGACGACCGGCTGCGGGTCGGCCCGCTCAAGCTCTACATCGACGACGTCGTCGAGCCGCGCACGGCCGCGCTCCTTGAGCCCTACTCCGGGTGCGGCAAGCACCGGGGCGACACGTTCTACCCCGCGGACGAGTTCGCCGAGCTGCTCGCGAAGCTGGACGCCCGCGGCTTCCAGTGCTTCGTGCACGCCACCGGTGACCGCGGCATCCGCACGGTCCTCGACGCCGTCGAGCACGCCCGCTCCCTCAACGGTCCGCGCGACGCCCGCCACCAGGTCGTGCACGTCGAGTGCCTCGACCCCGCCGACACCCCGCGCTTCGCCGAACTCGGCGTCGTGGCCTGCATGCAGCCGCGCCACTGCGCCCCCGAGATCGCGGGGCCCGGCCAGGACTGGGCCGAGAACATCGGCGCCGACCGGTGGCACAAGGCCTGGCCGATGCGGAGCCTGCACGAGGCGGGGGCGGTCCTCGCGCTCTCCAGCGACTGGAACGTCGCCGAGATGGACCCCATGGCGGGCATCTACACCGCGCTCACCCGACGCCCCCTCGGCGGTGGTGAGGCCTGGCAGCCGGACGAGACCCTCGACGTGCAGACCGCCGTGCACGGCTACACGATGGGTTCCGCGTACGCCAACTTCCTCGAGCAGGAGCGGGGTTCGCTGACGGTGGGCAAGCTGGCGGACTTCGTCGTCCTGTCCCGGGACATACTCCGCGTCCGTCCCGAGGACATTCCCGGGACGAAGGCCGAGGTCGTGGTGGTGGGCGGGGAGGTGATGCGGGCCTAGCCGAGCGCCTCGACGGCCTTGAGGACCTGCCCGGCGCCGTCCTCCGCCCCCATCCGGCGGGCAACGGCACCGGCGGCTTCCTTGTACGTGGGCTCACCCACCGCACGCCCGATCCGCTCGGCGAGGCGCTCCACCGTCAGTTCCTTGAACGGGACCGGCGCGGTGCCCGCGCCGAGACCGGCGAGCCGCGCCGCCCAGAAGGGCTGGTCCGCCATGACGGGCACGGGGATCGAGGGCACCCCGGCCCGCAGCCCCGCCGCCGTGGTGCCGGCGCCCGCGTGATGGACCACGGCAGCCATCCGCGGGAACAGGGACGCGTGCGGCACCTCGCCGACGGTCAGGATGTCGTCGCCGTGCGCCATCAGCCCCGCCCGCCCCTCCTGAAGGACGCCGCGCAGCCCGGCCCGGCGCAGCGCGGAGACCGCCAGCTCGCCGAGCCACGCGCCGTCATCCGCGGCCATGCTCCCGAACCCGATGAACACGGGCGGCGGCCCGGCCCGCAGGAAGTGCTCGAAGAGGGCGGGCAGCGGGATACCCGGGTCATGGTGCGGCCACCAGTTGCCGACGACGTCGAGACCGTCGCGCCAATCCGCGGGCCGGGACACCACGGCGGTGCTGAAACCGTGCAGGACCGGCCACCGGGCCTCTTCCTGGCGCCGCCGGACGGCACCCGGTGTGGCGCGCGGCAGCGAGAGGCGCACCCGCAGGTCCGCGACCGCTTCGGCGTAGACACGGTCGGCCATCCGCAAGGAGAAACGGCCTAGCGCCCGGTTGCCGAAACCGCCGAGCGACCTGCCACCACCCATCACGGGCGCGAACTCCCTTGTGGGGTACGTGGGTTGCAGGTAGACACCGATGGACGGAAGGTCCATGGCCTCGGCCAGCTGCCAGCCCAGGGGCGCCGTGGTCGTCGAGAGCAGCAGCACGTCGGCGCCCGGCTCCGCAGCCTCGACGAGCCCGGCCCCCAGCTTCCGCACGAACGCGGCGGCGGTGCGCATCAGCTGCCGATGTCCACCACCGCCGGCGCCTGTATCGGCGGGCAGCGGACGAAAGTCGAGCCCGGCCCCCCGCACGAGCGGCGCGAAGGACTCCTGCGTGGCAAGGGCAACGACGTGCCCGGCCTCCCGCAACCGGGCACCGAGGCCGGTGTACGGGGCGACATCCCCGTACGACCCGGCAGCTGCCATCAGGATCCTCATCGGTCTCCCCCCTCGCTCGCACTCTGTTCCGCGTTGGCCCGCACCGCCGCGTGCAGGTACGCGGCGAGGCCCGGCCGCTGCTCGGAAGCCGGGACGACGAGGGCGAAGGCGCGGGGGTCATCGGCGAAGTCGGCGGCGACCCGCAGGTGCATGGCAGGCGGGCAGGGCGTGAACCAGCGGACGAGGTGCTGGCGGTGTTCCTCGGCCAAGGCCGTTGCGCGCTTCCCCTCGGCGGGCTCGCCCTCGTCGAACGCCTTGACGAGTGCGGTCCGCCAGGCCGCCGCCTCACCCGTGATCCGGGCCCAGTCCTCCTTGGAGTGCGAGGCGGCGCTGCTCATCGCCTCCTGGTGGCCGGGAGTGTTCTCCCACTTGAGGGCGGCCTCGGTGGCGTAGCTCAGGTCGAAGGTGATCTCGCCGAACACCTCGAACCGCTCCTGCGGGTTGAGCCGCACGCCGGTCTGCTGCACCTCCATGGCCCGCTCGGCGACCTCCACCAGACGGCTCAACTTGCCCATCTGCTCCACCAACGCCTTGTGCCGGGCCCGCAGCAGATCGAGCGCATCGGACTGTGGGTCCGCGAGGATCTGGGCGATCTCTCCCCGGGCGAAGCCGAGTTCGCGGTAGAAGAGAATCTGCTGCAGGCGGGCCAGGTCGGCCTCGCCGTACAGGCGGTACCCGCCCGGGCTGCGCTCGCTTGGCACGAGCAGCCCGGACCGGTCGTAGTGATGCAGCGTACGGACGGTGACACCCGCGAACCCGGAGACCTGCCCCACGGTGTAACTCATGGACCTCGCCTTTCGTCGCGTACAGCCTGCGGCCTGACGCAAGGTGAGGGTCAAGCCGGCCGGGTGCGACGATCAGCGGTGCCCGGCGATCAGCCGTGCTCCACGGACAGCGGCTCGAAGGCGATGCGGGTCGTGGAGCCGTCGTTCGTCCAGCGCACCTCGACCGTGTCATCCGTCGTGCTCACCAGCGTGGCCGCGTCCGTCAAGGGTGTGGGCTCCGGCTCCGCGGTGAGTGTGGCCAGTGCCGCGTAGACGGCCGTGCCCTCCGCTTCGGCCGTGAGGCGCGGCAGGCGGGCCCACCGGGTGAAGGCCGTGCCCTGGGGTGCGCGTCGTTCATCCTGGCCGGTCCAGCCGTGCAGGGGGTGGAGCGCCGAGAGCAGGGCCTCCTCAGGGCCTGTCGCCCAGCCCGTGTGGGTGAGGCGCGCGCCGTGCGGTGCGCCGACGACGCGGTGCACGCGCAGCTCGTGCCTCCCCTTGGCCACCGTGACGCTCTCTACGCGCAGCCCCGGCACCATGGGCGCGCCGCTCCCGAAGGCGGGGGTGTGCCGGGACGCCGCCCAGCCCCAGCCGTCGCCCTGTCCTGCGCCGAGCGGATGGATGCGGGTGCGGGCGCTGCGTACTCCCGCCACCTCCACCGCGACATGGTTGTCCGGGATGTTGCCACGCGCCGTGGGGCCGGTGCGCGTGGAGTACGCCTGGCGGGCGTAGAGCGGGTCCTCGTGGGCGGCGATCTCGGCCTCGTGCGGGCGCGCGTGGTCGCTGCCGTGGTTGTGCAGCCGCACGATCCCGTCGGCTCGGGTGCTCTGCACGAGCAGGCCCGGCGCGGGCAGCGCGTGGACGGTGTCGCGGCTCTCGCTGGGGGCCGGTTCCTCGGTGGCGGTCCACAGAGGATGGCCGGCCGGTGCCAGGAGGCCGACGAACGCCTTGGACGCCCAGTACGGTGAGGCGGGGCCGGAGTAGCTCTGGAGGCTCGCGTCGTGCGGGCCGTGCCAGCCGAGGCTGAGCAGTCCGTCGGCGCCGACGGAGCCGCGGTCCAGGAAGTAGCGCAGTGATCCGCTGAGGAGCCGGCGCGAGGTGCCGGGGCTCAAGGGCGTGTGGCCGGTGAGCGCGCCGAGGGCCACGGACGCGCCCGCGGCGAAGCGGTAGGTCAGGGACCGGCCGAAGTGGATGGGTGCGCCGTCGGCGCCGAAGAGGAGTCCGAAGCTCTCCAGGTGCTCGCGCAGGCGGGCGCCGTGCCGCTCCGACTCGATTACATCGGCCGCCAGTTGGGCGTCCAGGGTCGGGTAGAGGTGCAGGGCCCAGCCGTTGTAGTGGTCGAAGGCCCGGCCGTCGCCGTCGGCGTACCAGCCCTGGCCGCGATACCAGCTCTCCAGGAGCCCGAGCGCCCGCCTGCGCACCCTGGCCGTCTCCGCGTCGCCGCGGCCCACCGACTCCAGGAATCCGGCCACGGTGTAGGGGAAGAGGTACCAGTTGTTGGGCGCGGGGACATGACGTATCGCGCCGCGCAGCCACTGTTCCGTCCGGTCCTGTACGTCGGTGTCGAGCCGGTCCCACAGCCAGGGGCGGGTCAGCCGCAGGCCGAGGGCCACGGACGCGGACTCCACCATCGGCTGGCCCTGGACATGGTGGTCGAGGATCGCCGGCCACGACTCGGCGTCGTCGCGGCCGGGGGTGCGGGTGCCCGCCGCGAGTCCGTCCGCGTACCGGTCGAGCCAGCCGTGCGGGTCCTTGCCCTCGGCGCCCGCCACGCGGAACGCGGCAGCGAGGAAAGTGCGGGCGTAGCCTTCCAGGCCGTCCGATCGTACGCCGGACGCGGAGGGCCGTCCCGGCAGGTCGAGCAGGGCTCCGCGAGGGGTCGCCCACTTCCAGGCGGCGCCCAGGAGACCGTCGGCGGCCGCCTCCCAGTGCGCGCGGGTGTAGCCGGTGTGAGGGCTCAACTCCCGGTTGTCATCGGGTAGTTCGATGTGTCGCAGTCCGGGGGTGCTCATGCGAGGTAGGCCAGCCTTTCGCGTCGTACGGCATGGGCGAGACCGTCGCCCGCGGCCCACCGGCCGACCTCGGCCACGGCGAGATCGGCGAGGCGCTCCCACTCGTTGCCCTGGGAACCCGCGAGGTGCGGGGTGATCATGACGTTGTCGCACTCCCACAACGGGTGGTCGTGTGGCAGGACTTCGGGGTCCGTGACGTCCAGGACGGCGCGGACTCGGCCGGCCAGCGCGGCTTCGGTGAGGGCGGCCTGGTCCAGGACGGCGCCGCGGGCCGTGTTGATGAGCACCGCCTCGTGGCGCATCGCGGTGATCAGGTCACGGCCGACCAGGCCGCGGGTGGCGGGAAGCAGCGGGGTGTGCACGCTGACGACATCGCTGCTCGCGAACAACTCCCGGATGCCGACGGGCCGTACACCGAGCGCCAGGGCTTCCTCGTCGGTCACGTACGGGTCGTGCAGCAGCACCTGGAGGTCGTAGGGGCGGAGGAGTTCGATGACGCGGCGGCCGATCATCGAGGCGGAGAGTACGCCGACCGTACGGCGGTAGTTGCCCACGCCGCGCGACAGACCGAGCCATTCGTCGCGGCGCCGGGTGGCCTTGAACTCCCGCGCCCGCTCCATGACGCGCTTGCCGCTGAGCAGGATCATGGCGACGGTGTACTCGGCGACGGGCAGCGCGTTGGCCGCGGCCGCCGATGACACCTCGATGCCGCGCTCCCAGCACTCCGGTGTGATGTGGCCGCGTACCGACCCCGCGGTGTGGACGACGGCCCGCAGCCGGGGCGCCGCCGCGAGCGCGGCGGCGTCCAGCGGCGGGCAGCCCCAGCCGGTGACCAGGACCTCCACGTCTCGCAGCACGGCGCGTGCCCGTTCCGTCGTGAAGTCGTCCAGGACGGTGTCCGGCACCAGATCGCAGACGCGGCCGAGTGCCGCCAGGGCGTCGGGGCCGAGCACGGCCTTCGCCGCGTCCGGGGCCATGGCCAGCGCGGTACGCGGACGGTGGCTGCCGTTCTTCAACAGTTTCCCTTTCACATGGCGCACGTGGATCACATGGCTCACTCGACCACGTCCACGTGTCTCACTTGACCGAGCCCGCGGTCAGACCCGACTTCCAGAAGCGTTGCAGCAGAACGAAGGCGAGGATCAGCGGCAGCACCGCGAGGAGCGAACCAATGATCACCACGGGGTAGTACTCGGGCGAGACGGTGGCCGAACTGTTCCAGGTGTAGAGGCCGAGGCTGACCGGGTAAAGCCTCTCGTCCGAGAGCATCACCATCGGCAGGAAGAAGTTGTTCCAGATGGCGGTGAGCTGGAAGAGGAACACCGTGACCAGACCGGGGCCCAGCATCCGCAGGGAGACCCGCACATACGTGGTGAGCTCCCCCGCGCCGTCCACCCGGGCCGCTTCGAGCACCTCGTCGGGCACGTATCCCTGGCTGAAGATCCGCCCCAGATAGACGCCGAACGGGTTGAACAGGACCGGGATGAACACCGCCCAGAAGGTGTCGACCACACCCGTGGCCGAGGCCATCAGGTAGAGCGGCAGCGCGAGCACCGTCTGCGGCACCATGACCGCGGCGAGCACGAGGCCGAAGAGCTTCTCCTTGTGCGCGAAGCGGTACTTGTCGAAGGCGTAGCCGCAGGCCACGCTCACCAGCGCGCTGATCGCGGCGCCCAGGACGGCGTAGAGGAGGCTGTTGGTGTACCAGCGGCCGTAGAGCCCGCCGTCCATCGCGAAGAGGTCACGCAGGTTCTGCACGAAGGAGAAGTCGGTGAGCGAGAAGAAGTTGCTGCTGAACAGCGCGTCCCGGTTCTTGGACGCGGCGAGCACCAGCCACAGGACGGGCAGCAGCGTGTAGAGCACCGCGATGCCGACCACGGTGTTCACGACGGTGCGGCCCAGGAGGCGGGGGCGGTGCGCGCTGAGGGTGTCGGCGCTCATCGTGCGGCCTCCTTCTGGGAGCGGTTGGTCCAGCGGGTGACGCCGTAGGAAAGGGCGACCGTGCACAGGAGGAGGATCACCGAAGCAGCGGCTGCCAGGCCGTAGTTGTTGCGGGTGAAGGCCGCGTCGTAGATGTACATGCTGGGCGAGAAGCGCGAGTTGATCATCGGCGACGACTGGCTGAGCAGCATCGGTTCGGTGAACAGCTGCATCGCCCAGATCAGGGTGAACATCGCGACCATGACGATCGAGGAGCGCACCAGGGGCGCCTTGACCTGCAGTGCGGTGCGTACCGGTCCCGCTCCGTCGACCACGGCCGCCTCGATGACTTCGCGGGGCACGGCCTGCAGTGCGGCGTAGAAGATGACCATGTTGTAGCCGAGGTTGCTCCACAGGGCGATGTTCACGATCGACGGGAGCACGGTGTTCACGCCGAGGAAGTCGATGTGGATGTCGCCCTTGGAGAGCACGTCGACGACCGGGCTGAGACCGGGCGTGTAGAGGTAGAGCCAGATGAGGGCCGCGATGATGCCCGGTACCGCGTGCGGCAGGAAGAGCCCCAACTGGGCCCAGGCCCGCAGCCGTACGACGCCCGAGTCGAGCAGCAGGGCCAGGCCGAGGGCGCCGGCCACCATCAGCGGGATGTAGAGCAGGCAGTAGAGGGCGACCAGGCCGAGGCTGCCGAGGAAGGTCGGGTCGGTGAGGACGGCCGTGTAGCTGCGCAGGCCCACGAAGACCGTGCGTTCCGGGCCGAAGCCGAGTCCCGGCTGGTCGTCGCTGAAAAAGCTCAGCCAGACCGCGGTGCCCACGGGTATCAGGAAGACGGCCACCAGCAGGATAAGGAAGGGGGTCATCAGGACGCCGCACGCCAGGTGTTCACGGCGTCGCGCTCGTCTGCGGGCGCTGCGGGCGGGGGCCGGGGCATCGGGGGTGCGCGTGGCGCGGGCCGGGGGCGCGGTCGTGGTCATCGGGGGTCACCTGCCTCTCTGCTGGTGCTCTGGTGCTCGAAGGGGTACGTGGGCCGCTCGCGCGCCGGGGCGTTCGGGCCGGTCATGTGCTGTGCTCGGTGGTGGCGAGGCCGAGGGCCCTGAGGTCCGGCATGGTGCCGTCGTGCGCCGCGCGCACGGCGTCGAGCAGGGAGCCCTTGCCGCCGCCCGCACGGGCGAAACCGTCCTGCATCACCTTCTGGGTCGCGGTCATCCGCGGCCCCCAGACCCAGCCGTCGCGGATCGTCTCGGCCTGCTCCTCGAAGAGGCGGTAGATGTCCTGGCCCGAGTAGTAGGAGCGGTCGAAGGCCTTGCGGCCCACGGAGACCAGGTCGGGGACGGCCGGGTACTGGCTGCTGGTGCCGCTGGAGAGCCGGGCGCGCAGGGCGTCGGGGTGCGAGACCTGCCATTCGATGAACTCCATGGCGGCCTCGGGGTGCCGGGAGTCCTTGGTGACGGCGAACGTGGAGCCGCCGTGGGTGCCGACGACCGGGTTCTCGGGGTCCCACTGCGGAAGCGGGGCTATGGCCCATCGGCCCTTCTGGCCCGGTCTCGCGTTCATCTGCGCGCCCGCGTCCCAGGCACCGCTGAGCCGGGCAAGGACCAGGCCTTCCGCGAGCTGTGAGTCGTAGTGCCTGCTCTCGGAGGCGTTGACGAAGAGCAGTTCCTCGTCGATGAGGCGTTGCCAGTACGCCGCGACCTCGCGGGTGGGGCGGTCCGTGAGGGAGACGTTCCAGGCGCCCTCACGGGTGTCGAACCACTGGGCGCCCGCCTGCCACGCCCAGGCGGCGAACTGGGTCCCACCGTCGGTGGGGAAGAGCGCGATGCGCCGGTCGCGTGACGTGTCCCGCACGGCGCGCGCGGTTTCGGTGAACTCCTCCCAGGTGCGCGGCACTTGCAGCCCGTGCCGGTCGAACAGGTCGGAACGGTAGTGCAGCACCATCGGTTCCACGTCGAGCGGCACGGAGTAGATCCGCTTCTCGAAGGTGGTGAGGCCGAGGGCCTGCGGCAGCAGCTTGGCGCGCAGCCGGTCGCTGACGAGCGAGGTGATGTCCCGGGCGACGCCGTCGATGGCGAAGCCGGGGACCTGGGGGTATTCGAGGGTCGCGACGTCCGGGGCGTTGCCGGCCCGGGCGGCGTTGCTGAGCTTGGCGTATCCGCCCATGGCGCCGGACGGGATCTGCTGGAACTCGACCTGGATGCGGTCATGGGTCTTGTTGAACGCGTCGACCACTTCCTGGCTTCCGCGCAGTGCGGACCAGAACGTGACGCGTGTGGTGCCGCCCTTGCTGCTCGATGTACGGCCAGTGCTGCCCGAACAGGCGCTGAGCGCACCTGCCATGGGAACTGCGGCCGTCACGGCGAGCAGGGACCGGCGGCTCGGTCGACCAGGCATGGGTGCCTCCCCCGGCTCTTGTTCGGGACACGGGAATCCTGATCGCGTGAACGGTGCCGGTCAATAGACCGATCAAAAGAAACTGAAGCGGTCAAACGATCCCGATGCCGGTGGCGGATCCGCGGACCTTGAGCTCCGGCAGCAGCTCCACGCGTTGCGCCGGCCCGGCGCCGGGACCCGCCAACTCATCGAGCCTGCGCAGCAAAAGCCCGGCCGCCGTACGCCCCACCTCGTGCTTCGGCGGTGACACGGCGGTCAGCGGAGTGCTGCCCAGCGCGGCCACCACGTCGTCGTACGCCACCACCGAGCAGTCCTGCGGCACCCGCACCCCGCGGTCCATGAGCTGCTGCACGAGCATCAGCGCGTCGACGTCACCGTGCAGCACGGCAGCCGTCGCCCCGCGCTCGCGCAGCCGCGCCGCGAGGTCCAGCGGCTCGCGCGCCCGGCCGGGTCCCGCGCCCTCGGCGCTCAGCATGACGCTCCAGTCCTCGACCTCGCTCCTTGCGGCGGCGATCTCGGCGAAGGCCGCACGCAGGGCACGGGCCGTCGGACTGTCGTCGCGCGCGGCCAGGACGATACGCCGGTGGCCGAGCCCCACGAGATGGTCGACGGCGAGGTGGATGCCGTACCAGTGGTCGGTGCAGACCGAGTCCATGGCGTGCAGCGCACTGCCCGCGCGCGGGCGCCTCTCCATCAGGACCGTGGGCACGCCCGAAGCCGCAAGCCAGGCGTAGTCCGCCTCCTCCTCGGCCTCGGTGCGCCAGCGCGGGGCGATGAGCAGACCCCGTACATCTTCGCCCAACACCCGCTCGACCAGCGGCCGTTCGGCGCCCTCCACCTGCGGGGCGATGTGCAGGGCGACCCGGATGCCGGCCTCGCTCAGGACACCTCGGGCACCGTGCATCGTCTCGTACAGGTAGGTGTGCCGCTCCGGCACCATCAGCGCCACGGCGCCGCCGCTCGCCACGGGTTCGGCGGGCGCCACGCCGCGCTCCACGGGGCCGATGGACCGCGCCACCCCGTGCCCGCGCCGCAGCCTGCCCTCCTGGGCCAGGTCCTCGACGTCCCGGCGCACGGTGATCACCGAGACCTCCAGGTCGTCGGCGAGATCACTCAGCCGCGCCTCACCACGCGACTCCACGACCGCGAGTATCCGCTGCCGCCTGACATCCCTCGGCTCCCGCATGCTGCCGGCCCCCTCGCGACGTACCCGTCAGGTGTTCGTTTGAGCGTTTCGCTGGAGGATATCGATCGTCGCCCCTCCTGTGTCCAGGTCGGCGATGTTCGTCACTGGCGGCTGAGCGAGCGGGTGATGCCTGCCGCGACCGTGGTGACCAGGACCCAGCCCGTCGCGACAAGGAGATACGAGAGCCACTGGTACCAGCCCTCCGGCGCGTACGCCTGCTCCTGGCCGAAGCCGATGATCGGGATGAGCAGGTCGAGGGTGTAGAAGACGGCATTGAAGTCGGGGGCCTCGTCCGACTTCAGGGCGGGCGGATGGTGCAGCGCGAAGGCGAGCGCGCCGGTGAGCAGCAGGACGAGCAGCCATCCGGCCGCGCGCATCGGCCGGAACCCATAGCCCACCGTCAGGTCCTGGAGGTGCCCCCAGACCCTGGCGTACGGGGGCAGGGTCCGCCGGTGGCGGCGGAGCTTGGCCAGCTGCACGGTGCGGGCGGCGGCCTCGTCACCCGCCGTGCGGTACGCGGCCGCCAACTGCTCGTAGCCCTGCGGGAGATAGCCGCCCGCCTCGCGCTCCAGGAGCGGAAGCCGCTGCTCGGCGGGCAGGTGCGGGGTGAGCCTCTGGTACGCGAGGCCGTCGAGCTTCACCTGGCCCGGCCACACCTCGGGAGGGACGTGCAGCAGGTCGAACTGGGAGCGGCGCAGGTTCACGGCGCCCTGGATCGGGGCGGCTTCCCGCAGCCACAGTTCGCCGACGACGCAGCTGCTGGCGCGCAGGGCCGATCCGCCGGGGTGGGAGAGGCGGGCGTAGGCGAGGTTGATGTGCCGCGGAATCCTGGCGCCGCTCAGGTTGAGCGTGCCGTGGGCCCGCAGCCGTACGGCACGCAGATCGGTGCCGACCGACAAGGTCTCGGCGTGCAGGGCGACTTCACCGGGGGCGCTCAGCTCGGCGTCGTCGAGGTTGACCTGGCCTCCCACGGTGGCGCCGTTCAGCCGGATCTGACCGTGGGCCACCAGGCCCACGGCCCATACGTCGGTGCCGATGTCCGCGTGGTTCAGCTGCAGCACCGCTTCGCCCGCCACCGCCGGGCCCGCTGCGGGCGGCTCGTCGGGGGCGTGCGGGGTGCCGAGTTCCGCGCCGTTGGCGAAGAACGCCCCGGCTATCTGCGCGCCCGCGAGCCGTACCGGGCCCGTGATCCGGCAGCAGGTGATCCGCAGGACCAGCTCCACCCGCAGGGTTGCCGCCCTCAGCCCCGGCAGGACGGAATCGCTCAAAACCAGGGCGCGGACCTGGGCCCCGTACAGGTTCGGCGTGCCCTCGAAGTGGCAGGACCGCAGGCGTACGGGGTGCTCGACCATTCCGTACCTGAGGTCGAGCCGCCCGGTGATGCGCGCGCCCGCCAGCTTCATGCCGGCTGTCTCGCCGCCCCGGGTCGGACCGTCGAGCAGCAGCGCGCGCAACACCTCGGCGCGTACGGTCCGTTCGGGCCCCCAGGAGGCACCGGCCAGGGGGTCGTCGTCGGGGCTTTCGCGGAAGTCGACGCCCTCGCCGAGCGGGAACGCCTGCCAGACGCGGCGCTCCGCCGGGGTCAAGTCGGTGATCTCCATCGCCGGGATGCTGACGCGGCCGCGTCCGGCCTGTCAACCACGACAGACTCGGCTTAATTCGAAATGGGACCCATTTTCATATAGCCTCGGTGCCGCACCGCCGAGAGAGGACCCGAAACCATGGCCGTACCCAAGCGGAAGATGTCCCGCAGCAACACCCGTCACCGCCGCGCCCAGTGGAAGGCCACCACCCCACAGCTCGTGCCGGTCACCATCGACGGCTCCGCCTACCTGGTGCCCCAGCGGCTGGCCAAGGCGTACGAGCGCGGTCTGCTTCGCCCCGAGGGCTGACCGCCGCGCGATGGCCGTCCCCTCGCCCGCGTGCCGGGCGAGGGGGCGGCCATCGCGTCCCGGCAGGGGGTCAGAGCGGTTGCGGAGAAGCCCCGCGAGACGCGCCTGCAACTAGGCGGGCCTGTCCAGATTTCCCTCTTCGTCGTCCGGCGCGTCCAGGGCGGCGGGCATGCTGTCCAGGACGGTGAAGCTGCGGTCGAGGCGGGTGATGCGCAGCACCCGCCAGACGCGCGAGCTGCTGCGAACCACGCGCAGAGTGCGCCGCTTCGCGACGGCTCGGCCCTTGATGCGCACCAGCAGCCGCAGGCCGCCGGCGTCCAGAAACGTGACCTGCCGCAGGTCCACCACCACGTCAGCGCCCGGCCGGTCCAGTAACTCCGCTATGCGCGGCGAGAGTTCCTGATCCGCCCAGGCGTCCAGTTCGCCGCGGAACGTCAGAACGATCGATTCGTCGACCACACGGTGGTGCAGTCCAAATCCCGGGTCGGGCGTGCCCATGGTCCACCCCCCAATTTCCTACACCCCGCATACGAAGAGTAACGACAACGCGAGCGGCGCGACCCTGAGGTCGGCGCCCGACGCCGCCGGGGTCTGGGGCGGCACCGCGAATGGCACCTACATCTTGCCCGCTCAGAGCCAGTTCATACCTCCTAGGGGCATCCCCGGCCACGCCGCGGCGCATATTCGCGGCCGATTCACCGTAGTTACTCTCCGTGTTTCACGCGCTGTGCGCGACACCGATCGCGCGGCGCGTCAGCGAGGCGTGGAGCTCGCCGCCACGACCATGCCGACGGGCAGGGCCCGGTACACGCCGTCGAGGGCGCCGACTATCGGCCGCGTGTAGAAGGTGTTGACGCGGAGGGCGGCAGCGGCGGTACCGGTGGTGTGGGCGAGCGCCCCGGCGACGTCACCATCGGCGCTGAACCAGTGGGAGCCACCAGGGGTTTCGTCCGTCAGCGCGAGGCCGTCGCAGCGGGTGCGGCGCAGCAGGACGACGGTGAGCCGGAGGACGTTGCCGGCGGTGTCGAGAAAACTGGCCGGCAGCAGCCCGTACCGGGCGAGGCGGATGGCGGCGACTCCGTCGACGATCACGCTGATCGAGCGGCGGACGCGAAGGCCGACGGCCTGCGGAACGAGCCCCGCGCTGTCGGCCCTCGGGGCATTGCCGGGGTTCATGCCGAGGATCAGACCGAGCAGAAAGAACGGCGTGAACCCGTCGGGCAGCACTGCCTCAAGCACAGGCCCGCACGGAACACAACCCAAGTTGCCCCTCTTGATCGTGGGGGATTGCGGGCATCACTCTGTCTGCCACACGCGTCACCACCGACACATTGGGAGCGGACATGGCGGCAGTAGTGAACACCGACTCCGGCGGTCGGCCCGAGGCGGACGGCTGGGGACGGCGCGGGTTCATCGGAGCTGTCGCCGCCACCGCTGCCGCCGCTGTCGTCGCCTCGCCCGCGTCCGCCTCCGCGTCCTCCCTCTCCCCCGTACGACCGCCGCGCCGCGACCGCCAGTTGTTCCTCGGCACCTACACCAGTCAGGCCGACGGCGGCGACGGCCTGGGCCTCGCGAAGTACGACGAGACGACGGGTGAGATCACGGCCACCGGCACGCTGACGGGCGTACCCGACCCCTCCTACCTCTGCCTCCACCCCTCGGGCAAAACCCTCTACGCCGTCAATGAGCGGGAGCAGGGTGGCGTGACCGCCGTCGCGCTCTCCTCCGCGGGTCCCGAGGTCCTGGGAGCGCGTGACACGGGTGGCGCCGGGCCCTGCCATCTGTCCGTGCACCCGAGCGGTCGCTGGCTGCTCAGCGCGAACTACGGCTCCGGGAGCGTGGCCGTCCACCCGGTCCAACCATCGGGCGCCCTGGGTGAGTTGAGCGACGTGGTCACCCACTCCAGCCCGCCTCCCGGGCCCGGACAGGAAGGGCCGCACGCCCACCAGGTCGTGACGAGTCCGGACGGCGGGCATGTCCTCGCCGTCGACCTGGGCAACGACACCGTCCACAGCTACCGCCTCGACACGACGAAGGGGAAGCTCACCCGGGTTTCGTACGCCGTGCTGCGACCGGGCGCGGGCCCGCGCCATCTCACCTTCCACCCCTCCGGGCGCTTCGCCTACCTGGCGAACGAGGTCGACAACACCGTGGTGGTCTGCGCGTACGACCCCGCGAGCGGGCGGCTGACGCCCGGTGGTCCGCAGTCCACCGGCACGGGCGAAGGCACCAGCTATCCGGCGCAATTGCTCGTCACACGCGAGGGCACCTTCGCCTTCCTCGCCAATCGCGGGCACAACAGCCTCACGCGCTACGCGATCGAAGCGGGCGGCGCCCGGCTGCGGCTGCTCGACACGGTTCCCGTCGGCGGGGACTTCCCCCGGCACATCGCCTTCTCGCCGTCCGGGCGCCTGCTGTTCGCGGCCAACCAGAAGTCGGGCTCCGTGAGCGTCTTCCAGGTGGGAAAGAGCGGCCGGCTGCGGCTGACCGGCACTCCGTTCGCCGCCCCGCTCGCCGTGTGCGCACTGCCGCTCTAGAACGCCTGCGCCCGGCCGGGAGCCGCGCCTCGCACGCATCCCGTGGAGTCCCGTCGGGACAGGTGTCCCATTGGGACATCACAGGTGTACAGTCGAAGACATGAACAAGGCGACGGAGTCCGGCTCAGGAGCCCCGGCCACGGACCGGGGCGGCGAGGACCGCAGGCAGCGCAAGGCCCGGCAGACCCGGGAGGCGCTCGCCGACGCGGCCATCGACCTGATCCTGGAGCACGGCCTCGCGGCCGTCACCGTGGAGGCCGTCGCCGAGCGCGCAGACGTCACGCGCCGCACCTTCAGCCGCCACTTCGGCGGCAAGGAGGCGGCGGCGCTCGACTTCACCCGCGCCGACGGCGACCGCATCAACGCGGCCCTGCGCACCCGCCCCGCCGCCGAGCCCCCGCTGGCCGCCTATCGCGCGGCCGTGCAGGACTGGCTCGCCGACCCGGCCTCCCCCGGCCCGCACCGCCGGGCCCGGAGGCGGGCGCTGCTCGCGCTCGTCGACACGGAGCCCGCGCTGTTCGCCGCGTACGAACGCGTCCGGGTCGACGCCCAGGACGAGTCCGTCCGGATCATCGCCGACCGGCTCGGCACCGACCCCGCCCGGGACCAGCGCCCGGCCGTCGTCGTCGGTGCCGCCGCCGGAGTGCTGACCGCCGCCCTGCGCAGCTGGGCGCGCGGCGGGCACGACAACGACGCAGACCTAGCCGCACATGTGGAGCAGGCCTACGCCGTCCTGACCGGGGAGGCAGCACTCGCCGCCCCGCACATCGGATGAGGAAAGCGAAGAGCACCATGAGCACCACCCCCGCCACTCCAGCGACCACCCCCATCACCGACTACGCCACCGAGTTCGCCGGCAGGACCGCCCTGGTCACGGGCGCCGCTTCCGGCATCGGCCTGGCCACCGCCCGCCGCCTCGGCGCGGGCGGCGCGACCGTCGTCATCGCCGACCACGACGCCGAAGGCGCCGAGAAGGCCGCCGCCCAGCTCCTCGCGGAGGGCGTCAAGGCCGCCGCGGTGGCCGTGGACGTCACCGAGCCCGCTTCGGTCGAGGCCGCCGTGCGGTTCACCGTGGACACGTTCGGCGGGCTCGACCTCGCGGTCAACAACGCGGGCATCGGCGGGGAGAGCAAGCCGACCGGCGCGTACGACATCGACGTCTACAACCGCGTCGTACGCACCAACCTGGACGGCGTCTTCTACTCGATGCGCTACGAACTCCCGGTCCTGGAGGCCGCGGGCGCGGGCGCCATCGTGAACGTCGCCTCGATCCTCGGCTCCGTCGGCTTCGCGGGCTCCCCCGCCTACGTCGCCGCCAAGCACGGCGTCGTCGGCCTCACCAAGACCGCCGCCGCCGAGTACGCCGCGAAGGGCATCCGCGTGAACGCGGTCGGCCCCGGCTTCATCGAGACGCCGCTCCTGCGGAACATGGACAAGGAGGCGTACGACGCCCTCGTCTCCCTGCACCCGGCGGGCCGCCTCGGTCACTCCGAGGAGGTCGCCGAGCTGATCGTGTTCCTGCTCTCGGAGCGGGCCTCGTTCATCCACGGCAGCTACCACCTGGTGGACGGCGCGTACACCGCCCGCTGATCCCCGCTGCCACCTCGCCTACGGCTTGGTGAAACCGACGTCCTGGGCCCTCGCGACGATCTCGACCTCGTCGCCGAGGGCCCATTCGGCGACCCGGGACACCATCGCCGCCGGGACCAGGTCGCTGATGCCCTCGGCGGCCGGGATGTCGTACGTCGCGTGCGCGTCGTGCGGCAGGACGACACGGAAGTCCAGCTCCAGGGCCGTACGCGCGGTCGCCATCACGCACATCTCGGACTGCACCCCGCAGATGGCGAGGTCGTGCACGCCCGCGTCGGCGAGCAGGCCGGCGAGTCCGGTCTCCTCGAAGCCGTCGTCGACGGTCTTGCGCAGGATCTTCTCGCCCCGGTCGGTGTCCGCCGGGAGGTGTATCCGCCAGCCGGGGGTGCCGGGTTCGTCGACGCTTCCGGGCTCTCCGTCGTTCTGGAGCTGGACGACGAGGGCGCCCGCGGCGCGGGCCCGCGTGATCAGGTCGGTCGTCCGGTCGAGGACGCGGGCCGCCGCGGGCACGGCGCCGTCGCCGGTGACGAAGGCGGTCTGCAGGTCGACGACGATCAGTGCCTGAACGTCCTTCGTGGGGGCTGGCCGCGTGGGACTCTGCTGCGTGGGATGTGCCGGTTGCTCACTCATGGTCCACCATCTTGCCGTTGGCCATGATCAGCCGTACGTCGCCCAGTGCCTCCACGTCCTCGAGCGGATCGCCGTGCACCGCGATCAGGTCGGCGCGGTACCCCGCGGCCAGGCGTCCGACGTGGTCGGCGATGCCCAGGGCGTCGGCGGCCTCGGTGGTCGCCATGTCGATGACGCGGTGGGGCTCGATCCCCACGTGCTGGTAGAAGCCGAGGCTCTGGGCCAGGCCGTCACAGCCCGCGCGCTGGACTCCGGCGTCCGTCCCCGCGATGAGCCGCGCGCCGTGCTCCGCCATCGTGCGGACCTGGTCGAACATCGCCTTGGCCCGCTCGGCGCCGAAGAACATGGGCAGCATCCGCCAGTTCGGGCTGATCGTGGGGCAGATCCTGATGCCCTTGGCGACGATGGCGTCCAGGACGTCCTCGCGCAGACCGAGGCCCTTGCGCGTCATCCACGTGCAGTGCTCGATGGTGTCGACGCCCGCCATCACGGCGGCCACGATCCCCGCCGTGCCGTGCCCATGGGCGGCGACCGGCAGTCCCGCCCGGTGCGCCTCACGGACGATCACGCGCAGCTCGGGGGCGTCGAACTGCGCCTGCCAGGTGGCGGGGCCGCCTTGGGTGAGGCCGCCGCCGGTGGCCATGACCTTGATGACGTCCGCGCCGAGCTCGGCGTTGCGCCGGACCAGGGCCCGCATCTCGCTCTCGCCCTCGACCTCGCCGCCGAGGAACCAGCAGTGGCCGCCTCGGGTGGTGAGCGGCGTCGTTGCGGCGACGATGCGCGGGCCGGGCACCCGTGACGCGGCGATCTCCTCGCGCAGGCGCAGGGTGAGGCGGCCGCGGTCACCCAGATCGCGCACGGTGGTGACGCCGCTGCGCAGGAACCGCAGCGCCCGCTCCTCCATGGCCGCCATGAGGGTGGTGTCGCTGTGCGCGTCCAGGACCGCCACGGGGTCCTTGCTCGCGTCGAAGACCAGGTGGACGTGGGCGTCGATGAGGCCGGGCAGCACGGTGGCGTCGGGCAGTGCGTAGCGCCGCGGCACATCGCGGGCCAGGGGCTCGACCTCGGCCCGGGTGCCCGCGGCGACGATGTCGGTGCCCTCCGTCAGTACGGCGCCGTCTGTGACGTATTGGCCACGCGGCCCTGTCAGAACCCGCCCTGCCGTGAGCAGCGTCTGGCGCATCTGGCTCATCTCTGCCTTTCCGGGAAGGAGTTCGAGGAGCTGGCGGTGATGCTGTGAAGCCAGTCTCCATGGTCCTTCACGGGAGGGCGGAGAGTCCGTCACGCGAAAGCGGGACGCGATGTTCGCGCGGCGCCCTGCGGGTACCCATAGCCTGGGCCGAGTGCCCGCACAGGACGTCGCGGGAGTGTCAGGACGGAGGTCAGGGTCTGATGAGCACGGAAGTCACGGTCCTCCTTGTCGGCGGCGCGATTCTGGTGGCCGCGACACTCGCGGTCGCGATCGCGCTGCTCGTACGTCTGGTCCGCGCGCGGCGCACACTGCGCGCGGCGGGGCTGCCGGTCGAGCGCCAGTGGGTGTTCTGGGGGGCGGTCGCCTATCTCGTCCTGCCGGCCGATCTGCTGCCGGACCCGGTGTTTCTGGACGACATCGGTGTGCTCGTGCTCGCGCTGCGGTCCATGAGATCGGCGAATTCAGGCGTCGGGGAGCGTGGGGCGCAGTAGGGGGCGGCGCAGGTGCCGGGCTTTGGTGAGCAGGATGTGCATGCGTTCGGTCACCTGGGAGAGGTCTTCGACGGGCTCGTCGAAGTCGAGCCGGACGTCCGCCTGGCTGCGGGCCTTCTCCAGGCGCAGCGTCAGGGCGTAGCGGTCGATGGCGAGCGGGCGCACGCGCACGACGCCGTGCAGGCTGTCCGCGCACACGAGCCTGGTCAACTGCTCGACGGCGTCCTCGTGCGCGTCGGCGAGGTGGGTGAGCAGCCGCGCCTCCGCCTCGGCCAGCGGGTCGGGGGCCGCCAGGGCGAGTTCGTCGAGGTCGATGCCGACGCGGCCGCCGGCCGAGTCGTGCAGCACCGCGCAGGTCGGCGCGAAGATGAACCCCTCCCCGTCTGGCACCAATGACCCCGAGAGCCACAGCCGGGCTCGGATCCGGTCCCTGACCGGTACGGGGGCGACGTCGGCGAACTCGACGAGCGTGGACGGTTCGCCGCGCGGCGCGCAGATCATCGCGGTGGCCAGCGCGCTGTCCGGGGGTGGCGACAGCAGGAGGATGCCCTCCTGCGTGACGCTGTGCGCGCCGACGAGTTCATCCCTGCCGATCTCCGTGGTCACCGCGCAGGACCAGGCGGTGGTGAGCAGTGATCGAGCGCGTGCCGCTGCAGTGGGCACGGTCGTGCTGGCGTGACGGACACCCATCCTTCAACCTCCATTAGGTAAGCCTTGCCTAACTTATCGGAGATCGCGGGGCAGGGCCAGTACGCGAAAGGCCCCGCGCGGCGAACCGCGCGGGGCCGAACAGATGCGTGTGGTGCGGTCAGTGACCGCGGGCGATCCACTCCGCCAGGTGCGGCGCCTCGGCGCCGACGGTCGTGCTGTCGCCGTGCCCGGTCCGCACCACCGTCTCCGGGGGCAGGGTGAGGAGGCGGTCCCTGATCGAGTCGACGATCGTCGGGAAATCGCTGAACGACCGGCCCGTGGCTCCGGGGCCGCCCGCGAAGAGCGTGTCGCCGGTGAAGACCGTGCCCAGCGCGGGCGCGTGGAGACTGACGGCGCCCAGGCAGTGGCCCGGGGTGTGCAGGACCTTCAACTGCACGCCTGCCACGGTGAGTTCCTGCCCGTCGGACAGCTCGCCGTCGGGGGCGCGGTCGGGGTGGGTCTGCTTCCACAGCTCCGCGTCGGCGGGGTGCAGCAGGATCGGCGCGCCGGTGCGGGCGGCGAGCGCCGGGGCCGCGTCGATGTGGTCGTCGTGGGCGTGCGTGCACAGGATCGCGACGACCCGGCGCTCGCCGACCGCCGCGGCGATGGCGTCCGCGTCGTGGGCCGCGTCGATGACGACGACCTCGCTGTCGTCCCCCACGATCCATACGTTGTTGTCGACGTCCCAGGTGCCCCCGTCGAGGGAGAACGTGCCCGAGGTGACCAGGTGATCGATGCGCGCGGCCATCAGAGGACCACCACCGAACGCAGGACGTCCCCGTGATGCATGCGCTCGAACGCCTTCTCCACGTCGGCCAGGGCGATCGTCTCCGTGACGAACGCGTCCAGGTCGAGGCGCCCCTGCCGGTAGAGGTCGATGAGCATCGGGAAGTCGCGTGAGGGCAGGCAGTCGCCGTACCAGCTCGACTTGAGCGCGCCGCCGCGCCCGAAGACATCGAGCAGCGGCAGGTCGATGCGCATGTCCGGGGTCGGCACGCCGACCAGGACGACCGTGCCCGCCAAGTCGCGTGCGTAGAAGGCCTGTTCGTACGTCTCCGGGCGGCCGACCGCCTCGATGACCACGTCGGCTCCATTGCCGTCGGTCAGCTCGCGGACCGCCTCGATCGGGTCCGCCGAACGGGAGTTGACGGTGTGCGTGGCGCCGAGGCTCTTCGCGGTCTGCAGCTTCTTGTCGTCGATGTCCACGGCGATGATCTTCGCGGCTCCGGCGAGCCGCGCGCCCACGACCGCCGCGTTGCCGACGCCGCCGCAGCCGATGACGGCGACCGAGTCGCCGCGGCCCACGTTGCCGGTGTTGATGGCGGCGCCGATACCGGCCATGACCCCGCAGCCGAGGAGGCCCGCCGCGGCGGGCGAGGCGGCCGGGTCGACCTTGGTGCACTGCCCCGCGGCGACGAGGGTCTTCTCCGCGAAGGCCCCGATGCCGAGCGCGGGCGAGAGCTCGGTGCCGTCCAGGAGGGTCATCTTCTGCTTGGCGTTGTGCGTGTCGAAGCAGTACTGGGGGCGGCCCCGCAGGCATGCGCGGCACTGGCCGCACACCGCACGCCAGTTGAGGATCACGAAGTCGCCGGGCGCGACCTCCGTGACGCCGTCGCCGACCGACTCCACGACGCCCGCCGCCTCATGGCCGAGAAGGAAGGGGAACTCGTCGTTGATGCCGCCCTCGCGGTAGTGCAGGTCGGTGTGACAGACCCCGCAGGCCTGCACCTGCACCACGGCTTCCCCGGGCCCCGGGTCCGGCACGACGATCGTCTCGATCCGTACCGGCTCGCCCTTCGCGCGCGCGATCACGCCCTGTACCTGCTGCGCCATGAGGTCAGCCCTTCTTTCTTCCGGTCTTTCTTCCGGCTCACTTGCTCGTCCGGCAGCACATGTTCTTCCCGCATCCTCACAGACCGGCCCCGTTCGCGACGACCCCGGACACACGAGTTCCGATCACCGGCGCGGCGCGCCGCCGGAGGGGCCCTAGGGTGGGCGGGTGCGTGATCTCGCCGCTCAGGCCCTGCTTCCGGTCAACGCGACGCTCGGCGTGGTGCTTCTCGTCCTGCTGCTCATCGCCGCCGCGGCCGCCGCCGCTTTCCGCCTCTCCCCCGACGGCACGTACGGCAGGGCGCGGGAGATCCTGGTGGCCGGGGTGCGGGCGGCCGTGCAGCTCGGCGTGGTGTCCCTGGTCATCGGCTGGGTGATCCACCACATCGTGGCGCTCTTCGCCTTCCTGCTCCTGATGTTCGCCGTCGCCGCGCGCACGGCGGGGCGCCGCATCACCTCCAACGGCAGCTGGTGGTGGGCGGCGCTGCCGATCGCGGCCCCGGTCGTCCCGGTGGTGGCAGCACTGGCCCTGGCCGGTCTGCTGCCGGTGAAGGGCATCGCCATGATCCCCGTGACGGGCATCCTGATCGGCGGCGCGCTGACCGCGACGGTGCTCGGAGGTCGCCGCGGCCTGGACGAACTCCACTCCCGCAAGGGCGAGTTCGAGGCGGGCCTGGCCCTCGGCATGCTCGACCGGGACGCCCGCCTCGAGGTGATCCGCCCCGCCGCCTCGGACGCCCTGCTCCCCGGCCTCGACCAGACCCGCACGGTGGGCCTGGTCACCCTGCCCGGAGCCTTCGTCGGCATGCTCCTGGGCGGCGCGTCACCGGTCCTGGCGGGCGCGGTGCAGCTGTTCGTCCTGATCGCCCTCATGGCGGTCCAGACGATCGCGGTGGCCACGACGGTCGAACTGGTCGCCCGGGGGCGGCTGCACCGGACGGCGATAATCTCGGGGTGACGAGGGGGGACCATGTCGCTTGCTGACCAACTGCCCGCACTGATCGGTGTCGTGGTGGGCTCCGTGGGGTCCTACGCGGCCCAGAGCCTGACCGAGCGGCGCAGATGGAAGATCCAGAAGCTGGAACGATGGGACGAGAAGCGGTTCGAGACGTACATCCGCTACGGAAACGCCCTCAAGGTGCAGCTGCGGATCGCTCAGCGCATCGGTGCGGCCATGGGGTACACGGACGTGACCGATCCGCTGGAGCCGAGCCACGGGTTCACCGAGCTGGCCGAGGCCGAGTCCCATCGCGCGGCCGAGTGGGAATCGATGCTGCTGGTCGGGGACGCGGCCACGATCGCGGCGGCCCGGAAGTGGCACGAAGCCGTGTGGACCATAGAGCTTCTCGTGCGGGAGGGCGTCAGCGCGTCGACCGACTGGGCCCGAGCACATGAGATCGCCAGCGCCGCACGCGATCGGTTCTACGAGAGCGCGCGCGGCGACCTCGGCATCGGTGGGGCTCCCCCGCCCTCGGGAGAATGGCCGCGCCAGTGGCGCGCCGAGTTGTCGGAGCGAACGGAGCCGCGCCCGTAGCAGGGCCTGCGCCGGTCTCCCCTCGGGCGCGCGGCGGGCGGAGCGTAGGCTCCGGACCATGTCTGTCTATGACGCGGTAAAGATCGAAAGCCTTCAGGGCGGCCCGGCGAACCTGGACCAGTACCAGGGCAAGGCCGTCCTGATCGTCAATGTCGCCTCCAAGTGTGGGCTCACCCCGCAGTACGCGGGCCTGGAGCGCCTGCAGGAGAAGTACGCGGGCCGTGGCTTCACGGTGCTCGGCGTGCCCTGCAACCAGTTCATGGGCCAGGAGCCCGGTACGTCCGAGGAGATCGCCGAGTTCTGTTCGGCCACGTACGGCGTGACGTTCCCGATGACCGAGAAGGTCGACGTGAACGGCGACGACCGGCACGCGCTGTACGGGCGCCTCGTGGACACGGCGGACGCCGAGGGGCACACCGGCGACATCCGCTGGAACTTCGAGAAGTTCCTCATCGCTCCGGACGGCGAGGTGGCGGCCCGGTTCGCCCCGCAGACCGAGCCGGACGCCCCCGAGGTCATCGCCGCGATCGAGGCGAACCTGCCGAAGTAACGTCACGCGCACCGAAGGGGCGCGGCACGCCGGCGGTCGCCGGTGTGCCGCGCCTTCGTCGTTCAGTGGGCGTGGTGACCGGCCCGCGCTTCCGCCGTGGTCTTGAGGGCGCCGAGCCACGCCTCGAGGCCCTGGCCGAGGATCTCGGTCGCGGCGGGGACGTTCGCCTCGACCTGCTCTCCGGTGTGGGTCTCCTCGGTGCGGACGAGGACACCGCCCTTGACCTTGGTGAAGGTCCACACGTGGACGCCGTCGATGCGCAGCCCTTCGCCGATCGCGGGGCCCGTCCAGCGGATGCACGCGTTGCGCTTGAGCTGTTCGACGGTGGAGGTGATGTCCAGGCTGGTGGCGGGGGTCGCCGGGTTGGGCGGTATCGGGGTCGTCCACCGGAATGCCGAGCCCTTGCGCAAGGGGCCGTGGTCGAGGCGGTCCACCGATGTGACGGGGGTCTGCCACGACGGCCAGCGCTCCACGTCGGTCTGCAGCTTGAAGACGGTGCTCAGCGGCGCGTGGATCACGGTCTCGGTCCGGTGGCGGACGAGCGCCTCGGGGTCGACGCCCTCTCCCCGGCAGGTGAGGGACTTGCCGTGGCCGGGCTGAGGGGTGGCTCCGGCGGGGGCCGCTGCCGTACCGAGGACACCGGCGACGGCGAGCGGGACGGCGACCAGTGCGGCGCGGACGGCGAAGCTGCGGGATCCGGTCATGGCATTCTCCTGGCGAAGTGGAAGCTAGAGGCTCGTTCGTTCGTTAGAAGGTATAACGCAACCGAGAACAGGCGGTCAACGGGCTGAGTGATAACCTCTAACGAAATCTTGAGCTTGTAGCCCAGGGGTAGAGGTGGGAGAGCCATGGCGAAGAGCGGGACGAGCACTCCGCGCGAGCGCTATCGCACCCAGGTACGCGCCGAGGTCAAGGAACGCGCCTGGGAGCAGATCGCCACGGCTGGAGCGTCCGCGCTCTCCCTCAATGCCATCGCCAAGCAGATGGGCATGAGCGGCCCCGCGCTCTACCGCTACTTCGCCGGCCGCGACGAACTGATCACCGAACTCATCCGGGACGCCTACCGAAGCCTCGCCGACACCGTGCACGCGGCCTCCACCGACGGCGCCGGCCTGGCCGGCCTCGCGCACGTCCTGCGCGACTGGGCCCTCGCGCACCCCCAGCGGTACTTCCTCATCTACGGCACCCCCGTGCCCGGCTACCACGCACCCGAGGACATCACCGGCATCTCGTCCGAGATCATGGCAACCCTGCTCGACGCCTGCGCGGAGCTCCTGCCGGACAGCCCCGAGACACCGTTCGGCAGCCATCTGCGGGACCACCGGGACTGGGCCCAGGGCCACCCCGCGCCGCCCGCCGCCCTCCACCGGGCCGTGTCCTTCTGGACCCGGATGCACGGAGTCCTGTCCCTGGAACTCTCGGGCCACTTCAGCGGCATGGGCTTCGACCCGGCCGAGCTCTTCGCGGCCGAGCTGGACGACCTGCTCGCCAAGCCCTGAGCCAGGCGATGGCCCGCCCCCGGCGAGCCCTCGGCCAGGACCTGACCGGTCGCGCAACTCCCCTGGGGCTCGGGCTTCTTCGTACGGCCCACGCGGGTCGAGCACACCACCGCCGAGCGTCCGATCCCCCTGCCCCCGGCCACCCCGTACATCCAGTAGGACCAAGCTGACCTGCGGGCTTCCGACCGCGCTCGTACGGTGACTGAATGGTCATCAGGTACCTCCCGCGCTCCTCATCCGTCCGCACCGCGGCCCTCGCGGCAGCCGCTCTGGTCCTCCTGTCCACACCCGTCGCCGCGGCCGGCGAAGAGCCCACGCCGCCCAAGCCGGGCCCCGTGTACTCCTCGAACCTCCTCGACCGGCCCGGCGTCCAGGTGCGGCCCGACGCCGGGGCCCCGGCCGTGCCGAGCGATGTCTCCGCGCTCTCCTGGCTGGTGGCCGACGCCCGTTCGGGCGAAGTGCTCGCCGCCCACAACGCGCACCGTCAACTGCCGCCCGCGTCCACCCTGAAGTCGCTCTTCGCCCTGACGGCCCTGCCCCACCTCGATGCCGTCGCCCGGCACCGGGTCACCCAGAGCGAGCTCTCCGAGGTCGGGGACGGCAGCAGCCTGGTGGGGGTGGAGGCGGGGCGCAGTTACACCGTCGCCGACCTGTGGCGTGGCGTGTTCCTCAGCTCCGGCAACGACGCCGTGCATGTGCTGGCCAAGCTCAACGGCGGCTGGCAGCAGACCGTCCGTCAGATGCGCGAGAAGGCCCGCGCCTTGGGCGCGCACGACACCCATGTGGTCTCGCCCGACGGGTACGACGCCGCGGGTCAGGTCTCCTCGGCGTACGACCTGGCGGTCTTCGGGCGGGCGGGCCTCGCGGACCCGCAGTTCGCCCGGTACTGCTCCACGTCGATCGCCAAGTTCCCGCACGGCAACTGGTCCTACCCCATCCAGAACACCAACCGGCTGCTCACCGGGGCTGATGGCGTGAGCCGCTATCCCGGCCTGCTCGGCATCAAGAACGGTTACACCAGCCACGCCGGCAACACCCTCATCAGCGCGGCGCAGCGCGGCAGCCGCACCCTCGTCGTGTCGGTGATGAACCCGCAGGCGAGCGGCGGGTACCGGGTGTACGAGGAGACCAGGGCGCTCCTCGACTGGGGGTTCAAGGCGGCAGGCCATGTGCGGCCGGTGGGTTCGCTGGTCTCCGAGAGCGAGAAGCGCGGCACGGCGCAGGGCGCCGCGCCCGCTGCCGAGCCGGCCGCCCACGCGGTCGGCTCGGGCGGCCCGGCGTGGACCACGATGCTCTTCTTCGCCGCCGGCTCGGCCGCTCTGGTGGTGGGTGCGACGCTGGGGATCCGGCGGCGGCGCACGGCGCGAGCGGACCGCCTGGCAGATCGCCAGTAGCCGAACGCATGCACGCGGCTCCCGGGGCGCAACCTCCGCTCAGACCCCGCCCAGCAACCGGTCGAGATCCTGCTCGAGGCCGAGCCCCTCGGTCTCGCGTCCCTCCGCCACGACGGCGTACGTACGGAGCAGGAACCGCCGCAGCACGGCTCTGTCGAACTGCACCAGGGCAAGACCCTGCGGCGCGTGGAACTCGAGAACCGTGCGCGCCCGCCCGCACGGCCAGATGTGCACGTCACCACCACCTGCGGGTGCCCGAAGCCCCTCCTCCATGAGCTGCCGGGCGAAGATCCAGGTGACTTCCGCGCCGTCGAGGGAGGCTTCCGGAGGGAAGACGATCTGCACGGCCAGCGGGTCGGCAGCCACATAGCGCAGGGTCACGGGCAGCGCGCGCTCACGGCCGTCGCGGGTGATCAGGCGGGCGCGGGCGGGCTGCTCAAGGGTGACGGCCATGATCGGACTCCTGTTCTGCGCAGCTGCCGCTGCTCGCACTGCGTTCTTCCGTGTCTGTTCGAGTCCGGGAAGAGGTGATTCATTACGCGACAACCGGGCCGAGATGTGTGACCTGCGCCACTCCTGCCAGGTCCGCCGTGTTCACCCTCGAACGCCGGACAGGCTGGTTTCACCGCGTTTCAGGAAGGGCGGCGACCGGGGAAAGGAGAACGCATGCTCCTAGCCCGCCTCGCACACGTATCCGCCACCGTGGCCACCACTCCCGCCCGGTCCCAGAAGATCGCGCTGCTCGCTGATCTCTTCCGTTCGGCCACACCCGCCGACGCCCCCATCGTCATCCCCTATCTGGCGGGGCGCCTCCCCCAGGGGAGGCTGGGCATCGGGTGGAGCCTCCTGAAGGACGCACCCGCGGCGGCCGTGGAGCCCAGCCTCACCGTGCAGGCCACTGACCAGGCCCTGACCGCCATCGGCGCCGTCTCCGGGCAGGGCTCCCAGGCCGAGCGCAAGCGACTGGTGGCGGAGCTGATGGGCGCGGCCACCGCGGAGGAGCAGCGGTTCCTCGTCGGACTGCTGACCGGCGAAGTGCGGCAGGGCGCGCTGGATGCCATCGCCGTGGAGGGGCTCGCCCGCGCCACCGAGGCGCCGCCCGCCGCCGTGCGCCGCGCGGTGATGCTGGCAGGGGCGGTGACTCCGGTCGCCGAAGCCCTCCTCGCGAGGGGGCCCGGCGCGGTCGAGGAGTTCCGGCTCGGCGTCGGGCAACCCGTGCTGCCGATGCTCGCGCACGGCGCCGTGTCCGTCACCGAGGGCGTCGGCAAGCTGGGCGGGCCGTGTGCCGTCGAGGAGAAGCTGGACGGAATCCGCGTCCAGGTGCACCGGGACGGAGATGACGTACGCGTCTACACCCGCACCCTGGACGACATCACCGACCGGCTGCCCGAACTCACCGCTGCCGCACTGGAGTTGCCGGGCGACACCTTCATTCTCGACGGCGAGGTCATCGCGCTCGACGGCGACGGCAGACCCCGGCCCTTCCAGGAGATCGCCGGGCGGGTCGGGTCCCGCCTCGACGTCACCACCGCCGCCGCGGGGCTGCCCGTGTCCCCCGTCTTCTTCGACGTCCTGTACGCGCAAGGGCGGGATCTGCTCGACCTGCCGTTCGCCGAGCGGCACACCCACCTGGCGCGGCTCGTCCCCGAGCCGATGCGGGTGCGTCGCGCCGTCGTCGCCGACCCCGCCGACGAGGCGGAGATCGGTGCCGCGGAGGAGTTCTTCGCCGACACGCTGCGCCGCGGCCACGAAGGCGTCGTGCTCAAGGCCCTCGACGCCCCGTACATCGCCGGGCGCCGCGGTGCGAGCTGGCTGAAGGTCAAGCCGGTGCACACCCTGGACCTCGTCGTGCTCGCCGCCGAGTGGGGGCACGGGCGGCGGACCGGCAAGCTGTCCAACCTGCACCTGGGTGCCCGGCGCGAGGACGGGACGTTCGCCATGCTCGGGAAGACCTTCAAGGGCATGACCGACGTGATGCTCGCCTGGCAGACCGAGCGGCTGCGTGAGATCGCGGTCAGCGACGACGGCTTCGTCGTGACCGTACGGCCGGAGCTCGTCGTCGAGATCGCCTACGACGGGCTGCAGAAGTCCACCCGCTATCCGGCCGGCGTCACGCTCCGCTTCGCCCGCGTCGTCCGCTACCGCGAGGACAAGTCGCCTACGGAAGCCGATTCCGTCGAGACGGTACTGGCACAACGTCAGCCCTAGACCCGGAGCGGGACCTCTACCACCAAGTTCTGGCAAAGAACGGGCCTATAGGGTGACCTTAACGCCGTATTGACGCCCATCAGCCAATCAGCAACTAGGGGAAGAGCTGTGTCCGCTTCACGTCTCAGCCAGACGCCACTCCCAGGCATCGGCATCCGGTACGACCTGACCACCCGAGAACACCGCCAGATCTCGGTCGTCGCGCACCGGGACGGCGCGCGAACCCTCAGCGCCTACCGTGCCGACGACCCCGACGAGTGCGCGCTCTCGCTGCGACTGAGCTCGGGTGAGGCGGACGCGCTGATCGACGCGCTGATGCCCTCGCACCACAGCCCCAATCTCCTGCACACCACCGACCTCGGTCTGGTCGCCGAGCGCATCGAGGTGGCCGGCTCCTCGCACTGGAACGGGCGGGTGCTCGGCGAGACCCAGATGCGCACCGAGACCGGCGCGTCCATCGTGGCGGTGCTGCGCAGGGCCGAGGCGATCCCGTCGCCCGCGCCCGACTTCCGCCTCGCGGGCGGGGACACCCTCATCGTGATCGGCACCCGCGAGGGTGTGGAGAGCGCCGCCGCGATACTCGGCCGGGAGTGATTCGATGCACTCCGCTGTCTTCCTGATCGAATTCGGCGCGATCATTCTCGCGCTCGGCCTTCTCGGCAGATTCGCCGGACGGTTCCGCTTCTCACCCATCCCCCTCTATCTGCTTGCCGGGCTCGCGTTCGGCGAGGGCGGGCTGCTTCCGCTGGGCGCCAGTGAGGAGTTCGTGGCGATCGGCGCCGAGATCGGCGTCATCCTGCTGCTGCTCATGCTGGGTCTCGAATACACCGCGAGCGACCTGGTCAGCAACCTCAAGACCCAGTACCCGGCCGGGCTCGTCGACATGGGGCTCAACGCCGTGCCGGGCGCCATCGCCGCGCTCCTGATGGGCTGGGGTCCGGTGGCCGCCGTCGTCCTCGCCGGCGTCACGTGGATCTCCTCCTCCGGCGTCATCGCGAAGGTCCTGAACGACCTGGGCCGCCTCGGCAACCGCGAGACACCCGTCATCCTCAGCATCCTGGTCCTCGAAGACCTGGCGATGGCGGTGTATCTGCCCATCATCACCGCCCTGTTGGCCGGTGTCGGCTGGGCCGCGGGCAGTCTCACCCTGGGCATCGCGCTCGGGGCCGCCGGTCTGGTGCTGTTCCTCGCCGTGCGCTACGGCCGCGTCATCTCGCGCTTCGTGTCGAGCGACGATCCCGAGAAGCTGCTCCTGGTCGTCCTTGGTCTGACGATCCTGGTCGCCGGGATCGCGCAGCAGCTCCAGGTCTCCGCCGCCGTGGGCGCCTTCCTTGTCGGCATCGCGCTGTCGGGCGAGGTCGCCGAGGGCGCGCACAGTCTCCTGGCGCCGCTGCGGGACCTGTTCGCCGCCGTGTTCTTCGTCTTCTTCGGCCTGCACACCGATCCGGCGAGCATCCCGCCGGTGCTGCTTCCCGCGCTCGTGCTCGCCGTCGTGACGGCGTGCACGAAGATCGCCACGGGGTACTGGGCGGCTCGCCGCGCCAAGATCTCCGTCAAGGGACGGTGGCGGGCGGGCGGCGCGCTTGTGGCGCGCGGCGAGTTCTCCATCGTCATCGCGGGTCTCGCCGTCACCGCGGGCATCGAGCCCCGGCTCGGCCCGCTGGCCACGGCGTACGTCCTGATCCTGGTGATCGTCGGCCCGCTGACCGCACGCTTCGCGCAGCCGGTGGCCGCACGCTTCTCCCGAAGCCGCAAAGCCACGGCGACGGTGTCCGTGCCGTCTCAGCGGGAGCCGGTCCCGGCCACGGAGGACTCGCTCGACGGACAGGGCACGGGCGGCCGTTCCTGATTCCGGCGCAGGGTGGACGTCAAGGCGCGGCCATGGCCCGATCATGTCGAGCATTGGCCGTCCACCCTGCTTCCCTAGCCAGGACCGCCGCCGAAGATGAGGCTCCGAGGAGTCCAGTCCAGGAGGAACGATGGCGTTGGAGATGCGGGACCGTTGCGAGCGCTGCGAGAAGGCGGCCCTGCCCCTCGACGCGCAGGCGCGTATCTGCTCCTACGAGTGCACGTTCTGCGAGCCGTGCGCCGTCGGCATGCGGCATGTCTGCCCGAACTGTGGCGGCGAGCTGGTGCGCCGCCCCACTCGCGCATCGGCCTGACGGCACCGCACGGCTGAGGGGGACCAACCCTGGGAAAGGCTCCGGCCGAGTTCGGCCGGAGCCTTTTCGCGTCGGGCGTCTCATCGCCCCACGGCGTACCCCTGCATCCCACGCGGGTTGGCCGCCGCCGAGAGCACCCCGGTCCGCGGGTCGCGCGCCACCGCGCACAGCCGCCCCTCCGACCAGGGCTCGCCCACCGTCACGTCGTGCCCGCGCCGCCGCAGCTCCTCGATGACCGCCTCGTCCATGCGGGACTCGACCGTGACGCTGCCCGGACGCATCCCGCGCGGGTAGAAGGAGCCGGGGAAGCTGTCGTTGTGCCAGTTGGGGGCGTCGATCGCGCCCTGGAGGTCGAGTCCTCCCCGCACTGAGCCGCGCAGCGCCACCGACAGGAAGAAGTGGAGCTGCCACTGGTCCTGCTGGTCCCCGCCGGGCGTGCCGAACGCCATCACCGGTACGCCGTCCTTGAGCGCGAGGGACGGTGTCAGGGTGGTGCGCGGGCGGCGGCCGGGCGTCAGGGAGTTGGGCAGGCCCTCCTCCAGCCAGGCCATCTGCAGGCGGGTGCCGAGCGGGAAGCCCAGTTCGGGGACGACCGGGTTGGACTGCAGCCAGCCGCCGCTCGGCGTGGCCGCGACCATGTTGCCCCAGCGGTCGACGATGTCCAGGTGGCAGGTGTCGCCGCGGGTGGCGCCGTCCGCCGAGACGGCCGGTTCGCCGGGCACCGGTGACGTGCCGCTCTTGGCGACCGTCGGCTCCCCGGCGCCCGCCCCGGGCAGGCCGAGCGCGTCGAAGCCGGGCTCGCCCGCGGCCACGGCACTCGCGTGGGCGGAGATCTGCGGGGTGCGCCCGCCGGGGCTGCCGGGGCGCAGGTCGTGCGACGCCTTCTCACCGATGAGCGTGCGCCGCTCCTCGTTGTACGCCTCGGACAGCAGGTCGCCGACAGGAACCGTGCCGACGCCGTCCGCGTCGCCGTACCAGGCCTCGCGGTCGGCCATGGCCAGCTTGCAGCCCTCGATCAGCAGGTGGACGTAGTCGGCCGAGCCGTAGGCGGGCAGGTCCGCGAGCGCCGAGGGGAGCACGGCGAGCTGCTGGAGGAAGGCCGGGCCCTGGCTCCAGCCGCCCGCCTTGCACAGCGTCCAGCCGTGCCAGTCGTACGTCGCCGGGGCCTCGTAGGTCGCCTCCCATACGGCGAGATCCGCTGCCGTCAGCGTTCCGGTGTGCCGGGAGCCGCTGGTGTCCATCGTGGGGACGCCGGACTGCCGTATCAGCGCCTCGGCGATGAACCCCTCGCTCCAGATCGTGCGCGCGGCCTCGATCTGCTCGACGCGCGAGCCGTTGCCGGCCTCCGCGATCACCCGGCGCCAGGTCGCCGCGAGCGCCGGGTTGCGAAAGAGCTCGCCGGGGCGCGGAGACCGACCACCCGGCAGGTAGATCTCGGCCGACGACGGCCATTCGGTCTCGAAGAGTTCACGCACCGTCTCGACGGTCTCGCCGACGCGCTCCACGGGCGCGTGGCCGTCCTCGGCATACCCGATGGCGTACGTGAGGACGTCGGCCAGGGACTTGGTCCCGTGGTCGCGCAGGAGCACCATCCACGCGTCGAAGGCGCCCGGCACGGCGGCCGCGAGCGGCCCGGTGCCCGGCACCAGTTCGAGGCCGAGCGAGCGGTAGTGGTCCACGCTCGCCCCGGCGGGCGCGACACCCTGCCCGCATAGGACCCGCACCTCCCCGTCGGCGGGGGCCAGGATGATCGGCACCTCGCCCGCCGGGCCGTTGAGGTGCGGCTCGACGACGTGCAGGACGAAACCGGCGGCGACCGCCGCGTCGTAGGCGTTGCCGCCGTCCTCCAGGACGGCCATCGCGGACTGCGAGGCGAGCCAGTGGGTGGAGGACACCATGCCGAAGGTGCCTTGGAGGGTCGGCCTAGTGGTGAACACGAGTGCTGCTCCTAGCGTGCGGTGCGGGTACTGGGGATCGTACGGAGGGTCGGGGCGGCGGCCGCGTCGGGAGCCGTGCCGTCGTCGGCGACCAAATGGCAGGAGACCTCGCGCCCGCCGTCCCCGGGAAGCAGGCGCAGCTCGGGCACCTCGACGCGGCAGCGGTCGACGGCCAGCGGGCAGCGCGTGTGGAAGCGGCACCCGGGCGGCGGGGCGAGCGGGCTCGGCAGCTCGCCGCTGAGGACGATGCGCTCGCGGGTGCGCTGGAGCGCCGGGTCGGGCACGGGCGCGGCGGACAGGAGCGCTTGCGTGTAAGGGTGCTTGGGGTCGGCGAACAGTTCGGCGGTCGGTGCCTGTTCGACGATCTGGCCGAGGTACATAACCGCGATGCGGTCGGCGAGGAACTCCACGGCGGCCAGGTCGTGCGTGATGAACAGGCAGCCGAAGCCGCGGTCCCGCTGCAGGTCGGCGAGGAGGTTGAGGACCGAGGCCTGCACGGAGACGTCGAGGGCCGAGGTGGGTTCGTCGGCCACCAGGAGGTCCGGGTCGACGGAGAGCGCGCGGGCGATGGAGATGCGCTGGCGCTGGCCGCCGGAGAGTTCGTGCGGGTGCCGGTCGGCGTGCTCGGGGCGCAGGCCGACCTGGCCGAGGAGTTCGGCCACGCGCGCGCGTGCCGCGTCCCCCTTGGCGATGCCGTGCAGGCGCAGGGGTTCGGTGATGATCTGCCCGACGGTCATGCGTGGGTCGAGCGAGGAGGAAGGGTCCTGGAAGACGAGGTGGAAGTCTTTCCGGAGGGGCCGCAGGGCACGGCGCGAGAGGCGGGTGACGTCCGTGCCGTTGATGCGGACCGTGCCGCCGGTGGGTTCGTCGAGACGTACGGCACAGCGCCCCACGGTCGACTTGCCGCTCCCCGACTCGCCCACCAGCCCGACGACTTCGCCCTTGCCGACGGTGAGCGTGACGCCGTCGGCGGCGCGCACGAAGCCACCGGGTGAGGCGAAGTGCCGCTCCAGGTCGACCAGTTCGAGCACCGGGGCCGTCTTGTCTTCGCGCGTCTGCGGGGGGATCACTGTCCGGCCTCCTGGATGGTGGGCGTGCCAACGGCGGCGTCCTGCGGGTGCCAGCAGGCCGCCCGGTGCGCGGCATCGGCACCGGCGTTCCGGGAGACCGCCTTGAAGCCGGGCCTGCCCGTCGTGCACCGGTCGTCGGCGTGCGCGCAGCGCGGGGCGAAGGTACAGGCGTCCGGCTGCGCGTCGAGGCTCGGCACGAGGCCGGGGATCTCGGGCAGCCGCCGCTTGCCCTCGCCGCCGGGACGCAGCACCGCGCCGAGGAGGCCGCGGGTGTACGGGTGGCGCGGCTCGGCGAACAGTTCGTGCACCGGGGCCTGTTCGACGGGGCGGCCCGCGTACATGACCAGGACGCGGTCGGCGGTGTCGGCCACCACGCCCAGGTCGTGGGTGATCAGCACGATCGCGGTGCCGAGCCGTTCCCGCAGGGACTGCAGGACTTCGAGGATGCCCGCCTGGACGGTGACGTCGAGTGCGGTGGTCGGCTCGTCGGCGATCAGGACGGACGGGTCGCAGGCGACCGCGACGGCGATCATGACGCGTTGCCGCATGCCGCCGCTGAGCTGGTGCGGATACTCGTCGACGCGCTGGGCGGGGGCGGGGATGCCCACCAGGCCGAGGAGGTCGACGCCGCGCGCGCGTGCCTCCTTCTTCGACAGGCCTTGGTGGCGGCGGAGCACCTCGCCTATCTGCCGGCCGATGGTCAGGACCGGGTTGAGCGAGGTCATCGGCTCCTGGAAGATCATCGCGATGTCCTTGCCGCGGACCCGCCCGAGTTCCTTCTCGCTCGCTCCTGCGATCTCGGCGCCGCCGAGTCTGATCGACCCCTCGATGTGCGCGGTGGGCGGCAGGAGCCCCATCACGGCCATCGCCGTGACGGACTTGCCGCATCCCGACTCACCGACCACCGCGAGCACTTCGCCCGGGGCGACGTCGTAGGAAAGGTGGTCGACGGCGTGCACGGTGCGGGTGTCGGAGCGGAAGGAGACGGACAGGTCGCGCACGCTCAGTACGGGCTCGGTCGTCGGCTGACTCATCGAGTGACTCATCGGGTGGCTCCTCGGGGGTCCAGGACGTCCCGCAGGCCGTCGCCGAGCAGATTGAACGCCAGGGTGGCCGCGACGACCGCGAGTCCGGGGAAGACCGCCATCCACGGTGCGGGCGCGAGGAAGGACTGTGCGCCGGAGAGCATCACGCCGAGCGACGCCTCGGGTGGCTGCACTCCCAGGCCGAGGAAGCTGAGCAGCGCCTCCCCGATGATCGCGGCGGGGATGCCGACGGTCGCCTGGACGGTCAGCGCCGAGGTGGCGTTGGGCAGGATGTGCCGGAAGAGGACGGTGGCGTCGCCGCCTCCGTTGGCGACGGCGGCGGCCACGTAGTCGACGTGCCGCAGCCGCAGGGTCTCCGCGCGGGTGATGCGGATGACGGCCGGGATCTGTGAGATGCCGATGGCGATGGTCGCGTTGGTGAGCGAGGGGCCGAGCACGGCGGCGAGCCCGACGGCGAGCACCAGGAAGGGGAAGGCCAGCATGGTGTCGGTGAGCCGCGAGACCACGCTGTCGGTGAACTTGCCGTAGTAGCCCGCGAGCAGGCCGAGCGGCACCCCGACGACGAACGCGAGCGCCACCGCGACCACGCCCACCTGCATGGAGGCCCGCGCCCCGTACACGACACGGGACAGCTGGTCGCGGCCGAGGTCGTCGGTGCCGAGCCAGTGCGACCAGCCGGGCGCGGCAAGGGCGTTGGCGAAGTCGGGGCGCGCGGGGTCGTACGGCGCGACCAGCGGGGCGAAGAGCGCCGCGAGGACGAACACGGCGGCGATGACGCCGCCGGTCATGGCGAGCCGGTTCCTGCGCAGGGCGCGCAGCTTGCCGCTGCCGCCGCCCGCTTTGACCGGACGTTTTTGCCCCAGTCGTGTGAGCACCGCTGTCGTCACCGGGCACCTCCGAGCCGGATGCGCGGGTCGATGACCGAATACGCCACGTCGACCAGCAGGTTGATGAAGATGTACGCGGCGGAGGTGCACAGCACCACGCCTTGCAGGGTCGCGTAGTCGCGGGTGAAGACGGCGTCGATGGTGAGCTTGCCGAAGCCGGGCAGGACGAAGATCTGCTCGGTGACGACGGCTCCCGAGATGAGGTGCCCGAGCTGGAGGCCGAGCACGGTCACGACGGTGACCAGGGAGTTGCGCAGCGCGTGCCCCCCGATGACCTCGCGCCGGGACAGGCCCTTGGCCCGCGCGGTGCGGACGTAGTCGGCGGAGAGCGAGTCGAGCATCGCCGCCCGCGTCTGGCGCATCACGACGGCCGCGAGCCCCGAGCCGAGGACGATCGCGGGCAGCACCATGCGGCGCAAATTGTCCAGCGGGTCGATGCCGAAGGGCACGTATCCGGAGGCCGAGAAGACCGGCACGGCGATGGCGAGGCCGAGGACCAGGACCATGCCCAGCCAGAAGGTGGGGATGGAGAGCCCGAGCAGGGCGAGCGCGTTGGCGAGCCACTCCTCCGGCTTTCCGCGTCGCACGGCGGCGACGATGCCCGCACCGATGCCGACCGTGACCGCCAGCAGCAGGGAGAGCGCCGCCAGTTCGAGGGTGATGGGCAGGGCCGCGGTGATCGCGTCGGAGACGGGGAGGCCGGTGCGTGAGGAGGTCCCCAGGTCGCCGGTGATCGCATGGCCGATGAAGCGCCCGTACTGGACGACGATGTTGTCGTTCAGGCCGTAGCTGTCGCGGATGGCGGCGAGCGCCTCGGGGCTGCGCTCCTCACCGGCGAGCGCGAGCGCCGGGTCGCCCGGCAGGGCGCGGATACCGGCGAAGACGACCATGCTGACCAGGACGAGCGTGATGAGGGACTGGCGCAGGCGGGTGAGCAGATAGGACGTCATGGGGCTCAGGCGCAGGGCGCTCGGGCGAGCGGCCTTCGGACGCGGCGGACTCAGGCTCATCGGGTGTACCCCGCAGTCGAGACGCGGACCAGGCCGTCGCCGTAGACGCGCACGCCCGCGACGTCCTTGCCGGCGACGATGTAGTTCTTCTGGCGGTAGAGGTAGATGAGCCCGCGTCGCTCCTGGGCACGCCGGGTCAACTCCCCGTAGATCTTGGTGCGTTCCTGCGGGTCGGCCTCGGCGCGGCCGCGCTCGACCAGCCGGTCGATGTCCGGATCCGAGAGCCCGTAGGCGTTCATCGCGCCGCGTGTCTGGAGGAAGCTGGCGATGTTGCCGTCCGGGTCGAGCCGCCCTGACCACCCGCTGGTGAAGGCGTCGTAGCGCCCGGAGTCGGTTTCCTCGAGCATCGTGGCGTACTCGGTGGGGCGCAGCGTGACCGCGAACCCCGCCTCCTTGGTCATGGCCTGCACGACCTGCCCGAGGCGGCTGGATTCGGGGGTCGTGGACACCTTCAGCTCGATGCGGACCGGTGTCTTCACACCCGCCTCCTTGAGGAGCCGCTTTGCCTTGCCGACGTCCCGCTTGGGGCAGGCACTCGCCTTGACGCCCGGGGCGATGGCGGACTCGGGCGAGACGGGGCCGCAGGCGGGCTCGTACATGCCCTGGAAGACGACCTTGTTGATGAGGTCGCGGTCGATGGCTAGCTCGAAGGCCTCGCGGACCCGGGGCTCTTGTGCGAGGGGTGTGTCGATGCGACCCGGCTTCTCGCCCAGGCCCTTGACGTTTCCGACGTTGAAGCCGATGCCCTGGTAGCCGAGCGAGGGCGAGTTGAAGAGCTGGAGGTCGGGCTCGGTGAGCGCGCTGCGTACGTCGACGGGTGTCATCTGGTCGCCGACCTGGATGTCTCCGGAGCGCAGGTTGGCCAGGCGTACGTTGCCGTCGGGTATCGGCTTGTAGATCACCTTGTCGAGGTGGACCCGGTCGGCCGCGTAGTAGTTCCGGTCCTTGGCGAGCACGATGCGGTCGCCGCCGACCCGCTCCACGTACTTGAACGGGCCCACGCAGGAGGGGTGGTTGGTGAAGTTCTTGCCGTACTTCTTGAGCGCGGTCGGCGACATCACCATGCCGGAGCGGTCGGCGAGGACGGCCGTGAGGGGGACATATGCCTGCTTGAGCGCGAGCTGCACGGTGTACGGGCCTGTCGCCCTCGCCCCGGCGAGCGGGGCGAGTTCGGTGGCGCGCGCGGAGCCGGCGAGGTCGCGGTGGCGCAGCAGCGAGGTGACGGCGGCGGCCGCGTCCAGCTTGGTCCCGTCGCTGAACCTGAGGCCCTTGCGCAGGCCGAAGGTGACGGTGCGGCCGTCCTTCGACGTCTTGGGCAGGGCGGTGGCGAGCTGCGGAATCACCGTTCCGTGTTCGTCGATGTCGTAGAGCTTCTCGCACATCCCGGCGAACACGGTGCGGCCCACGAGGGTCTGCGCGAGGGTCGGGTCGAGCTTGTCCGGGTCGGCGTTGAGGGCGACGGTGAGGGTGCCGCCGTCGCGCACGGGACGGTCGTCGGTCATGCGCTCACCGCCGACCTCGGTGGCCGAGGACTGCAGGGAGCCGCAGCCCGCCGTCAGGGACATCACCAGGGCAACTGCCGCGAGGGCAACCGCTTTTCGGCGCACGGGTAGGTACCTCCGCCAGGGTGGTTCCGGGCTGATCGTGGACGATCAAGGAATACGGCAGAACGTATTTCGCATACAGTCCGCACACAAGGGGTCCGTCCGGATGCCGGACCGGATTTGATGAAGATTGAATAACCGGGTGCGACAAATGGCTGCACGCTACATGCAGCGGACTTTCCGTCCATCAGGGGACGACGTGTCGTATGCCCGTCTCGTCCCCGCGTGCCCTCCGCCCGGACGCGCGCCCGTCGCTCGCCGGGCCGTTGTCGGTGCCCCGCGCTAGTCTCCGCGCAACTGACCGTTCCACCCCGTTCCGGGAGGTTTTCATGGTCTCGCGCCTCAACCCGTATCTCAGCTTCGGCGGCGACGCCCGCCAGGCCCTGGAGTTCTACAAGGAGGTCTTCGGCGGCGAGCTCGCGCTCAACACCTTCGGTGAAGCCGGCCAGCAGGACACCCCGTCCGCCGACAAGATCATGCACGGCATGCTGGAGGCACCCAACGGCTTCACCCTGATGGGCGCCGACACACCGCCCGGCATGGACCACACCCCGGGCAACAACTTCTCGGTGAGCCTCAGCGGCGACGACGAGGCCGAGCTGCGCGGCTACTGGGAGAAGTTGTCCTCCGGCGGCTCGGTGGCCGTGCCGCTGGAGAAACAGATGTGGGGCGACGTGTTCGGCATGTGCACGGACCGCTTCGGCATCCCCTGGATGGTCAACATCAGCCAGCAGAGCTGACCACCCCGAGAACCCTGCGCCGGCTCCGCGACCGGGCCCCACCGCGCCCCGGTCGCGGGCCCTGAGCAGCGCGTCTACGGTGTGACGGGGATGTCTTGAGAGGCGGGGGGACGTCTGGAGGCACCGATGGACCGCTCGCCCGCGCCCGAGCCCTTCGAAGCGGGACAGACCGCAGGATCCAGCGCCTCCGCTCCCCCGCATCCCAGCGGCGGCAGCCACGAGCACCGCTGGCTCATCCTCGGCATCGTCGGCATCGCCCAGCTCATGGTGGTCCTCGACGCGACGATCGTGAACATCGCGCTGCCCTCGGCCCAGCAGGACCTCGGGTTCAGCGACGGCAACCGCCAGTGGATCGTCACCGCCTACGCGCTCGCCTTCGGCAGCCTGCTGCTCCTCGGCGGGCGCATCGCCGACCTGGTGGGCCGCAAAGTGGTCTTCCTCGCCGGACTCGGCGGATTCGCGCTCGCCTCGGCCCTCGGCGGCGCGGCGTCCAGCTTCACCATGCTGGTGGTGGCCCGCGCCCTGCAGGGCGTGTTCGGCGCGCTCCTGGCGCCCGCCGCGCTGTCCCTGCTCACCACGACGTTCACCGACCCCAAGGAACGCGCCAAGGCGTTCGGCATCTACGGCGCCATCGCGGGCGCGGGCGGTGCGGTCGGTCTGCTCCTCGGCGGCATCCTGACCGAGTACCTGGACTGGCGCTGGTGCCTGTACGTGAACCTGATCTTCGCGGTGTTCGCCATGCTGGGCGGCGCCCGGCTGCTGCACGGCGGCAGGCCCGCCGACCGGCCGAAGCTGGACGTCCCGGGCACCCTGCTGGTCTCCGCGGGCCTCTTCTGCATCGTCTACGGCTTCTCCAATGCCGAGACGCACGCCTGGAGCGACGTGGACACCTGGGGCTTCCTCGTGGTCGGCGCCGTCCTCGTGGCGGCGTTCGCCTGGTGGCAGACGCGGGCCGCTCATCCGCTGCTCCCGCTGCGGGTGGTGCTCGACCGGGACCGCGGGGCGTCGTTCCTCGCGATGTTCATCTCCGGTGCGGGCATGTTCGGCGTCTTCCTGTTCCTGACGTACTACCTCCAGCAGATCCTGGGCTACACGCCGGTCAAGACGGGGCTCGCGTTCCTGCCGATGGTCGCCGTCATGGTGGTGATCTCGGTCGTCACGACCAACGTGCTCGTGCCGCGGTTCGGCGCGAAGCCGATCGTGCCGCTCGGCATGGGCCTGGCGGCTGCCGCGATGGCCTGGCTCACCGCACTCGACGTGCACAGCGGGTACGCGGCGCACGTGCTGCCGCCGCTGCTCGTCGCCGGTCTCGGCCTCGGCCTGGTCTTCGCACCGGCGATGAGCATGGCCACCGCCGGCGTCGCCGCGCACGACGCGGGAGTGGCATCGGCGATGGTCAACACCAGCCAGCAGGTGGGTGGTTCGATCGGCACGGCCCTGCTCAACTCCCTGGCCACGAGCGCCGCGGCCAACTACCTCGTGGGCAGGGATCCGACGCCACAGGTGAAGGCCCAGTCCGCGATGGAGAGTTACTCGACCGCGTACACGTGGTCGGCGGTCTTCTTCGCGGTCGGGCTGATCGTTACGGTCGTGCTGTACCGCAGGGGAGCTCCGGTCCACTCGGACGCGGGCGGCGGCGCGGTGCACATGTAGGACGGAGGGGCGATGGCAACCGCAGCGGAGGCTTCACCCGCGCAGGACGGCGACGGGGGCGTCACGCTGGCCTCGGCACGGGGCCGCTGGGTGCTCACCTGCGCCGTACTCGCGTCCGGCATGGCGATGCTGGACGGCACGGTGGTGAACGTCGCCCTGCCCACCCTCGGCCGGGACCTGGACACGTCCCTCGCGTCCCTGCAGTGGGTCGTCAACGCCTACATGCTCACCCTCTCCGCGCTGCTGCTGCTCGGCGGGGCGCTCGGCGACCGGATCGGGCGGCGGCGCACCCTGGTCATCGGCGTCGTGTGGTTCGCCGTCGCCTCGGCCCTGTGCGGGCTCGCCCAGAACGCCGGGACGCTCATCGCGGCGCGGGCGTTGCAGGGCATCGGCGGCGCGCTCCTCACGCCGGGGTCGCTCGCCCTGGTCCGTACGTCGTTCCGGCCGAAGGACCAGGCACGCGCGGTGGGCGCCTGGTCGGGTCTTGGCGGGGTGGCGGGCGCCGTCGGGCCCTTCCTGGGCGGCTGGCTGATCGACGGGCCCGGCTGGCGGTGGATCTTCCTGATCAATGTGCCGCTGGCGGCCCTCGTCCTCCTCGCGGTCCGCCATGTCCCGGAGAGCCGGGCCGAAGGCGCCGCCGAGAAGCCGTTCGACGTGACGGGGGCGTGCCTGGCGGCGCTGTTCCTCGCGGGCATCAGCTTCGCGCTGATCGGCGCCGCGGGAGACGCGTCGAAGGCGGCGGCGCTTCTGCCGGGGCTCGGCGGGCTCGCGGCGGGTGTCGCCTTCGTCGTGGTCGAGCACCGCCGCCGCAACCCGATGCTGCCGCTCTCCCTCTTCCGCTCCCGCCTGTTCAGCGCGGCCAACATCATGACGCTGTGCCTGTACGCGGCCATCGGCGGGCTCCTGTTCATGCTGCCGGTGCAGTTGCAGACGACGCTGGGCTACGACGCGCTGCAAGCGGGCACGGCAACGCTGCCGATCACGGTCCTGATGCTGCTGCTCTCGGCGGCCGCGGGCGATCTCGCGCGGCGGGTCGGGCCCACCTTGCCGCTGGTCGCGGGGCCGTTGATCGCGGCCGCCGGTGCGCTCCTGATGCTGCGGATCGAGCCCGGGGCCGCGTACGTCACCGAGGTCCTTCCCGCGGTCGTGGTCCTCGGCCTGGGGATGAGCCTGTTCGTGGCTCCGCTGACCGCCACGGTCCTCGCCTCGGTCGACGCCGGGCGCGCGGGCCTGGCCAGCGGCGTCAACAACACCGCGGCGCGAGTGGCCCAGATGCTGGTCGTCGCCGCGCTGCCGCTCGCGGTGGGCCTGTCCGGGACGGCGTACGCGGACGCCGACCTTCTGAACTCGGCGTTCGGCAAGGCGGCCGTGGGCTGTGCGGGCCTGTTCGTCCTCGCGGCGGCAGCGGCAGCCGTCTTCATCCGCCCACGGCCCGCTTCCTGGCATGAGGACGCGGGGAACACCCCACGCTGCAAGTCCCACCTGGGCGTCGAGGCACCGCCGTTGGAGCCGGGCAAGGACTGCGCGGGTTAGTCCGTCAGGCCACCGGGTCCGGTGCCTCGCGCACGAAGAGGGTGACCGTCACGCTCTCCTCGAAGCCGTTGCGGCGCATCAGCGTGGCGGACGCCGTGTTGCGCGACTCGACGTCGGTCACCACGGCGGTGGCACCGGCGGCGGTCAGCGTCGCGCAGCAGGCCTGCACCAGATGGCTGGCGACGCCCTTGCCCTGATGGGCGGGTGCGCTGGCGATCCACTCCAGGTTCCCCCAGTCCGTGCGCTGGTCGAACCCCATCGAGCCAAGGACGAACCCGGCGAGCTCGCCCCCGTCGAGCGCCACCCAGCAGGAGGAGGCATCGGCGTCCAGATGCCGGGCGATCGCCGAGAGCGACCAGGAGGTGTACGGCTTCACCGTGGTGTCGTACAGCTCACGTCCCAGGGCGAGTACGTCGGCCAGATGGGTGGGGGCCATGCGTTCGAGAACGATCGGGGACCGCTGGTGAGCGGCGGCGGCTGACATGGAACCTCCCAGGTGACGGACGCCGGGACCCGCGCGGGGGCAGGACGGTGACCGGCTGCTTCTCACGCTATGAGGCCCGAGGGCGTCGCGCACGCCAGGGCCGGCCGGGCCGAGCGGATCCACCGGGGCCCGCGGTTCGATGCGGAGCCCTTTAACAGACTGCCGTGGCAAGCGCCTATCGTGGTGCGCATGTCCGCTCCTGAGCTGATCCGCATCGTCTCCCGTTCCTCCCCCATGGCGCTGGCCCAGGTGGAGCGCGTACGCGCCGAACTCGCCGCGCTGCACCCCGGGATCCGGACGGAGGTCGTACCGGTCACGACCTCCGGGGACCGCTGGATGGGGGACCTCGCGAAGCTCGGCGGCAAGGGCGCGTTCACCAAGGAGGTCGACGCCGCGCTGCTCGCCGGCGAGGCGGACCTCGCGGTGCACTGCGTCAAGGACGTACCGGCGGACCGGCCGCTCCCGGCGGGCACCACCTTCGCCGCGTTCCTCAAGCGCGACGACATCCGTGACGCGCTCATCCATCCCGGCGGGCTCACCCTGGACGAGCTGCCCGCGGGCACCCGCATCGGCACGTCGTCGGTGCGCCGCATCGCGCAACTCGCCGCATCGCACCCGGAGTTGCAGTGCGTCCCGATGCGCGGGAACGCCGGGCGCCGGATGGAGAAGCTGGCCGCCGGCGACGCGGACGCGCTGCTGCTCGCGGTGTCGGGCCTCGAGCGCATCGACCGTATGGACGTGGTCACCGAGGTGCTCTCGGTGGAGACGATGTGCCCGCCGATCGGCGCGGGCATCCTGGCGCTGCAGTGCCGCGAGGAGGACACGCGGACCATCGACGCCGTGTCGGGCCTCGGCGACCCGGAGGCCTGGCGGGAGGCCACCGCCGAGCGCATGTTCCTGCACGTCCTGCAGGGGCACTGCAACTCCCCCATCGCCGGGTACGCGCGCTGCGAGCGGGGCGGCGACCTCTCGCTGCGCGCCCGGGTCTTCACCCCGGACGGCAAGACCGTCCTCAACGCCCACGAGTGGGCAGGGCCGCTCGACCCGGCGACGCTCGGCACGTCCGTGGCGGTCACGCTGCTCCGCCAGGGCGCGCGCGAGCTGATCGACTCGATCGCGCACTGAAACCCCCGCGTCGAGGGCGCTCACGCGACGGTGACCCGCACGCCGAGGGCGGCGATGGCCTCCAGCTCACCTCCGGCCGCTCCGGCGTCGGTCACGAGGGTGTGCACGCCGACCGTCGGGCAGATCTTGGCGAACGTCGCTCTGCCGATCTTGGTGTGGTCGGCGACCACGACGGTACGGCTGCTGTGTCCCGCGAAGGCGCGGTCGGTGGCCGCCTCCAACTGGTCGTGCGTGGTGCACCCGTGGGCGGCACTGATGCCGTCCACGCCGAGGAACGCGATGTCCGTGTGGTGGTCGGCGAGGGTCTTCTCCGCGATGGGGCCGACCAGTTCGTAGCTCTCGCTGCGGGCGGTGCCGCCAACCACGATCAGGGTGACGGTCGGGCGCAGGACGAGGGCGGCCGCGATGTTCACGGCGTTGGTGACGATCGTGACGGGGCCGCGGTCGGCGAGCAGCCTGGCCACTTCCGTGGTGGTGCTGCCGCCGGTGAGCCCGACCACCGCACCCGCGGGGACCAGCCGGGCGGCGGCCCGCGCGATGGCCTGCTTCTGCGGGGAGCGCTGGTCGATCCGGTGCCTGAGCGGCACCTCGATGCTCACACCGCCGAGGACCGCGCCGCCGTGCGTGCGCTCAAGGAGTCGCTGGTCGCTCAGCTGCCGCAGGTCGCGGCGCACCGTCGCCTGCGAGACGCCGAGCAGCCCGGCCAACTGCGTGACGTCCGCGCTGCCCTGGGCGGCGACATGCTCAAGTATCCGCGCCTGGCGGTCGCTTCTCAGCACTGGGCGAGCATAGACCCCGGACGCCTTTTCGAGCAGAGTCCCGCACGATTCGTGCGCGCTTTTGCGCGAGTCGGCCAAGTGCTCTCCAGTCCGCATCTCTTGACATGACCGAAGCTGCTCGATTAACTCCCTGGCACGCCGATGCCGAGCACTCGGCGCAGAGGTACGCCTAGCCGGTAGTTGGCCTCGGCCATGAGCCCGGACTGAGTCGCCAGGACCCTTCTTGTGTCCGAGGCGGGGACGTGCCCCCAGACATCTGGAGCTCTGAGATGAGCCTCAATCGTGTTCTGCGCAGGGGTGTCGCCGCGTCCGCGGCCCTCACGGCCACCGCGGCCGCCTGCCTGCTCGCCCCGTCGACCGCCTCCGCGGGCGCGACCGCCGCCCCGCTGCCGCCGCGGCACGCCGGGTTCGACTACCAGATAGGCGGCGCGTACACACCGCCCGCCGGGGTCGAGACCGTCAGCCGGGACGCGGCGGCGGCCCCCGCGCCCGGCCTGTACAACATCTGCTACCTCAACGCCTTCCAGGCCCAGCCGGGAGCGGAGGACGACTGGGACCCCGACCTGCTGCTGCGGGACGACAACGGCGATGTCGTGTACGACGGCGACTGGGGCGAGGCCGTCCTGGACATCCGCACCGCGGGCAAGCGGGAGCGCATCGCCGCCAAGGTCGGCGGCTGGATCGACCGCTGCGCCGACCAGGGCTTCCAGGCCGTCGAGCCGGACAACTACGACACCTTCACCCGCTTCCCCGACCTGCTCACGGCCGATCAGGCCATGTCCTTCGTCGCGCTGCTCTCCGCGCACGCCCACGACCAGGGCCTGGCCGTCGCGCAGAAGAACACTCCTCAGCTGGCCGGTGAGCGGCATCGGACGGGGCTCGACTTCGCCGTCGCCGAGGAGTGCGGCGCGTACGACGAGTGCGGGGACTACACCTCCGCGTTCGGCGACGACGTCCTGGTCATCGAGTACACGGACGCCGGACTGCGCAAGGCCTGCGCGGGCTTCGGCGACCGGCTGGGCATCGTGCGCCGCGACGTCGACGTGACGCCCGCGGGCAGTGACGGACACGTCCGCCGGACCTGCTGAATTCCCGGCCCTTCCGGCCTCTCCCCCTCCCTCGCCATGGACGCCCCGGCCCATGGCCCCCGCGTGCCCATGGACCTTCCGCGCCGCGGGCAAACCCCATCCCCCTGGAGGCAGTGATGAGCACAGGACCCCGAGCGCCGGGCGGGCCGTCACGGCGCGGTGTGCTGCGTGCGGGCGGCGCGGCGGCGATGGTGGCGGGCGGGGGCGCGCTGGCCGGCTGCGGCACCGGGCCCGCCGACGGGGTCGGGCCCGACGGGCGGGTGACCATCCAGCTGTGGCACGGGCAGACGGACACCGCCGCGAAGGTCCTGAAAGGTCTGGTGGCCCGTTTCCACGCCGCCCATCCCGACATCCGCGTCGACATGGGCGGCGGTGTCCTCGCCGACGCCATGCTCCAGAAGATCACCGCCGCGCTCGCCGCGGGCTCCTATCCCGACATCGCCTACGTCTTCGGCTCCGACCTGGCCAGCGTCGCCCGGAGCCCCGAGGTGGTCGACCTGACCGCCCATGTGCGGGAGGGACCTACGCCGTGGCGCAACTTCTGGGCTCCGGCCCGGCAGGCAGTCACGATCAACGGCCGGGTCCGTGCGGTGCCGGCGCTCCTGGACTGCCTCGCCGTGGTCTGCAACAAGAAACTATTCGCCGAGGCGGGGCTCGACCTGCCCGAACCCGGCTGGACCTGGCAGGAGTTCACCGACACGGCACGCCGCCTGACCGACGCCTCCCGCGGCCGTTTCGGCACCGGCTGGCCCGGCACGGGTGACGAGGACACCGTCTGGCGGATGTGGCCGATGGTGTGGGACCTGGGCGGCGACGTGATCGCCGACGACGGGCACGGCATCGGCTTCGCTCAGGAGGGCGTACGCGCCCTTGAGGTCGTACGGGACCTGGTGCGCGACAAGAGCGTGTACGTCGACCCCAAGCCCGGCAGCGAGCAGATGTACCAGGTCTTCCTCTCCGGACGGATGGGCATGGTGCCCACCGGGCCCTGGCAGCTGCCGGACATCACCCAGGCCAAGGTCGACCACCACGTGGTGCCGATGCCCAGCTTCAGCCGCCGCCCCGTGACCATCTCGGGCCCCGACACCTGGACGGTCTTCGACAACGGCGAGGCCCGGGCGAAGGCGGCCCGCACCTTCGTCACCTGGCTCAACCAGCCTGCCCAGGACAGCCGTTGGGCCGTGGAGGCGGGCAGTCTCCCGCTGAGCCGGCGCAGCCAGGACCGCCCGGCCTGGCGCGAGCACGCCGCCGGCATGCCCGGCCTTCCGGTGTTCACCGAGGCGGTCACATCGGCGCGGGTCCGCCCCGTGCATGCCGCCTACCCCCGCATCTCCCAGTCCCTCGGGCAGGCGGTCGTCTCCGTGCTGCTCGGCCGCAAGAGCCCCGCCGACGCGGTGCGCTCCTGCGCCGAAGAGGCCAACGCCGCCCTGCTGATCCCGCGTTGAGGACCGATATGCCGCCACTTCCCCGCCCCCTGACCCTGCCGCCGGACGCGTCCGGCCGACGCGCCCTGCGCCGCCGGCGCCGCGGCGAGACCGCCACCGCCTGGGCCTTCGTCTCCCCCGCCGTCCTCGTCATCCTCGGTCTGAGCGTCCTGCCGGTCGTGTGGTCGCTGCTGCTGTCCTTCCAGGCCAACGACCTGGTCACGCCCAGCCGTTGGGTGGGCCTTGACAACTACCGGGCGCTGTCCCAGGACCCGCACTTCAGCCAGGCCGTGCGCAACACCCTGCTCTACACCCTCTTGTACGTGCCCTTGAGCATCGCCGTCGGACTTGCCCTCGCCCTGGCACTGAACCGCCGGATCCGCTTCGTCGGCCTGTACCGCACCTTGTTCTTCGTGCCGTTCGTCATCTCGGCCACCGCCCAGGGCGTGCTGTTCTCGTTCATCCTCGACCCCGAGTTCGGGGCGGCCAACTCCGTGCTCCACCGCCTGGGGATCTCTCCGCAGGGCTTCCTCACCGATTCCTCGCAGGCGCTGTTCGTCCTGGTCGCCATCACGCTGTGGAGCGGCACCGGGCTGTGCACCGTCATCTACCTGGCCGCACTGCAGGACGTCGACCGGTCACTGATCGAGGCGGCCCGCCTGGACGGCGCGGGGCGGTGGCATCTGCTGCGGCACGTGACACTGCCCGCGCTCTCCCCGGTCAGCGTGTTCCTGCTGCTGTGGCAGACCATCCAGTCCCTTCAGGTCTTCGACCTGGTCTATGTGACCACCAAGGGCGGGCCCCTCGGGTCGACCACCGTGATCGTCTACTTCATCTGGGAGCAGGCCTTCAAGAACTTCACCGCCGGATACGGCGCCGCGGCCGCCTACGTCCTTGCGCTCGCCCTGTTCGTGGTGACCGTCGTGCTGCGCGTGGTCCGTGGCCGTGGCCCTGGCCGTGGGCGCACCCTTCGTACGAAAGCAGCCGCCTGATGACCGCGACCACCACCGCACCCGAGGCCACCGCGCGCCGGGCCACCGAGCCCGCCGCCCTGCGTCACCGCCGCTTCCGGCTGCCGTTCAGCGGCTGGCACGCACTGCTCGCGCCACTGGCGCTGCTCTTCGCGGTGCCGCTGATCTGGCTGCTCCTGAGCTCGATGATGAGCAACGCCGAGATCAATCGGTTCCCGCCGGCGCTGTGGCCTTCGAGCATCGATCTGGGCGGCTACCGCTATGTGCTCGGCAACGCGATGTTCCCGCGCTGGCTGCTGAACTCCGCGATCGTCTCCGCCGTCGCGGTCACATCGAACCTCGTCTTCGGCGCCCTTGGCGGCTACGCGTTCGCACGGATGCGCTTCCGCGGCTCGCGGACGCTGCTCGTTCTGATGCTGGCGACGATGGCCGTGCCCTTCCAGCTGACGATGATCCCCACCTTCCTGGTGATGAAGAAGCTGGGCCTCATCGACACGCTCGGCGCCCTGATCGTGCCCTCCCTGGTCACGCCGTTCGCGGTGTTCCTGCTGCGGCAGTTCTTCCTCTCGCTGCCGAGGGAACTGGAGGAGGCCGCCTGGATCGACGGCTGTTCGCGGCTGCGGGTGCTCTGGTCGATCGTGCTGCCGCTGGCGCGGCCCGCGCTCGCCACGGTGGCCGTACTGACCTTCCTCACCACGTGGAACGACCTGACCTGGCCGCTGATCGCGATCAACCACGACACCCAGTACACGCTGCAACTGGGACTCACCACCTTCCAGGGGCAGCACCACACCCGCTGGTCCGCGGTGATGGCGGGCAACGTGATCACCGTTCTGCCCGTCCTGCTCGCGTTCCTCTTCGCCCAGAAGGCCTTCATCCGCTCGGTCACCTCCAGCGGCCTGAAGGGCTGACCTTTCCCGCCTCTCCCTGCTCCCTCGCACGACCCGAAGGAAACCGATGCCCCACTCGTACGATCTGCTCGTCATCGGGGACGCCAATCCCGATGTCGTCCTCGGCCCGCTCACCGGCCCACTCGCCTTCGGCCAGCGCGAACAACTCGTCGACGCCGGGGCCCTCACCCCCGGCGGATCGGCCGCGATCATGGCGTGCGGGGCCGCGCGCCTGGGCCTGAAGGTGGCCTTCGCCGGGCGCGTCGGCGATGACGAGGCCGGCCGCTACATGCGCGACGCGCTCACCGCACGCGGCGTCGACACCGGGGCCCTGCGGATGGACGCCTCTTGGCCGACCCCGCTCACCGTCGTGCTCACCCGGGGCGAGGACCGCGCCATCCTCACCTCGCCGGGCACCCTGACCGCCGTCAGCGGCGACGACGTGCCCGAGGAGCTCCTCGCCGACGCCCGGCACGTCCACGCCTCCTCGTACTTCCTGCAGCCCCGCCTGGCCGCCGACCTGCCCCGGCTGCTGCGCACCGCACGATGGCACGGCGCGAGCACGTCCCTGGACACCCAGGACGACCCGTCGGGGCGGTGGGACCAGGCAGCCCTCGACGCCGTGCTCGCCGAGACCGACATCCTGCTGCCCAACGCCCAAGAGGCCCTGCACCTGGCAGGGGCGCCGGCCGGCGGCAGCCCGGAGCGCGCGGCCGAACTCCTCGCCGCCCGCGTCCCGTTGGCCGTCGTCAAGAACGGCGCCGCGGGCGCCCTGTGCCACAACGGCCACACCCTGCTGACCGCGCCCGGCCTCCCCCTGACCCCCGTCGACACCGTCGGCGCCGGGGACAGCTTCAACGCCGGGTTCATCGCCGCCCTCCTCGACGGACGGCCCCCGCACGAGGCGCTGCGGTTCGCCGTCGCCTGCGGGTCGCTGTCCACCCGCGCCCACGGCGGCACCCCGGCCCAGCCCACGCGGGACGAAGTCCTCGCCCACACCACCCCGAGCGGAGCGCACGCCTCATGACCCACCCCAGGATCGCCTTCATCGGCGCCGGCAGCGTCGTCTTCACGCAGGGTCTGCTCGCCGACCTCTTCGCCTTCCCCGAGCTCAAGGGCGCCCACATCGCCCTGCACGACATCGACGCCGAACGCCTGGCCACCGCGCGGGCCGCCGCCGAGTACATCGCCGGCCACCTCGGCGCGCACGCCACCGTCACCGGCCACGCCGACCGGCGCGAGGCCCTGGCGGGCGCGGACTTCGTCATCAACATCGTGCAGGTCGGCATGGCCGAGGCCACCCGCACCGACTTCGACGTCCCGGCCCGGTACGGGCTGCGCCAGACCATCGGCGACACCCTCGGCATCGGCGGCATCTTCCGCGCCCTGCGCACCTTCCCGCTCCTGAAGGCCCTCGGCGAGGACATCGCCGAACTCTGCCCCGACGCCTGGCTCCTCAACTACACCAACCCCATGGCCATGAACATCCAGTACCTCACCCAGGCCACCGGCCTCACCCGGGTGGTGGGCCTGTGCCACTCCGTGTACTGGACCATGCGGGATCTGGCCGAGCTGATCGACGTCCCGTACGAGGAGATCACCTACCGGGCGGCCGGCGTCAACCACCAGGCGTGGGTGCTGCGGTTCGAGCACCAGGGGCGCGATCTCTATCCACGACTCGACGAACTCATCGCCGACGACGCGCAGTTGCGGCGCCGGGTGCGCGTCGACATGTACCGGCGGCTCGGCTACTACCCCACCGAGACCAGCGAACACTCCTCCGAGTACGTCCCCTGGTACCTGCACCACGACAGCGAGATCGAGCGCCTGCGCCTGCCGGTCGGCGCCTACCTGGGCATCGTCGAGGAGAACGTCGCCGCCTATCACCACACCCGCGACGCCCTGGCCACCGGTGAACCGCTCACCGTCGAGGGCACCATGGAGTACGCCCCGCAGATCATCCACAGCATCGTGACCGGCACCCCGCGCACCGTCTACGGCAACGTCCCCAACCACGGCCTGATCGACAACCTCCCGGGCCACGGGGTGGTCGAGGTCCCCTGCCTCGTCGACGCCTCCGGCATCCAGCCCACCCGCGTGGGATCGCTGCCCCCGCAGCTCGCGGCGCTCAACCGCACGTATCTCAGCATGAACGACCTGGTCGTACGCGCCGCCCTCGACGATGAGCCACGCCACATCCGGCACGCCGCGATGACCGACCCGGCCACCGCGGCGGCCCTGCCCGTGGAAGAGATCTGGCGGCTGTGCGACGAGATGGTCAGCGCCCACGCGGATCGCCTCCAGCCGTCCTTGCGCCCTCTGCTGGGCGGCTGACCGGCCGACTGCCCACCCGGCCCATCGCATTCCCCTGACCTGACGAAGGAGGCACCCGCCATGTCACTCACAAGCCAGGAAATCGACTCACAGCCGCAGTGCTGGGAATACGCGCTCAAGCAACTCCCCGAATACGCTCAGGCATTGCCCGACAAGGGCGAGCGGGTCGCCGTGATCGGCTGCGGTACGTCGCTGTTCATGGCCCAGGCCTACGCGCACCTGCGGGAGGATCTGGGGCACGGTCCCACCGACGCCTTCCCCGCATCCGCGGCCCGGCTGCACCGGCCCTACGACCGCATCCTGGCCCTCACCCGTTCCGGCACCACCACCGAAATCCTCACCGCCCTCGGGGCGGCCCGTTCCTCCGCGCGCGTCACCACGATCACGGCGGTGCCCCGGTCGCCTGCCGCGCGCGCCGCCGACGACGTGATCATCCTCGACCACGCCGACGAACGATCCGTCGTACAGACCCGCTATCCGACCACTCAACTGGTCCTTCTGCTGGCCCACTTGGGGCACGCAGCCGACCGGGCGCTGACCGACGTGGCCACGGCCCTGAGCGCGCCGCTCGATCCACGGCTGGTGGCGGCGGAGCAGCTGACCTTCCTCGGCGACGGCTGGCACGCCGGGCTCGCGCACGAGGCGGCGCTCAAGGTGCGTGAGGCGGCCGCCCGGTGGACCGAGTCCTACCCGGTGATGGAGTACCGCCACGGGCCCATCGCGGTGGCCGGTCCCGGACGCGCCGTGTGGAGCCTGTGCCCGCTGCCCGCGGAGCTGACCGCCCGGATCGAGGCCACCGGTGCGTACCTCCGCTGCTCCGAGCTCGACCCGCTCGCGGAACTCGTGCTGGCCCAGCGTCTTGCCGTGCGGCTCGCCGAGGACGCGGGGCGCGACCCCGACAGACCGGCCCATCTGACCCGCTCGGTGGTCCTGCCCTGAACGGCCCCGCGCCCGCCTGACCGTCATCCTGCGCGCGAGGCCCCGGCTGACGTACGTAAGATCGACATCGCGTCACATTTCGCCACACGGAACCCCCTCGGCAGCCGCCCCGAACGAAAGTCTCCGATGCACCGCCCGTACCCCCTGTTCCGCTCGCGCTCTGCCCGGCCGGCCGCCTGCGCCGCCGCCCTCCTCCTGGCCACCGTCGCCTGCACCGCCGACGACGGCAAGGACACACCGGCCACGGACCGGTCGAGCGCCGTACGCGCGCCGGAGGCGGACGCCGTCTTCGATTACCAGCTCGGCGGCGCCTACCCGCCCGACGACGCCGTGGAGGCGGTCTCCCGCGACCGCTCCGCCGCACCGGCCGACGGCCTCTACAACGTGTGCTACGTCAACGCCTTCCAGACCCAGCCGGGCAAGGCCATCACCTGGTGGAAGAAGAACCACCCCGGCCTCCTCCTGAAGAATGACGAGGGCTCCCTGGTGATCGACGAGGACTGGGAGGAGCCGCTCCTGGACATCTCGACACCCGGCAAGCGCCGGCAGCTGATGGACGTCGTCGGGCCGTGGATCGACGGTTGCGCCAAGTCGGGTTACGACGCCGTGGAACCCGACAACCTCGACTCCTACGAGCGTTCGGACGATCTCCTCACGACCGAGCACGCCGCCGCCTTCGCCGAGTTGCTCGCCGAGCGGGCGCACAGCCGTGGCCTGGCCATCGCCCAGAAGAACACCACCGACCTGCTTCCCGAGCGCCGTCGTGTCGGTTTCGACTTCGCCGTGGTCGAGGAGTGCGCGGCGTACAAGGAGTGCGGCGACTTCGCCGACGCGTACGACGACAAGGTCTTCGCCGTCGAGTACACGCGCAAGGACTACCGCAACGCCTGTGACTCCTGGGGCTCTCGCCTGTCCATCACTCTGCGCGACCGCGAGGTGCGCCCCAAGGGGGCACAGGGGTACGTCTTCGCGCAGTGCTGACGGCCGCTCCGGACGGTCTCCGTTTCTGACCGTTTGCCCCTTCGTCGTGCCCGAAGTCCCCTCCAACGCTGCCCGAGTCATCTCAACTGCCTCTATTGGCACAGGAATTCGAGATTCCAGCCCCGGACGCGGCGCCGGAGCCACTACACAGGATGGTGATGTGCCCACGCCAGAAATGGAGGAATCCGTATGGCGACACGAAATACGCGCCGTGATCGTTTGACGCGGGCCGCGCTCGCGGTCACCACCGGCTTGATCTGCACCGTCTCGATCCAGTCGGCAGAAGCCGACGAACCGACCGGAGCGGACGGACCGACAGCGCGACACTGCGTTCTGGACGCGACCACCGGCGACCAGGCCTGCTTCGGCACGTTCGCCGAGGCCATGGCCCGAGCAAGCGACGGAAGCGTCACGGACGCGCCGGCCACCCCACGGGCCGCCGTCAACTCGTCCTCGTTCCGCGCGCAGGCCGGAGACGTCATCCAGGGAACGTTCTTCAGCGATCCCGGTTTCTCGGGTGACACGCTCACCATCAGCGGCCCCTCGCTGTGCGAGAAGGACGGCTGGGTCAACTGGCAGTACGACCTCGGCGACGACTGGAAGAACCGCATCTCCTCCGTGCAGCCCTGGGGCAACTGCGCGATCTGGCTCTACCCCGAGCCCAACCTCGGCGGCGACCGCGACGGACCGTTCGACGAGAACACCTCGGACGTCGGCCAGATGATGAACAACCGCACCCAGTCGATCGGCTTCAGCTAGATCACTGCCGCTGGATCACTGCCGCTAGATCACTGCCGCGCTCGCGCCTTCGTGCGCCGCAGCCCCCCACCAGCGTCACCCTCCCCCCCACTGGAGATCACACATGATCACCCGTACCCGTACCCGTACCCGTCTCGCCATCCTGCTGGCGGCGATGACCACCGCGGGCGGCCTTGCCCTCGCGCCCGCCGCGCAGGCCGACGAAGAACCCCCCACCATTCGTGAGCTGCTCGACAAGTGCGACAACGGCACCGACTCGTGCGTCTTCCACCCCGACGGCCCCGGCACCGATTCGATGGGCGAGGCGCACCAGGTGGGCGACAGCGCCTACAACTGCACGCCGGACCTGCAGCGTTCCAGCATCTCCTGGGCGGACACGACCGGCGAGTCCAACAGCGTCGGCGTCTCGCTCAGCGCGGAGTACGGCTTCGCCGAGGTGTTCAAGGTGAGCATCGAGACCTCGTACGGGCACACCTGGGAGAGCTCGCACACCGAGACCGCCACGACCAACGTCGACGTCCGTCCCGGGGAGGTCGGCTGGGTCACGCGCGAGTCGCAGTTGCAGCGCGTCAAGGGCACCTACGAGCTGCACTTCGAGGACAAGTTCCACGGCCACTACATCTGGTACGCACCCTTCGACGCGACCGGCCCGAAGCCCGGCGCGCCGAGCACCAAGACGCAGCACACCCGCCCCATGACGGAGCAGGAGAAGGCCGAACACTGCGCCTGACGCACCGTCGGCTCCGCCGCGTCAGCCACGCGGGGCTTGGGTGAGCCGATCAACGTGTGCGAGCCGATCAAGCTGCTTGCCGGCCACCACATCGAGAGGGAAGCCGGGGGTGCGCTGTGCGCCCCGGTCGCTGAACTCCACGGTGAGGGAGCCCACCCGCACCCAGATGTGGTGGTCGGTCAGCACGGTGCCCTTGGGGCCGTCCATGCTCAGGTCGAAGGCGACGGCTTCGTCACCGAGGCCGTCGGGTGCCTTCGACACGGAGATACGGGAGTTGAGCTTCCCTTCCGGGGTCTGCCCCACCAGGGTCTTGCACGTCTTGAGCCCGTCAGCGAGCCCGCGGAACTCCCTCGACGCACCGTCCCCGGCATACGAGGCCAGCCAGGTCCGCCCACCCCATTGGTCCTCGCGCCACCAGAAGTCCTGGATCACGGACGTGGTCGCGTCGTGTGCCACCAGCGCGTCGAACACGTCCTGGCAGCCCGGCCCCGGCACCAGAACCCGCGGATCGTACTTGGGCACGGGCCCCTGCGCCGGGGCACTCTCGATCGCCGGCACCGCCCCGTCCGGCAGCAGGAGATCCTTCAACTGCGGGGCTGTCAGCGGTGCGGCCGGGCCCGGCGATGACGATGGAGATGGCGACGCCGACGCTGACGCCGGTTCTTTCGGCTCCACGGCCTCGGCCGAACCGCGCGCCGAACACCCCGCGACGGCCACGACCAGCCCAGCGGCCGCCACCGCACCCACTGCTCCACGACATGCGGACCACATCGCCGCTACCCCCCTGCTCTTCCACGTTCGCGACGCGCAGACCCTACGTCAGAACCAGTGCAGGCAGTGCGGGGCGCGTTCCGTGCGGAAGAGGGCGTCCGCGAGGGCGGTGGCGTCCGGGTGGCGGGTGCGGATGTGTCCCGCGCGGACGAGTGTGCTCGGGGCGGTGCCGCCCAGGTAGAGCGAGCCCAGGTCACGTACGTCCAGGGACAGGTCGGGCTGTCGGTCCGTGGGGACGCAGGCTGCCTCGCCGTCGCGGACCGTCAGCAGGTAGCGGCCGTGCTCGCCGAGGAACGGGTCGTCGACGTCGAGGATCAACTCACCGTCGGTGAACCAGCCGCGTGCGGTCAGGGAACGCGGCACATCGAGGAGACGCACCCACAGCCAGTCCGTGTGTTCGCCGATCGCGCCGGCTCGGAGATCGGCCAGTTGCCAGCGCAGCGGGTGCTCGGGCGGGAGATGCCGGAACACGACCTGCGCGACCAGGTCGTGTCCGAGCACGAACCGGGCCAGGGCGGTGAACACCGCGTCATCGGTGGCTATGGTCTCGTCGACCGTCAGGGTGTCGGGCTCGCCGACGGAGTAACTGGCGTAGCCGTCCGCCGTGCCGTCGGCGTCCCGGTGGACGGCGACGTAGCGCGGCGCGGACGAGACCGGCGGCTGCCCCGCTCCCAGGGCCCACCAGCGGTGCGGCCGGGACAGCGCGCCGGGCTGGGCGCGGCGGTACCGGTCGTAGACCTCTTCGAGGATCTCGCCGCACTCGGCACGCCGCAGCACCTCGACCGACCCGCCGGACCCGCTGTCCATGCCGGTCGCCGGTACGTCGGCCGTCGCACGCGCCCGGGGCAGTGCGAGGGCGGCTCGGTGGCGCGGCACCGTGAGCCGGGCGGTGAAGGTCGCAGGTCCGTAGCCGAACCTGCCGTAGATCGGCGCCTCGGAAGCCAGGAGCACCGAGCAGAACTCACCCCGGGCCCGCACATCGGCGAGCTGACGCCGCATCATCGCGCCGAGCACGCCGCGTCGCCGGTGCGACGGCAGGACGCCGACCGCGCTCACCCCGGCGACCGGAGCGGAGATCTGGCCGGGCAGGGTGAGGTCGAAGGAGTACGCGGCGGCGGTGCCCACGGGCCGTCCGTCCGCTGCCAGGGCCAGCAGACCGCGGTCCATCTCGAGCGCGGACCACCAGCGACCGCCGCCCGCGACGGGGGTTTCCGGGAAGTGCCCGAAGGCCGCGTGAACCGTGTCGACGAAGACGTCCAGGTCGTCATCGGTGGTGGGACGAATCTGCATCGCTGTCACTTCCCTCTCGAAGTAGCGGGACTCGGCCGATGGTCACCGCGCCGCGAAAGCCTTCCGGCGAGATGGCCGACATCGCGTCGAGCGACGGGTCGGGGACCGGCAGGAGGTGGGCGTCGACCCAGGTGTCCCCCGTCGCCGCGTTGGCCCAAGGGTCCTCGATCACGACGGCGCCGGGTACGACGCCGTGGCAGAGCACCCAGTGCGGCACGTCGAACCCCTGCATCCGGGCGAGCGAGAGCAGGAGCAGCACGTGCTCGCGTCGGCCGATCGCCTCCCGGATCGCGGGCAGGGAGAGGCGGCTCGGGTCGATCGGGACACCGACGCGTTCGGCGTCCGCGCGGGAGGCGCGCTGGAGCAGGGCCCGCCACTCCTGGTCGTTCTCCGGGTAGTGGTCGAGCATGACCGGCCGGTCGGTGTCCAGGTGGACCGTGACCGGGGAGACGGGCCAGGCTCGGCTCAGGGCGACGCCAAGCCCGATGGGCTCGCACGCGAGGAAGTTGGTGGCATCGCGCCACAGCCTCAACTCCGCCTGCCGGTCAAGGGCTTCCCGCGGCATCCTTCCCGCGTGCGTCTGCGCGACCAGGGCGGTGACGGCGCCGCAGGTGAAGTGCGTGCTCTGCCCGTAGTACGGAGGCTCGCTCAGCACGCCGTCGACCAGCCAGCGCACGTAACCGGCGGCCGGTCCCGCCGCCCCCTCCGACTGCGTGAGCGGAGGGCTCAGGGGGGCGAAGCCGGTGCCAGCGGCGTCCTCGGGGCTCGCCGACCACCCTTCCCACTTGAGCTGCGCGAGCTCTCGGGAGCGGGCGTGGGCGACGACCGCCTCCACGGCTGCCGGTACGTCGCCGACGGCATCCACGATCTTCAGATAGGCCGTGCCCGGGCGGGCCGTGACGAGCGCGGCAGCGGCCCAGTCCTCGCCGTCGTCACCGGGTATGGCCACGATGTGCGGGCCATGGGCGGAGCGGTCGACCGATCGCCAGCGCTCCGACACCTCGTGGTCGGCGAGCCGCGCCAGCTGGGCCGGCGGGGTCTCCCGCTCGTAGGGGACGACGACGCTCTTCACGGGCTCTTCGGGCCGCGTCGGCGTTTTCTGATGGGGCGACATGCTGGGTGCTCCTAGCGGCGGGACGGGGCGGGAGGCGCGGTTCTTCAACGGGACTTCCGGAGCACCCACACGAAGTACGGTGCGCCGACCAGGGCGATCATGAGGCCGGCCGGTACCTGCGCGGGCGCGACGAGCGTGCGGCCGAGAGCGTCCGCCACGCACACGAGCACCCCGCCGAGCAGCATCGCGACCGGGATCGCGCGGCCGTGCCGGGCGCCCACGAGGGAGCGGGCGAGATGCGGGGCGACGAGCCCCACGAAGCCGACGACGCCGACGGCGATCACGCTCAGCGCGGCGAGCACCGCGGCGATCGCCAGGGCCGTGAAGCGGGTGCGTTCCACCCTGACACCGACGATGCGCGGGGTGTCCTCGTCGACGGCCAGCAGGTCGAGCCGGCCGCGCAGGGCCAGCAGCACGGGAAGGGCGATGGCCAGCGCCACCGCGACCGGGACGACGTCGGGGAACGTGCGCCCGTAGGTCGTGCCGGAGAGCCAGGTGAAGATCCGGGGCGTGTTGTACGGGTCGGCGCGCAGCAGGAGGAAGGTGGTGACGGAGCTGAGGCCGTACCCCATGCCGATGCCGATCAGCACGAACCGGTCGGGCAGGAAGCCGCCGCGCCAGGCCAGCAGGGCGATCACCGCGAAGGTGGCGAGCCCGGCCGCGACGGCGACCGCGATGAGCACCGGTCGGCCCCCGGGCAGACCCGACGTGACGACGCTCGCCGCGCCGAGCCCGGCGCCCGCCGTGATGCCGAGCACCCCCGGCTCCGCGAGGGGGTTGCGTACGGTGCTCTGCACGACGCAGCCGGCCAGACCGAGTGCCGCGCCGGCGAGGATCGCGGCGGTCACCCGCGGGACCCGGTCGTCGAGCGCCTGGCCGATCAGGTCCGGGGCGGTGCCCTGGACCCAGAGGCCGATGTCTCCTGTCCGCAGCCAGAGGCTTCCGGCCAGGACCGCCACGAGGGCGGCCACGGCCAGCAGTGCCACGGCGCCGGACACGACGAGGAGGTACGCGCGGCGGGACCGTACGGCGACGCGCGTACGCGGGGGCTGCCGGAGCCGGCCGGTGTCACGCAGCCGCAGCGCGAGGACCACGATCACGACGGAGCCGAGCAGCGCGGTCGGCACACCGGTGGGAATGGACGCGGCCCCGTCCGCCCCCTGCACCGCACGCAGAACCGCGTCCGCGAGCAGGATGAGCAGCGCGCCGAGCAGGCCGGCCGCCGGGATCAGGAGCAGGTGCCCGCGCAGCGCGCGGACCCGCCCCGCGATCAGCCGGGCCAGCACGGGAGCGCCGAGACCGACGAAGGCCATCGGGCCGGCGAGGGTGACCGCGGTGCTGGTCAGGAGTACCGCGCAGACCACGGCGAGCACGCGGGTGCTTCGGATGGGTACGCCGAGGGTGGACGCGGTGTCGTCCCCGAGGTTCATCACGTCAAGCCGCCGGGACAGCGCCAGGGCGACGCACAGCATCACGCCGATGAGAGGGATGGCGCGTATCGACGCGTCGATGTTCAACTGCGCGAGTGAGCCGCTCCCCCAGGCGAAGAGACCGGTCGTGTTCTGGTCGAACAGGATGAGGAGCATGCCGGTCGCGGCGTCCAATGCCATCGCCGTCGCCGATCCGGCGAGGATGAGGCGGGTGCCGGCGGTGCCCGCGGCCCGGCCCGCGAGAAGCAGCACGAGTGCCGCCGCGACCAGGCCACCGGCGAAGGCGACGGCGCCCGACGCCCACAGCGGGACGGCGAGGCCGAAGGCGGCGACGAGCGTGAGGGAGAAGTGGGCGCCGGCCGTGACGGCGAGGGTGTCGGGCGAGGCGAGCGTGTTGTGCGTGACGGACTGGAGCAGCGTGCCGGCACAGCCGAGGGCGAAACCCACCGCCACGCCCGCGAGCAGGCGCGGCAGCCGTGAGCCGGTGAGGATCTCGCCGACCGGTGCGCCGCCGCTGTTCGCGGGTTCCCCGGCGAAATGGCGCAGCAGGTCGGATACGCCGACGCCCGATGTCCCCTGGGTCAGGTGCCACATGCCCACCAGGACGGTCGCGACGAGGAGGACCGCCAGGACGGCCGCCCCGGCGGGGCCGCCACCGCGCTCGCGGCGCGGCAGCGGTCCCGCTTCAGGTGCGGCTGTGCGTACGGTGCTCACTTCTTGTCGAGTACGTCGACGTAGGCGTCGATCGCCTGCTCGTTGGAGCGCGGGCCGCCTGCGCCCCACACCCGGGCCGGGAACGCGTGGGCGCGGCCTTCCTTGACGGCCGGGAGGGTCTTCCAGATCGGGTTCTTCCGCAGCGCCGACACGTAGCCGCCCGCGCCTTCGTCGTTGGCGTAGAAGAGGTTGGCGTCGCCCACCCCGGTGAGGCCCTCGACATCGGTCTGCGCGAGGCCGTAGGCGGGGTCGACACCGCCGTCACCGTGCTTCTTGTTGACGTCGTTGGTCCATGCGGGCCGCAGGCCGAGTTCCTTGCCTATCTCGGTGAACAGGGCGCCGTCGCTGTAGGGGCGGACGGTGAGATTGCCTCCCTCGAGCCATCCGTCGAAGAACAGGAAGTCCTTCGTCGGCAGGTCGGCGTCGGTGACCTTCTTCTTCGCCGTCGCGAGGTGCTGGTCGAACTCCTTGAGCACCTGGCCGGCCCGCTCGGTGCGTCCCGTGGCCTCGCCGATCATGCCGAAGACTTTCCGCATGTTCCCGATCGGGTCCTTCGGGTCGGCTCCTCGCGTGGCCATCACGGGGACGCCTCGCTTCTCCAGCTTCTTGATCATCTCGTCCTTGGCGTCGAACGCCTCCACGACGATGAGGTCGGGCTTGGCCGCGTAGAGGGTGTCGAGGTCGGGCTCCTCACGGGTGCCGATGTCCGTCACGCCCTTGGGCAGCTTCTCCGCGCTGACCCAGGTGCGGTATCCCTTCGCGTCGGAGACGGCGGTGGGGGTGACGCACAGGGTCAGCGCGTCTTCGACCTGCTGCCATTCGAGGACGGCGATCCGCTCGGCCGGCTTGTCGAGCTTCACCTGGCGGCCGACGCCGTCCTTGAAGGAGACCGGCTTCGTCGAGGTGTTCGTGGTGTCCTTGGCGCAGCTCTTCGACGAGGGGGACGCGTCGGCGCCGCTGCCGGCCGTGGCCTTGTCGACGTCGGTCGTACCGCAGGCCGTTGCGGCGAGCAGGGCGAGCCCGGTGGAGGCTGATGCCGCCAGGCGACGGGCACGGTTCATGAAGGGTCCTCTTTCTCAAATGATGCGTAAGCGACGCGGAGGCGTGCCGACGTGTTCAGGACAGGTGGCGCCCGAGTGGGTCAATGCGGAGGCGGCCTGTGCGGGGGTCGGAGCTCACCTCGACCCGGATGTCGTAGACCTCGCCGATGTTCTCGGCGGTCAGGACATCGGCGGGAGTGCCGGCGGCGTACACCCGGCCCGAACTCATGAGGACGAGCGTGTCCGCGACACGGGATGCCTGGTCGAGGTCGTGCAGCACGATCCCGACCGCGATGCCGTGTTCCTCGACGAGATCCCGTACAAGATCGAGCGTCTCGAACTGGTAGCGCAGGTCCAGGTGATTGGTCGGCTCGTCGAGAAGCACGACGCCGGTTTCCTGGGCAAGGCAGGCCGCGAGCCAGACGCGCTGCATCTCCCCGCCGGAGAGTTCTCCGACCTGCCGTCCCGCCATGTCCCGCACTCCGGTGACCCCCATGGCGTGGTCGACGGCGGTCCGGTCCTCGGCGGTCGGTCCGGCGAAGCCACGTCGGTAGGGATGGCGTCCGAACGCGACGACCTCCGCGGCCGTCAGCCCCTGGGGAGCGGGCCTGGACTGGGAGAACAGCGTGACCTCGCGCGCGAACTGCCGGGGGCTGAGCAGGGCCGCGTCACGCTCGCGCCGTCCTTCGGGTGCGCTTCGTCCTTCGGGTGCGCTCTGTCCGTCGGGTGTGCCGAGTGTCACCCGGCCGCCGTCCACCCGGTGCAGGCGGGAGAGCGCGCGCAGCAGCGTGGACTTGCCGCTGCCGTTCGGCCCCACCAGGGCGGTCGCACGGCCGGGTTCCAGGGCGACCGAGACGCCGTGGACGACCGGTTTGCCGCTGTAGCGGAGCACCAGGTCGTGCCCGTGGAGGGCGGCCACCGGAGCGGCGGGGCCGGTCACCGCTCTTGCGGCAGGCCGAAATGGGCTCGTGAACATGAAGGGGTCCGGACGATCGGAGGGGCGAGGGCTGCGGCACCCCTCCGTCCGGCTTCACCGGTCAGGCCGCGCGCTCACCCGCGCACGGACAGCGCCGTGCGCGGCGAGCACCAACTAAGGGTTACCTAACTCGGAGAAGGCTATATTCCGCTTGCCGCGTCGACAATCAGGAGTTCTGGTCACGCGATACGGAATTCCGGACATCGCCGGGTGTGCCGTGCGCCGTCCCCGCGTCGAAGAACGCGCCAGGCGTGGTCCCCATGACCCGCCGGAACGCGGCGATGAAGGAGCTGGGCTGGGCGTAGCCGAGCACCTCGGAGACCGTTGTCACGTCGAAGCCCTCGGCGAGGAGCATCAGCGCCCGGTGCACGCGCAGCATCTGGCGCCACCGCGCGAAGGAGAGACCTGTCGTCTGACGGAAGGCGCGGGTGATCGTGCGGTCGCTGGTCCCCAGGCGTCGCGCCCACTCCTCCAGCGAGCGGTAGTCGGCGGGATCGTCCAGCAGGGCCTCGGCTATCGCGTCGATACGGGGGTCTCCCGGCAGCTGCAGGGAGAACTGCCGCTCCGAGGGCTGGATCACGTCGAAGACGACCGACTCCGCCCTCGCCCTGGCCTCCGCGTCAAGATCCGTACGGGAGAGATGGGTAAGGAGCGACTCCAGCAAGGGCGTCATCGCGATCGCCTTCGGTTCCTCGAACGCGAACGGCGTGCGATCGAGGGCGAAGAAGGCGTCGGAGAACCGCGCACCCGCCGTCGCCCGGCCCGCATGCACCACTCCCGCGGGCATCCACAGCCCGTGCCCCTCGACCACGGTGAAGACACGGTCCCCCACCCGGGACGTCAGCGTTCCCCCGCGCACCCATACGAGCTCATGCAGGGGATGCGCGTGCGGGGACCACTCCGTGGGAGCGCGGACCACCCGGAACCCGGCAAGGATGGCGCCCGCCGCAGCCTGCGCCGGCAGCGCCTCGGCCCGGCGCGTCACGGTGCCCGCCTCGCGCCGCCACATCCCGGGGGTCGCCTCACCACGGGACGATCGAACCATGCGCAGGAGTCTATCCGCGCTGGTCCGCGCCCCGGCGTCTGGGGGAAAACCCCCAGGCCAGACGGAGGAAATCCGCGTTCCGGCGGGCCACGGCGGGGGCCTAACGTGAGGTTGTCCGGCCCCACCAGGTCTGCAGCAGGAGTTGGGATGACGGAGGCGCAAGGTCTCACGGAGCGGGACGGTCCGACGGCCCGACCGCGGGCCGACGGCTCCACCACCTCCGGCACGCCGGAGCACCCCGGGCCACCGACGGGCACACGAGGGGCGCGCGCGGTCGTACGAGCCGTGGGACGCGCCCCTCTCACCCGGCGGGCGTGGGCCGAGGCGGCGTACTGCTTGATCGGGTTTCCGCTGGCTCTCCTGGGCGGCGTGCTCCTCGCGGTGGCGCTGGCCCTGGGCGCGGGTTTCACCGTGTCGGTGCTGTTCGCCGTGCTGGGGGCGCTTCTGTTCATCACGGGGCTGCAACTGGCCCGCGCGCTGGGCGGCGCGCATCGGCGCCTCGCGGCCCTGTTCCTCGGGGACCGGACGGTCGCGCCGCCGCCACTGCGTCCAAAGGGGCGGTTGGTCAACCGACTCGACGCCCGGCTCTCGGACGGGGCCGGCTGGCGGTCGGCTGCCTATGTCCTGGCGAAGCTGCCGGTCGGCTGCCTGGGGGCGTACGCCGTCCTGTGGTGGCTCGTGGGGCTGATCGACCTCACGGCGCCGGTGCGGTGGGCGCTCTTCGGGCAACGTCCCGAGCCTGGTTCCCGCGAGGGCATGCCGGTCCTCACGCCGTTGCTCTTCGGCAGTCCGGACGCGGACACCTTCGGCGGCACGTTCCTCGCGGTCGCCGTCGGTGCGGGCGTCCTGCTGTGCGCGCCCTGGGTGACCCGTCTGGTGACCGAGGCGGATCGCTGGCTGATCGGCGCCCTGCTCGGACCGGGACAACTGGCCGATCGGGTGCGGGACTTGGAGGAGACGCGAGCGCTCGCCGTGGACGACTCGGTGGCGCTGCTCCGCCGGGTCGAGCGTGATCTCCACGACGGGGCGCAGGTCCGCCTCGTCGCGGTGGCGATGAGCCTCGACATGATCAGACAGCGGCTGGGCGAGAGCGAGGACACCGGTGACGGCCAAGGCGGCGGGCCCCTGGATGTCGCCCGCCTGCGTCAACTCGTCGACGGGGCCCATCATCACGCCACCGAGGCCCTCACCGAGCTGCGGGACCTGGCCCGCGGCATCCATCCCCCGGTCCTCGACGACGGGCTGCCGGACGCGCTCGCCACGCTCACCGCACGCAGCAGCATCCCCGTCGACCTGGTGACGGAGATACCGGAGCGGCCGACCCCGGCCATCGAGACCATCGCGTACTTCTGCGCGGCGGAGCTGCTCGCGAACGTCATCAAGCACAGCGGGGCCCGGCGGGCCTCCATCACGGTGGCCCAGTTGGACGGCCGGCTTCTTCTGCAGGTCGGTGACGACGGGCGTGGTGGTGCGGACGCCGGCGCGGGAAGCGGGCTCGCGGGACTCATGCAACGCGTACGCACGGTCGATGGGGGGATGGATGTCAGAAGTCCCGAAGGCGGGCCGACGGCGGTCACGGTCGAGCTGCCGCTGCACGCGTGAGAGCATTCCGCCATGCGCGTCGTGATCGCCGAGGATGCCGCCGTACTGCGGGAGTTGCTGGGTCAGATGCTCCAGGAGCGCGGGCACGAGATCTGTGCGTCGGTGAGCGACGCGGACATGCTGCGGGCAGCGGTCGCCGAGCATCGTCCGGACGTCATGGTGACCGACATCCGGATGCCTCCGACGCACACGGACGAAGGGCTCCGCGCGGCCATCGACATCCGCCGCGACCACCCCGGCACGGGCGTGCTGCTCTTCTCCCAGTACGTGGAGACGAAGTACGCCACGCGGCTGCTCGCAGCGGGTTCGGCGGGCGTCGGGTACCTCCTCAAGGACCGCGTCGCCAACGTTGCGGAGTTCACCGACGCCCTGGAGCGGGTGGCCGCCGGGGGTACGGCTCTGGACCCCGAGGTCGTCACGCAGCTGGCCGGGGCCGGACGCCGCGCGGAGGAACTCGCGCCGCTCACCGACCGGGAGCGCGAGGTGCTCTCGCTGATGGCCGAGGGCCGGTCCAACGCGGCGATCGCGCAGAGTCTCGTCGTCTCGGCCGGGACCGTGGAGAAGCATGTGGCCGCCGTCTTCGACAAGCTCGGGCTTCCCGTGTCACATGACCACAACCGCCGCGTGCTCGCCGTCATCCGCTACTTGCGCGGGTGATCGGGATCGCGCCACCGGAACATATCGTTCCGAAGGACACAGACATATGCCACAAGCAACCCCGCGTCGTGTGTTGCCAAATCCCTTACGGGCCACCCCCCGCTGTGCGAAAGTCATTAGCGGTCCATCCCGCCCGTTTGGTCGCACCGCATCCTCAACGGAGCACCTCATGCCGTCCCATGTCTTCGCGGACCGCCCTTCCGCCCAGCCGCCCGAGCGCGGCTCGGTCGAGGCGCTGATCACGCAGACACGTCGGCTCCGCGGCCAGGTCGACGCCGTACGCCGAGACGCCGTGCCCGACCAGAGCGATCCGCAGGGGCGCTGGCGACGCGCCCTGTGCGACCTTGCGGTCCATCAGCTCAACGACCTGGACGACCACCTCGCGCAGTTGCGGGACGGACCCGCGCAAGCAGCCGCCGAGCCCGCCGCTCCGGCCATTCCCCCGCCGCTCGAACCGCAGCACGGCTCACTGCTCAGCCGGGTCGGCAGCGCGGAGTGGAACCTCCTGAACGACGAGGCGAGTTGGTCGGGCGAGCTGTACCACATCCTCGGGCGGGCCCCGGAAGCTCCCCCGCTCTCCCTCGACGAGCTGCCCTCCCTGGTGCACGCCGACGACCAGCCGATGCTGACGGCCATGGTCACGGACTGCCTGATCGACGGGAAGCCGATCGACGGCGAGTTCCGTATCGTGCGCCCCGACGGCGGCGTCCGGCAGGTGCACATGATGGGCGAGCCCGTGCTCGCCGCTGATGGCAGCACCGCCTCGATGTGGGCGGTCTTGCGGGACGTCAGCGAGCTGCGCCGCAGCCAGCGAGTGGTGCGCGAGACCCGTGACTCGTTGCAGCGCCAGCGGCACATCGCGCAGACAGAGCACCGGCTCGCGGTCGAACTGCAGGAGGCCGTGCTGCCGCCGTGGCGCGGCTCCCTGCGGTTCCCGCACGGCGGACCCGCGGCACTGGATCTCGCCGCGCACTACCTCCCCTCCTCCACGAGCTCACTGATCGGCGGCGACTGGTACGACGCGATGGAGCTGCCCGACGGCCAGTTCCTGCTCAGCGTCGGTGACCTCACGGGACATGGCGTCACCGTCACGTCGGGCATGGCGATGCTGCTCGGCGCGGTGCGCGGCATGGCCGTCGCCGGGGTCCGTCCCGCCCAACTGATGGGCTGGCTCAATCAGTTACTGGACAGCACCGCGCAACCGGCCCTCGGCAGCGCCGTCTGCTGCCAGTACACCCCCGCCACCCGCACCCTCAGCTGGGCGCAGGCGGGACACCCCGCCCCGCTGCTGTTCCGCGACGGGACGGGGCGCGCGCTGACGCCACCGGGTGGAGTGATCCTCGGAGCGACCTCCGGAGCCACGTACGAGCAGGCCGAAGTGCAACTCGAGCCCGGCGACCTGCTGTTGCTGCACACCGACGGGCTTGTTCCCCGGCGCGCCAGGGACGCGGCCACGAGCCGGCTGCTCGCGCTCGCGCCACGTTTCACGGACACGCGGGGTGCGCAGGACTGTGTGAGGACGGTCGTCGAAGAGTTCGGCGTGGCCCCACGCGAGGACGACGCCTGCCTGTTGGTCGCCCGGGTGGGTGCCTGACCCCCCGAGCCGTGCCGGGTCCTATGCGCGGACCCGGCTGCCACCTCCGGACTTGGCCGAGGCCTTGGGCAGGGCCAGCTTGATCTCCTCGCGCAGGTCCTCGATCTTCGGGTAGCCCGAGTACTGAGCCGTCAGGCGGTACATCTCGCGCAGCCGGTCCCAGGTGCGCAGCGAGGAGTTCGACCCCATCGAGACCAGCGCCAACCGTGCGTAGCGGTCGGCCTGTTCGGGGTCGTCGGCGATGAAGCATGCCGATGCCAGCGAGATGTAGTCGAAGATCTGGGAGCGGTCGCGGCCCTTGGCCCGCAGGTCGATGGCCTCCCGGGCATGGCGCTGAGCGGTGTTGGCGGCGGACGCGTCGTGATCGGCGAGGGTGCGGAAGGCCAGGGCCTGCATGCCGTGCATGTCCGCCTCGTCGAACATCTGCATCCAGCTGGGCGGTGGTACGTCCCCCTTGTCGGAGACGAAGAGATCCTCCGCGATGCCGAGTGTGCGGCGCATCGCCTGGCCCTTGCCCATCGACGCCTGTGCCCAGGCCTCGATGGTGTAGAGCATGGCCTGCGTGCGCGGCAGCATCTCCTCGCCCGAGCCCGACTGGGCGAGCTTCATCAGGTCCAGTGCGTCGTCGGGACGCCCCAGATGCACCATCTGGCGCGCGGCCCGGGACAGGGCCTCACCGGCGCGTGGCCGGTCGCCGCCCTCCCGGGCCGCGTGCGCGGCGATCACGAAGTACTTCTGTGCCGTGGGCTCCAGGCCGACGTCGTGCGACATCCAGCCCGCGAGGACGGCGAGATTGGCAGCGACGCCCCACAGGCGGCGCTGGAGATGGTCGGGGTGTCGGTAGGCGAGCATGCCGCCCACTTCGTTGAGCTGCCCCACCACAGCCTTGCGCTGCAGCCCTCCGCCACGGGAGGCGTCCCAGGCTCGGAACACCTCGACGGAGGTCTCCAGTTCCTCGATCTCCTGCGACCCGATGGGGGCGGCCTCGTAGCGGTCGAACCCAGCGGGGTCGGCGTGCAGGGGATGGTCGGATCGGGGAGCGTCGGCAGCAAGGGCCGGATCGGTGTGCAGCCAGTCGTGCATGGCGCCGGTCAGTGCGGAGCCGGCGGCGAGCGCGGCACCCGCGCCCACCAAGCCGCGTCGGTTGAGCATGAGGTCCATTCCCGTGAATTCGGTGAGGACCGCGGCTGTCCGTTCGGGCGCCCACGGCATGCCGTCGGGGTGCTCCACACTCCCGTCGCCACGCTGCTTCCCCACGCGCCCGTGCCGGACCAGACCAAGATCCTCAATGGTCACGACACGGCCGAGACGCTCGGTGAACAGAGCCGCCAGCACCCGGGGCACGGGATCGCGCGGGATTTCTCCCATGTCGATCCATCGCCGTACCCGCGAGGTGTCGGTGGCCAGCTGCGGATGCCCCATGGCCGCCGCCTGCCGGTTCACCAGTCTCGCGAGCTCCCCCTTGGACCAGCCTGCCAGGCCGAAAAGGTCCGACAGTCGGGTGTTGGGTTGTCCGTTCACGTCAAGCCCCCAGGTTCTCGGCTGAGTTGACAGTAACCCTCTGTCAGTTGCTGGGCGACTATTCGCCAGGGTTCGCCAGGGTGCGCCACATGGTGTGCCAGGGGACGCCGGGTGTCAGGTAGGAATGCGCCACCCCGACCCGGTCCACCGCGGGACATTCCCCAGGGTGCTCCCAACGGGGCCGGGGACGGGAGGCGCCGCAATTCGCTGGCACACGAAGGGATCTGTTTCGCCCATGTACACAGCATCGTCCTCCGTGTCCGCCCCGCCCCGGCCGCTGCACAGCCGACAGCCGGGCAGCGGCCCGTATCTGGAGCCCGCGCGCCCCGCGGCCGGGTCGCTCGGCGCCGGCCGGACGCGACGCGTTCCGGGGCCCGGCACGCAACCGCTCAGCGGGAGACTCGACTTGTCAGGCCCCCAGGGGGCGCAACTGCGCACCGCGATCGCCTCGGTGCACCGCATCTGTCCGGAGTTCAACCCGGTACAGGTGCTCCGCCGCAGCGGACGCACCGTACTGCTCGTGGGAACGACAGGACGCAGCACCGCGATCGCCAAATGTTTACTGGACCACTCGCCCGCGTGGGCCGAGCGGATCCGGCACGAAATAGCGGCATACCGCTCGTTCGTCCGGCACCGTCCTCCGGTCCGGGCCCCGCGGCTCATCGCCGCGGACCCCGAGGACTGCACGCTGGTGATCGAGCGGATGCAGGGGCGCGTCGCCGCGCTGTCCCGCCACCCCGTTGAGCCGCCGCCGCGCGCGGACGTGCGCCTCGCGCTCAACTCCATTCGCCATCTCAACCGGTGGCGTCCACCGCAGGAGCTGTTCGGCAGGCCCATGGACTACGGCAAGCGGATCAACCGCTTCCATGAGCTGGGGCTGCTGACCGACCGGGACATGGGCGATCTGCAGAAGCTGCTGCACGGCATCGCGCACTCGGCCGGGCAGCACGGCACGTGGCAGTTCTGCCACGGTGACGCGCTCCTCTCGAACATCCTGCTGTCCCCGGCCGGTCCGGTGTTCGTGGACTGGGAGCACGCGGGCTGGTATCTGCCGGGCTATGACCTGGCGACGCTGTGGTCGGTGCTCGGTGACGCACCGGTCGCGCGGCGCGAGATCAGTCAGCTGGCGCAGGAGCAGGGCCCGGCGGCGCGTGACGCGTTCCTGGTCAACCTGATGCTGGTGCTGACCCGGGAGATCCGTACGTACGAGATGGCCGTGCAGCGATCCATGCACGACGCGTCGCCTGCGGCGCCGGGGCCCGCCCATCCCGGTGCCGCGACATCCGGTGAGGAGCAGCGGCTGCTGCTGCGGCGGTTGCACGACGACTGCCAGCTGGCCCGTCGGGCCGTGCGTGCGGCCGTCGGCACTCGCTGACCCGGGGGGGAAGGTCCGCAGTGCGCCTTGGAAAGTGGCGCACTGCGGACTTTTCTATGCCCCCGGCGACTCCGGTCGGCTACTTCCGGCGGCTACTTCCGGGTGACTATGACGTGGTGAACTGCACCGCGTCCACGTCGAAGGAATTGTTCTGCGGCGACTTGAAGACCACGTACAGCTTGTGGGTGCCGGACAGGTTCTCGACCGGCACGTCGGGTGTGGCCTGATAGGTGTCCCAGCCCCCGGTATTGGGGACGGGCGTGGTGGCGAGCAGTTTGCCGTCCGGGGCGTCCGCGCGCAGTTCGATCGAGCCGACGCCGTAGGGCGAGGACAGCTTGTAGCTGACCTTGCTGACGCCTTCGACGCTCATCGGGCTGTACGCGATCCAGTCGCCGTCACTGATGTCACCGATGCGCTTGCCGTTCTCGGCGCCCTCCTGGGAGACGATGCGGGTGCCCGACTGGTCGTCGTGGTATTCGGCCTGCTTGTGCTTGGGGTGCATGACGGAGCGGCCGTAGCCGGTGAGGGCGCTGACGCCGTCACCGCCCTTGTCGGTGTACTTGGCGTTGAGGACGTACGTGAGGTCGGCGCCCTCGGGGTGGCCGCCCAGGTCGCCGGTGTCCACCGTGCCTTCGCAGCCGGGGATGTCGGTGGTGGGGTGCTCGTGGTCGTCGTGGCCGAGGGCCGGGTTGACGGTGACCTTGGAGCAGTCGATCGTGCCGTCCTCGGGATCGGTGACCGTGACCTTGTAGGGAATCTTGTCGCCGAACTCGATGAGTTTGCCGTCGACCGGGGTCTCGACCTTCACCTTGGGTGCCGTGTTGCCCGCGGTGACGGGAACGTTGGCGTAGCCGGACTTTCCGGTGGAGTCGGTGACCTTCAGCTGGGCGTTGAAGTCTCCCTTGGTGTCGTACGTGTGGGAGGGGCTGGCGTCGGTGGAGTCGTAGGTGCCGTCGCCGTTGAAGTCCCAGGCGAAGGAGAGCGGGTCGCCGTCCGGGTCCTTGCTGCCCTCGCTGGAGAAGTCGACCTTCAGCGGGGTCGGGCCGTTGGTGGCGGAGGCCTTGGCCTGGGCGAGCGGGGTGCGCTGGCCCTGGGCGTAGTCGATGCGGTAGAGCCCGGAGTCGTTGTTGCCGCCGCCGAACTCGCTGCCCCACTCCAGGACGTACAGCGAGCCGTCGGGCCCGAAGGTCATGTCCATCGGCTTGGCGAACTTGGCCGACTTCAGGAAGTCGTTGATCTTGAGAAGCTTTCCGCTCTTGTCGAAGCGGATCTCCTTGACCGAGTCGCGGGCCCACTCGTAGAAGAAGCTCGCGCCCTCGAAGTAGGCGGGGAACTTCGTCTTGGAGGGGTTCTTGGCGTCGTAGTGGTAGACGGGGCCGCTCATCGGCGCCGACCCGCCCGCGCCCATTTCCGGGAACTCCTTGGACTCGCCGTAGCCGTACCAGATCTCGGGCTGCGAGATCGTCGGCAGGTCTTTGAGGCCGGTGTTGTTCGGCGAGGGGTTGGTGGGCTTGGCGCAGTCGAACTTGGCGCCGACTTCCTGGGTGTCGGGGTTGTAGGGGGCGTACGCCTGGTTGTTGCCGTGGCAGAAGGGCCAGCCGAAGTTGCCCGCCTTCTTGATGACGTTGTACTCGACCAGGCCCTCAGGTCCGCGGTCGGTGGTCGGGGCGCCGCGGTCGGGGCCGTAGTCGGAGGCGTGCACGTATCCCGTCTTGGGGTCGACGGTGAAGCGGAAAGGGTTGCGGAAGCCCATGGCGTAGATCTCGGGGCGGGTCTTCGCGGTGCCCTTGGCGAAGAGGTTGCCCTTGGGGATGGTGTAGCCGCCCTTGTCCGTGGGCTTGATGCGCAGGATCTTGCCGCGCAGGTCGTTGGTGTTGCCGGCGGTGCGGGCGGCGTCCAGCATCTGCTTGCCCTCGCGCCAGTCGAGCGGGGCGTAGCCCTGCCAGTTGGGGTCGAGGTTGGGCGGGACGTCGTCGCCGACGCCCAGGTAGAGCGTGCGGTTCGGGCCGAACTCGACGGCGCCGCCGGTGTGGCCGGGTTCGGGGAAGGTGCGGTCGCGGTAGGCGGGGACGTCCAGGAGCTTCTTCTCGCTGGCGAGGTCGAGCGTGTTGTCCTTCTTGACCGTGAAGCGGGAGAGGCGGTTGACGTCGTCCGTCGCCTTGGCGGGGGCGTAGTAGAGGTAGATCCAGCGGTTGGTGGCGAACTTGGGGTCGAGTTCCATGCCGACGAGGCCGTCCTCGCCGCCGGTGTAGACGTCGAGCTTGCCGGCCGTGGACGTGGAGTGGCTCTTCGGGTCGAAGATCTTCACCTCGCCGCTGCGCTGGACGTAGAAGACCTTGCCGTCCTTGGCGACGTCCAGTTCCATCGGGTCGGCGGTGTTGTCGTCCAGGGCGGTCTTCTCGTAGCCGGACCAGACCGTGCCGCCGCAGTCGCCGGGCTTGTTGCCCGCGGCCCACTGGATGCCGCCCAGCACGTGCTCGCGGAAGGCGGGCTCGGTGTAGGAGGCCTTGTCGTGGCCCATGGCGGTGGCCCAGACCTTGCCGCCCTCGGCGTTGCGGCACCAGGAAATGGGGTGGTCGGCGCCCATCTTGGAGCCGCCCGGGTCGTACGTGGTCTCGTCGGCGGTGACCAGGACGTGCACGTCACCGCGGGGATTCTTGTCGAAGTTGTACCACTCCTCCGGGCGCTCCCAGCGCTCGGGAAGGCCCTTGGTCGAGGGGTGCACGCGGTCGGCGACCTTGGCGGTGCCCTTCAGGACGCCCGGTGAGTGGGCGGGCATGTGGGCACCGGCGTTGATGAGGTCGTCCCACCAGGGGAAGGAGTCCTCGACGCCCATGTCGAGGGTGTTGTGCAGGGCGACCACGCCCTTGCCGCTCTTGACGTACTTCTTCATGGCGTCGCGCTGGGCGTCGGTGTCCCAGACCATGCCGGAGTTCTGCAGCATGATGATGACGTCGAAGTCCTTGAGCTTCGCGTCGTCGAAGACGGTCGCGTCGGCCGTCTCGACGACCTCGAAGTTGTTCGCCGCGGCCTGTTCCTTGACCATCTGGACGCCGGCCGGGATGGAGTCGTGGACGTAGCCCACGGCCTTGGTGAAGAGCAGCGCGCGGAAGGCGGGCGCCTTGTCGGCGGCGCTGGAGGTGGCGGGCAGGAACCCGACCGCGAGGAGCAGCGCCGCGACGACGGCGATGACCGTTCTTCGTAACCCTTTCGCGTCACGCGGATTCATGTCACGCACATGACAGTCCATGGAGTGGTGGTCCTCTCTGTGGGGAAGGACGGACGGACGTGCGGGATTGCCGGAGGTCAGAGGGCGGCCACTGCCCGGCGCAGAAAGCCGAGCCCGTCGGTCGCGAGCGCGTCCTGGCTGGCCGCGAGGGGCCGCCAGACGGAGGCGGCGACGGCGATGGCGTCGTTGTGGGCCGTGAACGACTCGACGCAGAGCGGCCCTCGGTAGCCGGACTCGCTCAGCGCGCGCAGGAAGCCGGGCCAGTCGAGGTGGTCGGCGCCGGGGGCGCCGCGGTCGTTGGCGCACACCTGGACGTGTGCGATGCGCCCTGCCGCCACGCGAACCGCTTCGGGCAGGGAGTGCTCCTCGATGTTCTGGTGGTAGGTGTCGAGGGCGACGCCGATCGATTCCTCGGGCAGGCCTTCGAGGCCCTCCAGGGTCTGGGCGACGGTGTTGAACAGGCTCGTCTCGTAGCGGTTGAGGGGTTCGACGGCGATACGGACACCGGCGCGGGCCGCGTACTCGACGACCGGGGCGATGTGCTCGCGCCACTCCTCGTACGCTGCCACTCGCGCCGCCCGGTCCATCCGCCAGGTGCGGCCGACCGCCGCGTACACCGGGCCCGCCACCGCGGGCGCCCCGATCGCGTGCGCCGCGTCGACGCAGCGGCGGAGGTAGTCCTGGGTGGCGCGCAGCGTCCCCTGGTCCGCACGGACGAGGTTGCGCTCGTCGGGCATGACGGCGACGACGGCCGCGGGCGTCAGGCCCGTGGCACCGAGGAGCTTCGCCGCTGCGGCAGGCTCCCAGTCGCCGGGCCGCTCCAGGGGCAGCTCCACGCAGTCGAAGCCCCAGTCCGCGAGGCGCGGCAGTGTCTCGCCGAGCACATCGGCGGTGACCGGCGAGTGCCAGATCCACGGATTGGCACCCAACTGCCAGCCGGTGTACGTCACTTCTTGCCTCCCCAGTTCTCCGGGAAGCCCGGCAGGTCCTGGCAGCCGCACATCGCGTAGTGCAGCGGCGGCATGCCCTCCTGGAGGTACTCGTCGAGGTTGGCCTGGGTGACCGTGGGCTGCGGCAGCTTCCACTCCTTGGGGACCTCCTTGCCGTCCAGGATGCGCAGGGCGGCGATGACCGGCGTGCGCCACTGGAAGGTCGGGTAGGTGGGGGCGATCGCGGTGAGCTTCTTGTCCTTCCACGCCTGGAGGAAGTCCTGCTGGTCCTCGCCGGTGATCGGCGGGACGTCGACGCCCGCGTCCTCGAACGCCTCGACGGCGGCGACGGCCGTGGCGCCGGAGTCCATCCAGACGCCGTCGATGGACCCGTGCCGGGAGATCGCGTCGGCGACGATCGACTTCGTCTTGGCGGGGTCGCCGTCGGTGAACTTGGCGTCCACGACGTCCAGTTCACCCTTGTCGAAGGCGAGCTTCGCCGCCGACCAGCGGGTCTCAAGGACGTCCACGCCGGGCGAGATGCGCAGGGCGAGGATCTTGCCCTTGGGCTTGACCTTGTCGACGAGGAAGTCCGCGGCGACCGCGCCGTAGCCGTAGCCGCCGATGGGGTTGACGAAGGTGACGGCGCAGTCGGTCTCCACACCCCGGTCGAAGACGATCACGGGGAGCTTTCCGCAGGCCTCCTTCACCGCGGGGGTGAGGGTGGCGGTGGTGTTCGGCGAGACGATGAGCGCGTCGCAGTCCTTGTTGCCCGCGAGCTCCTGGATGTCGGAGATCTGCTTGTCGTCCTTGCCCTGGGCGTCCAGGACGGTGAAGTCGCTGATCTCCTTGTGGAGTTCGACCTCGGCCTTCATGTTCTTCAGGCCGACCTGGCGCCAGGGGTTGAAGACACCGGCGTTGGAGAAACAGAGGTGGGTGCCGCCGGAACCCTTCTTCTTGTACTGGGCGGTGTCGGTCATCTTCGGTTCGAGCATCTGCTCCCAGGGCTTGGCGTCCGGGCCCTCGGGGGTTTCCTTCCCGAGCTTCAACTGGCGCTCGTACTCTGCCTGTTCGAAGAACTTGGAGGGTTTGTCACCGCCCTCTTCGGAGCCTGACTGTGAGGCCGCGGCGGGCGAGTCGGGTGGTGTGTCGCTGGAGCAGGAGGCGAGCAGGGCGCCCGCGAGGAGAGCGGCGGCGGGTACCAGCGCCCGCCTGCGCTTCAGGGGGTTCATGGGGCTGTGCATCACGAGGGTCTGCCTCCCGAGGAGTGGGTACTACGACGGCGGCGCAGCCGGGACCAGTCGGCGGCCCCGAGCCCGACCGCGGCGATGACGATGACGCCCTGGACGGTGGACTCCAGGGCGCCCGATACGCCCTGCAGGTTGAGCAGCGTGAACAGGGCCTGCAGCGAGAAGGCGCCCGCCATCGCGGCGACCACGCTGCCCCGGCCGCCGCCGAGCACGACTCCGCCCAGGACCACGGCGGTGATCGCCTCGAACTCGTAGCCGCGGCCCGCCTGCGCGGAGACCCCGGAGAAGCCGCCGACGAGGACCGCGGCGAGCGCGGCCGCCACGCCGGACAGGACGAAGGCGATGACGCGGGCGCGGTGCACGCGGACCCCCGCCAGGGCGGCGGCGCGTTCGCTGTCCCCGGTCGCGATCAGCGTACGGCCGAAGTCGGAGCGCATGAGCAGGACGGCGACGATGCCCGCGACGAGGCAGGCGAGGACCGCCCAGGGCAGCCAGCCCATGGCGGTGCCGCGTCCCATCTGCCGGAAGCCTTCAGCGAGTTGACCGTGCGGGGAACCGCCCGTCCAGAAGAAGACGGCGCCCTCCAGGATCAGCATCATGCCGAGCGTGGTGATGAAGGAGGGCACTCTCAGACGGGTGGTGATCAGCCCGCTCACGAGGCCGGTGACCGCGCCCGCGAGCAGCAGGCCCGCCGTGATGAGCGGCCACGGAGCGTCCGGGAACGAGCCGTACACCTCGGCCGCCGCGACGACGCCGGCGGTGACGATCGCACCGACCGACAGGTCGAACTCACCGCAGACGATGACCAGATACTGCCCGGCGGCGAGAATCACCAGGGGCGCGGCGCGTTTGACGAAGGCGAGGAAGCGGTCGGGTTCGTAGAAGCCGGGGTCGGAGGCGGCGAGCGCGACGAGCAGGACGACGAGGAGTGCGTAGACGGGTGCTCCGGTGCCGAGCGAGCGGGCAACCCGCTTGTACGGGGTCACTGTTGCGGCCTGAGTGCTCATGCGGACCTCCTGCTGCCGCGCCGGGCGTAGATCGCGACGGCGGCGATGATGACGACGCCGCGTACGACGTTCTTGAAGAAGGGGTCGACGCCGAGCTGGTTGAAGACGGAGTCGAGCACGGCCAGCACCAGGACGCCGCCCAGGGTGCCCACCACTCCCCCGCGGCCGCCCGCGAGGATGGTGCCGCCGAGGACGACGGCGGCGATCGACTCCAGGTCGTAGCGGGCTTCGGTGCCGGCCCAGGGGGCGCCCGCGCCGAGCCGTGAGGCGAGGAAGAGGGCGGCGGCGCCGACGCAGAGCGAGCACAGGACGTGGGCGGCGATGATCGTGCGGCGAGTTCGGACGCCGGAGAGGCGGGCCGCGTGTTCGTCGCCGCCCGTGGCGTACAGGTGGTGCCCGAAGCGGGTGCGGCGGGTGATCAGCCACATCGCGGCGGCGACGGCCGCGAGCAGGAAGAGCGAGACGGGGATCGGGCCCATCCGGTCGTAGCCCAGGTGCTGGAAGGAGGCGGGGACCTTGCCCGCCGGGCCCGTGTAGTTGTCCTCGATCCAGCCGCGCAGGATGAACGCGGTGCCGAGCGTCGCGATGAACGCGTTGACCTTCAGCCCGGTCACGATGAGGCCGTTGGCGAGTCCGACGGCCGCCGACAGGGCGAGCACGGCGAGCACCGCGGTGACGACGCTGCCGTCCTCCATGGTGGTGGCGGCCACGAGCGTGCCGAGGCTGATCAGATACGCCACCGACAGGTCGAGGGATCCGGTGAGGATGACGGCGGTCTGCCCCACGGCGACCAGGCCCAGGGCGACGCAGTTCTGCAGGATGCCGACGACGTTCGAGAGCGTGAGGAAGTCACCGCCGCGCGCGGCGACCACGATCCAGCCGAGCGCGGTGACGGCCGCGGCGGCGAGCCAGACACCGACGGCGGGGTCGGTGAGCCTGCTGCGGCTCGGGGCACGGGTCTGCACGGCAGGCGGTGGGGCGACGGTGGTGGGGGCGGTACCGCTCACGCGACGGACTCCTCTCCGGACGGGGCGGTCGGGTCTTCGGACGCGGCGCTCGTGGCGAGGCGCATGACGTCCTCCTCGCTCGCCCCCGCCGGCAGTTCACCGGCGATGCGGCCCTCGGCCATGACGAGGATGCGGTCGCTCATGCCGATGAGTTCGGGCAGTTCGGAGGAGATGATCAGGACGGCGATGCCCTCGCGGGCCAGTTCGCGGACGAGGGTGTGGATGGCGGCCTTGGCGCCCACGTCGACGCCCCGGGTCGGTTCGTCGAACAGCAGGACGCGGGGGCGGGCGGCGAGCCACTTGGCGATGACGACCTTCTGCTGGTTGCCGCCCGAGAGGTAGCGGGCCTCCTGGTCCTCGCCGCGCGCCTGGAGCCGTACCCGTTCGAGGAGTGCGGTGAGGTCGCGGGCGGCGGTTGGCTCCCCGCGGGCCGGCACGGCGCGCGTGACCAGCAGGGCGTTGTCGCGCACGGACTGCCGCAGGGCGAGCCCCTCGGCCTTGCGGTCCTCGGTCACCAGGGCGATCCCGGCGCGGATGGCCTGCCGCGGGTTCGTGGGGCGCAGGGCTTCGCCGCTCACCGTCATGACCCCGCCGGTGAACGGGGCGGCGCCGAACAGGGCCCGCGCGAGGGAGGTACGGCCGGAGCCTTCCAGTCCCGCGATGCCGGTGATCTCCCCGGCGCGCAGCGTCAGGTCGATGCCGCGCAGCCGGTCGTTGCCGCCGCCCGTGACGGTGAGGCGTACCTCGCCGATGTCGTCGGGATCGGCGCGCGGCGGGTAGTAGGCGCTCAGCTCCCGGCCCACCATGGCGCGTACGACCTGGTCGGTGTCGGTGTCCTGGGTGCGGATCGTCGTGATGTGGCGGCCGTCCTTCAACACCGTGATCCGCTGCGAGAGTTCGAAGACCTCGCGCAGGCGGTGCGAGATGTACAGGATGCCGAGGCCACGGGCCGCGAGGCGGCGCACGAGGTCGTGCAGGAGGCCCGCCTCGTGGTCGGCGAGCGGCGCGGTCGGCTCGTCCATGACCAGGACGCGGACGTCGGAGGCGAGCGCCTTGACGATCTCGACGGTCTGCTGGCGGGCCACGGACAGGTCGCGGATGTACGTGCGCGGCGTGATGCCCGATACGCCGACCTCCGCGAGGAGTTCCGCCGTGCGGGTCTCCATCGCGCGCCGGTCGACGAGGCCGTAGCGGGTCGGCTCGCGGCCCAGGAAGACGTTCTCGGCGACCGTCCGGTGCGCGAGCAGCGCGAACTCCTGATGGATGATGCCGACCCCGGCGGCCTGCGCCTGCGCCGGGTGGCTGAAGGAATGCTCCGTTCCGTCGAGCACGATGCTGCCCTCGTCGGGGACGTGCTCGCCCGCCAGGACCTTCATCAAGGTGGACTTGCCGGCGCCGTTCTCGCCGACAAGGGCGTGCACCTCGCCCGCGGCGAGGTCGAGCGACACGCCGTGCAGCACTCGCACCCCGAGAAAGCTCTTGGACACCCCGCGCATCGCCAACATCTGTTGCGTCGCCTGTATCGCCTGCACCCTCGGCTCCTTCGGCAGCGGTCTGCAGAGCAATGTGATGAGGGAGCTTTGACCTGTCAAGGGTCCAAGCAGCTTTCTGTACAAGCAAGTTGACGGGTACTTAGGTCGATCGTCGAACAGCATCAGCCTTGTGAGCAGCCAAACTCGTCCCTAAGGTTGCTGCCATGTCTGGAGCGCCGGATCACCCCGTTTCCGTACCGTCGACACCCGGCGAAGTTCTCGCCCTGCTCCGTACGGGGGCGGTGGAGACCCGCGCCGACATCGCCCGGATGACGGGGCTCGCGCGGTCGACGGTGTCCCAGCGGGTGGACGCGCTGATCGCGCACGGCTTCCTCACCGAGGAGGCGGACGGCGGCTCGACGGGCGGCCGGCCCCCGCGGCGGCTGCGCCTGCGCACGCGTGAACACGCCGTCGCGGGCGTCGACCTGGGCGCTTCGCACTGCCGGGTCGCCCTCCTGGACATCGGCGGGGAGATGCTCGCCCTGCGCGAGGACCCGATCTCCATCGCGGACGGCCCGCAGGAGGTGCTCGGCCACGTCGAGCGGACACTGCACACCCTGCTCAAGGAGACCGGGCGCGATTCCGCGTCGCTCCAGTCCATCGGGGTCGGGGTGCCGGGGCCCGTGGAGTTCTCGACGGGCCGCCCGGTGGATCCGCCGATCATGCCGGGCTGGCACCAGTTCCCCATCCCGGAGTTCTTCGCCGAGCGGTTCGGGCCCCGGGCCCTCGTCGACAACGACGTGAACGTGATGGCGCTCGCCGAGCAGCGCCGCGCCTTCCCCGACACGCGCTACCTGCTCTACATCAAGGTGGGTACGGGCATCGGCTGCGGCATCGTCGCCGACGGCCGGCTGCACCGGGGCGCGCAGGGCAGCGCGGGCGACATCGGGCACATCCGGGTGGGTGACATCGAGGACCCGTGCCGGTGCGGCAACTCCGGCTGCCTGGAGGCGGTGGCGGGCGGCGCCGCCCTCGCCCGCAAGCTGTCCGAGCTGGGCCTGCCGGCGACCTCGGGCAGTGATGTCGTACGCCTGGTGAAGTCCGGGAACCGTGACGCCGTACGCATGGTGCGTGAGGCGGGCCGTGCGGTGGGCGAGGTGCTCGCGGGCCTGGTGAACTTCTTCAACCCGGACACGGTGGTGGTCGGCGGCGCGCTCGCCGCGGTGCACGACCAGCTCCTCGCGGGCGTACGGGAGGCGGTGTACCGGCGGTCGCACCCGTTGGCCACCCATGTGCTGCGGATCGAGCCGAGCCGTACGGGTGAGAACGCGGCGGCGATCGGCGCGGGCATCCTGGCCGTGGAGCACGCGCTGTCCCCGCGGCAGGTGGACCGGGCCCTGTCGGGCGCGGCCCGCTGAGCGGGATCAGCCCGCCGAGGAGAGCAAGCCCCATCCGACCGGACCACACCCTATTGGTCCAATCCACTGACGCGTCGCAGGCCGTGCCGCCTCCTGGGGCGAAACCCGCCGGGACCGGCGCTGACATGGGAAATCCGCTGTCCTGGGCATGATTGACGGATCGTCGGCGAGCCGGTACCACTGACGCACGCCCGGCCCCGCACGCCCCATCACGCTTCACCGTCCCAGGAGGCTGCATTGCGAGGATCCGCCACCGCCCGCACCCCTGCCGCGCGCAGACGCGCCGTCAGGACTGCGGGCGCTCTTGTCTCCGCCGGCCTGCTGCTTCCGCTGCTCGGTGCCGCGCCCTCGTCCGGCGCTCCCGGGCGAGCCCCGTCGCAAGAGCTGCAGGGCGCCTTCGCGGCCGCGGCGGCCGAATACCGCGTACCGCAGAGCGTGCTGCTCGGAGTGTCCTATCTGCAGTCCCGCTGGGACGCGCACGGCGGCGCGCCGAGCGTGACCGGCGGCTACGGCCCCATGCACCTCACCGACGCGCGCACCGCGGTCGCCGGGGCCCCGCACCACAGCGAGGGCGAGGAGGACCCGCGCGGCGACGCGTCACGGGGAGTCCTCAAGCCGCAGGAGTTCACGGCCGAGGTCCCCGAGAACTCCGAACTGCCCGCCCGGCTCAAGACCCTGCGCCGCGCCGCCGAGGTCAGCGGTCTCCCCGCCGAGCGGCTGCGCACCGACCCCGCCGCCAACGTACGCGGCGGCGCCGCCCTGCTCGCCGCCGCGCAGAAGAAGCTCGGCAAGCCCCTGAGCGACGACCCGGCCGACTGGTACGGCGCGATCGCCCGCTTCTCCGGCGCGGACGACCAGGCCACCGCGGCGACGTACGCCAACGACGTCTTCGCCGTCATCCACGACGGCCAGTCGCGGACCACGGACGCCGGCCAGCATGTGGCGCTCGCGCCGGTCGCCGGCCTGAAGCCGGATGCCGCGCAGGTCCGGGGCATGGGGCTGCGGAAAGCGCCGAAGGGCGAGACCGAGTGCCCCTCGACCGTGTCGTGCGAGTGGATCCCGGCGCCGTACGAGGAGTTCAAGGACCCGAACGGCAACGACGACTACGGCAACCACGACCTGGCGGACCGGCCCAGGAGCCAGCGCATCGACACCATCGTCGTCCATGACACCGAGGGCCGCTGGGAAGGCGTCCTCAACATGGTGCAGGACCCCACGTACGTCTCCTGGCAGTACACGCTGCGCTCCACCGACGGCCACATCGCCCAGCACGTGAAGGCCAAGGACGTCGCCTGGCACGCGGGCAACTGGTACGTGAACTCCAAGTCGATCGGCCTGGAGCACGAGGGCTTCCTGACGGCGCCCGACACCTGGTACACGGAGGCGATGTACCGCTCGTCGGCGCGCCTGGTGAAGTACCTCGCGAAGAAGTACGACATCCCGCTGGACCGACAGCACATCATCGGGCACGACAACGTCCCGGGCACGCTGCCGTCGACGATCGCGGGCATGCACACCGACCCCGGACCGTACTGGGACTGGCAGCACTACTTCACGCTGATGGGCAAGCCGTTCAAGCGCACGGCGGGCCCGAACGGCGGCCTTGTGACGGTGGCGCCCGAGTACTCCAAGAACCGGCCGGAGTACACGGGCTGCGTCAAGCCGGGCGAGAAGTGCGTGCCGCACGGCTCCGCCGCGGTACGCGTGCACACCGAGCCGCGTGACGACGCACCGCTCATCAAGGACATCGGCCTGCGGCCCGGCGGCGGCGAATCGACGATCGGTGTCAACGACACCGGGGCCCGCCTCTCCACCGGCCAGCAGTACGCGGTCGCCGACCGCAAGGGCGACTGGACCGCTGTCTGGTACCTGGGCCAGAAGGCGTGGTTCAAGAACCCGAGGAAGCAGCCGACGGCCGTCGACGCGAAGGGGCTCGTGGTGACGCCGAAGGCAGACGCCACGGAGGTCCCGGTGTACGGGCGGGCCTACCCGGAGAAGGAGGCGTACCCCGCGGGCGTCCCGGTGCAGCCGGTCACGCCGCTGCCGTACAAGCTCCTCGCGGGCCAGAAGTACGCAACCGGGGGCAAGGTGCCGGGCGAGTACTTCTACGCGCCGACGTTCGACACGACGCCGCACAAGGTGGTGCGCGGCAAGGACATGTACTACAAGGTGCAGTTCGGGCATCGCGTGGCATACGTCCGGGCGGCCGACGTGAAGGTGGTGCGCTCGGGCTCCTAGAGCGCCGAGGACGGTCAGGGCCGGGTTCGCGTGGGGGCGGGCCCGGCCCTGACGTCTGGGTGGACGGGTACTCAGTCGAAGACGTGGCGCTGTCCGGCGCGGGCCTTGAAGGTCTTCTCGCCGCCCTTCAACAGGTCGCTGCGCAGGGTCAGTTCGCGGGTGCGCGTGGCGGTGAGCACGATGCGGGTGGCCCGGCCGCCCGACCACTCGACGTCGAGGCGTGCCCCGCCGCGGGCCCGCAGGCCGCGCACCGACCCGTCGGGCCAGCTCGCGGGCAGCGCGGGCAGCACCTCGATGACGTCGAACTGGCTCTGCAGGAGCATCTCCACGATGCCCGATGTCGCCCCGAAGTTGCCGTCGATCTGGAACGGCGGATGGGTGTCCCAGAGGTTGGGCAGCGTCGAGGACTTGAGCTGTTCGCCGAGCATCTTGTGCGCGTGGTCGCCGTCGCGGAGCCGCGCCCAGAAGTTGATCTTCCACGCCTTGGACCAGCCGGTGCCGCCGTCGCCGCGCGCGGTCAGTGAGACCTTCGCGGCGTCGGCCCACTCGCTGCCGGGCTGGATCTGGCGGCCGGGATGCAGGGCGTAGAGGTGGGACACGTGGCGGTGGTCGTCGGTCCTTGAGTCCAGGTCGGCCTTCCACTCCTGGAGCTGTCCCCAGGAGCCGACGCGCAGGCCGGGGTCGAGCTTGCCAAGGGTCTTCTCGAGCTCGGCGCGGAACGCGGCCGAGTCGCCGAGCACGCGCGCGGCCTCCAGGGTGTTGGTGAGCAGGTCGTGCACGATCTGCTGGGCCATGGAGTCACCCGCGGTGAAGTCGCCGTGCTCCGGCGACTAGCTGGGGGTGACGACGAGGGTACCGTCGCGGGGGTCGGTGCGCAGGTTGTCGAGCCAGAACTCGGCGGCCTCCTTCATCACCGGATAGGCGGTGGTGCGCAGGTACTCGATGGAGCCGCCGAAGCGGTAGTGCTCGTAGAGCTGCGCGGTGAGCCAGGCGGCCGCCTCGGGGAACCAGAAGGCGGTCGACCAGTCGTGGACGCCGGTGAAGCCGTAGGGGTTGGTCTCGTTGTGCACCACCCAGCCCCGTGAGCCGAACATCTCCTTGGCCGTGCGCCGCCCCGGCGCGCGCAGTGCCTCGACGAAGCGGTCGTAGGGGGCGGTGGTCTCCGCGAGGTTGGCGGCCTCGGCGAGCCAGTAGTTCATCTGGAGGTTGATGTTGGTGTGGTAGTCGGCCGACCAGGGCGGCGTCGTGCTGTTGTTCCACACGCCCTGCAGATTGGCGGGCAGCGAGCCCGGCCGTGAGGAGGCGATGAGGAGGTAGCGGCCGTACTGGAAGAAGAGGGCTTCCAGGGCTCGGTCGGCCGCGCTCGCACCTGACCCGTACCCCTTGAGCAGCTGGTCGGTCGGGACATCGGCGGGTGCGGCCTGGCCGATGTCGAGGGTGACGCGGCCGAAAAGGTCGCGGTGGTCGCGCAGATGACGGGCGCGCAGCGCGCCGTGGCCGCGGGCGACGGCCTTGTCGACGGCGCCGGTGACGCGGGCGTGCGGGTCGCTTCCGCGGTAGTCGGGGTAGGTGTCGGCGTAGTCGGTTCCGGCGGCGAGCACGAACCAGACGTGGTCGGCGGCGCTGACGGTGATGCTGCCGTCCGCGTTCGCCGTGCGCGTGCCGCCCTGGTGCATGACACGCAGCTGCGCCTCGAACTTCAGTCCGTTGTCGGCGAGTTCACCGCGTACGGCGATCCGGTCGCCGCTCGCCTTCGCGGTGAAGTCGGCGCGGGGCGAGGTGTGTCGCAGGGTGCAGGTGACGCTCGCGGGGCGGTCCGCGGCCAGGCGGCCCACGAGCACGCCGTCGGGGCAGGACGCGAAGAACTCCCGCTCGTGGCGCACATTTTGGTGGGTGTACGTGACGGTCGCCAGGCCGGTGCGCAGATCCAGGGCGCGGCGGTAGGTGGCGTCGGGCTCGGCCGGGCCGCCGGGCATGTCCAGGTGCAGATCGCCGAAGGTCTGGTGGGCGCCGTAGCCGCGGCGGGACTGGCCGAGGTCGGCGGCGACCGCGTCGGGGGCGAGCTTGCCCTTCTCGTCCAGTTCCTTCTGCACCGCGGCGAGGGCGCCGGGTCTGGCCTCGCGCCAGTTGCCGTGGTCGTAGCCCTCGCGGGAGCCGGGGCCGCCGGTCCACAGGGTCTTCTCGTTGAACTGGAGCCGCTCGGAGGCGAGGGTGCCGAAGATCATGGCACCGAGCGCGCCGTTGCCGATGGGAAGGGCCTCGCGTTCCCAGTCGGCGGCAGGTACCGCGTACCAGAGCAGCGATTCATCGGATGTGTCGTGCTCGTCGGGTCGGCCCTCATCTGCGGCCGCAGGCCCGGCGAGCACACCTCTGGCCGTAGCCAGTACGGCTGCTCCACCTACGGCGGACTTCATCGTGGTTCTTCGCGAGATCCCGGGAGTCATGACCGGTCACGTTAAAAGTCCGATGACTGGCCTGGCAAGGCGCATGACAAAACCCACCCCTCCGGCAGGAGGGGTGGGCCGGATTCCTGTGCTGGGCCGGGCGTGTCAGCCCTGCTGGAAGAGCTCCGCGGGCAGCGGCTTCAGGAGGGCGTACAGATCGTCGGTGATCGGCCGGTCCCAGGCGGCGATGGTGACCAGGACGCCGTCGCTGCGGTCGAACTGCACGCAGGAGATGCGGCTCTCCGAGAGCTTGAGCCGGCGCACGATGAGGAGGTTGTCGCCCTGCATCACCGGCATGTCCTCGGTGGTGACGACGGTGACCTCCTCGTCGTTCTCCAGCGCGAGCAGCAGCTGGGCCACCTCGAAGGGCACCTCGTCGTCGGCGAGCTCACGTGCCGGGGAGCCCTCGGGCAGATTGCCGATGATCATCGCGGGGCCGCGCCCGCCGAACAGGTCGTAGCGCAGGAAGACGCCCTGGCAGCTGCCGTCGGGGGCGGGCAGCAGACCCGCGCCGAGGTTGCCGGGCCAGTCACCCGGGTCCATGGCCAGGACATCGAAGTCCGGGCCAGCGGGAGTGGCGGAGCTGCGGCGGCGGAGGAAGGACATGCGCCAATGGTACGTGGCCCGCGGTGCTTGTCGGCGCGGGGGCGGCGGCGCCGCACGCGAGGCGCGCGGCGGGCGGGACCGTGTTCAGCGCGAGGTCAGCGCGAGGTCAGCGGGGGTGGTGGGGCGCGAGTGCTGCGGCGAGACCGGAGCGGTCCGTTCCCACTTTCCGGTAGACGGCGGACAGCAGTCGCACGACCGCCGGCTCGTCGGTGTGCAGTTCCTCGGCGACGCGGGCGGCGGACGCGCCGCCCGCGGTGAGCGCCGCGGCGGTGCGCTCGCGCGCGGTGAGCGTGTCGGTCTCGGTGCTGTGCAGCAGGCGCGGGCGCAGGCCGGCCGCCGCCAGCTCGTCGCGGGCCTGCTCGACCAGGCCGTCGGCGCCGCACTGGACGGCCGCCTCCAACCCCCGGTAGAGGGGATCGGCGGCGTCCTTGGGACGGCCCGCACGTCGCAGTTCGGCGCCGAGGCGGACCAGCGCACACGCGAGTTCGTAGGCCGCGGGCGACCGCTCCAGATGGCTGACGGCCTCCTCCAGGAGCTTGATGCGCACGGATCCCGATGCGACGTCCGCGGTGATCCGCAGCGCCTGCCCGACCGCCGACGCGGTGGCGAACCTGCGGGCGCGCCGGACCGCCTCGTACGAGGTGGCGAGGGCGCGCTCGGGGGCGTCCTCGGCCTCGGCGAGCGCGAGGTGCAGCTGCCAGGGACACCAGGCGGGGTTGCGCATGCCACGCGGGTCGAGGCGGCGCCCCGCCGCGGCGAGTTCGGCGGCCGCGTCCTTGGTGAGGCCACGGGCGAGCAGCAGTTCACCGTGCACGGCCTGCGCGTCGGGGAAGACGACGGCCGCGGGGAACGGCGCCCCGAAGCCGTACTCCTCCGCGACGCGGGTGGCCTCGGCGACGCGGCCGCGGGCCAGCAGGATCTCGACGAGGATGCCGACGGCGTACCAGTGGGCGGGGGTTCCCGGTCCGACCCGTTCGGCGATGCGCAGCCCCGCGCGCACGAAGTCCTCGGCCTCGGCGAGGCGCCCGCGGCGGAAACGCACGTACCCGAGCAGCGTGTACGCGAACGACAGATGGGCGCCGCGCCAGCCCTGCCGCTCGAAGTCGGCGATCCCGGCGGCGAACAGCTGCTCGGCCCGCCCCGGCCGGTCGGCGTACAGGAAGGTGAGCGCGACCAGGACGGGGACCTCGAAGCCCCTGCCCTCCTCGGCCCAGCCGAGCCCGCCGACCAGGGCGCGCTCGGCATGGCGCACGGCCGTCCCGGCGGGTTCGGCGCGCAGCATCGCGTCCCAGGCGCGCAGCCCGATGATGTACCGCTCGGTGAGGTCGTGGCCCGGCAGCCGGTCGGCGAGGCGGGCCAGGCGCCGTGAACGGGCGGGCGAGTCCGGCTCGTCGGCCCGGAAGGCGTCCCACATGAACTGCTCGGCCTGCATCCGGATCCGCACCCGTGGCTCGGCGGTCAGACGGATCTCGCGGGCGAGGGTGTCGGAGGCCTCGCCAAGGCGGTCGGAGTGGGCGAGAACCTGGGAAAGGCGGTAGACGATGCCGTGGCGCAGGGCGGGATCGGTGATGGGCTCCTCGAGCGCGGCGCGCAGGTGGTTGACGGTGGTCGCCGGTTCGGTCAGGAGGGACGCGCAGCCGAGTTCGTAGAGGACGGCGGCACGGTCCTCCCAGGGCGGGGGTTCGCGCAGGGCGCGGGCGAGGTAGCGCCGCGCGGCGTCGGGGGCGCCCGCGCGGACGGTCTCGCGGGCGGCAGCGCGCAGTTGCTGCACCACCCAGGTGTCGCCGTCGGGTGGACCTCCAGGAGATGGCGTGCGGCGGCGGACGCCCCGAGTCCCGCGTTGACCACGCTCCAGGCCGCTTGCCCGTGCAGGGCGACGCGTACGCCGCAGGGGATGGCGCGGTAGACGGCGGTGGCGATCAGCGGGTGCACGAACTCCAGGGTGTGGGCGCCGGTCAGGACCCGCGCGCGGCGCAGCCGGTCCGCGCAGTCGGCGGCCTCGCGTTCGCCGATGCCCGCGACGGTCGCGGCGAGCGCCGGAGAGATCGAGGTGCCCAGGACGGCGCAGGCCCAGGCGAACCGAACGGTGGAGGTGCCGAGGCGCTCCAGGCGGCCGACGAGGCCGCTGCCCTTGACGGCCGCGGCGAGATCACGCAGCAGATGCGCGCCGGCCTCGTCCGGGGTGAGACCGCGGTCGCGGACCTTCGCGGTCAGTTCCACGGCCTCGAACGGATTGCCCGCGGTCACCGCCCAGCACTCGCGGCAGAACGCGTCGTCGGCACGGGCGCCGAGCGAGTCCCGTACGAGGCGGGCGACGGCGGTGGCGCTGAGCGGTTCGAGTCCGATGGGCCGCTGCCCGGCACGTCCGGGCAGACCTCTGAACTCCTCCGCGTGCGCGGGCAGTTCCTCGGGCCGGTAGGCGACGACCAGCAGCAACGGCAGGGCCTCCGCGCGGGGCGCGAAGGCGGAGAGCCAGCTCAGCGACTCGGCGTCGGCCCAGTGCGCGTCGTCGATCACGACGACCAGCGGGGCGCGCTGCACGGCGAGGTGGGTGAGCACCCAGTCGAGGCCGTCCCGCAGCCCCTGCGGGTCGGGCGGCGCGTCGTCCGGCGGCGCGCACAGCCCGAGGGCGGGGCCGACGATGGCGTACCAACTGCCGAGCACGTCCCGCAGTTCCGCGTCCGGGACGGAGGCGAGCAGCGGCTGGACCAGTTGCCGCGCCACGTGGAAGGCGACCCGCTGCTCCTGGTCGCCGCCGCGGGCCGGTGCCACGGTGCAGCCCTTGGCGACGGCGCGGCGCCGCGCCTCGGCGAGCAGGGAGGTCTTGCCGAGGCCCGCTCGCCCGGCAAAGGCGATGAGGGCGCCGCGGGCCCTGTCCGGCGGCTCGGAGCCGTCCCGCGAAAGGCCGCACAGCTCGCTCAACGCCTCGTCGACCGCGGCGAGTTCACTTTCACGCTCGAAGAGGATCCGCCTGCCGTGCGTGACGTGATGCACCATGGGACACCCCTCGCCACGGTGGTGCGCCGGGCGCTTCTCGCGGCGCGGGCCCTGGACTTCAGGCACTTCAGGTTACGCCCGTGGGGCCCGCCGGGAGCCGATTCGGCCACAGCGGTGCGATGGGGCATGGTCATCCCCTGTCCATCGAAATCCCATGGGGCATCCACCCCGGGCGAAGGGTCCACACGTGACGGTCGGCTCCGAGAACGTACTCAACTACTGGCACGGCGGCCTGAGCGACGTTCCCGCCGAGGTGTGGCACCACGCGTCCCTGGAGGTGCTGCTGCTGCCCGACAACGCGCTCACACGCCTCCCGGCCCGGATCGGCACCCTGACCTCACTGCACACACTGGACCTGGGCCACAACTCCCTGACCGAGCTCCCGCCGGAGCTGGGAGATCTGACCGCCCTGAGCCGCTTCCTCTACGTCCACGACAACCGCCTCACGTCGCTGCCGGACTCCCTGGGCAACCTGAAGCGGCTGACCTATCTCAACGTGGGCGAGAACCGGCTCACCGCGCTGCCGGACACGCTGGGCTCACTGGACGCCCTGGTGGAACTGCGCGCCCAGCACAACCGCCTCACCTCGGTCCCCTCGTCGCTGGGCGCCCTGACGGCCCTGCGTGAACTGTGGCTGCGCGGCAACCGCCTCTCCTCGCTCCCCGAATCGCTCGGCTGCCTGCGCGAGCTGCGCGAACTGGAGCTGCGGGAGAACGAGTTCGAGAGGGTCCCCGACGCCGTGCGGGGACTGCCCCTGCTGCGGCGGCTCGACCTGCGGGCCAACCGCCTGCGCGAGCTGCCGCCCTGGATCGGCGACCTGCCCGCGCTGGAGAAACTCGACCTGCGCTGGAACGAGGTCGACGTGCCCGAGGTGCTGCTGCGGAGGCTGGAGGGGCGGGGATGCGTGGTGCTGCGGTGAGGCTCAGGGACCGGGCCGGAGGGTGAGACCGCCCCTACCGGGACTCCGGAGGCACCACGGCGACCGCGCCCTTCGCGTGCATCAGCACCGCGTTGGTCACCGATCCCATCAGCCGCCCCAGCGACCTGCGGCTGTGGTGTCGTCCCACCACCACGAGCTCGGCCTCCCGCGAGGCGTCCACCAGGAGACCCGCCGCGTCCCCCGGCAGGACCTCCCGCTCGACGCGCACGTTCGGGTACCGCTCCTGGAAGGGCGCGAGCTGCTCACCCGCCAGCTCGGTGTACTGCGCCGCGGTCGCCGCGTCCGCCTCCGCCGAGGTCACGAAGTCGCCGGTGGCGGTATAGACGAGGACAGGCCCGGGATAGGCGCTCACGACCCGGAGCACCGCGCCGCGCAGAGCCGCTTCCGCGAAGGCGAAGCCGATCGTGTACTCGTGCGGGGAGAGCGCGTCCAGACCGAGCACCACGCACGGCTCGGCCCCCGCCGTGAGCTGCTTGTCCGGCCGCACCACGACCACGGGGCACGCCGCTTCCCGCGCGCACGCGATGCCGTTCGAGCCGAGCAGCAGGCTGGCGAAGCCGCCGCGCCCGCGTGACCCGAGGACAAGCAGCCGCGCCGCGTCGCCGAGCCGGGGGATGTCCCGCCCCGGGGTGCCCTCCATGACCTCGACGGTCAGCGGGGGCAGCTGCGCCCGCCCCTCCAGGGCCGCGCGCACCCGGTCGACGACCGGGTCGGCGTCCGGGCGGTGGTCGATGGCCGGCATGTACGGACCGTCGGCGAGCGGCATCGCGTACTGCCGAACGTGCACGATCCGCAGCGGCGCGTCCCGCAGGCGCGCCGCGGTCAGCGCCCATTCCAGGGCGTGGTCGCTGCCGGCCGACCCGTCGACGGCCACGACGACCGGTCCGTCGACGGCCGCGACAGGTTCAACGGGGGTGTCGTCACTCATGGCTTCCTCGTCTCCGGCGCAAGGCCAAGGTCGACCGTCTCCGCTGCCGGTCCCTGCCCCGTTCTCGAAGGCGGGCCGGCGGCGGATTCCGAGGTCACCAGGTCAGCACGGCACGAGCCGCGAGCGGTCGCGACAGCCGGAGACGAGGGGTCACAACGCCCCGCACGGCCTACGTCAGGTCGAACTCCCCCGCACGCGCGCCGTGCACGAACGCTCCCCACTCCGCCGGAGTGAAGATGAGGGACGGGCTCTCGGGACGGCCTGCGTTGCGCATCGCGATGAAGCCCTCGACAAAGGCGATCTCCACATCACCCCGCCCCTCGCTGCTCGATTGCCAGTCCGCTGTGCTGAGGTCGAGCTCCGGCTTGTCCCAGCCCGCGAGCGGGCGCTGCTGACCTGCGAGCGGATGCTGCTGAATGGTGCCTTCGGCCACGTCCGTGCTCCTCCCGATGCGTCGTCCGCCCGCCAGCCTAGCTTTCGGTTCCGGTACCGGACAGGCCGCGACAGGAGGACACCCGCCCGCCCGGTCCGACACACCCGTCACGTCGTGGGCGGCTCCGCGCCGACCAGCCACATGGAGAAGAACTGCGAGCCGCCTCCGTAAGCGTGTCCGAGCGCCCTGCGCGCCCCGTCGATCTGGTGCTCGCCGGCCTGGCCGCGCACCTGAAGTGCCGCTTCGGCGAAGCGGATCATGCCCGAGGCGCCGATGGGGTTGGTGGAAAGGACGCCGCCCGACATGTTGACGGGGAGATCGCCGTCCAGCTCCGTCACACCCGACTCGGTCAGCTTCCAGCCCTCGCCCTCCTCGGCGAAGCCCAGGTTCTCCAGCCACATCGGCTCGTACCAGGAGAACGGCACGTACATCTCGACGGCGTCGATGTCACGCCGCGGGTCGCTGATGCCCGCCTGCCGGTAGACGTCGGCGGCACAGTCCTTGCCCGCCTGCGGCGACACGAAGTCCTTGCCGGCGAAGAGCGTCGGCTCGCTGCGCATGGCACCGCCGTGCATCCACGCGGGCGGCCTGGGCGAACGGGCCGCGCCCGCACGGTCGGTGAGGATCATCGCGCAGGCCCCGTCGGACGACGGGCAGGTCTCGGAGTAGCGGATCGGGTCCCAGAGCATCGGCGACGCCTGCACCTTCTCCAGGGTGATGTCGTGTTCGTGCAGGTGGGCGTAGGGGTTCTTGAGGGCGTTGCGGCGGTCCTTGTACGCGACGAGCGAGCCGACCGTGTCGGGGGCGCCGGTGCGCCGCATGTACGCGCGCACGTGCGGGGCGAAGAAGCCGCCCGCGCCCGCGAGCAGCGGCTGCTGGAAGGGGATGGGGAGGGAGAGCCCCCACATCGCGTTGGATTCCGACTGTTTTTCGAAGGCGAGGGTGAGCACGGTGCCGTGGACGCGGCCCGCGACCAGGTTCGACGCGACCAGGGCCGTGGAGCCGCCGACGGAGCCCGCGGTGTGGACGCGCAGCATGGGTTTGCCCACCGCACCGAGCGCGTCGGCGAGGTACAGCTCGGGCATCATGACGCCCTCGAAGAAGTCCGGCGCCTTGCCGATGACCACGGCGTCGATGTCGGCCCACGTCAACTCGGCTTCCGCGAGAGCCTGTTGGGCGGCCTCACGGACGAGGCCCGCGATCGACACGTCCCGCCGGGCGGCGACGTGCTTGGTCTGGCCGATCCCGACGACGGCCACGGGCTCCTTGCCCGCCCCATTCACCCCACTCATGACGGTTCTCCTTCGAGGACGGCGACCAGGTTCTGCTGCAGGCACGGGCCCGATGTGGCGTGCGCCAGGGCCCGGTCCGACTCGCCGCGGTGGATGCGGGCGGCGGCCTCGCCGAGCCGGATCAGTCCGGCGGCCATGACGGGGTTCGCGGCAAGGGCGCCCCCGGAGGGGTTCACCGCGACCTCGTCGCCCAGCTTCAGCGCCTTGCGCAGGACGACCTCCTGGGAGGTGAAGGGGGCGTGCAACTCGGCCGTGTCCACAGGGCGTTCGAAGGCACCGGCGCGCTCGGCGGCCAGGCGGCTGGACGGTGAGTCGGTGAGGTCGCGCACGCCCAGGCTGTGCGCCTCCATGCGGTGGTCGATGCCCCGTATCCACGCGGGCCGTTCGCAGAGTTCGCGGGCCCGGTCCCCCGCCGCGAGGATCACGGCGGCGGCGCCGTCCCCGATGGGCGGGCAGTCACCGGTACGCAGGGGGCGTACGAGGTAGTCGCCCTGCGGCACCGCTTCGCGCAGTTGCGCGTGCGGGTTGCCGGACGCGTCCCGGCGGCTGCGCGCCGCGACCCCGGCGAGGGCGGGCTCGTCGGTGTCCCCCGCGTCGATCAGGGCCTGCGCCTGAAGTGCGGCGAGGGCGACCGAGTCAGGCCACAGGGGCGCCACGTAGTACGGGTCGAGCTGCCGGGTCAGCACGTCACGCACCGACCCGGGGGACGACTTGCCGTAGGAGTACACGAGCGCGGTGTCGGCGTCGCCGGTGAGCAGCTTGGTCCACGCCTCGTACAGGGCCCACGCCCCGTCCATCTCGACGTGCGACTCGGAGATCGGCGGCCAGGCCCCCACCCCGTCGAGCGCCATCGTGAAGGAGAAGGCGCGTCCCGCGAGATAGTCCGAGGAACCCGAGCAGGTGAAGCCGATGTCGCTGGTCTTCAGGCCGGTGGCGGCGAGTACCTGGTGCAGGACCGGCATGAGCATCTCCACCTCGGAGAGCTCGTCGGTGGAGCGCAGATGGTCGGTCTGACCGAAGGCCACGATGGCGATGTCCCGGACGGGCCGCATCACCGACTGCTTGGCGGACGGCATCTACACCAGCTCCTTGTACGTGTCGTAGTCGGCGTCCGGCTCGCCCGTGGGCCGGTAGTGATCGGGGAAGCGGGCGCCCTCGGTCCACACCGGCTCGACGCGCAGACCCATCCGCACCTGGTCGTAGGGGATGCCCGCGATACGTGCGTGCAGGGCGAGGTCGGCGCCGTCGAGGGCGATGTGGGCGTAGACGTAGGGCACTTCGATGTCGAGGTTCTTCGCCTTGATGTTGACGATGCAGTACGTGGTGACGGTGCCGCGCGGCCCGACCTCGACCCGCTCGGTCGTGGCGACGCCGCAGGTGGGGCAGGCGCCGCGGGGCGGGACGTAGACCTTGCGGCAGGAGGGGCAGCGCTCGCCGACGGTCTTCCTGTCGGAGAGTGCCTTGATGTAGGCGGTCTGGGCGCGGCCCGGCGCGTAGGTGTAGTCGAGGCGGGCGGCCGCGATGATGCCGGTGACGGGGTCTGCGAACTCCCCGGTGTGCGGACGGGGTTCGTCTCCCGCCGGGGTGTCGTCCGGCTCGAAGCAGGCGATGTCGGTGATGGCGCCGACACGTTCGCCGGCCCAGCGGATCCGGACGCGCATGCCGGTTTCGACGGCGTCGGGCCCCGGCGCGTCCAGGGCGTGCAGCAGGGCGGTGTCGGCGCCGTCGAGCTTCACCAGGACCCAGGCGAAGGGGCGGTCCAGGGGCTGTCCCCTGCGGGGTTCGTGGTTCCAGGCCCAGGTGGTGACGGTGCCGGTGGCGGCGACCTCGACCAGATCGCGTATCTCGTCGGCTGTCACGGGGTCGTACTCGACGGGCGGAACGAGCGTGCGCCCGTCGGTGGTCCTGACCCCGAGCACGGTGCGCTCACGCAGCCCGGTGAGAAACGCGCTCTGCACGGGACCGAGGGAGCGGGTAAAGGGAAACTCAACAACGAGAGGCGCACGCAGCACTTCGGGTGAGGAGGCGGTTGCCATGACCAATCTCCATTTCCAGTCGAGGGGACGGGGGCCCCGTCAGGGGCCCGTCAGGGGGCGCGGGGAACTGCGCGACCAGCCACAGCGAGCCGCAGGAGAAGGGCGGTCTACGCGCGCCGGAACACGGGGTCACGTTTCTCGGCAAAGGCTCTGGAGCCCTCCTTCGCATCGGCGGTGTCAAAGATCGGCCACCCCCGCTTCAACTCCGCCGCGAGGCCGTCCGCCTCGGACATCTCCGCGGCCTCGTACACGGACGCCTTGACCGCCTCGACGGCGAGCGGCCCGCACGCGTTGATCTGCTCGGCGATGGTGAGGGCCTTCTCCAGGGCGGTGCCGTCCGGGACGACATGCCCCACGAGGCCGATCGACGCGGCCTCGGCCGCCGAGTAGGGCCGCCCGGTGAGCAGCATCTCCAGGGCGTGCGTACGAGGGATCTGGCGCGGGAGGCGGACGGTCGAGCCGCCGATGGGGAACAGGCCGCGCTTGACCTCGAAGAGGCCGAAGGTCGCGGACTCGCCCGCGACGCGGATGTCGGTGCCCTGGAGGATCTCCGTGCCGCCCGCGACGCAGTACCCCTCAACCGCGGCGATGACCGGTTTGCGGGGGCGGTGGTGGCGCAGCATCGCCTTCCAGTGCAGATCGGGGTCGGCCTTCATGCGGTCGCGGTACTGGTCGCCGTCCATGCCCTTGCCCGCGAGCGCCTTGAGGTCCATGCCGGCGCAGAACGCGCCGCCCGCTCCGGTGAGCACGACGGAGCGGATCGCGTCGTCCTCGTCGGCGGCCACCCACCCGTCGTAGAGGCCCACCAGCATCGGCAGCGAGAGCGCGTTCTTCGCCTCCGGCCGGTTGAGCGTGAGTATCAGTGTGGCGCCTTCGCGCTGCACAGCGAGATGTTCCGTCCCACCCATGGCCGTGCTCCCTCTTTGCCTGCTGTCGGCTTCGGACCTGGAACAGGTTGCAGTAGGCGGGGAGCCAGTTCAATAGTTTTCTGACAGTCAGTCAGGTTTCTTGGACGGGGACCCTTCACACTTGTGGGCGCCTCTGCTCTGATGACCGCCAGAGGACAAGAAGAGATGACGCCGGGGTCAGGAGGAGCGGTGGAGTACAACCTTGCCGACCTGTTCGAGTCGGTCGTCGACGTGGTCCCCGACCGCGAGGCGCTCGTGTACATCGATCACCCCGGCACCGGGGAGGAACGCAGGCTGACGTACGCCGAGCTCGACCGGGCCGCCAACCGCATCGCACACCACCTGATCGACGGCGGCCTCCAGCCCGGCGAGCATCTGGGACTGCACCTCTACAACGGCGTCGAGTACCTCCAGACCGTCCTCGCCTGCCTCAAGGCACGCCTCGTACCCGTCAACGTCAACTACCGGTACGTGGAAGAGGAGTTGGTCTACCTCTACCGCGACGCCGACCTCGCCGCGCTCGTCTTCGACGCGGAGTTCACCGAGCGGGTCGCGGCCGCGCTGCCGCGCACGGAGAAGCTGCGGCATCTGGTGCGGGTGGGGACCCCGCCGGCCGACGCGCCCGCGCTCGACGTGGTGGCCTTCACCGAGGCGGAGGCGGCGGGTTCGCCGGAGCGCGGCTTCGGTCCACGCTCGGCGGACGACCTGTTCATCATCTACACCGGCGGCACCACCGGCATGCCCAAGGGTGTCATGTGGCGCCAGGAGGACCTGTTCTTCGCCGGACTCTTCGGCGGCGAGCCCGCGGGCGAGCCGGTGAAGCGGCCCGAGGAACTGGCGGAGCGCGTCGCGGCGGGCGGCCCCGGCATCACGTTCTTCCCCGCTCCCCCGCTGATGCACGGCACCTCGACACTGACGTCGTTCATCGCCTTCAACTACGGCCAGCGGGTGGCCATTCACCGCAAGTACGTCCCCGAAGAGCTGCTCCGCACGATCGAACGGGAGAAGGTCTCCAGCGTGTCACTGGTGGGCGACGCCATGCTCAGGCCGCTCATCGACGCCCTGCACGGCCCGCTCAAGGGCACCGACCTGTCGTCCCTCTTCAGCGTCTCGTCCTCCGGGGCGATCATGTCGGAGACGGTGCGCGCCCAGTTCCAGGAACTGGCCCCCAATGTCCTGCTCCTGAACAACTTCGGCTCCTCCGAGTCCGGCTCCAACGGCAAGGCGACGGACGACTCGGGCCCGGACAAGGGCTTCCGCCTGGAGGTCAACGACCGTACGCAGGTGGTGGACCTGGCCACCCACGAGCCGGTGCCGGTGGGCGTCGTGGGCCGCCTCGCCCAGCGGGGCCACGTACCGCTCGGCTACTACAACGACCCGGCGAAGACGGCCGAGACGTTCTTCCGGAAGGGCGAGGAGCGCTGGGTGCTGCTCGGCGACATGGCCACGGTCGACGAGGAAGGCATCGTCACCGTCCTGGGCCGGGGCTCGCAGTGCATCAACACCGGCGGCGAGAAGGTCTATCCGGAGGAGGTCGAGCAGGCGCTCAAGTCCCATCCGGACGTGTACGACGCGCTGGTCGCCGGGGTCCCCGACGAGCGCTGGGGCAACCGCGTGGCCGCAGTCGTCCAACTACGCGACGGCGCGCCCCCGTTGGACCTAGAAGCCATCCAGACCCATTGCCGCACCCACCTCGCCGGCTACAAGATCCCCCGCGCAGTGGTCTTCACCGACGAGATCCAACGCTCCCCGAGCGGCAAGGCGGACTACCGGTGGGCGAAGGCGGTGGCGGCGGGGGGCTGACTTCACGGTGCGAGCGAGCGGCGCGAACCAAGGCAACCACCACCCCGACCGACAGCACCGCGGGGCAAACGGTGGGTGGGCGGGAAGAATCCGCCGCGAAGCGGCGGGCCAGAAGAACCGTCAGCCAGAGCAGACAGACCGAAGCGCCCGCTCCAAGGCCACCACGTGCAGCACATCAAGCCGCCGCTCGTGCGGTACGCGTACGCCCGCCGCGACCAGCAGCCCTCGGCACGACGCCGCAGCCCGCGCGACCGACGAGTCGGCGATGCCCCGCACCAACTCCCCGTTCACTCGGTTGATCTCCTTACGGACCTCCGCAAGATCAGGCCGCTCCCCCGGAGCCGGCGCCTGCGAAGGATCCGCGTCCCACCGCCGGTGCAGCTCCCGCTGCACCACCTTGTTGGCCTCGATCTGATCACGGAAGATCCGCACGGTCGCCTCGGGATCGGCGCCCAGCTCCCGCGCCTGCCGCGCGACGTCGTCGAGCACCTGCCGCTCGCGGGCCGCGTCGTCGACGGGGCTGCCCGTGCCGTACTTCGCGGCGGCGACGAGATCGGCGGTGGCCAGGCGCCTGGCGGCGAGATCGGCCAGCGAATGCAGCCGCGCGTACGACGACACGGCAGGCCGCGGCGCCGGGGAAGCGGCGACCGCCGCCCCACCCCCGCTGCCGGCGAGCAGAGCCGCCGTGACGACCCCGACAGCGAGCAGACGCCTCACGGACGAGGCAGGACGCACGGCGATTCCCCTGAAGGTCGGCATGGGGGCGATCATCACATCCCACGCCGCACCCGGACAATGCCGTTCTGCCGTCGCGCCGCAGCTCAAGGCCGCCCTGCGCGATCTCTTGACGGCCGCCTCCGGGGCTGGATTACTGACCTTGACGGAAGATCGACGACCGAATGATCGGTCGCCCGTTGGGGACGGGAGAAACCGCATATGACGGCGATGCTGGACGCGGCGGAGCGCCTCGGGCGCGAGGAGCTGGAGGCACTGCAGCTGGAGCGCCTCCAGGACACCTTGCTGCACGCGTACGAGAACGTGCCCTTCTACCGGGCCGCGTTCGACAAGGCGGGCCTGCGCCCCGACGACTGCCGCACACTCGCCGACCTGGCCCGCTTCCCGTTCACGGCCAAGACCGACCTGCGGGACAACTACCCCTTCGGGATGTTCGCGGTCGAGCAGTCCGAGGTGCGGCGCCTGCACGCGTCCAGCGGCACCACGGGCCGGCCCACGGTCGTCGGCTACACCGAGCAGGACCTGACGATGTGGGCGGACGTCGTCGCCCGCTCGATCCGCGCGGCGGGCGGCCGCCCGGGCCACAAGGTCCATGTGGCGTACGGATACGGCCTGTTCACCGGCGGCCTCGGCGCGCACTACGGTGCCGAGCGGCTCGGCTGCACGGTGATTCCCGCGTCCGGCGGCATGACGGCCCGCCAGGTCCAGCTGATCCAGGACTTCCGCCCCGAGATCATCATGATCACGCCCTCCTACATGCTCACGCTCCTGGAGGAGTTCGAACGCCAGGGCGTCGACCCGCGCACGACGTCCCTGAAGATCGGCATCTTCGGCGCCGAGCCGTGGACGGAGGAGATGCGCCGCGAGATCGAGGAGCGGTTCGCGATCGACGCGGTCGACATATACGGGCTCTCGGAGGTCATCGGCCCCGGAGTCGCCCAGGAGTGCGTGGAGACCAAGGACGGCCTGCACATCTGGGAGGACCACTTCTACCCGGAGGTGGTGGACCCGATCACCGGCGAAGTCCTGCCGGACGGCGAGCGCGGCGAGCTGGTCTTCACCTCCCTCACCAAGGAGGCCATGCCCGTCATCCGCTACCGCACCCGCGACCTGACCCGCCTCCTGCCCGGTACGGCACGGACGTTCCGCCGGATGGAGAAGGTCACGGGCCGCTCGGACGACATGGTGATCCTGCGCGGAGTGAACCTCTTCCCCACGCAGGTGGAGGAGATCGTCCTGCGGACACCGGGTGTCGCCCCGTACTTCCAGCTGCGCCTGACCCGCGAGGGCCGCATGGACGCGCTGACGGTCCGGGCCGAGTCCCGACCGGACACGACTCCTGAGCGGCGCGCGGCGGCGGCCCGGGAGATCGCGTCGGCGGTGAAGGACGGCATCGGCGTCTCGGTGAAGGTCGAGATCGTCGACCCCGAGACCATCGAGCGGTCGGTGGGCAAGTTCAAGCGGATCGTGGACCTGCGCGACAAGTGACCACGAGGCCCGCGGGAGCTACGCCGCGCTGAAACGGTCCCGCAGCTCCCGCTTGAGGATCTTCCCGCTCGCGTTGCGCGGCAGCTCGTCCACGAAGAGGACCCGTTTGGGCGCCTTGAAGTGGGCGAGCCTCTCGCGCGCGTGCTCGATGAGTTCCCCTTCGGTCACGTCTCCCTTGCGTACGACGACCGCGGTGACCGCCTCGATCCAGCGCTCGTCCGGCAGCCCGATCACGGCCGTCTCCGCGACGCCTTCGTGGGTGTAGAGCGCGTCCTCGACCTGGCGCGACGCGACGAGGACACCGCCGGAGTTGATGACGTCCTTCACCCGGTCGACCACGGTGAAGTAGCCGTCCGCGTCCCGCACCGCCAGGTCCCCGGAGTGGAACCACCCGTCGCGGAACGCCTCCTTGGTCTCCTCCGGTTTGTCCCAGTAGCCCTCGCACAACTGCGGTGAGTGGTAGACGACTTCGCCCTGTGTGCCGTCGGGCACCTCAAGGCCCTGCTCGTCCACGATCCGCGCCTCCACGAAGAGCACCGGGCGCCCGCAGGAGTCCATCCGCCCCTCGTGCTCGTCGGGCCCGAGGACCGTGGCGAGCGGGCCGATCTCGCTCTGCCCGAAGCAGTTGTAGAAGGCGAGCGACGGCAGCCGTTCGCGCAGGCGCTCCAGCACGGGGACGGGCATGATCGACGCCCCGTAGTAGGCCTTGCGCAGGCCGCCGAGGTCACGGGTACCGAAGCCGGGGTGCTGCGAGAGGCCGATCCATACGGTGGGCGGCGCGAAGAGACTGTCGGCGCGGCCCGCCTCGACGAGCTCGAAGATCCGCTCGGCATCGGGCGCGTCGATGATCGTGTTCTCGGCGCCGATCGCCAGATAGGGCAGCAGGAAGACGTGCATCTGCGCCGAGTGGTACAGCGGCAGCGCGTGGACGGGCTTGTCCGTCTCCTTGAGGTCCAGGGCGGTGATGGCGCTGACGTACTCGTGCACGAGGGCCCGGTGGGTCATCATCGCGCCCTTGGGGAGGGCCGTGGTGCCCGAGGTGTAGAGCAGTTGGGCCAGGTCACCGCTGTCGTCGGGGCCCAGGAGGAAGACCGCTTCGCCCTCGCGCCCCTTGGTGTGTTCGAGCAGCGAGCCCGTGGCGTCCCGCAGCGGCATCGCGCGCACGGTGCCGGGCAGCCGGTGCTCCAGGTGCGGGTCGACCAGGACCGCCGAGCTGCCCGACTGCTCGATGATGTAGGCGAGGTCCTCGCCCTCGAGGTTGTGGTTGATGGGCACGTGCACGAGGCCCGCGCGGGCGCAGGCCAGAAAACCGATGACGTACGCGTCGGAGTTGTGTCCGTAGGCGCCGACCCGAGCGCCGTCCCTGAGCCCCTCCCGGTGGAGGTACGCCGCCGCCTGCGTGACCGCGTCGTCAAGTTCGCGGTAGGTCCAGACCCGCTCCCCATAGCGCAGTGCCACCCGCCCCGGCACGCGCCGCGCGCTGCGTCCCAGGACATCGTCGACCGTATTGCTGCGTACACCCGTCATGGCGTGATCCTGTGCCGCGTGCGTCGCGGCGGTCAAGGCTCCGTACGGGGTGCGAACCCGATCAGTACGGGGTGCGGACCCGACCCGCCCGAGGCGCGAACTTGATCGGTCGCGCCACTCGATCAAGTGACATACCGGTTGGTACGCTCAACCGCCCCTTCCCTCACCCTTGTTGGGAGGCACCATGCGTATGCGTACCCGCACCAGACGCCTCACGGCTCTGGGCATCAGCCTGTTGACCGCCGCGGCCTTCCTGCCGTCGTCCGCCGCCACCGCCGGCGCCGCGGAGGACCGTGCCGGCCGCCCGTCCGGCGGCGGTCTGTCCGCCACCCTGCGCTACACCCAGTACGGCATTCCGCACATCCTCGCCAAGGACTACGAGAACCTCGGCTTCGGCACCGGCTGGGCGCAGGCCGCCGACCAGGTGTGCACCCTCGCCGAGGGATACGTGACCGTACGCGGGGAGCGGTCACGTCACTTCGGCCCCGACGGCAAGCCGGACGGTTCGCTGTCCTCGGCGAGCACGAACCTCGCGAGCGATCTCTACTTCGGCGGTGTGCGGGACACCCGCACCGTGGAGAAGCTCCTCGAGCGGCCCGCCCCCGCGGGCCCGAGCGCCACGTCGAAGAAGCTGATGAGCGGTTTCGCGGCGGGCTACAACGCCTGGCTGAAGCAGAACCGCGTAACCGACCCCGCTTGCAAGGGCGCCAAGTGGCTGCGCCCGATCACCTCCCTCGACGTGGCGAGGCAGGGCTTCGCCGTGCAGGTCCTCGGCGGTCAGGGGCGGGGCATAGACGGCATCACCGCCGCGCGGCCGCCGAGCGCCACGGCTGCGGACCGCACCCCGGACCCCGAGCGCACGGCGAAGGCGGCACGCGATCTCTTCTCTGCCGAGGACGCCGTCATGGGTTCCAACGCCGTCGCGTTCAGTGGGAGGACCACCGCGAACGGCAAGGGTCTGCTGCTCGGAAATCCGCACTACCCCTGGCAGGGCGGCCGGCGTTTCTGGCAGTCGCAGCAGACCATCCCCGGCGAGCTGAACGTCTCGGGCGGTTCGCTGCTCGGCACGAGCGTCGTCAACATCGGTTTCAACGGCGATGTGGCGTGGAGCCACACGGTGGCGACCGGCGTGACCCTCAATCTGCACCAGCTGACGCTGGATCCCGCCGACCCGACCGCCTATCTGGTGGACGGCAAGCCGGAGAAGATGACGAAGCGGACGGTCGAGGTGCCGGTCAAGAACGGCGCCCCTGTGACCCGCACCCAGTGGTGGACCCGGTACGGCCCGGTCACCACCGACCTCGGCACACAGCTTCCGCTGCCCTGGTCGGCGAAGACGGCGTACGCCCTGAACGACCCCAACGCCACGAACCTGCGCGGCAGCGACACCGACCTCGGCTTCGGCAAGGCCCGTTCCACCGAGGGGGTGTTGAAGGCGCTGCGCGACACGCAGGGCCTGCCGTGGGTCAACACCATCGCCGCGGACCGCAAGGGCCACTCGCTCCTCACCCAGTCGCAGGTGTTGCCCCGCATCACCGACGACCTCGCCGAGCGCTGCTCCACGGACCTGGGCAAGGTGACGTATCCGGCCTCGGGCGTGGCCGTGCTCGACGGTTCGCGCGCCGACTGCGCGCTCGGCTCGGACAAGGACGCCGTCCAGCCCGGGATCTTCGGCCCGTCGAAGATGCCCACGCTCAAGGACGCGCCGTACGCGGAGAATTCCAACGACAGCGCGTGGCTCACCAACGCGGACAAGCCGATCACCGGTTACGAGCGGGTCTTCGGGACGATCGGCACGCAGCGCTCCATGCGCACGCGCGGCGCCATCGAGGATGTCGCGGCGATGGCGAAGGAGGGCGACCTGACGGTCAAGGACCTCCAGGAGCAGCAGTTCGCGAACCGGGCGCCCGCGGGCGATCTGGCCGCCGACGACGCGGCGCGGGCGTGCGCGGCGCTGCCGGGTGGCAGGGCAACGGGCAGTGACGGCACCGCTGTTGACGTACGCAAGGCTTGTGCCGCCCTCAAGGCGTGGGACCACAGCATGGATACGGACAGCAGGGGCGCCCTGCTGTTCGACCGGTTCTGGCGCAAGCTGGTGGCCGCCGTGCCGAACGCGCAGTTGTGGAAGGTGCCGTTCTCCGCCGCCGACCCGGTGCGTACGCCGAACACCCTCGACACGGCCCGCCCCGGCTTCGCGACCGCACTCGCCGACGCGGTGACCGAACTGCGTGGGGCGGGCATCGCGCTCGACGCGCCTTTGGGCAGGAACCAGTTCGTCGTACGCGGCTCGGAGAGGCTGCCGATCCATGGCGGCACGGAGTCGATCGGCGTGTGGAACAAGGTCGAGCCGGTGTGGGACGCGAAGAGCGGCGGCTACACCGAGGTAGCGCACGGTTCGAGTCACATCCAGGCGGTCGGCTGGGACAAGAGCCACTGCCCGAAGGCACGCACGCTGCTCACCTACTCGCAGTCGTCGAACCCGAACTCGCCGCACTACCGCGATCAGACGCGGTTGTACGCCGATGAGCGGTGGGTGACGTCACGGTTCTGCGAGAAGGACATCATGCGGGACCCGGAACTCAGGGTGGTCAAGGTGCGTGAACGCCGCTGAAGCCTCGCCCCTGACCGCGCAGAAGCCGGCCGGGTACGCCTGCAAGGAGCCCCGCGCTCCCTGGGCGGACCCGGTCGGCTCCGTTAGAAAGGTGGGGACGTCTCTCAGGGGAGGACTGATGGTGAAGGCATCCGCGTTTCTGGACCGCAAGCTGTCCCGGAGGTTCGCGACGTACGACGACGACGGCGACGGGTTCATCGAGCGCGCGGACTTCGAGAGGTCCGTGGCCCGGCTCGGCGAGGCCTTCGGCCACGGTCCTGACTCCAGGCCGGTGGCGAGACTGCGGGAGCTTTCCCTGGGGCTGTGGGAACATCTCGCACGGGTCGCCGACGTGGACAAGGACAGCCGCATCAGTGAGGCGGAGTACAAGTCCGCGTTCCTGGCGGGGCTTTTGGAGACTCCCGACTCCTTCGACGAGGGATACGTGCCGTTCCTCGACGCGATCATGGACATCGCCGACGCGGATGGTGACGGCAAGCTGACCCGCGACGAGCAGGTGCGCTGGAGCGGGGCCCTGATGAACCTGCCGGAGGCGGACGCGCGCGAGGTCTTCGGACGACTCGACTACGACACGGACGGCGCGGTCGAACGGGACGAGCTCCTCGCAGCCATCCGGGAGTTCTATTTCGACGATGACCCGCATTCGGCCGGGTCCTGGCTCCTCGGCCCGCTGGAATCCTTCTGACCGTCTCGCCGCCTGGCCGGCACCGCGGCACGGTGCAGGCCGGGCGGCCGGGCGGTGCGTGGCTACAGCGCGCGCTCCCGCCCTTCCCAGTACGGCTCCCGCAGCCGTCGCTTGTAGAGCTTGCCGTTCGGGTCGCGGGGCATGGTCTCGATGAAGTCGACGCTCTTCGGGCGCTTGTAGCCGGCCAGTTGGCGTTCGCAGTGGTCGAGGATCTCGGTGGCGAGTGCGTCGCCCGCCTCGTGGCCTTCCGCCACCTCCACCACCGCCTTGACCTGCTCGCCCCACTCGTCGTGCGGGATGCCGAACGCGGCCGCGTCCGCGACGGCCGGGTGCGTGAGCAGCGCGGACTCGATCTCGGCGGGGTAGATGTTGACCCCACCCGAGATGATCATGTCGATCTTGCGGTCGCGGAGGTAGAGGTAGCCGTCCTCGTCCAGGTAGCCGAGGTCGCCGACCGTGAAGAAGTCGCCGATGCGGTTCTTCTTCGTCTTGGACTCGTCCTTGTGGTACGAGAATCCGCCGGTGCTCATCTTCATGTAGACGGTGCCGAGTTCACCGGGCGGCAGCGGGTTGCCGTCGTCGTCGAAGACGGCGAGTTCGCTGATGGGCCAGGCCTTGCCGACGGTGCCGGGCCGCTTCAGCCAGTCCTGCGCGGTGGCGAACGCGCCGCCGCCCTCGCTGGCCGCGTAGTACTCCTCGACGCACTCGCCCCACCACTCGATCATCGCCCGTTTGACGTGGTCGGGGCAGGGCGCGGCGCCGTGGATGGCGTGGCGCATGGACGAGACGTCGTACGCCGCCTTCGTCTCGTCCGGCAGTGCGAGGAGGCGGTGGAACTGGGTCGGCACCATGTGGGTGTGCGTGCACTTGTAGGTGTCGATGAGACGCAGCATCTCCTCGGGCGTCCACTTGTCCATCAGGACCAGCGGATGGCCGATGTGCAGGGCGGCGCCCGCGAACTGGAGGACCGCGGTGTGGTAGAGCGGCGAGCAGACGAGGTGCACGTTGTCGTCGAAGGGTTTGATGCCGAAGATGCCGAGGAAGCCGCCGAGGTAGGACTCCTCGGGGAGCTTTCCGGACAGCGGGCGCCGGATGCCGCGCGGGCGTCCCGTCGTGCCGGAGGTGTAGTTCATGACCCAGCCGAGCGTGCGGTCGTCGGGCGCCGACTCCGGTTGCCCCGCGAGGAGTTCGGGGTAGGGGCGGAAGCCGGGCATGTCCCCCACGGCGTACCGGTGCGTGGCCGGGAGCTTCGCCTCGTCGGCGGCGTCGGTCGCCGCTCGCGCGAACCGCTCGTGCGCGATCAGCACCTTCGCGCCGGAGTCGGCGACGATCCAGGCGATCTCGGGTCCGACCAGATGGTGGTTGACCGGCACGAGGTAGAGGCCGGCCTGCGATGCCGCCAGGTACGCGGTGAGGAACTCGACGCCGTTGGGCAGCACGACGGCGAAGGCGTCGCCGCGCTCCAGGCCGGCGGCGCGCAGCCCGTGGACGAGTTGGTTGGTCGCCGCGTGCAGGCGCCGCGCGGTCCACTCCTCGCCGTCGGGTGCGGTCAGGACCACGCGGTCCGGGTCCGCCTCGGCCTGCGCCCAGAAGCCGTTGGGGGGCGTGCTGCCCGGCATGCTGCTCATAGGGACCTCTCCTCCGTCTCGTGGGTCAGTGGTCAGGCGCGTCCGGCGACGCGGTTCACGCGGTCGATGGCACGCTCGAAACCGCTGGTCAGGTCGTCGAACACTGCCTGGACGCCGCGTTCGCTGTTCATGCGGCCGACGATCTGCCCGACGGGTGTGCCGAGCAGCGCCTGCACCTCGTACTTCTGGATGCGCGACACCGCCTCGGCGACCAGGAGCCCCTGTAGCGGCATGGGCAGCGTGCCGGGTCCGTCCGGGTCGTCCCAGGCGTCGGTCCATTCGGTGCGCAGCTGCCGCGCGGGCTTGCCGGTCAGGGCGCGTGAGCGGACCGTGTCGCCGGAGCCCGCCGCCAGGAGTTTCTCGGTGAGTGCCCGCGAGTGCATGTCGGCCTCCGTCGTGGTGAGCCAGAGGGAGCCGAGCCACACGCCCTGCGCGCCGAGCGCGAACGCGGCCGCGATCTGGTCCCCGCTGCCGATGCCGCCCGCGGCGAGCACCGGCAGTGGCGCGACAGCCTCGACGGCTTCGGGCGTCAGGACCATGGAGGCGATCTCGCCGGTGTGGCCGCCCGCCTCGTAGCCCTGCGCGACGACGATGTCGATGCCCGCGTCGGCGTGCTTGCGGGCGTGGCGGGCGCTGCCCGCGAGCGCGGCGACGAGTACGTCATGGTCGTGGGCGCGCTGGATGACGTCGGCGGGTGGTGAGCCGAGCGCGTTGGCGAGGAGTTTGATCGGGTAGTCGAAGGCGACGTCGAGCTGATTGCGGGCGACCTGCTCCATCCACCCGGTGATGCGCCAGCCGGACGCCTCCCCTTCGGCCAGCTCGGGCACGCCGTGCTTGCCGAGGGTGTCCTTGACGAACTGCCGGTGGCCTTCGGGGATCATCGCCTCGACGTCGGCCTCGCTCACCCCCTCGACCTTCTTCGCGGGCATCACGACATCGAGCCCGTAGGGCCGGTCGCCGACGTGCTCCTGCATCCAGTCGAGATCCCGGGCCAGCTCGTCGGGCGCCGTGTAGCGGACCGCGCCGAGCACACCGAATCCGCCCGCCCTGCTGATGGCGGCGGCCACCGCCGGGAAGGGCGTGAAGCCGAAGATGGCGTGCTCGATCCCCAGTTTCCTGCTCAGCTCTGTCTGCATGGGCGCAGGATGCCGCAGCCGCCCGGACGACGGAAGAGATTTTCTGATGCGGTGTCAGATCTTTGGCGGGCGCCCGTGGTTGACAGAGCCCGGCACTGACATGAAAGTTTCAGCAGTCTCTTGTGATCCCGAAAGATAATTTCAGCCCAGGCGAGTTCCAGGAGGGGGCACGGTCATGGCCGAGGACAACGGGGCGGCGTCCGACAGAGCGGGCGGCGGGCTGAGCAGACGCCAACTGGGCGCGCGCGTCGTGGCACTGGGCGGGGCGCTGGCACTGGTGCCGTTCCCCGCGGGACCTGCCGCGGCGGCGGGATCCGCGGCCGCGGCCAAGCGTCCGACGCTGCGGCCCGGCAGCCCCGAGCGCGCCGGGCTGCTCGCCGGACACCTGCGGCAACTGGTCGCCGACGCGGAGCAGTTCCTCGACCCCTCCCCCAAGCACCCGTGGTATGCGGGCGCCGTCCTGCTCGCGGGCCGCGGCGGCACCGTCGCCCTGCACCAGCCCATCGGCAAGGCGGTGCGCTACTCGGCGTACGACGAGAAGACCGACACCGGCGTCGAGCTGCCGGCCGACCGGCAGATCCCGATGGCCAAGGACACGGTCTTCGACCTCGCCTCCGTCAGCAAGCTGTTCACCTCGCTGCTCGCGGTGCAGCAGATCGAGCGGGGCAAGCTGGAGCTGGAGGCGAAGGTCGCCTCGTACCTCCCTGATTTCGGGGGCGCCGGCAAGCAGGACATCACCGTCCTTCAGCTCCTCACCCACACCTCGGGGTTCCGGTCCTGGATCCCCCTGTTCAAGGAGCCCACGCGCGAGGGCCAGTTGCGCCTCATCTGGCAGGAGGCGCCGCTCAACCCGCCGGGCACCAAGTACCTCTACTCGGACCTGAACCTGATCTCGCTCCAGCTGGTCCTCGAAGAGATCACCGGCCGCCGCCTGGACACACTGCTCCACGACGAGATCACCGCTCCGCTCGGGATGCACCGCACGCGCTACAACCCGCCCGCGTCCTGGCGGCCGAAGACCGCCGCGACCGAGGACGCCCGGCTGCCCTGGTCGGGCCTCGACCGCGGCATGGTGTGGGGCGAGGTGCACGACGAGAACGCCTTCGGCCTCGGCGGGGTCGCGGGGCACGCGGGGGTCTTCTCCTGTGCCTGGGACCTCGCGATCCTCGGCCGCACGCTGCTCAACGGCGGGGTGTACGGCCGCTCCCGCATCCTCTCGGACGAGTCCGTGAAGCTGATGTTCACCGACTTCAACACGGAGTTCCCCGGGGACGAGCACGGCCTGGGCTTCGAGCTCTACCAGCACTGGTACATGGGCGCGATGGCCACGCCGCGCACCGCGGGCCACACCGGGTTCACCGGCACCTCCCTCGTCCTCGACCCGACGACCGACTCCTTCCTCGTCGTCCTCGGCAACTCGGTCCACCCGGTGCGCAGTTGGCGCTCCGGTTCGGCCCCCAGGGTGGCCGCGGCGAACCGCATGGCACGCGCCGTCCCGGTGCGTCCCGCGCGCGGGCGCACCGCGTGGTTCTCCGGCATGGCGAACGCGGCGACGGCCACGCTGACCCTGCCGCCCCTCACCCTCGCCACGGACCGGGCGAAGCTGCGGTGCGAGCTGTGGTGGGACACCGAGCCGGGTTCGGACGCCCTGCGCCTTGAGGCCTCGCGGGACGACGGCACGACATGGCAGCCGGTTCCGTTCACCACCGAGCACCGGGGGACGTCACCTCGGCAGCACCCCGACGGCACGGCGTCCGGCTGGTCGGGGCGCGTCTGGCACCGCCTGGCCGCGGACCTCTCGCCGTGGCGGGGCGAGCGGGTCCAGCTGCGCTGGCGGTACGCGACGGACCAGCTCTACGTGGGGCGCGGCGCGTACGCCGACGGACTGCGGGTCGAGGACGGCGCGCGCACGGTCTTCGACGAGGCACGGCCCGCCGACGCGGCCCGCATCGAGGCGGTCGGCTGGGCCCCCTCGGCCGACTGAGGCCGCGCCGAGGCCCTACTCCCCCAGCGCGGCCATCGCGGCGTTGTGCCCGGGAATGCCGCTGACCCCGCCGCCGCGCACGGCACCCGCCCCGCACAGCAGGACGTTCGCGTGCCGCGTCTCCACGCCCCAGCGCCCGGTGCCCTCCTGGGCGTAGGGGAAGGCGAGGTCGCGGTGGAAGATGTTGCCGCCGGGCAGGCGCAGGTCGCGTTCCAGGTCCAGGGGGGTCTTGGCCTCGATGCAGGGGCGGCCGTCCGCGTCGGTGGCCAGGCAGTCGGCGAGCGGCTCGGCCAGGTGCGCGTCCAACTGCTCCAGGGTCGACTTCAGGAGTTCGGCGCGTACGGCGTCGTTGTCCTGGGCGAAGAGACGGGCGGGGGTGTGGAGCCCGAAGAGGGTGAGGGTCTGGCAGCCGCGCTCCACGAGTTCGGGGGCGAGGATGCTGGGATCGGTCAGGGAGTGGCAGTAGATCTCGGAGGGCGGCGCGGCGGGCAGCTCGCCGGCCGCGGCCTGGGCGTACGCCGTCGCCAACTCCCCGTAGCCCTCCCCGATGTGGAAGGTCCCGGCGAAGGCCTCGTGCGGGTCGACCGATGTGTCGCGCAGCCTCGGCAGCCGATCGAGCAGCATGTTGACCTTGAGCTGGGCGCCTTCGGCCGGGGCGGGCGGGGTGTCACCGATGAGGGCGGCGAGCTCCTGGGGTGAGGCGTTGACCAGGACGTGCCGGGCGGCGACGGTGGCCTCGCGCTCGGGCGTGCGGTACGTGACCTCGGCGCTCTGTCCGTCCGACTCGATGCGGGTGACCTCGTGGCCGGCTGCGAGCTCGGCGCCCGCCGCGCGGGCCGAGGCGGCGAGGGCTCCGGTGAGGGCGCCCATGCCGCCGACAGGCACGTTCCAGTCGCCGGTGCCGCCGCCGATGACGTGGTAGAGGAAGCAGCGGTTCTGCCGCAGGGACGGGTCGTGGGCGTCGGCGAACGTTCCGATGAGGGCGTCGGTGAGCACCACCCCGCGCACCAGGTCGTCGTGGAACCGCTCCTCGACGGCGGCGCCGATCGGCTCCTCGAACAGCGCGCGCCAGGCGGCCTCGTCACCGATCCGTTCACGCAGGGCGCCGCGCGTGGGCAGGGGCTCGGTGAGCGTGGGGAAGACCTGCTCGGCGACGTGCCCCGTCATCGCGTAGAACTCCCGCCAGGCCTCGTACTCGCGCGGCCCGCCGGTGAGCCGCTCGAACGCCTCCCTGGTGCGCGCCTCGCCACCGCCGACCAGCAGTCCCGTCGGCACGCCGTCGCGCTCGGTCGGGGTGTACGAGGACACGGTCCGGGTGCGCACCCGGAAGTCCAGGTCCAGCTCCCTGACGATCTTCCGCGGCAGGAGGCTGACCAGGTACGAGTAGCGCGAGAGCCGGGCGTCGACACCGGCGAAGGGGCGGCTGGACACGGCGGCCCCTCCGGTCCCGGAGAGCCGCTCCAGGAGCAGGACGGAGCGTCCGGCGCGGGCGAGATAGGCGGCGGCCACAAGTCCGTTGTGACCACCGCCGACGATGACGGCGTCGTATCGATCGCGAGGAGGCATAGCTCTTCGTAACACGTGGAGCGCCCGGAGGGGCGTGGGGAAGCGCGCGACCTGCTGGTCACTGGCCCCCGGTCGCCCGTCGCTGGCGCAGTGCCGCCACCCGGCGGTAGAGCTCGACCGCCTCCGTGCCGCGGCCGAGCTGCTCCAGGCAGTGCGCCTCGTCGTTGCGGCTGGCCAGGGCGTCGGGGTGGTCGGCGCCGAGGACCTGCTCGCGGGCGGCGGCGACCCGGCGGTACTCGGTCAGGGCGTCGGCCCAGCGGCCGAGCCAGCCAAGACCCACGGCCACCTCGCGGCGGCTGACCAGGGTGTCCGGGTGGTCGCCGCCGAGGACGCGTTCGCGGATCGCGCAGACGTCGCGGGCCTCGGCAAGTGCTTCCTCCCAACGGCCCTGGCGGCCGAGGTTCACGCCGAGGCCGTGCCGGGCGCGCAGAGTCTCGGGGTCGGCGGGGCCGTTCACCCGGGTGCGGTCGTCGATCAGGTCGCGGTACAGCTCAAGGGCCTCGCCGCTGCGGCCGAGCCTGCCGAGGCTGATGCCCACCTCGTAGCGGGCGGCGAGGGTGTCGGGGTGGTCGGCGCCCAGCGCCCGCACGCGTGCGTCGGCGACCTCGCGGTACGTCTGGAGGGCCTCGGGCCAGCGGCCCAACTGGCCCAGTGCGTAAGCGACTTCGTACCGCGTGACGAGGGTGTCGGGGTGCGTGGCCCCGAGGACGCGCGCCCGCGCCGTCGCCACGTCGCGGGCCAGCTTGTAGGAGTCCTCCAGGCGGCCGAGCCTGCTGAGGTTGTACGCCAGGTTGTGCCGGCAGCGCAGCGTGTCGGGGTGATCGGCGCCCGCGGTCCGCTCACGGACGGCGAGGACCGACGTGTACACCTGATGGGCCTCGAAGTGCCGCCCCAGCTGCCCCATGACGTACGCCATCTCCTGCCGTGCGGCCAGCGTGTCCGGGTGGTCGGGGCCCAGCGTGCGCTCCCTGCCCTGGGCGACGCGGCCGTACTCCCGCAGGGCGTCGGCGGCCCGGCCGGTGCGGCTGAGCGTGAAGCCCACCTCGTACCGGCTGGCGAGCGTGTCCGGGTGGTCGGGGCCAAGGGCGTGCTCCCGCTCGGCGGCCACCGCGCGGTGCACCTCGCCCGCCTCCGCCCAGCGGCCGAGGCGCCCGAGGCTCAGGCCCGCGTTGTGCCGGCTGACCAGGGTGGCGACCACCTCGGGTGACGGGGTGGGCCGTTCGGGCCTGCGCGGGGCGGCGGCCCGGCGCGCGTCGGCGCGCGGAATCCACTCCCCGGTCAGGCCCGCCGCCGCGTCGGGCGGGGTCGTCCGCAGCTCGGAGGCGCCGTTCGCCTTGTGCCCGGTGGTCATGCCGCGGGTCCACGAGGGCAGCCGGGGCTCACGCGACGGCGCCTGCTCCGGGCGGCGCACGGACGGGGTGACGACGGTCGGGACGTACGAGGGGACCGTGCGGCCGGTGACGATGCGGCGCCCCAGTTCGCGTGCGTCGCTGGGGCGCTGGTCCGGTTCCTTGGCGAGCAGGTCGAGGACGATCTTCTCGAAGTACTCCGGCAGCTCGTCCCGGTGCGTGCGCGGCGGCTCCGGCGGGGTGTCACGGTGGCCGACGAGCACCGCCCAGGCGTCCTCCAGGTCGAACGGCGGCGCCCCGGTGGCGATCTCGTAGAGCACGCAGCCGAAGGAGTAGAGGTCGCTGCGCTGGTCGACCTGGGCGCCGCTGATCTGCTCGGGCGACATGTAGTGGGGTGTGCCCATCGCGATGCCCGTGCCGGTCAGCCGCGAGGTGAAGCCGATGTCGTGGCCGAGTCTGGCGATCCCGAAGTCGCAGATCTTCACCGTGCCGTCCGAGAGGCGCATGATGTTCGCGGGCTTCAGGTCGCGGTGCACGATGCCCTGCTCATGGGTGTACGCGAGCGCGGCGGAGACCTGGTCGGCGATCTCCACGACGTCCGCGACCGGCAGCGGATGCTGTTTGTTGTCCTCCAGGAGCTGGCTGAGGTTGCGCCCTTCGAGCAGCTCCATGACCAGATACAGGACGCCGTCGTGCTCCCCGAAGTCATGGACGACGGTGACGCCGCGGTGCTGGAGCGCTGCCGCGACCCGTGCCTCGCGCCGGAAGCGCTCACGCAGCACGCGCGTGAAGGACTGGTCGTGCTGGGGCCCCATCGGCTTGAGGCACTTCACGGCGACCCTGCGCCCGAGTGACTCGTCGCGGGCACGCCACACCTCGCCCATGCCGCCGCGCCCGATCAGGTCCAGTAGCCGGTACCGGCCCTGGATCAGCCTGGTGTCCGCCATCTCCGTCCGTCGCCCCCGTTGCCTCGCCTCGCCCTCCCCGGCTCGTCCAGTATGGCTGTCCGACTGTCGAGTTTGTACGGGGCAGGCCGGGCGCCGGGCCCGAGCCTGGCCATGGCCCGCAGAATGTGCTTCGGGGGAAGTTGCCAGCGTAGACGTGCGGGAACGGTGCGCAGGATGGTGCCGGTGGTGCTGAGCCGCCGGGTCACGGTGGCGGGCGGCGGGGCCGTTCTTCCGTACAGCTCGTGGGCGTACGGCGGCAACGAGGCGTACGCGAGGTTCGCCACGCGCCGCCACAGCAGGGCGCGCGCCGGGATCAACAGGGGGTGTGTCGGCGGCCGTTGGAGGAAGTCGTCGACGTCGCGCGCCTCGGGTCCGGCGGCCAGTTCGGGCCGCACCCGCTCGAAGTACGCGGCGAGTTCGGCGGTGGAGGCCGGTACGCCGTCGGGGTCGAGGCCGACGAGCCGGGCGCTCTCCCGTTGTTCGGCGACATACCGGTCGGCGAGTTCACCGGTGAGACGGAAGCCCGACCGGCGGGCGACGTGCAGATAGGAGTCGATCTCGGCGCAGTGCACCCACAGCAGCAGCTCGGGCTCGTCGACGCCGTACCGCTCCCCCGTGTCGGGATCGGTGGCTTTTATCATCGTGTGGATCTTCCACACCCGGGCCCCCGCCTGTTCCGCGACCTCGGTGGTGCCGTACGAGATGGTGCCCACGAAGTTGGCGGTCCGCATGAGGCGGCCCCAGGCGTCCTTGCGGAAGTCGGAGTTCTGCATGGACAGGGTTCCGTCAGCTGCAGCGATTTCCTCAGGGAGTCCATTTACCGCCTGACCTGGTGGTTGTGAGTGGCCCTCAGTGGTGCTTGCTGGCGGCGGGGGGTGTTCCCGAGTCCCCCCATTCACTCCCCACGAGCTGATGCTCCCCAAATTCCCCCCAGATCCCCCCTCGGCACCGGACCAGAAATCAGGGCTTTGATCTGCACCTACGAGCCTGCGAAGTCCTCCCCGGCGTGGCCAGGTTCGTAGGGCAGGCCAGCCTTCAGCGCAGCCTTGCGGCGGTCATGCTCTATGGCGAGGACGCAGATACGGCAGGCGCGGACTTCCTCTTCGCCGCCGTGGCGGGGGTGGACCTTCTTGACCGTGGTGGTCTCGACTTCGCCGGCCGCGGGGTGGCGGAAGCAGGCTCCGAGGGCCCATTCGTAGAGGGCGAGGATCGCCTCGTCGTCCATGTCGTTCCGTCTCCTGTGGGCTGGGCTGGCTGCTAGTGGGGTGACGCGCATAGTTCCCTCCCTGCCCAACGGAAACCGCAGGCCGAGCGTTGTTCGCCCTTTCGAGTGAACACGCGTTCGATTCTCGGACACTACCTTTAACCCTGCGGCATATGCCATGAGGCCGCAGGGTCGGAGCGTGTGGGGGGGGGGTGGGTGCGGGGACTGGGCACTCACCTCAAGATCACAGAAAGCCTCAAAACTGATGCTGACATATGATCTTGGTCGATAAAGCGTTGGACGGGTGCCCGATGAACAGCCGAGATGGATCACTGACGCCCTCAGGGCGATCGGCGACCGCATCCGCATCCGGCGCCTCCACCTGAACATGACCCAAGAGACCTTGTCGTACAACACCGACCTCGGCCGGAGCACCATCCAGCGCATGGAGGCAGGTGAGGAGATCAAGATGAGCCATCTCCTCCGCGTGGCCCACGAGCTGCGTTGCCACGTGACCGACCTCCTTCACTGACGCCATCCCTAAGTGGCGAACCATTGCTGTCCAGCATTCAAATGCATATATCCACGTGACGGAAGACTGTGGCATGGGCAGGTAAACGCATTCCGTTCGTGCCCCGTGTGAACCGATCACCCCTGGTCAAGCTGGGGGTAACGATTCACCGAACGGGCACAAGTCGTGCACGCCTCGCCCCCATGTAGCCCCGTCGAGCGTCCAGCCGGCCGTCTACGGGGCTGCGGGCGGAAGGTCAGCCCTGCTTCACTCGCCCGCGGTTCGGCCACCGCTTCTTGGTGTAGGCGTGGAAGTGATCGCCCTTGTGAGCCGGGCCGAGAGTGCAGTGCCAGACGTCGCCGGGCTTCTGATCCCAGCACAGGTCGGGGATCTGGGCGCGCGCGTACTTGGGGGCGTTCATGCGCGTTCCGCCTTCGGCTCGTCGCCGACCGCGAGAATGTGCGCGATGCGGTCTGCGCAGCTGCGCTCCGCTCCCCGCTCACCCACTTCGTACTCATAGCCGGTGATGTACCGGCCGCTCGTGAGCACAATCTCCTCGGCGAGCTGTGAGTTGAGGGGGTTGGATACGTAGAGCCGGAGTTCGGGGTCGCAGGCCGCTACGCGCAGTCCGCGGCCTTCGAGGAGTTTGCCGAGGCGGTGCAGGTCGTCGATGTCCACGCTTTGACGATCTCAATCCCGCAGGTCGGTGCGGGATATGACAACCTATGACACGGAGTGGATCATGCGGACGGTCGCAATTACGGGCACCCGGACGACGTCGCACCGCGGACTCGACGAGTACGCATCCCTGTTCGCCAGCTACCTCGGCCCGTTCTCCGACGACGCGCACTTCTACATCGGCGGCGCCAAGGGCATCGACTCCCTCGCCCTGCTGTGGCTGGCCGGGAACACGAGCGCGCAGATCACCATCGTCGTGCCCGGCCGCCTCGATCAGCAGCCCGCCGAAGCTCGGCAGGCCATCGCCCGCAGCCAGGACCGCGTCAAGGACATCATCGAGCTGAAAGCCGTCGAACTCAGGTCCCCCGCCTACCACGAGCGCAACCGGTACATGGTCGACCGCAGCAGCATGGTTGCCGGCTTTCCGCACGCCGGCGAGCCACAGTCGGGCACCTGGCAGACCCTCAACTACGCGGCCGGACTGGGGCTTCCGCGGCTGATCGTCCCCGTGTAGGCCGCATTTCCGCCATGATGGCCGAGTGGGTGACAGAACGGACGGAGCAGCGGCGCTCAAACGGCTCCGACTGCGGCGCGCCTGGTCGCTGTCCGTCCTCGCCCACGCCCTCACCGACGCCGGCCGTGACCTGCACGTCCCGCACATGCCGTCCGCGATCTCCGTTCAGCGGACCGTGTCCCGCTGGGAGGCCGGTACGGCTGCCCCCGATGACCGCTACCAGCTGCTGCTGGCCTATGTGTACGCGACGACGCGGTCCGGGCAGGTCAGCCTCGGCTCGGGCTCCGACTTCGCCGAGCTGTGCGATGCGCTGGGTCTGCTGGGGTTGAGCGAGCGGCAGATCGGCGAGACCCGCACGGCGGTGATCCGGCATCTCACCGACCGCGGCGGCTCCTCGCTGCTGGCGTTCCTCACGCCGGGCGGGCAGCAGGGTCTGGCCGCGGCGCTGTCGGATCCGTCGCGCGCCGACGACACGGTGCTCCACGATCTGACGGCGACAGTCGCGGGTGTCAACGCGCAGGTCGGCAGTCTGCCGTTCGTGCGCCTGCAGTTGATGCTCGCGCCCGCGGTCGAGGCGTGCCGCACCCTGCTCGCCGGGCCTGCGCCTGAACCGCTGCTCCCCCAACTGCGGTCGACCGCTGTGGTCGCTTCGACGCTCGCGGGCCGTCTGGCGTTCGAGACGCGTGACGATGCCGCCTCGCGTGCCCTGTATGCGGAGGCGACCCGTGAGGCGGGGCTGCTCGAGCAGCCGTGGCGGCAGGCTGGCGTCCACATGAGCCACGCCCTGGTGACCTTGTATTCGACCCGCGGCCTCGAGCCTGCGCGCCTGCTCGTCGATGAGGCGGTGCGTGCGGCGCGGTCGGGTGACAGCACCCTGGTGCGGGCCCGTGCTCATGCGCTACAGGCGGAGATCGCGGCGCGGGCGGGTCAGGAACGCCAGTCGCAGGCTGCGCTGGGTCTGGCCTGGTATGACATTGAGGGCGACCATGCCGGTGATCCGGCTCCGACGTCCTTCTCGCCCGGTCATCTGCGTGGCTTCGAGGGTGTCTGCGAGCTGTACGTCGGCGATCCGGCGGCGGCCCACGATCGGTTCGCCACCTCAGCGGCAGCACTCTCGGCGCCGAGGGAGCAGGTGCAGCGGGCGATCGTCACGACGGATCAGGCGCTGGCCCGGATCAAGATGGATGACCCGCGGGCGGCGGCCGAGCTGCTGCACGAGTGTGTGGGTGCGGCGTCGGCGACGGGTGGTCGGGTGCCTGCGATCCGGCTGCGGCGGGCCCGGCAGGAGCTGCGGCCGTGGCGGCGGGAGGACTTCGTCGCCGACCTTGATGACCATCTGATGGATGTTCTCGGCGCGTGATCGGAATATGCCGTTTCCGCTGGCTACTGGGTGATGTCGTACCCGGCGATTAAGATGATCCACATGCCCACCACTCCCCCATCGCCTGGTTCCGCACGGTCTGCGGCCGTGGTGAACGACGAGATCCGGGAGCTGCTGGCAGCGACGGGCGGCTGGTTGTACGGGCAGACGCGGGACCGCTACGAGGTGCTGATTGCCGAGTGGACGGCCGTCGCGCACGCGGAGTCGCTGCGTGGGGAGATCGTCGAGGCGGCATAGCTTTTTCCTGACGTCAGGAAAAAGCCTGGTCAGATAGCTTCCCTGGAGGGGGAGGCTACGCGCCGACTGAACGTTTCCGCGCGGCTTCGACCTCGGCCAGGCATACGTTGCACAGCGGGCTGGACGGCCGCCTGCCGTTTGACGGCCCGTACTTCTGCGCATGGTTCGGGCACTTCGCCGTCGCGCACGGTCCGGCTCCCTGGAGTGGGGGCTCGTAGGTGACCTCGTGGGCGGGGGTGCTCATGGCGATCCTGTCTGTTCGGGTTTCAACAGGATCTTACGTCGGGGGCGGCCTGGGCTACGGCCGCCACTCCTCGCGGTAGCCTGGCCGGTCCGCGTAGGGCAAGGCGAGCAGACGGAGGGCCCCGCTCAGCGTGTCGCGCCTGACGATGGCGGACTCCAGTTCCATATCCGTCATGAACAGGTCGTGCCCCTCGGTCTTCAGTTTCTCTCGGCGAACAGCGAGTTCGTCCACGGCCTGGGCGGATAGGGCGTAGCCGTTCACGATCTGCCGCTTGGCGTCGATCTCGCGCAGCACCCGCGCCGGATCATGGCGCGCGATGTGGGCGGCATCTAGCTCATCGGCGCTGCCAACTGTCCACCCACCACCCTCGATGGTCGAGCCTCCGTGGGAGCGTCCCACCCGCCAAATACCAGGGGTCGTCACCCTTCGCGTGATCCGCTCGTCGTCGTCGAGCTGCTCGCCGAGCCACTGCGCCAGGTCGTCGCTCAAGGGCCCTCCAATGCCGAGTGCCCCGCCCCTGCATCACGGGGGCGGGGCGGCAGCGCTGCAGCCACAGCGCGGATAGATACGGACAGGTTAGCGGCAGGCGCTGACAACGCGGCTGGGGTCGAACTCCGACTCGCACATTAATTCGAACACATGCTCTACTGGGTTCATGGTGCACACGAACCCCACCCCAGCCCGCACCCGCCGATCGTGGGACATCACCGACCGGCAGCAGTCCGTCCTCACCTGCATCCGCAACCACATCGTCGACCACGGCGAAGCCCCCAGCGTCCGCGAGATCGGCGCCGCCGTCGGCCTGTCCAGCCCCAGCTCCGTCCTCTACCAGCTGCGCCGACTGGAGCAGGCAGGCGCTGTCGCCAGGGCGCGCGGTACCGGCTGGCGGGACTACCGGCTCACCTGATGAACGAGACCCGCCGCATCGACGTCCTGCGCTTCCTCGAACGCGTGCAGCTCAGCGACCTGGAGCGGACCCGCAAATGGATCGCGGCCGAAGAACAGCGGGAAGCCGAACGGATCCGCGGCGAGCAGGCCCGGCCGTCGCCCCCGGACTGGCTGATCGAGCAGGGCATCGGCCAAGGCCGCCCCGCGGTCTACGTCCACGCGGGGCACTGCGACATGGCGCCGAAACCGCCGCGCGCGACGGGCATCACCGCCGATCAGGCGCGCCGCGCCCTGCACGAGGGCGTCGAGGCGTGCCCGTACTGCCGACCCGACACCGAGCTCGGCGTGCTGGAGTAGTCCGCCGCGCGCCCGCCACCGATCGACTGGAGGCTGAACCCGTGGAGTACCCGATTCCCGTAGCGCTCGCCGAGGCGGTCTCACGCCTGCCCCGGGGCGCCGGGTGGTGGTACGAGCCTAAGTACGACGGCCACCGGCTGATCATGCACCGGGATGCGGAGACGACCCGCTGCCACACCCGAGCGGGGCGCACCGTCACGAGCGCTTGGATGGACCTGGCGGGCGCAGGTCAGGAGATGCTGCGCCCCGGCACGGTGCTCGACGGCGAGGCTGTCGTATGGATCAACGGACGGCTGGACTTCTCGGCGGCTCAGTCCCGCGGCAACTCCAGCCCGAAACGAGCCGCGGCGCTGGCCAGGCAGTACCCCGCGAACTACGTCGTCTGGGACTGCCTGATGCACAACGGTGTCGATCTGCGCGGGCGGCCATACCAGGAGCGCCGGGCCGCGCTCCTCGAAGTACTCGCCGACGTACCCCCGCCAATCCAGGCGACCGCCGCGACAGACGACATCGATGTAGCCCTCGCCTGGTACGAGCACCTGCCAGCTCAGGGCATCGAAGGCGTCGTCGCGAAACGCGCCAGCAGTACGTACCGGCCCACCAGGATCTGGCGGAAGATCCGGCACGCGGAAACGGTCAACGCGGAAGTCGTCGGCTACGTCGGGCCCGCCGGCAGACCTCGCCGCATCGCCGTGCGCCTGCCTGACGGGCGCCGCGTGCTGTCGCAGGCCCTCACCGCGCAGATCGCCGCCGAGGTTGCGCGCCTGGTCGCCGACTCCGGGCCGGGACGACGGGCGCGGACCGACGACGGGGAGGCGTACACGACAACGGGCCGGGGCCTGGTGGTGGAGGTCGAGGCGGGTACGACGCGGCATGCGACCGTGGCGGTTACGCGCGTCCGCTGATTGTCAGTGCCGCCAGCGATGATGGCCGCATGGCGATCACGATGAAGAACTACGGGCTCACCTGGACCGACACCGACGGCGTGGCGCGGGCCTCCTTGTGCAGTTACGACAAGGCGAGCGCCGAGGGGCAGAAGGAGAAGCTCGTGGCGGCGAAGTGTGAGCACGTGCAGATCCACGAGATCAAAGTCGGGCAGCTGCTCCAGCCGCAGGTCTGAACGCACGAGCGCCCGCCCCCGGTACATGAGGGCGGGTGCTCGTTCGCGGAGTCTGTGACCCTTGGCCTTGCGGCTCCGGTGTCGCGTCCACCGTCGGTCGTCCCCGTTACCGGCGACTTCCTGTACGGGCCCCGAGAGACCTTCCCCCTGCCGGGGTCGGCGTTCGTGTCATGCCGATGCGACGGAGCGACGTCCCACCACGGTTGTACGTCGCCTGCCCGGAGTTGGCCCCACCGCCCCTTGAGGGGTGAGATCCCGCTCGCGCCGTTCCGGGCGGAGGTTCCTAGGACTTCCGTCGTTAAGCCCCGCGGGCCGGGCCCGACCTGCGAGGCGGTTTCAACTTCAACTGTACGGCCGCAACCTTGAAGTTCGGGCGCAGATCTTCAACTAGACCTGAACTCGCGTGCGCCCGCTCTAAGGGGAGCGGGGGCAACGTTCCGCGCTTTTCGGCGTAGCGTCCCGAGCATGAGCATCCACAAGCAGTCCGAGGCCCGACGTCTCCGTCCGCGACCCTGCGCGCACTGCAGCAAGATGAGCCGCATAGAGCGCCGGGCCGTGCCTGAGATGGTGGCCAACGTCGACCCGGACGTCTCCGTGTTCTGGTACTGCCCCGACAACCTCTGCCCAGGCCACGACGGATTCGGGGCCGAGGAACAGTAGAGCATCACAGTCCGATGTCCTCGCTGGCGGCGTCGGTCCACTTGTCGGCTTCGCGGATGTAGCCCCAGAAGGCGGGGCTGTTGTCGGCGTGGCCGGACTGTTCGCGGATCTTCTCCTCGCGCTTCCCGGCTCGGCGGCTGGTTGTGATGAATCCGGCTCGCATGCTGTGTCCGGTCAACCTGACGGCGACGCCTGCTCGTTCGGCGTTGCGGGCGATGATCTCGCGGACGGCTTCCGGGGAGAGGGTCCGGTCGCCCACGTGGCCCCAGACGTCGATGGGCAGGAAGGCGGGGCCGGTGGTGATTCCGGCTGCGGCCCGCCAGGTGAGCCAGGCGCGAACGGGGCACGTGTCGGCGTTCTTCCCGGAGGAGACGACGACGTCCCGGGGCGGGCGGCCCTTCACGGCGGGGACGTGAACTTCGAGGCCCTGGCTGACGTGGACGATCGACTCGGCACGGAGTTCGGCGACTTCGGCGGATCGTCCGGCGATTCCGAAGGCCATGAGCCAGAGGGCGCGGTCGCGGAGTCCGGTGAGGCCGTCGGCGACGGCGGCGTTCATCTGCCGGAGCTGTTCGGGGGTAACGGCTGCGGCCTTGCCCCTGCCGCGCGCCATGCGTTCGGGGTCGTTCTTCAGCGGCTTGAGGGCTTGCCGGGCGGCGACGGTCGCAGCCTTGGGGACTTCGACGCCGAGCCCGCGCGCGGTGACGGTGACGCCGGTGATCCGCCGGTCGATCGACGTGGGTGCGGCGAGCTTGATGGTGTCGAGCCAGACGACGAAGCCGACAAGGTTGCCTCTGGTTACGGCGGTCGACGGCATGCGGTGGCCGGTGCGTTCGGCGAGCCAGTCGTGGAACTCTTCCCAGAGCGCCCAGTCGTTCTTGTATCCGCGCTTGGTGTTGTCGGGGATGATCCTGTCGAGGTGCTCGTCGGCCGCCTTCTCCATGGCGGCCAGGACGGCGAGCGTCGCAGCGTCGTAGGCGGCAGGCACCGCATCCGGCTGGTGCGGGACGAGGTCGGTCACGGCTGGTACTCCTCGACTACGCCGAGGATCGCGGTGAGCTGCTGGCGCTGAGGGCAGGGGAACTCGCCAGTACCGCAAACGCATACGGTCGCCGCACGCCAGAGCAGATCGTCAGTCTCAGGGTCCTTGCGCACGCCATCCGTGACCCACGTCAAGGTGGGACGGTGCCAGCGAAGGGCGAGTCGGGCAACGTCCTTCAACTGGCTGACGCCGTTGGGGCGCTTCTCTGCGATGAGATCCGGCAGCGGATCGTAGGGCTCGGCCACGTCAGCCTGCCTTCCGTCGGTCTTCGAGGCGCGGTACGCCGAGCGCCTCATGATCGGCGCGGTCCGCTGCTGCGAGCAGCGCCATCGCGAGCTGTCGCGCGTCGGAGGCGTAGAGCGGGACGAAGTCCAGTCCGGGATACATGGACTCTGGAGTGGAGACGTACACCAGCCCGTCGGCTGAGTCCTGCTCGTCGAGGGTGCGGATCACCCACACCTTGTCCTTGGTCCCGTGCGGGGGCGTCATCTCGCGGAGGTCCCACTCACGTCCGGGCCACTGATGGTCAGGTCCGTTGATGCGGGTCGGCTTGGGTCGCTCAATGCTGCAAGCCAAGGATGCGAGGCGCTGAAGTTCGCTGCGTATCTCTCCGAGTGTCAGGTCGTCAGCCATAGCTAATTGTACCGTTTTTTCGCCCGCGATATGGCATGTTATCGAGAGCCGTCCATGGTCAACTCGGCGTGCTCCACGAGACGTTATGCGCTAGCTCACCCAAGCCTTGACGTTAACCCTTGACTGCAACTCAAGGTGCACTACCTTGAGTTCATGCCTAGCAACAACAAGCCCCGTCTCCTCCCCACCGGCAACTGCTGGTGTGGCTGCGGCCGTGAGGTCGGCCTCGGGAAGTTCTTCGCCCAGGGCCACGACAAGATTGCCGAGTCCGCGCTCATCGCCCTCAAGTACGAGGGCAGCGTTCCGCACTTCCTCCACGCCCACGGATACGGGCCCCAGCATTCGGTCACCGGAGATGCCGTCGACAAGACGGACTGGGAAGAGTGCGACGAGTGCACCACCAAGCCCGGCTACCGGGGTGCGCCCGCCAGTGTCGCCAAGCATCGGCGGATCTACCACAAGAGCAAGGAGAATTGATGTCCGACAACGAGGGAATCTCTGTCTGCCTGCACTTCCCGGATGGCGAGTCCCCTATCGTGCCGATGACCGCCGTCCCCAGGAAGGGCGACATCATCGAGTGGGACCACTCAGGCGGCTACAGCGAGTGGATCGTGACCAAGGTGAGCTGGGCCGTGAGCATGGACAGCCCCGGCATGGCTGGCCTGTTCCTCGCCGCCCACGCCGACGAGAAGTGAGCGGTCCCCGCCTGCCGTTAACAGGCGGGGACCTCCCCGAACCCTACCCACAGCACTGCGCCCCGGCCTCAAGCGAGGTCGGGGCGCAGTCGCGTCGCCGCACCCTCTCCCCCGCTCGTCGCTTCTGCCCTACGGTGTCCCTCTAGCTCAACCTTGGGGGGACATATGCGAGTTCGCGCTACAGCGGTCACGGCGGCCCTGCTGCTGGCGACTCTCACCGCATGCGGCAGCCGTGATGGCGACGGGAAGACGTCCGGGGGTATGGAGGGCGCAGCGTCGAAGAAAGTCGACTGCATGGACGGGGACATCAGCCAGACCGACTGGATGGACGACTGCGCCGAGGAAGGCGCCGGCACCGGCGGGGACGGAACCGAGGGCCAGGCGACAAGCCTGAAGTTCGGCGAGACGTACACATATCCAGACGGGATCAAGGTGAGTGTCGTCGAGGCGCGAGTCTTCACCGACTACGACTCCGAGCTGGGCGAGTCGGCCGAACCGGGAGACCGGGACTTCCGCCTGAAGATCAAGGTGGTCAATGGGTCGGAGGAGCCCTTCGCGCTGGACAGCCTGTCCACCCTGGTCGACGGCGCCACGAACGGCGGGGAGGCGAGGGCCGCGATGCTCGACCGGGGATCCGATCCGCTGGAAGGGCGTCTGGGTGCAGGCGTCACGGTGACCAAGACCGACGACAGCGCCCTGGAGACCAGGTACGGCCGGAAGATCATCGTCAGTGTGCAGCGAGACAGCAACGACTTCGGGGCGGAAGAGCCGCCCGAGTTCACCGGGAACATCAAGGACTGATCGTGCAGCGAAACGCCCCCGCTCCCCCACCGCATCAGCGGCAAGGAGGCGGGGGCGGCATCGTTCGGTCAGGCAGTCGACACCCACGGCCAGGCCGCGTCGCGACCGGACTCCAGGAGCGGGATCACGCGGAAAGCGTGGTCGGTGAGCCCGCCGAAGGTGTGGCGCCCTGCCGCACCTGACGGCATGGCGCCAGGCTTGTAGCCCGCCATGTTCCACATGTAGACCGGCACGTTCTTCGGCACGAGGTCGTCGATCATCGTCTCTCGCATGCCGCCGTGACCGAAGTAGTTGGAGGGCAGCCAGCCGGGGCGCGTCTGTTCGTCGGTGACGATGACGATGCGGTCGTGCGCGAACCAGTGCGTCTTGACGGCGGACGGAATGTCGGTGCCGTCGATCATCCCGAACTTCTCGATGTGCTTGAGGATGCTGCCACCCTTGGCCACGTCGAGCTTCTTGGAGCCGCCGCCGAACTCGACGAGCGTCGGCTTCTCGGCGCGCAAGGCAAGTGCGGCACCGAACACGGCAGCCTGTTCGGCGAGCGTGATGTCCGACCTGTTCTGCGTCGAGAAGAAGTAGCCGGGGAACATCGACGGCGACCGGTCGACGAGGATCAGCGTGCTGCCCTTGAGGCGCGGCACGTTGGCGAGCGAGTGGCCGAGGGCCTGCTCGAGGGCGTGCGCCCAGCGCAGGGACGGGGCGTGCTTGTAGGCGGCCCACCAGCGGAACGGGAACATGCGGGACTTGGCGACCTGTTCCGGGTCGGCGAACCGGGCGCAGATCTGGGTAGCGACCTCGTCGGAGACTGCAGCCTCGTCGAAGTTCCGCAGGTTTCGCGCGAGGGCCATCAGGCCCATCGACGGGATGACCGCCTCCCACGCCGCGGCGTCCATCGGCCCCTGTAGCCAGCCGGCCAGGGCCTCCCACGTCATGCCAGCAGCTTCGAGCGTGGGCGCCAGGTCGTGCCGCTCCACCATCTTCCGACGGTCTTCGATCGGCCAGGCTGCCAGTTCGTCTCTGCGACGGAGCGTCTTCAGGGTTGTCGGTATCTCGTCTTCTCCGCCGTGGCGCCGGTCGAGGGCGTGCTTGAAGAGGTCGCCCTGCCAGGCCTTGCCGTCGGCGGGTGCGGCGTGGACAAGGTTGAGGACGTCGCCGAACCGGTAGCCCTTGGAATCGGTGTCGTACTTGAGGAGCGCTCGTTCCGTGTACAGGCGCTGGACGGCGTCGGCGATGCCGCGCTTCACGGGCTTGGGCAGCTTGCGGCCGTACTTGCTGGTCCAGTAGCCGAGCATCTCCCCCGGCTCGTCGGCGCGCTGGAGGACTGAGTCGATGACGCGGCGATTCCAGCCCGCGTCGAAGGTTCCGTCGGTGGGCGCCATGGCGTTGCGTGTCGCGTCGAGTCGGGCCCACACGAACTCGGCCGCGCCCACCAGGGCGGCCGATCGCATGTTGCCCTCGCTGCGCAGCCAGCCGAGCAGGCTGGCCGTCCACTCGGGGTCCTCTACGGCCAGCTGACGGACGAGCTGCGTGTACCGATCGTCACGGTCGCCGCCCTTCTCGTAGAAGACGTCCTTGCCGACGAAGTTGGAGACGGCGAGCAAGAAGAGCTCGGAGTGGGCGTCCCGGAGGTGCCCTGTGGCGCCCTCGTAGGTGACGGTCCGCTCCCCGGTCGTGGTCACGGGCGAGTGGACGGCGGGGCGGCTGCCGCGCTGGTTGAACCTGGCCATGAAAAAGCCCCTCACGTTGGAGGGGAGGTCAGCAGTGGGGTGCCCGAGATCAGATCGGTGGCGGAGACAAAGCGCTCTAGGCCGCTGAGCTACCAACCCCGCGGGGGTTGGACGGGATTCGAACCCGCGTCTCTCTCTTAGCAGGAGAAGTATCCGTCGCCTGCGCACCGGGCACCCCCGATGCTGTGCCTCCCGAGATCAAGGTGGGCGGTTCGGCGGATTCACCAGAAGAAGTAGCCGAGGTTGCCCTGCGCACCGGGAGGTGCATGAAGTTGTGTGACCACCATACCCGCACCATCCGGTAACGCGCATGGCGTTTGGGCTCAACTCCCCACCAGACACAGAAGAACGCCCCCGCCACCTGCACGAGGCAGGCGGCGGGGGCGTCAGCTAATCGGTCGGGCCTTCCGGAGCTGGATTCGGCTCCAGGAAGAGCCCCTCGTAGCTGGGTTGCGGCTGGGGTTCGGCGAGGCCGAGTTCGACGAGGCTGGGCATGTCGCCTGCGGAGTCGTCGAGTCGGCGGTCCATGGGGCGCGGGTCGGGCATGGGAACTCCAGTTCGCTCAGCCGTCGATGTGGTGAATGTACTTGCGGGCCCTTTCCGACATCGGCTCCTGCGCTGGAGGCTCCAGCCCGGTTCCGCGGATGTAGCCGACCAGACCGCGGACCCGGTTGAGGAGCCAGCCGATGGCCTCGTCCTGCTCGCTGATCCGCGCCCGCTGGTTCTCCGCCTCGGTTTCCTGCCGCTGGACGCGCTTCTCCAGCCGTTCGATGGCCTTGCCCTGCTGGTCGGTGACGGCCACGAAGTCGTCGCGGTTCTCCTGCCTCTTGGTGCGGCGGGCAGATCGTGCGGCGACCACGCCGCCGCCCGCGCCGACCAGAGCGAGCGCAGCCTGCACCCACGTGTCCACCGTCATGCGCTGCTCACTCTCTTGATCTTGGGCGGCTCCCTCCAGCCGGCCACCACGATGACCGGCACGGCGATGACGCCCCATACCGCTGCCGCAACCCAGCCCCGCGGGAATTCGCCGCTGATCCAGGACGCCAGATAGGAGCCCATCCAGGGTAGGACGATGGCCGGGAGCGCGAGGAAGCCCAGCCAGTCACGGCCTTGCGGCAGCCACGCTGTGACGACTGCGACGAGTCCGGTGGCAACCCAGGCCCAGCCCCACACGTCGAGGGAGACGAAGAGGAGGGGTTCGAGGCCGCGCTGGTCGGGCTGCGGGGACACGATCTGCCCGTATCCATAGAGGGCCCAGACGGTGCCGTAGCAGAGGAGGATGGCGCCTCGGCGGCCGAGTATGCGGGCGAGGCGCCGCAGCACACGGCAGTGCACTTATGCGCTCCGGGGTGCGCCGCCACCGAGGGCAGCCTGTGCCTTGGCGCTGACGCCGACAGGCTTCCAGAGTCCGAAGTGCGAGAGCACGCCGGTCGCGAAGGCCACGAGGGACAGGATGACCGCGGTGCCGAAGTCGTAGTCCGGTCCGGGGTTGGCGAGTTCGACGAGGAAGCCGTTGAGCGTCGACAGTGCGAGGAGGAGGACAGCCTTTACGCCGGCGTGGGTGACGCGCTTGGTGACGAGGCCGACGAGGACGGGCAGGACGACGCTGATGGCGAGACCGAGCCAGTAGGCCTTGTCGAGGGATGCATCCATGGCGTTCTACTTCCAGTAGAGGCCGCGCAGGCGCGACGTGGTGATGGTGATGGACTTCTTGTCGGCCGGGTCTGCGGGGAAGTACGCGAGTTCGAAGCGGAGCTTCTCGGTGGCCTTGATGGACCCGGAGTTGTGGAAGTCGGCGAACGTCGAGCCCGCCGTGCCCTGGCGTTCAGTGATGCCGCCCGTCCAGCGGGTGCCGTCCGTGCGGTAGTGGTAGAAGCGGCCCTGCAGCGTGTCGCCTGCGGGGATGGCTATCGTGACCTGCGCCATCGCCTGGTATGCGGTCGCCCCTGTCAGGAGGTCGACGCCCTCGATGGAGAGGGTGGTCCACTTGCCGGGGACGATGGTGCGGTCGGTCTCGTCGTACTGGCCGAGCGTGTGCGGCACTTCGTCCTCCTGCGGGGTAGTGGTCTTGCCGGTGGCGCGGGCGACGATGCTGGGGAAGACGATCTCGCGGAACTGCTTGATGCGGGCCTTGCCGGGGCAGGAAGTGCCGGACGTCGACCACTGCGGGAACATCGAGTGGTAGCCGTATCCGGGGTCGGTGTGGGAGCGGCAGATCCGCAGCGGCAGCCCGTGTTCCTTATGCAGCCAGGCACCGATGGCGATGAGGTCTTCGATCTGCTTGCTGTTCCATGGGTCCGAGCCGGCCGTGTTCGAGGCGGTCTCGGCCGAGACTGCGCCCGTGCCGTCAGCCCGCCGGTTGGCGCCGGCGTTGGCGTCGGCGCGGGTCTGGGTGCCGATGTACTGGCCGACGGTGCCCTCGTAGTCGACGCCGAAGTGGGACTCGAGGTTGGTGGAGTCTCGCCAGTACTCGTAGGTTCGGCGAGCTGTCCACGGCGCGATGATCGAGTGGACGATGAACTGCGTCGGCTTGATGGCGGCCTGCTGGTCGCTCTCCGGCTGCAGTTCCATCTTGACGGCGCCCGGATACCAGGCCATGGCCGCCCCCTTCTTCTAGTAGTCCCAGGTGGTGGCGACGAATTGGGCGTGTTCGACGGGCCAGGGTTCGTGGTGGTCGTGCCAGACCTCGACGCCGACCGGTTGGTTGGCTTCGCCATGGAATTGCCAGGTGGTGGTTTCCCAGCTGCGGCCGGGGGTGGCGGGGTGGTCGGCGGCGCCGGTGTCGTCGCGATCGCCGTGGGGGTCGCGGATGAAGCGGGACATGAACTGCCGTGGCCGCAGGTCGCCTTCAGGGATCTCGATCGCTGCCCAGCGCAGGTTGCGGGACCAGATGAAGTCCCCGTTGAACGGCGGCTGGATCAGCGACAGCTTGCGGGCCATGCTGCGGTCGTTGGTGATGACCCGCTCGAACGTGAGCAGCGTCCAGGTGTCCGGCTGAATGAACTGCGGTTTGTCGGCGCGGTAGAGCTTGCACGCGGTGGCCACGGCGCCTCCGAACATGAAAAGAGCCCCGGCTAAAGGGGCGTGGCGAGACTACATTCAGGCTGGTCAGAGGCTGACGATGGTGCCGTTGAAGCCGATCCAGGGCGGCTTCACACCGCTTCCGGTGCCGTACACCTGCAGGTATCCGTCCGTCTGTACATCCAACTTGAGGGCGATGCGGTCGGAGGCGATATCGCTGCACGGGATCGTGACCGTGCGCAGTGTCGCCGGGCGGACGATCGACGGCAGGGCCGTGGTGTTGATGATGTAGCTGCCTGCTGGCGTCGACGGCCAGGACGACCGGCCGACCGCCCCTCTCAGTTGGAGGGATTCCTCACCGGAAATGTTCAGCAGCCGGTACTGAAGCGTGCCGTTGCTGTTGCCGTTCTGCTGAAAGCCGGACGCAAGGTTGATCGTCGTCCAAGCGGAGGCGCCCGTCGACACGGCCACCCACCCCGAACCGTCGTACACGTCGAGCCGGTTGACGTCCTGGAGCCAGGTCATCATCCCCTCAACAGGGGCCGCGACGCCGGCGAGGGCGGCGGCCCGGCCCGAGGCGGAAGCGAAGCGCATGACACCGCGCTGCACGATCGCGTTGACGATGTCCTTGGCGAGCTTCCCGGCGTCGGGAGCGTCGGTGAGGGCAGCTATCTGGACGCTCTGACCGTAGTCATCTGTGATCGGCATCAGACCTCCAGGACAGCTGTGGTCACCGGCGAGGTCCGGTGGACGGTGACGGCGGTGGCGCCCTCGACGTCCGCGACCGCCCTGGCCAGCTCCCAGACGAGGGCGGGCATGTCGGTGTCGGTGACAGGCGAGTAGTCGCCCTCGGAAAGGGACAGTTCGATGGTGGATTCGCCGCCGTTGACGACTATCCGGTAGATGGCAGGGGTGGCCATGCTGACCCTTTCAGTCGAGCGGGTAGCGGATGCCTTTGAGGCTGAACCAGTTGGTTTCTGTCGCGCCGGCCGCTGCGGAGATGAGGGAGACCGTGCCGTCCGAGTCGAAGTCAACCTTCACGCTGTGGACGACAGACGTACTCAGCGCGACCCCAGAGATCGAGGTCGCGTTCCGGGCGGCGACGAAGGACGCACGGGCGGCGGGCCGGAAGTCGGCGGCGAGGGCGGCGGACAGGATGTTGGCGGTCTGGGCGCCGTTGGCGCGGGTGGCGCCTCCGTCCCACTCCATCCACCAGCCGCCTAGGTGGGCGACGCGGCGGTAGCGGATGGCACCGTTGTTGTTGCCCTGGGTGGTGGTGTTGCCCTGCGTGTATCCGGTGCCGAGCGTCGTCGCCGTCCACCCTGGATCGCCGTTGCTGGTGCGCCCCCACGCCAGCCAGTTGCCGCTGCTCGACTGCGTGATGGCAATGACGTCGCCGACCTGCGGCAGCGTGTACGTCTCCATCTGCCGCACCGTGATGCCGTCGTCCGTGACGACGGTGCCGCCTGCGTTGACGGTCTGGACGGTGGCGAGCCGCCAGTCCGAGCCGCGCACGCTGGTAGCGGTGGCGCCCGCGTTGACGGCTTGCTGCTGGAGGGCGTCGGCGAGTTGGCGGACGGTGCCGAAGTTGGACTTCACGAGTCCTCCTTCGCCGCGATCGTCGTGATCGGGAAGTCGCCGCCGGTGTCCAACGGCACGGAGAAGCTCTGCACCTGGTGGAGCTCGCGGGTGCCGTCGGGATGGATGACTCGGATAACGTCGCCGCACTCCAACGCCGGATTCGGCAAGCTGCTGAAGTCACCGGATGCGTTGGGGGCCTTCCCGGCGATCAGCTTCAGGTTGGCGGCCTGCGCGCAGGCGTTGACCGTGGTCAGCGTGCTGGAGCTGTAGAAGTCCGGCCGCCTGCCGAACGGGCCGCCCCAGTACGTGGGTGAGTTGATGTCGTTGTCCGTGGCCAAGTACTCGACCGGCGGCACGTTCTCCTCGGTGTTCTCGCCGCGGGCCAGGATGCCGTTGTGGACCTTGTCGGCGCTCATCCCGCGGCTGCCCTGGACGTAGACGCCGCCCTCGCCTGCGGCGACTTCCCACACTGCGGGTGTTGCCAGTAGTTCTGGCAACGCCGCGATGACGAACACTCCGTCGGCGTTGGTGTAGCACTCGGCTCCGGCCGCCGCGACGATCTCCTGAACACCGGCCCAGGGGTCGGCTTCGACGTCGAACGTCCTTGCCCCGATGGGGCTGTCTTCGATGAGGCTGATGACGTCGGCGTCCGGCAGGGAGCGCTGGATGAGTGCGGTGGCGGCGCCGACGACGGTTCCGGTGGCCTTGTACGGCTCATAGAACTTGTCGTCCACGATGCACGCTTCCAGCGACTTGCCCGTCAGTGTGACCGGCCCGTCGGTCGGGTCGCCGTCGACGCCGTCGAGGCGGAAGACCCCGACGGGTACGAGCTCTTGGGAGCCGTCTCCGTAGGTGACGCCGCGGGCGATCCGCAGCCGGGCCCCATAGGTGGCTAGCTGATCGTTGGGGGTTCGCGGGATCAGGGAGACGTCCGCCGAGGTGACGGAGCAGGTGCGGCGGATCGCCTGCCCCCGGTCCACCGGCACCGACCCGCCCGTGTGCTCGAGCGTGACCACGCTGCCGTCGGTCTTGAAGAGCTTCACTTCGTAGGCGGGGGTGTGGGATTCGGCGAGGCGCGGCAGGAACCGGTCAGAGACGGGGTACATCGATCACCCCATCCGGCGGTCGAGGAGGACGTCCTCCCACGTGGCATACGTGGTGAGGAGGTCCGCCCAGGTGTCGAATTCCGCGAGCACGTCCTGCCAGGTGCGGCCCGCAGACCCGTTGAGCCCCGTCGTGACGGGCATGTCGGTCTGCGTGAGGGGCAGGGTCCAGGCCCGCCAGGGCTCCATAGCGGTGCCGCCGACGCGGGCTTCCGGAACGAGGGCGACGCTGACGTACATGTCGTCGACGCCCATGCCGGGGACTGCCTGCCAGAGCAGGACGTTCCCGGAGTCCAGCAGCCAGTTCAGCGCCCTGCGTTCGTCGTCGGAGCGGGTCCAGACGGCAAGGTCACCTTCGAGACCGCTGCGGACATCGCTGTGGGTCACGGCGTTGCGGCGGCCTTTGACCCGGTAGACCGCCTGCTCGATGGGCCGCTGCCAGTCGGGCGCCCGCTGCACCATCACCTGCATGTTGCGCTGCGGGTTTCCGGGATCTTTCAGCCAGGCTAGGTTGAGGTCTCCGACTGGGATGGTGACGGTGTCGGAGGTGCGGGTTGCCGGGGTGGTGGCGCCGTCCGGCCAGAGTTCGATCCGGTACGTCACGGGGACACCGAGGGGCGCCTCGTAGTCCTCGATGACCATCAGGTCGGAGGTGATGCGGGTCCGGTCGAGAAGTCCGGCCGGTCCGCGCACCAGGGTGCGGATGCCGTCGGAGCCCTCGCGGTAGACGCTGATCGACTGGCCGACGGCGAGTTCCCGCAGCGTCAGCGTGATGCTGGCGGACTCCTCGACCACGGTGACGGCGGTGAGCGGCTGGGCCAGCCACAAGGAGGCGACGTCGATGTACATCGCCGAGCTGGTGGCGCCTGCCGTGAGGGTGAGTTCGATCGCCCCCTGCGTGGCGGTGGCGGGCACGCTGGCGTCGGTCGTCATCGCGTACCAGGAAGCGCCGGGGAACGTGTAGTTGGTGCCGCCGGTCGTACCGAGATCGACATCTGCCGCCGAGTACCAGCGGACCTTCACGTTCACGGTCCACGAGCCCGCGCCGAGGGTGGCGAGGATCTGCGCCCTATAGCTGGTGCCCGCGCCGCCCGGAGCTGCGAACTTCGCCGACCTGACGACGCTGGCCGTGGCTGTCGCCGACGTGACCGACAGAGAGTACGAGCCGTCAAAGGCGACCAGGCCCCACGGCGTAGAGCGACCGATGACCGCCACCCCGGAGGGCCGTGTCCACCCGGCGACACCCTGCTCGAAGCTGCCGTCCGCATACGGGAGTACGGTCCCGGCCTGGAGTACCGGTGCGACTGCGACGACGACTCCTTCGAGTCGCAGCACCTGCCCGGCCGACGCGCCGTTGACGCCCGCCGCGACGCCGCAGGTCGCGGCGTTGGCGGGTGCGATGGCGGAGGCGCGCTGCCGGTACCAGCCCGAGCCCGGCATCGGGGAGACGAGCGTGGAGCGGGTGGCGGAGATCTGGTTGCCGTTGGCGTCGTAATAGCGGAGCTCAATCCAGCAGTCCGCCAGCAGCGTGGGCGGGTTGAGGTAGGCGTAAGCCAGGTAATCGGTGCCCGGCGTGACGGCGGGCCGGTCCGTCGACACCGCGGCGGCGTTGCCTGCTCCGGTCGCGGTGACCGCGATCGTGTGACCGCCCGCCAGATAATTGTCGACCGCCCACGCGGCTACCGGGACCTGCCGGGATACCCCGGCGTTGACCTCGGCCGTCCATCCCGATGCGTCGATCTCCGCGGACTCTGTGCCGAACGCGAAGAGGTTGCCGGTCGTGCGGATCGGCAGCCCCAAATAGCAGTTCTCCCAGTACTGGTTGACCAGCCCGGCGGCCGGAGTCGACGACAGCAGAACCTGCGCCTGCGTCGCCCCCGCCGGCGCCATCCCCGCGACGCCGACCCGGTGCCATCCGCTGGATGCCGCCAGCGTGACGAGCGACCAGGTCACCGAGATTTCGGTGCTGGTCGATGACAGCCAGCGGATGCCGATCCGCTCGGGGACGACCCCGGCAGCGTCGGCGAACGCCTGGTACGTCGTGCCTGCGGTGACGGGGTAGGAGGAGACGGTGCGGGCCTGCATCTCGCCCGCCGCCACGCTCTTGACGACGAGGCAGCCGTCGCCGTTCCGCCCACCCGTCCCTTTGGCGATCGTCGCGTTGAGCTTGCTGACCCAGCCGGAGGTGTTCGGGTCGACCGACTCGGTCGTGGGCGACAGCAGATTCCCGGGGATCGGCACGTCTCACCTCCGGCCTGCGGTCAGCGTGGTGGTGAGCTCGGACATGGTCTGCTGCACTTCGCCGCGGACGTGACCGAGGAACTGCCCGGAGTCGAGGTACAGGTCGCCGGTGAACTCCCCTCCCCCGCCCGCCGTGGGCGAGAGAGCGAGCCGTGTCAGGGCGTTGGCCTGTGTCGACGTGAAGACGGGCTCCGGGCGGCCGGTGCCGTTGTAGGCCAAGTTGAGGCCGGGCTCGAGGTATCCGCCTTGGTCGTACCAGTGCGGGCTGCGGGACAGCCACTTCGAGTAGGCGCGTGCTGGAGACCCGTAGTCCGGGCGCTTCTTGATGTAGTTCAGGCCCCATCGGATCTGGGTCTTGGCGTTGGTCCGGTAGTCGGCTCCCGCAGACCGCATCTTCGACGCGGGGAGTGATTGCGGAATGCCGTAGGCCCCAGAGCTGCGGTTCAGCGCGTTCCAGCGCCAGCCGCTCTCGCCGTTCCAGAGCTTCTTGAGCGGCCCGAACTGGCTCGGTCCCCATCCGTAGTTGCTGAGGATCGACTTGGCGTACCGCTGTGCTGCACCGACAGCCTGGGCGGTGAATCCGCCGCTTCCGCCGGTGAGGAACGGCATCGGGTCGACCGGCTTTCCCTTGCGGCGGGCCTCCAGGTGCAGGTGCGGGCCGGTCGTGTTGCCGGTGGAGCCGACCTTCCCGATGGGTCGACCTCGGTTGATGTGCTTGTGCATCTTGGCGACCATCGACGACATGTGCGCGTAGAAGCTGGACAGGCCGCCGCCGTGGTTGATCTGGACGTGCTTGCCGTAGGGGCCACCCGAGGCGACCTGGCTGATCGTGCCGTCGTTGACGGCGCGGATCGTCGTACCGGTGGGAGCCGGGAAGTCGAGGCCGGTGTGGTAGCCGGAGGACCACATGGAGCCGCGCTTACCGAACCGGGTGCCGTACTTGGCATTGACGGGCTTGGCCCATTCCCCGCCGCCTCCACCTCCGGCGAACATGCTGCTCACCGCTTGAACGATCTTGTCCTTCAGGCCAGAGATCATCTTCAGCGGGTACTTGCCGATCGCGGTGCCGAACTTGCCTGCGACACTCACCCCCTTGGAGATCTTCCCGACGATCGGCTTGACCAACTTCGTCCAGATCTTGGAGGGGTTCGTCAGCAGGTCAGCGCCAGTCTTCGCCCAGTCGATGCCCTTGCCGACGACATCGGAGACGGTGTCCTTCGTCCAGTCCCACGCCCCGTCGAGCGGACCGAGGATGCCGCCCTTGGCCATCAACTTGGTGCCCGCCGCAGCGTGCAATGCCTGTGCCCGGCTGCGGTACTTCGGATCGGTCGGGATGACGTACTCGGGGTACTGGCTGCGCCCCTCGCCGACGATTGCCGTCGGCCGGTTCACCTTCATCGGCTTGGCCGGGCCGAAGCCGTTGCCGACCGTGCCGCCTGCCGCGAGGAGCTTGGGCCCGTCCGGGAGCTTCTTCAGGCCGACGAATCCTGCGACCTTGTCCCAGACCGCCTTGATGCCCTTCGTGTACACCCATTTGATTACGAAGTTGACGGGCTCCTTGACGATGCCCTTGATCTTGCCGAAGGCGACGCCGATGGCTTTCCGGCATGTGTCGAAGCCCTTGCCGACGAGACGGACAGCCTCCTTGATCTTGTTGAAGGCGGGCCGCAGGGCCTTCTCGTACAACCACTTCGCCCGGCTCGCGATCCCGTCGAAAGCAGGCTTGATCGCGGAGCGGTACAGCCACCGCCCGACGTCGGCGATGCCTCGGAACGCGGGCCGCAGGGCCGTCCGGTACAGCCACGATCCGATGCGGCCGACGAACCGGAAGGCAGCAGCGATACCGTCCGCCGCAGGCTTGATCGCGTTGTTGTACAGCCACCGCCCCGCCGCAGCGATCCCGTCGAAAGCGGGCTTGATCGCTTTCTCGTACAGCCACTTGCCCAGCGCGCCGATCCCGCGGAAAGCGGGCCCGATCGCCACCTTCCACAGCCACTTCCCGATGGCACCCGCCGCCTTGAAGGCGATCACCAGGGGTGCGATGAGAATGACCGCAATGACGCCGATCAAGATGCGTGCAGCCAGAGAGATCCCGTCGAACGCGGGCTTGATCGCGTTGCGCCACAGCCACATCCCCCAGCGGCCCACCGTCTGCGCTCCGCCGACGATCTTGTCGAACGTCGGCTTCAGGAACCCATTCCAGGCAGCCAAGGCGGCCGTCCGGATGCCGGACCAGGCCGCCTGAACGCCCTCGCGGAACCAGGAGAAGCGCTTGTAGGCGTAGATGACGCCAGCGACGACGGCGACGATCGCCAAGCCCAGCAGTACCAGCGGGTTGGCCTTCATGACCGCGTTGAACAGGAACATCGCGATGGTCCACAGCTTCGTCGCGATGTAGGCGAGGTACATGCTCTGGATCAGCCACGGCAGGTTCTCCGCGATCGACGCGAGACCGCGGGCCAGCGAGCCGAGGATCTCCAGGATCGGACCCGACAGCGGAGACAGAGCCCTGCCCACCTGATAGAAGGCGGAGCTGATGTCGCCGAGCGACTTGGCCATGATCGGCCCGTTCTCGGCCGTGTACGCCAGGAACCGCTCAAAAGCCGGGGACCCCTTCAGGCCGGTGCCCCAGTTCGCGAAGCGGCCCGTGATGGCCTGCATCCGCGAGCTGATGGAGTCCATGTGCGGCAGGAAGGCCTGGACGATGCCGCCCATGCCCTTGAACAGGTTCCCGAAGGCGACACCCATCCCGATGATCGCGGGACGCACGGCACCGGCAAGATCGGTCTTAAATTCCTTCCAGCCCTCCGACTTGAAGCCGCGAGATGCCCGGTCCTGCAGCTCACCGATCGCGTCGGCCGCGGCCTTCACGAACGGCGTCAGCCCCGGCAGGCTGTTCTTCAGCCCGTTCAGGGCACGCGTAAAGATGGGCATGACCTGCGGCTGTAGCGACTTCGACCAGTCGCCGAACGCACCCTTCAGACTGACGAACGCGTCGAAGGTCGACCGCGCTGACGGAGTGAGCTTGTTCAGCGCTTCCTGGTATTTGGCCTGTGCGACAGCAGCCTGATCGACGCCCCCGGCCGCCTGCTGCGACGCGGAGGCAATCTGACGCTGAGCACTCGCGATCGAGTCGGCAGCCGACTGCTGCGCGGCCACCAGCGACTCCTGAGCCCGCGCCACCGAGCGAGCCCCGTCCTCCTGAACCCGGACGACGTTGCGCTGCGACTCGGCAACCTTTTCCTGCGCCGCCGCGATGTCCTGCTGCCCCTGAACCTGCTGCCGGGCCGCCTCAATACGGCTCTTGCCGAGCGCTTTCTGCTGCTCGGACACCCCGCGTTCGGCGGCAGCAAGCCGCTCCTGAGCGCTCCGGACGGTCTCCGAACCCTCGACGCCGGCCTTATCGGCGGCCTTCTTCTCGCCGGTCAGCCGCTTCGTCTCGGCCTGCTGCTCCTTAAGCCGCTGCAGGGCCTGGTCGTAGGAGAGTTGAGCGCGCTGCTGCTCCAGGACGGTCGCCTTCGACCCGGCGGCCTGCGTCGCCCGCAGCCGGGCCTGGGCCTCCTGCACCGACAGCGCGGCATCCCGTTCCGACAACTGCGCGTCCGCCAGCCGGTTGGACAGCTCGGCGAGTTCGGCGACGGCGTCCTTACGGGCCTGGGTGAGATCCTGCTGAGCCTGCCGGGCCGTGCGCTGCGCATCCGCGAGAGAGTCCTCGGCCTGCGCCACACGCTCGGCGGCATCCCGCTGCCGGTCCGCGGCCTGCTGCGCCGCATCCGCCAGCGACTGCTTCGCCGCCCGCACCTGCTGGGAAGCCTGCCGGTTCGCCTCCGCCGACGAGCGCACCGCGTCGCCGACAGCCTGCTCGGCCTGCCCGATCTGCCGTGCGGCATTGCGGTGCGCTGATGCCAGAGACTGCTGGGCGCCCGCCAGTTGCAGCGCCTTCGAAGCGCCCTGGCCGTTGGCCTGACCGCCCTTGATAGCCGCAGTGGCCGCCGCATCCTGCGCGGTCTTCTGAGCCTGAAGAGCCCCGGCGATCCCGACGAAAGCCGGGATGGCGACGGCTGCGAGCGCGCCAACGCCAGCCCCGGCGGCAACAGCCGCCGAGGCAATAGAACCGATACCCGCCGCGAGGATCGGGATGGCAGGGATCGCGGCGACAGCACCTAGAGCCACCGTCAGCTGGAACAGGGCGGCGACCGCCTGAGCGGTACTGACATCGGTGCGGATGTTGATCCTCTTGCCGTCCACCGCAGCAATCGCTGTCCGCACGGCCGCAAGTTGAGTCAGCGCCGTAGCGGTGTCCGCACGCACCTGAACATTCGGGTGCTTCGCTCCGAGACGAGTCAGCTCAGCCTCGATCGCCCGGATCTCAGCCTTCGCCTCGGCAGCGGAGATGTCGATGCCGATGCGCTTGTCCGCCAGCGTCTCCATACGGAACCGCAGCGCCTGCAGATCCGAGTCCGCCTCAGAGGTGTCGGCGCCGATCTGCAGCTTCGGCAGCGACCGGAATGCCGCCTGCAGATGGGTTTTCATCGCTCGCGAGAAGGCGCCCGCCGTGTCATCGCCCTGCCGGACAGCCGACGGACGAGCGGTGCGCCCGCCCTGCGTGACGCCGTCACGGATCGCATCACGCAGGGCGGACGTGATCCGGTTGGCGATCTGCTGCCCGATCTGCTCGCCGATCGTCAGACCGACGTTGCCGACCTGCGCCTGCATCGCCGGACCGAACGAGCGACCGGCCGCGTTACCCGCATCCTCACCGGCACGTGTCGCCGCAGGCACCAGCCCGGCACGCAGCCGGCTGTAGATGCCCTGAGTGTTCGGGATGACATCGACTTCGACGCTGCCGACCTGGATCGCCACGAGGAGCCTCCCCTCGCAGCGCTACGCAGCGCCCCCATTGATGAGCTGAAAGAGACGCTCGGCGGCCTGCTCGGAGATCTTCGGCTTCGGCTTGAGCGGCTTAGCGCCCGGCCGGGGCGTAGGCGTCGGCGGTTCGGGCTGGTCTCGCTCTTTCTCAACGTTGGCGCAGATCGTCACGTACTCCAGGCGCCGGACCGCATCGAGCACAGAGGCGGTCAACTGCTCCAGCTGTGACCAGCGGCCCTTCTCCGGCTCGCCCTTCTCCGCCTGCTCGGCCAGCTCCTCGTCAGAGAGCTCGTTGCGCAGGGCGGTCATGGTTGCCGACTCGGCCGGTAGCCGTTGGATCAGGACCCGCAACCGCCTGGTTGTCATCTCGCCCCGGTAGTAGGCACCGATCTGGTCCTCGCTGCGCGGGTAGTACCAGGCGAGGTCGCCTTCTATCGCCTCCGCGTGCGCCGCGACGAGGGAGCGGGTCCACGCGATTTCCCCAGGCTCTCACCGGACTGACCTGCCGCGTCGGCGACAAACGCCTCGAACTCGTCGTTCGTAGGGTCGATCTCCCAGTACAGGTCGACGTCTTCGGGATGCAGGACGTGCCTGGCGAAGGCGGCGAACTGGCCGGAGGCCAGCTGTACCTGCCACGACTGGCGCCAGGCGCCGGGCGGCACGACGCGAATCTCGTCTCCGGCGAGGAGGGCGGTGATGTAGTGCCCTTCAGCTTCGACTGCCTGGGCTTCGGCGGCGTCGTCCTCGTAGTCCTGCTCGGGCTCGACGTCGGGGGCGACGGCCGCGGTCTTACGAGCCGGTCGGGTGGCGGTCTTCTTGCGGGCGGTTGCGGTCCTGGCGTTGGCTGCCATGGCGCGGGCCTCCTTCAGTTATGGCGCGGGCGGTGGTTGAAGGTGGACGGGCCGGGCCCGCGCCGGCTGGCTGTGCGGCCCGCCCACCAGTCAGGCCGGCTCAGGAGCCGGTGTAGTCGGGCGTCGCCGGGACTCGGTCCGCGTGGTAGACGGTGTTGCCGCTGAGGTCCGGGTAGGCGGTGACCGTCCACTCGAACCCGGCCATCTCATCCTGCTTGTGGGTGACGTCGCTGCGGTCGCTGATCTCGCCCTCCGGGACGTAGAAGCCGAGAGATGTCTCTCCGTCGAGCACGATGAACCAGAATGCGCGGCGGTCCGGCAGTGGGGACGCGGTCTCCGCGAACGTGGTCAGACCGCTCACCGGCTCCAGGTCCGCGACGGGGATGCGGTACTGCAGAGACCGCACCGTGGTGCGGCCCGTCTCCCACGCTGTGATCTTGAACGTCCGCAGGGACTTCGTGATCGTGGTGCGGATCGGCGAGGTGAAACCCCAAGGGGTGTATTCCTGCGAATCCTCGTCGAAACCCTGCACCAGGCCGTCGTCCGAGATAGCGCCAAGCGGCGCCCACGGCGCCAACGGCTGAATGAGCGGGTCCCCCGGCGACAGAGTTCCGAGCTCGGCGGTCCAGCCGCCGCCGTTCGCGCCGACCTCAGTCAGGTCCGCTGCGCGGGTGATGTTGACCATCGTTGTCTCCAGACATGCGTGAAGCCCGCGCACGGGCGGGTCAAGGGTCCGGCGCGGGCCCGCAAACGGTCGTCAGGAGACCGGGTGGCTGTAGATCTGGTAGGTGCCGCCGACGCGGCGAAGAGCGAGGTTCTCGTAGACGCGGATCGCTGGAAGTGCGATGCAGTCGGTGCGACCGATCACCGCAGTGCTGCTGGCCGACCCGCGGATCTCGCCTGTGAGCCAGTGATGAACCTGGCGGGCGAGGGTGAACGCGTCGGCTCGGGAGGCCGCGTACACGTTCATGTCGATGAGCATCCGGCCCAGCCTCAGGCCGTCGTCGCTGCCGCCGGGGATCTGCTCGAACTGGATCGTCGGCAGCTCGTTCAGCAGGTTGTTGTCGAGTTCGTCGCGCACGACCGCTTCCGGGAAGCGTGCCTGTGCGCGAGGGATCAGCTCGGCTTCGATGTCGATCAGGGCGGTCACTGGTTGCGCCCGCCGATCGACGCTGCCCGCAGCAGCACGTGATGGGCAGGGACCTTCTCCGTGCCGTACTCCACCCACCGGGCGTAGTAGGACGTGTTGCGGACGTAGCCCGCAGCGCGGTCCCGATTGCGTCCGCCGCGGCGCGTACTGTCCGTCTCCCAGGACGACTTGTAGTGGCCCGGATGCGGGCCACCCTCATCTACGGGGGACATTCCGACGGCGACGTCCTTGATGACCTCGGCGCGGCGCAGCATCTCTGCCTGCATGGTCGGCATGCGCAGCATCTGCCCGACGCCCTTACGGGACATTTTGAATCGCGCGCCCATGACCGCCTCCTTGCGTGATTGAGGTGCTGACGGGGCGGCTAGCCGGTGACGCGGTCTGCGGCGAACTGGATCGGCCCGCGGAGGCCGGTGAAGGGGTTGCGTCCCCAGTCGCCGGGCTCGCCAGTGATCTCGCAGACCTCGCCGCGCACCCGCACCTGATCAGTGGTGCGCCAGTCGGAACCCGCAGGCGCGTACACGGTCCATCCGACAACGACGGTGTCGCGAGCCTGCTGGTCATCCCCGCCCACCTGGGGCGTGGACTGGCGCGGCGTCACGACACAGCCCTTCACGGACGTCTCCAGGAGCGGGCCGGGAATTGGCTGGCCCCGCGGATCACGCCCTGGCGAAGGCCCGCGCCGTAGACGCACGACCGTCTCCCCGAAGGGGTAGAGGCCTGGCATCAGGTGTACCCCCAGCCCGGCTCGAACTCGTCGGCGAGGCCCGCGTCGTCGATGAGCCAGGTCGGCGAGGGATCCGCAGTCTCCGGCGTCGGGTCGACCGTGAACGCACCACCCCGGCCAGCCAGCGACTTGAGCGCCGACTTGTCGGCCTTCGTCAGATACAGGCCGCCCGACCCTGTCGGACGCTGCACCGACATAGGGCCAATCGTCTCGTAAGACACCTGCTGCGGATTGGTGTAGGCACGTCCCGCAACCGACAAGACCACGGCCTCGGCGCCCTCAGGGAGAGGCTTCACCACCGTCTGGCAGAGATTGATGGCCTGCCGGATCAGCAGCGCTGCCCGGTCCCCGCCGATCTCATCCAGGTCCAGGTAGAGGCCCAGATCCTCCGCTGTCGGGATCTCGAATGCCACAGCAGCCTCCTAGGCGGGCAAGGCCTCCACGGCTTCGCACCAGGCGGAAAGGTCAGCGGTCGGGTCGAGTTCGGCAGACCGCGCCTTGGCCCGCTTGCTGGCAAGCCGGTACTCGGCAGCGGACGCGAGCTTCCGCAGGACCGCCTCGTAGCCGTCGGTGTCAGACCGGTCCACGAAGATCCCGGCCTCACCCAGCGACTCACACAGCCCTGGAGTGGGGTGTGCCACGACGGGGATGCCGCTGGCCAACGCCTCGATGCCGGCCCGACCCCATGACTCGTAGGAGGACGGCATGAGCAGCACTCGCGTGCGGCCGTACACCTTCTCCCGCATGTCCTGGCCGTCGACGTGCTCGACGATCTCGACGTTCGGCAGGTCCGGCAGAATCTGCGTCCCGTAGGCGCCGCGCACCGCAAGGAACTGCTGCTCCGGCATGCGGCGGGCCAGTGCTTCGAGGACCTTGCCGCCCTTCTCCGGATTGCAGTTGACGAGCGTGAAGGCCTTGCCCGGCTTCGTCGCGTACTCGCCGGCGAACACCGGCGGGCGCACGATCAGCGACGACTCGGGGCGAGTGGACTTCGGGTATTCGGCGAAGAACATCTCCGCCTCCCGCTCCATCCACTGGCTGTTGTAGACCGCCAGCGCAGTCCCTCCAGCGGCGGCGTCGCGGAAGGTCGGCTTGTGCGTGTTGTGGCAGACGACGATCAGCGGTTTGCCGTACCCGCGGGCCTGCGACGCCGTCGGCGGCACCGTCTCCAGATGCGCCAGCACCACATCGGCCCGGCGAATCGCGGTCGGATAGTCGAGCCGCGACTCTAGCGGGATCACGCGGATGCCGCGGTACTCGTACTCTTTGTGGACCTGCCCGTAGCGGGACAGCCACACCTGCACGTCGTGCCCTCGCTCCACCAGTGGGCGCAGCATGGACACGAGCATGTGTTCGGCCCCCGCATTGTGCTCCGGCGGGAACGCGTGCACGCGGGCCACGATCTTCAGCGGCTTGGCCGTCCCGCCCGGCGCGGAAGCCGGGACGGCTGCCATCACGACCCCGAAGGGGTGCCGGTGTACTTCACGAAGGCGTCCGCGTCGCCCTGCACATAGCCGTAGAACGCCTCGGCCAGCAGGAGCACCAGGTTCTCCTGGAACGCGGAGTGGACGCCGCCGTCCTCGTCGATGTACGTGGCCTCCTTGGAGATCCGCACGGTGATGTCCATGCCCACGCCAAACGCCGACTGGGACCAGTCCCCGCCGATCGCCCGAAGGCCTGTGTCCGTGGACGCGGACTGCCGGCGCTGCTTGCCCGACACCGAGCGCGAGTAGGCGAGCGGCTCGCCGATCAACGTGCCCGCCGCCGCCATGTCGGTGCCCGGAGTCTGCGTGTCGACCAGGATCGGCCGGCCCGTGGTGTCCGTGGCCAGGAGAAGCTTCGGCTTGAGGCGGTGGTCGGCGACGGTGCCGGTGTAGTCCCAGTCGTCGTCGATGACCTCTTCCATGCCGGTCACCAGGTCGGCCCAGATGCCGCCCGTGCCCTGCGACGCAGTGCCCAGCGCCACCGAATTGGTGGTCATGGCCAGGTAGTCGTCGAACGGCCCGGCCGCGCCCTTCATCGTCTTGCCGTGGATCGCCGCGTGGTCGAAGGCCCGCGCGAACGCCGTCGGCAGATCCTTCTGGAGCTGCGTCCAGAGGCCGCCCGCATTGGTCATGACGACCTCTTCGGCGACCGGGATGAGGACGGCCAGCTTCTTCGCAGTCATCTGCTTGACGTCGACGCCACCGCTGGACAGCGGCTTCTTCGCGGCCTGCCCGACCCAGTCGGCGGTGGGCACGTCCATCGGGATCGGAACGCTCGTGGTCGCGTCGATGGCCAGCGGGGCGCGCCGAGCCAGCGTCATGATCGCAGACTGCTCGACCGACTTCTCGAAGATCGGCGCCGTGATCGTGCGCGGCAGAAGAGACGCATTGACATCGGACAGCTTGATCGGGGGCGTAGCCACCATGATTTCCTGCTTTCAGCGGCTACTTCAGCCGCGCCTGAATGAACCCGGCGAACTCGTCAGCCGGGTTGAGGGTCCGTTGCTTGTTGGCGCCGGATGCCTGAGTGCGGTCCGGTGCCGGGCGCCGCGGGCCCTCCAGGGGCTGGGCCTTCGCCCAGTGCGGCTTGCGCTCCAAAAGCGCCTGAAGGTCGGCCTCGATAGCCGCCTCGTCGATGTCGCCATCGCCGTCGATGTACGAGTTGAGATCCAGCTCGCCGAACGCGTCGGCAGGGTCGGCGAACGCCGCCCGACCATCCGTCGCGACGCCGGCCAGGGCCGTCACCTGGCTGCGGACGAGCCGCTGCCTGGTCTTGGCGATCTGCTCCTGCGCGGCGGTCAGCTGGTCGTTGAGGCGCTCAGACTCCGACTTCTCGGCGTCCTTGATGGCCTGCAGCTCTGCGGCCTTCGGCTCAAGATCCTTCAGGCGCTTACGGAGGTTCGCAGCCTCCGAATTCGCCTTCTTGATCTTCGCCTCGGCCTGCTTCCGGTCGAACGGCTTCTCCTCGACCTCGGCGTCCGCCTCCTGGGCGTCATCCGCGGTCTCCGCGTCGCTGCTCTCCTCGGTCGCCGTCTCCTCGACGGACTCCTCGGAGCCGGACTCCTGCTGCTCGCTGGACTGTTCGGTCTCTTCAGGCATGACGAATCGGCCCTCCAGGGGCTGTGGAAATGAGAAAGGCCGCCACCAGGGCGACCTCGTTGATCAGAAAGATCCGGGATCCGCCAGAGCGCGTTGCTCAGCCAGGGCTGCCCGGAAGCGCTGGAGCTGCTGGCCGGGATAGGGGGCGGCGAACTCGCGGTAGATGCGGTCCCATTCCTGCGCCTTCGCTGACAGCTCGAAGGCCTGTCCCCTAAAGACGGGTATCGGCTGGCAGCGGCAGAAGTTGTGGAACTTGATCACGCTGTCGTTGCCGACGAAGCGATCGTTGGCGTCCTCACCGACTGTTCCGCGATCTTTGTAAGTTGCCCCGCGGCTGGACATGAGCGCGCAAAACGAGCAGCAGCCGAGAGCGGCGGCACGCGCATAGGCCACTGCCCCGCGGTCCTGTTCGACGGCTTCACGCACCGTCTGGCGACCTGCATTCAGCACCAGTCGCTCGATCGCGCCATCGGTCTTGGACATGGCAGCATCCAGACGGACGTCGAGCGGCTCCAGTTGGGCGAGAGTTGCATCGGCCTCGTCGCGCGGCCACAGATCCTTCGTAGCCCACCGCAGCGAGGCGTCAACCTGTTCGTCCGGGGGCGGATCAGCCACCGGCACCGTGAACGATCCCGGCACCCCGGCCGCGTCCCGCTCCCCGTCGTAGAAGTCGGCGGCGAGCGTCGCGGACACGTCCGCGTAGCGGGCAACAACCGCGATCACGGCCTCGATCCACGTCGGAACCGTCGCCTGAAGCCGGTTCGGGTTGATGAGGCGCCGCACACCGCGAAGGTCCCGCAACAGCACCGTTGTCAGCCCGGACTGAGCCGCTCTCCATCGCGAGACACTCGCACCGTCATCCGAGATCGTCGACGCCAAGGTCGGCCTCCGACGGCTCAGCGCTCACCGGGCTGTCGCCGGCGGAGAGTGCGGCGAGGCGATCCATCAGTGCGCTGCTGCTGGCCCGGCCGGCGCTGCGACGGCGGTCCGCGGCGATCCGTTGACGCTGCGCCTCGGTAAACCCGGCCATCTCCAGAGCGACATCGGAGTCAGCGGGCAGAATCTCGGCCTGCACCAGCTTGACGGTCGCGTCCACCTGGGCCGCGAGAGTCGGTGTCGCCGGGTTGCGCCACACCGTCTCGATCCGCCGGGTCTTCTCCGGCGGCTCTCCGTCGCGCACCCACAGGGCGAGGCGCATGGCCTGCTGCCAGGAGGCGCCGAAGCGGCGAATGCGGCGCTCAGCCTTCTTGACCTGCCGGTTGTCGGCAAATCTGATCGCGTCGGCGGAGGCGGGGTTGTCGCTGCTGTAGCCCAAGACGTGCGGGGCCACCGACATCTGCGACGCCATGATGCGGGCATACAAGTCAATGATCTTTGTCTGCCCGGACGGGTCGTGGGCCGAGAACTGACCCACCTCGGGAATGTTGCCGTCTTCGTCCCGCTCCAAGGCGAGCATCCGGCCGATGTACGTCTCCCAGGCGCTCTTGGCGTTGCCCTCGGCATCCTGGAAGGCAGACTCGGAGGCGCCAAGAATGTAGCGCTGCGGGGCGCCGAAGAACTCGGCAGCTACCTCCATGCCCATCAGGCGCCTACATGCGGCATCCGTGATCGACATGACCTCCGGAGTGATCTCCGACTTGCCGACGCGGTCCGCGGTGCGCTGCCGGTTCGCCATCCTGACGACCGGCACCACGCCGAGATTATGGATGTCGCGGCCGATGACCTCCCAGCCGCCCGACTCCGACGGCAGCGCCATCACAGTCTGATTCGGCAGATACAGCACCAGCATCCGCTCGTCCGGGCCCGACTCAATGAACGTGTCAGCCGCGCACTCACGAAGCGCCGCAGTACCCATGCGCAGACGGGCATCCCACAGCAGCGTCATGTCCAGCGGCGACTCCGCCGAAATCAGCGGCGGCCCGTCCCCGTCGAGATCACCGGAGCCGACCGCCAGATACTCGCGGCCGTAGGTGAGCGCGTCCAGGTGCGCGAGGCTCGACTCGTCGAACAGATCGTTCGCTTCGGCGATCTCTGTCAGCTCCGATGAGTCGGCGCCATCCGCCCACCGGAACGCCTCCAAGTCGAGGCGCTCCTCCAGCGACTCGACGCCAACCCGTGGCCAGCCGATCACCGTATGCAGGTTCTGCAGCTGCGGGGGGATGCTGATGCCGAGGTCCCGGACCAGCTGCTCCCCGTTGAAGTACGCATCCCGCAACAGCAGCGCATGCCGGTCCCGCATCATGTCCGCCCGCAACATGTTGATCATTGCGAGTTCGTAGTCCGACAGATACACCAGCGGCAGTTCGGGGATGGAGATCGTCACCGCAGCACCACCACCCGTCCCTGGCGCGCCTTTGACTTCTTGCCCAGCCCCTTGGCCATGGCGTCCACCCGGCACTGCCAGGCGAGGACAGCCGCTATCGCGGCATCGATCTTGCGAGGCGACTCGGGGTGTTCCTTCATGATCTGAATGCCCGACCTCGACTCACGGCGGCGGGCGTTGAGGATGTGACGCGTCAGCACGCTCGTGCCGTCATGCGTCAGCTCGCCGTCGGTCACCGAGGATCGGAACTTCTCCAGAGCGCGCACGATCTGTACCGACCGGCCGCCCGTCATCCACCATTCGATCGGATGGTTCGCGGACGCCTTCACTTTCAGGCGCCTACCGTGCTTCGCCTCCCAGGCCGCGACATGCGATTCCCACTTGGCGGGGTCCGCATACATACCGACGACGCGATAGTCCCTGAATGCGTCCTCGACAGCGGCCAACACCTCCACCGTCGGGACCTGCCAGTCTGCACCGAACGGTCCTTCCGGCTGCTCCCAGCACCCCAGGAGAAACAGATGCCCGTCGCTGACGCGGCAGCCCATCAGGGCCGTGGCATCCGTAACTCCGCGAGACCGGCGCCGCGAACCGTCAAAGCCAAGGACTATCTCATCGGTTGAGTCGACAGTCCTTTCGAGGTCAGCCACGCTGGCCCACTCTGGCTGCGAGATCCACGAGTCCGAAGCGTGCGTGATCTGGTTCAGGAAGTCCGCTCGCGCCGTCTGGGGGTCCGTGCTGGGGTCCCAGATCGTGGCGACGATGGTGTCCAGGTCAACGTGGCCGCCGTTACGGTCGGCCGAGTCGCCGTAGGTGAACGAGAGGCCGGACAACAACGAGACGCGGTCCGTCATATCGGTCTCAGGCGGCGCCTCGCGGTGGTCGTAGAACAAGCCGTCGTCCCGGGCCCGACCCTCACGGATCTTCGCCCAGAACGCCGCGGACTCCTCGGCCACCGACCCCTCGCCGGGGATGAAGGCGTTCGGAGACTCGATCGTTGTGCCGCCGACCTTCGCGGCGTTAATCCTCATCGTTTCCGCCAGCCGGTTCCCCCGGTTCGACCGCACCCACTCCTCGGTCTGATCCAGCACCGCGAAGACCGGCTTGTTTCCCTTCACTGTCCGAGCCGACGACGTGATCGGCTCGATCCGGCCCCGCGGCAAGTTGACGAACGTATCGAGCGGCTCCAGCCCCGGATACGCATCGATCACAGGCCCCTGAAGCATCTCCAGCAGAGGCGCCCACGTGTTCTTCGTCTGCGTCTCCGACACCGCCGCGATCTGCACCAACGGCGTCCGCACCTCAGACCACGGCTTCCCGACCGGCTGCCCTCCGGCATCCCAACCGTCCGGCACGACAGGGCCGAGAGCCTCGACGATCGCCAGGGCCGCCAGGAATGGACTCTTGCCCCACCCGCGCGGCCTGCTGATGACCCCTCGCCGGAAGCGGCGCTTGCCTGTCGCGGGGTTGATCTCGTAGTAGCGGAGGACGAAGTCCTCCTGCTCCGGGTACAGCAGGAACGGTTCGTAGTCGCCGCGGTCCGGGGCCGCCAGCATTTCCGAAATCCAGTCGATGACCTCGAATCCCAAGGTCGGGACTGCTCCGGGTTCCGGCGGCTTCCACGGCACGGCTACCCCCCAGAGGCTTCCGGCGGAGGCAGCGCATGCAGCGTGCCGCGACGCTCGCGGGCTGAACGGGACCCTTCGGGTCGCTTACTGTCCGCCTCGTCGGCCTGCGCGAACTGCATCCGCAGACGGGCGCGGTCCTCGGGCGTCGCGCCGAACTTGGCGACCCGCAGCCGCAGTTCGCCCGCCGCCGACATCTCGCCGGACCACAGCCGGGCATGCACCACGGCCGTATCCAGGAGAAAGTCCCAGTCGGTCGAAGAGAAGTGCTCGGCCTGCGGGGACGCCTTCCACATCTCCCACCAGTCCAACGTCCGGGCCGGCCACGAATGCTCGACGAGCTCGCCGTCCTTCATCACCTGAAGCGTGGGCAGATCGGGGGGCTCCGCCTGCTCGAAACGAAGAATGGTCTGGGCGATCGGATCCTTGTTGCCCCGGGCGCGCCGCGAAGGGTCCTTCGGCTGGGGGCCTCGGCCGGCCACGGCCATCACCCCCTTCAGTGCTAGATCAGCGCTGGGAGCAGCTCGGATAGATCGGCCAGCACGCTTGGGGAGTTGCGCCACACCTTGCCGGTCATGGCGATGTACCTGCGGTCTCCGTACACCTCAAAGCCGCTGCCATTCGGCATCGCGATCCGTCGGCCGCTCCTGAGGCTGCCGCGGCCCCAGATGTGCAGCCCGGCCCCTGACTGGCTCACCTCGATGAACGTCTCCGGCACGCGGGCGAGGAGGTCTGCCGCCCACGGTTCAAGCGTTCCGTCTGCGGCCAGGACGTGGTCGAGGTCTATGCAGAGGATGTCGTCGGCGACCGTCAGGACGTAGCCGAGCCCGACACCGGCCCGGCTTCGCGCCGCCGCCCCGTAGTCCGACCACGATGAAGGGTCGGTGACGGAGGCGAACTTGGCATCGGTGCGCAGTGGCACCTTGCGCTCGCTCCATCGCACCCACCGGTCACGAACTCGCAGGTCAACGGGGATCGGATCAACGTCGGCCCGCTGACGACGGCGCGCCCTGTATGCCTTGGCCTCGCACGATCGCGAGCAGTGCCGTCGGTCCGACCGGTGCATCACCGGTAGAGGACCAGCACAGACAGCGCATGATGGGGTCGGCATGATGCCATCATAGCGGCAGCGGCGTGTAGGCTACAAGGCTTTGACCTGCACAGATGCACTACATTCAAGGCATGGGCCGATGCGACGGTCTAGACCGCCAGTACATAACCGCAGGTCACGGATCCCCCAGACCCGTAGCCGACCTCAGCGTGTATACGGTCCCGATCCGAAGAAACCGCAGGTGGGGGACATACTCCCAGGTCAGAGGCATGATCCGCGATGGAGATCACTTGGATCACCTAAGCGATCACCGGACGATCAAGACGGCCGCAGAACCCCTAGGGCCTTAACGGATACGTCTAAGCCCTGAGGCATCTCGCCTAGACGATCACTAGTCGATCACCGTTCTCGATCTTCCTCGACTTGATCATTGATCACTTCGAAGACCAACAATCGATCACTCTTACGCGATCACCATCGCATCACCATGCAGTGCATGCATGCCTCACCCCGACCGCTGCCCTGCCCGTGCCCTACCCCCTGCCACCTGGGGTGGGTGGGCGGCATGGGTGGCGGCACCGCCTGCCCTCACCCTCACTGGTCGGTGTCCACCTGCACCTCATGGGTCCATGCGTGTGCCCACACATCGGTCGCGTCCGCGACCAGAGTGATCGGCTCGCCTGGTCGGCGTGCAGGATCGGAGGTGAAGGTGACAGGGGTCGGGCTGCTGCACACGCAGCATCGCGAGTACGCAACCGCTGGCATCAACGGGTCCTACGTCGGCCGACGTTACGGCGGTCGCCTGGCCAGACTCCGGTGCGCTCGAAGTGGAGCCTCGCGCAGTACGCCTTGGCTCTTGGTCCGAGGTACTTGGCCAGCTGCTTCGAGCAGCGCGTGTGGTCCCCGCGAGTGTTCCAGCGGATCTTGGCTGATCCTGCCCCCGTCGCCCAGTACGTCTTGAGCTGGGCGGCGTTGCCTCGCCGGCTGCGTCCGCCTCGTCCCTTGCTCGCCACGTGGATCACTCCTCGTTTGGCGCGGGCTTCTGGTCTTCGGGCTCCGGGTCTTCGTCTACCCGCTCGACTCGTAGGACTTGCGCGGAGGGTATTGCGAGCACGACGTGGGTTCCGCCGGTGAGGTCGTGTTCTCCGAAGGGGGTGTGGTCTTTGAAGATGACCCAGCCGTCGGTGAACTGGACGGTGAGCCTCGGGTCTTCGATGAGGGTGTCGTCGCCACGTCGTTCGGCGTGGACGATGAGATAGCGCGGCATGGTCACCGCCTCACAGGAGTCCGGGGTGCCGTTCGCCGGGCCTGATCCGTCCGGGCTTGGGGTTGGCGCGCTGCGCGTCGTTTCCCTCGCGACTGCTCTTGCGATCATGGCAGGGGCCGCAAACTCCCTGAAGATCGGCAGGCCCGTGAAGGTCTGCCTTCGCCACGATGTGATCGCAGAAACGGCTGGGCCGCACGTCGCAGATCTTGCAGATCGGGTCGCGTTCCAAGATCCGGGCCCTGATCTTCGCCCACCCGGACGGGAGGCGTTGCCGCCTGTTCGATCCAGACCAGCCGCCGCTCATGGCGTCGTCGTCCCGTAGGTGTCGTCCCGGTACTTGGCGAGGGCCTCGTGCACGCGATCCTCGCTGCTGTCGTGGGAGTCCCACCATTCGACGGCTTTCCACACGTCGCTGAGGCGGGCGAGGCGGACACTGGCGCGGGTCTCCCACTGCCGGTAGAGCACGAGGAGTTCTTCGGTCTCGCGTGCCGCGTCTTGTGCGTAGCCGAGGCCTGCGAGGCGGCTGGCCATCTCTTCGAGGTCCCAGCGTCGGGCCTGGAGATCTTCGAGGTCGGCGGCGGCGAAGAGGTAGTTGTAGCTGCCGCCGCTCATCGCAGACCTGCCCGCAGATCGGCCTGGGCCTTGCGGATCTCGTCTCGCAGCTGCTCGCGGAACCGTTCGAACTCGCCCTCGACGTGGACCTTGAAGAAGAGGGGGTGGCCGTTCTCGTCGACGGGTACGTCGTTGGCGGGGATGTCGACGGTGTCGGGGGTGACGATGACGCCGCGTGCGCCAATCTTGTCGGCGATGTCCTGCCAGTGGTCGCGCCACGTGGTGTCGGCGCCGAGGATGTAGCGCTGCGGTGCGGTCTCGTCGATGACGAGGACGAACGGCGGCCGGTCGTCGCTGCTGCCTTCGGGGAGTTCGAGGATCTGGATGCGGGCCATCAGGCGTCCACCGCCTCGTAGGTGGCGGCGAAGACGTCGTCTCGGCAGGGGTAGAACTCGCCCTGGACTCCCTTGAGTATCCAGTCCCCGTACTCAAACTTGACCCACGTGTCGTGCAGGCGGTCGTAGACGGTGAACTCGCGGTCGACGTCGTTGAGCTTGACGAGGCCGTTCGTGAAGTCGATGAGCATCTGCATGGGCTCGTCTTCAGTCCAGCGGACGGCATCGATCTCTACGGGCTTCTTGCGGTAGCGGGCCATGGGCGCGGGCCTTCCGATGTGGGGTGGTCAGTGTTCGTGGAGCCGCATGATCAGCTGGCCTTGCCAGGTGCGGAGTTCGGTGTCGGTGCCGTCGCAGTCCTTGATCAGGCAGACGGTGCGGTCGCGACGGAGCTGCGGATCTGCCTTGACCTGCTGGCCGATGCCGAGTTGGCGTTCGAGCCGGTCGATCAGGGCGTAGTCAGGGTGCTCATGGCGCGGGCCTTCCGTGGGGTTGGGGCAGTTCCATGAGGTGCCAGACGAGGTGGCCGCCAGGCGCGATGGTGGTACCGACGTACATCACGTCGTCAGGCATGGGGTGGCCAGTGCCGTAGACGCGGAAACCGCGCCGCTTCACGGGCCCGTCGGCGTGGATGGCCCACAGTTCGACGACGTAGATGTCACGGCAGTCGACGTGGACGACATCTCCGGTGAGGTCGAGGGCGTGCCACTGGTCGTCGACGGGGATCTCGTAGCGGTAGATCGAGCGGGCCACGGCATCCCCTTCCGGTTCAGGCTGTGGCGTGAGCGTGCTCGGCAACGAGCGCCCGAAGTTCATCCGCCTTACCGGTGGCGTCGACGTAGCGCTGGCAGAGCTGCCCGTTGGCGACGTGCTGGGGGCTGCCGAGGTCGGACTCTTGCGGATGCCACAGGTGCGTGATTGTGCCGTTGTGGCGGATGGTCGGACCGATGAGCGCGTCGGCCGCGATGCGGTAGGCGGCATCCTCGAAGCCCCAGCCGGTGAAGCGTTCATCCATGCCGCCCGCCTGCCACCAGGCGCCGGGCTGGATGACGAGGACTCCGCCTGTGGCCCATTCGTGGGCGAGGTCGGTCGAGCACTTGTCCGCTGGGGCGCCGGTGAGGTAGGCCTGGGTTCCGTCGCGCGACAGGCCGCGGTACCAGCTGTACGGCAGGTGCAGGACACCGTCTGAGGCTGCCGCGATGGCCGCGTACAGGGGCTCCGGCTCAGGGAGGGTGTCGGCGTCGCAGAGGACGACGACGCCTGCCCCGGCCGCTTGGGCTTGCCGGATGCCTTCGTTGCGGGATCCGGCCCGAGAGAACGGCTGGTGCCCGCTGTCGACGTCGAGGTGGATCGCGTCGGGGAGCAGCGCCACGAGGTGGGCGCGAACGTACTCGTGGTGGGCGTTGCGCTCGGCCGTGCCGGGCCGCCACGGGATGACGACGGCGACGCTCATGCCTGGTACACCGGCCAGGGCCGGTCGACGTCCAGACGAGTCAGGCCGAGCTGCGTCGTGATGTCGTCTTGCTGGTCACGTGACCAGGTGGTGACGCCGATCCACGCCTCGGTTTCGGCGGGATCGTCGGCGGTAGGCCAGTCGAGGACGAGAACGCCGCCCTTGCGCACGATGCTGCGCAGGCGCCCGATGAGCTGCTCCCCGGTCTCGTAGCTGTGGTGGATGAGGACGGCGAGGCAGTACACGGCGTCGAACTTGCGGCGACCGAGATGCTTGCTCAGGTCGGATCCGTCGGACTGGAACGTGGCCAGATCGGGGGCATGTTCGGCGAGTGCGGCGAGCATGCGCGGTGAGGCGTCGACAGCGGTCACGTCGTAGCCCAGCTTGCTCAGCGGAATGGCGACGCGGCCGTCACCGCAACCGAAGTCGAGGGCCTTCCCGCCGGCCGGGATGTCGAGGGCGAGGAGGTCGGCCTGCGCCTGCCCGCTGCCCCAGTAGGCGTCTTCGCTGATGCCGCGTGTGGGGTGGATGGACGCGGTGGCGCCAGGCTGGTCCCATGCTGCGATGACATCCTGGGGATTCACAGCGATCCCCCCTCTCCGCGTGCGGCGAGCCAGCGGCGGACCGCCTGATTGTGGCGGGCGTCAGCGAGGGCGTTGTGCTCGCCACTCTCCTGCTGCGGCAGGTCGTCCCAGGCGAGGCCCTGGCGGGAACGCTCCTGCTGAATGTCGTTGGTGAACATCGGCACGCCATCGGGGAGGTCGATCATTCGCCCCCAGAGCTGCGCGAGGGCGACGTGGTCGTAGGCGCCGTAGTTGGCCCACAGCTGGACGGCCGGCCCGGCCGCACGGATGAAGTCCATGACGTCGTCGGCGATCCGCTCGCGACGCTTCACGATCGGGTCGGCGTAGTCGAACAGCCAGGACTTCGGGACGTGGTTGCGTCGGTCGCCGTGCCCCTTCGGAAGGCTCGGCACGACGTGCTCCATCAGCCACGCGTGCTTGCGGATCTTCCGGACGGGCATGTCGCGGTTGACGGCGTAGTACTCGCGGCCGTCGTCGCACACCATGCCGATGGAGATCAGTTCGATGGTGCGGCCGTCCTCCAGGAACTCCAGGTCGTAGTCGATGACGCTCATGACTTCCTCCCGACCCGGATGGTGGTGACGCCGGGCTGGTCGGGCATGTAGCCGTGCGGGTCGATGACGATCGAGCCGGCCGGGAAGTGGTACTGGAGGAACACGTCGTGCCGGGTGGCGATCACGAAGACACCGGGCTGGTCGGGTGCGAACGAGCCGCCCGTGTCGACGTGCGGATCCCAGTGCTCCAGATCGAGCCCGCGTCCGCGGAGTTGATGCGCGAGGAGCAGGGCCGGGCTGCCGCCGGTGAGGTCGGAGCCGGGCTTGTACGCCTTGCCGAGGATGCAAACGCCGAAGCCGGTTTGGTCGGCCCACTGCTGGGCCAGGTCGGCGAGCCACTCAGACTGGGCTTCGCGTGCGCGCACCATGTAGCCGAGCACGTCGGTGGACAGGTCGAGGCGTTGGGCGAGCCACGACATGGCGATCAAGTCCCGGGGGTGGCAGTGGCCGCCGTCTCCCATGCCGCCGCGCATGTACTTCGCGGAGACGACACGGTCGGTGGCCGCGGCGAGCGCGTCGGTGACGGCGTCGCAGTCGGCGCCGGTCTTGTGGCAGATCTCCATGAGCGCATTTGCCACGACGATCTTTGTGGAGATGACGACGTTGTAGGCGACCTTTGTCAGCTCAGCCGACTCGATTCCCATGATCTGCGCCGTGCGGTCGTGGACCGTGGCGTGGATGTCGAGGACCGGTTCGACGTGCCGGGGGTCGTCGGCTCCGAGGAGTACGAACTCCGGGTTGAGGTAGTCGGCGATCGTCGTACCCATGGCGATGAACGCCGGGTTGTAGACGAGCGTCGTGAACTCGTTGAGCAGCGGCCGGATCAACCGGTTCATCGTGCCGGGCAGGCAGGTGGAGACGACAGCGATTGTGATCGGCTTCGCCTGCAGTGCCGCAGACCGGCACAGGTCACGAACGGCCTGGACGAGATGCTGGTATTCGAAGTCGCTGGGCTCGTCCGGCATGGGCTGCTCGCCGCCGTAGGCGGGGCTGTGCGGGGTCTGTACGGCCACGAAGACGACACGGTCGATGCTGGCCACGACCTGCAACGGCGTGGACGCCAGGGTGAGTTCGGCGCTCGCGAGGAGCGACTCGATGCCCTCTTCTTGCGGTGGCGGGGTCTCGCCTCGGAGGATCCGTCCGGGCCGCGGCGAGGGGTCGTAGCCGATGACGTTGTGGCCGCCGTGCTTGGCGAGGGTGAGGGCGCATACGACGCCCAGTTTTCCGAGGCCGATCCATCCGACTGTGCTCATGTGGGGTTACCTTCCGGGGCGCGGGTCCGGGCGCGGGCCCGACCGTTAGGCGATGTTGAGGAGTTGCTTGAGGGCGGCGACGTCGTCGGCGCGGGCTGCGTCCATGGCGGGGCTGCCGTAGTCGGCGGTGCGGTAGCCGGCCAGCGATTCGGCGCGGGTCTGGTCGTCGTGCCCGCCGGTGAGGTCAGCCCGGTCGTGGAGGACCTCGATCTGGACGCGTTCGTGCAGGCCCAGGGTCTGGCCGAGGTATTGGATCCACGAGTCGCAGTGCGGCGACAGGGACACATGACCGAGGTGATCGGTCCAAGCGCGGGGCCAGACCGGGAAGGTGTTGCAGGTCGCGATGTCGTTGCTGTGCGGCCACAGCACGCTGGGCTCACGTTCCTCGACGAGCCTGTCCCAGCCTTCGGTGAGGATGCGGGCGTCGTCGTTCCACAGCATCAGCCAGTCCCCGTCGGCCTGCTCTGCGAGCCGGTTCACGTACTTGTGGAGCCGCGGGTAGCCGTAGCGTTCCGGGGCCGTCCAGACGCTGGCCTGCCAGGGCAGCGAGACCTGCAAGGTGGGCCGGTCGTCGGGGTCGGCGGCGATCAGGATCTGGATGCCGCCTGGCTTGTCTGCCAGTTCGAGGAGTGTCGCCACCGTGTCCGCGAGTGGCTGGGGTCGGCCACGAGACGGCAGGAGAACGGAGATCAACGGTACGGGCTCCGTTCAGTAGACCTTCAGCAAACCAGTCCGGTAGACGGGGGTTTCTGATCCGCCCGCGAACTTGATCCACACCGTGTAGTCGCCCTCGACCAGCGTGGTCACACCACCGTTGGGGCCGATGAGGATCCGTCCGTGCGGGGCGACCCACTCGCCCGTCAGCCAGTCCTCGGCGACCGGGCTCGTATCGGTGAGGAGAAACGCGAACTGCGGTGGTACCGCCAATTGGATTGTGGTTCCGCCCGACTTCGCGACGACGGTGACCTTCACAAACTCCGTGCTGATGGCGGCTAGATCCACGGCTCGCTCACCGTCCATCCCCCGCGGGGCTCGCTGTACTGGACGGTGATGTCGTCGGTGTCGACAGCATCGGTGCGTGCGCTGAGTTCGCTGGCGCCGGAGAGTGACGCGGAGGCGCCCGCCGTCTGCACGCTGGTGGCATCGAGGTTGGACTCCGCGCTCAGGCTGCCGGCGACGACGATGGAGCGGGTCGCCGCTGCGGTCTGCGTGCCATCGGCCGTGAGCGCAGCCGACCCGAAGTAGGTGCTGGCGCTGGAAGCCGGGGTGTTGACGTTGTCGATCTCGGCGAAGTTGGTGGTGCCGTTGGTGCGGAAGCTCCACAGGTCGAGGGCGCAGGTGTTGATCGCTGCGGTCACCCAGGCCGGGGTCGCGAGGGTGCGGCGGTTCGTCCAACTGCTGCCGTCGGTCGATGTGTCCCACAGGACGTTCCCGCCGGTTTCGCGGATCCGCAGCCACAGGTGCGTGACCGCCGAGTAGGTGAGGCTGACCGCGGCCCCGTCGAAGTAGGCGACGTTCGACTCGCAGCGGATCGTCCCCGCCGCGGTGTTGATGTTGAAGGCGAGGTTCGTGCCAGCCGTATTCGTGATGATGCTGAACACAACCTGCACTTCAGGGCTGCCGCCGTTGGCCGCTGGGGCGGTCGGCACTTGGAGGTAGACAGAGCTCCCGGCGAGCGTCCACACCTTGGCGGTCTGGTAGCCGGAGTAGTTGCCTGCCACGCACGGGAGGCGAGCCCGGCCGCCCGTCTCGGTCACGCCGCCGTAGGAGTTTCCCCAGTCGGGTCCGATAATTCCGTCGTTGAAATTGTCGACGAGGGTGGAGAGCAGGGCCATGACTCACCCCGCGATCATGAAAGGGCGAATGCCAGCGTGCCCGCGGTGATCTTGAGCTCATCCCCGGCCAACAGCGTGCGGCTCGCGGCGAGCGGCCCGTACCAGAGGCGGATCGGCACGCCTGCGGAGTCCCAGACTTCGACGCCGACGAAAGTCCCGGCGGGCATGCCCGTCCAGACGAGGTCGGCGGAGTTGGAGGTGGCGCCCGACGCTGCGGCACCGACGGTGAGGTTCTTGCGCACGTAGCTGCCGCCGGTCGCTTCAGTGCCGGCTGCGGAGTCGGATCCGTTGGCGGTGACGAGTGCGACCTTCAACGGGAGGGTGGGGGCGGTTGTCGCCGTCCCCATGATCCAGTCGAGGCATCGATTCTCGGCCGTATTGGTCAAGTTGTCCGCTATGTCTACTGCCCTCCTTTCAGGTCAGGTGACGCCGAGGTGGCCGGACACGCGGGTGATGTTCTCGGCGCCCGGCGGATCCACGGACACCCAGACGCGGTAGTCGCCGCGGGCGAGGACCAGTTCACTGCCGGGGCCGATGAGGAGCCGCGCGTCGCCGCCAGCCCACTCGGCGGTCTTCCATTCCGCGCCGGACGGGTTGTCGCGGTGCGCGACCGCCGCGATCCGCACCGGGGATCCGGTCAGGTCGACTCCGACCGCGGCCGTGACCGGAATTTTCAGGTACTCAGTGCTGCTGGCGGGGATCTGCACGCACCCACCTCCCGGTCACAGGTACGGCGGGTGCACGGTCCATGCGGATGTGTACGGCTCTCCCACCGCCCAGGGGCTGTAGGGGGCGCCGACGGTGAGGATGACGTCCTCGTTCTCGACGAGGACGGTGCCGCTGGCCGTGAGCGTCGCCGTGGCGACGAGCCCCGCGTTACCGGTGGCTGCCGTGGTTCCGGCTACTGCGAGGGCCGCTGCTGCTTGCAGGGCGGCCTGTGAGACCGCACGACGCTCGCCTACCGCGGCTAGGAGCCCCGCCATGTTCAGGGCGGCGGCTCCGACTACGGGCGGCTCGCCCAGCGTTCCGTCAGCCGTCAGCGCGGCCGTGACTGCGAGGGGGCCGTCACCGCTATAGGTGACCTGCCCCTGCGCCGCCAGAGCCGCCGCGGCCTCGAGGTCCGCCGCGGTGACGACGCCGCGCTGTCCTGCCGCCGCAAGGGTCGCGGTGGCCGTGAGGCTGGCCTCGTCGACCGCTGCTGTCTGCCCGGAAGCGTCCAGGGCTGCCGTCGCGGTGAGCACCGTGTCCGCTTGGGTGGCGCGTACTCCGCTCGCCGCGAGGGCAGCGTTCGCGCCCAGCGAGGCGTGGCCTGGGTGGTTCACGAGCCCGTCGGCGACCAGGGACGCCGACACCTCGAGGCCCGCCGCACCGGATGCGGCACGAACACCACCCGCGGTCAGGCCAGCTGCAGGAGTCAGCGCCGCTGCACCTGCTGTGGCGCGCACGCCCGACGTGGACAGGGACACAGTCGCGGCAAGAGCCGAGGAGCCGACGGCGGCACGCGTACCGGCGGCGGACATGGTGGCGGTGGATGCGAGTGCTGCATCGCCCGTGATGCCGCCGCTGGCGGCCGGGGCGAGCGCGACCAGACCGGCGAGCCACAAGCCCGACGTGTTGTTCGTGGCGGCTGCCGCGGACTGGCTGCCGTCTGCCGGTGAGATGCGGTAAGCCGACGCCCACGGGGCGACGTCGGCGATCTCGGTAAAGCTGGTGGGCGGGGTGTGGGACGCCACCCCACCGGCGAGCGTGTGGACGTGCCAGGCCAAAGCCGCCGCGTTGACGGTGGTCACCGTCAGGGTGGTGATGCTGGTACCGGTCCCTGTCGCCGACTGGAACGGCGCGGTGGCCAAGTCGAGGGCCGGGTCGACGCCGTCGAAGAATAGTGCGCTGAGCGCCGACCAGCGGCCTCCGGTCCACGAGAACGTAAACGTCGTCTCTGCGGCGACCTTCATCAGGTAGACGAGGGTCTGGCTGTTGCCGGATGTGATCGTGCCGCGCAGTACCGCACCGGACTGGGGTGTCACCGCAGGGAAGCTGGCGGCTTCGTTCCATCGGGCCAGCCAGAAGACCCCGACGGCGCCAGCGTTGACGCCGCCTGGCTTCGAGACCGCCCTGGATGAGGCGAGTGCGTCGCTGCCGGTGTTGGCCTGGGCGAGGTAGGTGGTCATGCGGACCGCCTCCGGTCAGGCCGTCAGGCAGCTTGCGGCGTGAGGCTGGCGCCGAGCGTGGCGAGCGAGAAGGAATCCGCGGACGCCCACGCCTTCGATGCCGTCAGCGCCACCGAGAACAAGAACGTCCCGGAACTGCTGGCCGTCCACACCGAGATGTGGGTGAGCGTTTCCGACGTGCCGCCGTTGGTCCACGCCGAGGGCGGGGTGCCCAGCGACAGGGCGGAGCCGGCGGACGAGTCGGAGAACACGAAGCTGTTGCGGGTGGTGGAGCCGACGCTGACGTTGGCGGTGCCTGCTGCGCCGGGGTCGCCGGTGTGCAGCTGCACGAACGTGCCAGCGACAGCCGTGTACGAGGTGCCGCCGTTGCCGGTGGTGCGGAGCGTGTCGAGCCAGCCGGACACGAGGCCGGGGGCGAGTCCTGCGGTCATCGCTCGGCCTCCTCAGGCTCAGGCTCGGTGGTGTCGGGGTGGGCGGGGGTGACCTCGCCGGAGGCTTCGATCGTCAGGGCGTAGGTGTGTTCGTCGGGCATGCCTGCCTCCCGCGGCAAGAGGGTGATCAAGGAGCGCCGCCGTTCCGGAGTCGAACCGGTACTGGCCAGCAGTGGACGACAGCCCTCGTCTGCCGACGGCGTCCTCGTCTTGGGGGTGTCCCGCCGCCTGGCATGGGTGAAGTGGGCGGCGGGACGAGGGGCGGGAGCACCGGGACCGCCCCGACTGGGGGTTGCGTGTCCGCCCGGCCCCCACGGCCGGGCGGACAGCGAGGGCCGAGCGCGGGGGGGTGCGCTACAAGGCCCGGCCTGCGCGACCACCGTGCGCAGGGGCTTCAGGCGGCGAGTGGAACCGAGCCGCCGAGGACCGGGGGTGTCGCACCAGGCGCGATGAGTCTCAACGTGTCCTTGTCGCGGACCGCTTCAGGGATCTCGTCGATGTCGTAGAGGACTCCGTTGCGGCGCCTGCTGTAGTCGTGGTGTCGCGTCAGGCGGCCTTCCGAAGCCCAGCGCCGGATAGTCGCGGCGGGGCGCCCGGCGACGTGAGCGGCCAAGTCGAGGGGGATGAGCAGGCCTGGCATTCGACCACCCCCAGGCACGCAAAAAGGGCCGCCTCGCGGCGACCCCTTCAAGACAGACAAGTCCAACTTGAAACAGAATATGCTCGCGCAGCTCAGAGGGCAAGGAGTTCTGTAACGGTCGCTTCAGCAGCCTCGCGGGAGACAAGTGACGCGTGAGGGATATGAGGTACGCCCTGCTCCTCGCGCAGTACGCGGATATGAGCGATGAGTTCAGAACCGGGCGTGAAGTACTCGCGACCGACGTTGCGGTCTCGGAGGGGTTCGAACTGTGTGTGCCGGAGGCCTTCGAGTTCCTTGTCTCCAGGTTCGACGGCGAGGACCGCGTCGGGCATCAAGGAGTCGAATCGCGCGCGTGGCCGGGTCGTTGTACCGATCTTGATGAGTGGGCCGCGCAAGATGTAGTAGACGATGCCGGGCGATTCCTTCCACGCCCTGGCTTCCTCGCGCCGGACCTTCCATGCCTCGGCGGCTTCCTGAGCTTCACGCGCCTGGGCTCGCTGGAATGCCCTGCGTTCTTCTTCCTTCGCCTTGGCCTGGCCGTGCTTCCAGTGGATGAACTTGACCGCGTTGTCGGCGACGGTCTGGTCGATCTCGATTCCTGCCCGGCGCTCCATCTCCAGGTGCATCGAGATGTCGTAGTAGTACGGGTCTTGCGGGTCCACGAGGTGCCGGAAGGGCAGCCTGATCCGGTCTTTCTGGCTCCGCTGGTGTTCGTGCGCGGGTATGAACGGCCTGCCTTGGCTCACGGGGCCCACTCCTTCCCCTGGTGGTCGGGGTGGTCCACGAACGGGCGAGTGAGGTCGCGGAGGACTCGGCGCAGGGTCGCCGTGCGGGCGCGCCCCACTTCTGATTCGTGATCCCATGCCGGACCGTGCGCGGAGTACTGCTCCGCCGCTTCCTCGTGCATGTCGATCAGTGCGAGCTTCATGTTGAGGTCTGCGATCACCTCTTGGGGGATGCGACAGTCGCACTCTCCGGAAGCCCCGGCGGAGCGGCAGCGAGAGCTATGGATCAGGTGCGCCTCGTCACGGCGTTCCGTGTACCGGGCTCGGAGAAAACGGATGAGGTCCCTCACGGCGCCCACTCCTCCCCCTTGTGATCCGGATGCCCTGCGAAGGGGCGGGTGAGAATACGGAGAGTCCGACAGGGGTACTTCAGCCCCCACTCGTGCACCTCGTAGCCCTGAGAGCATTCCTTGCAGGTGACGTGAGCCACCGCACCGCCACACGAGTCCGGCGCGTGCAGGTCGACGAGGGCGAGCTTCGCGTCGCAGTCCGCGATGACGTCGACGGGATCGTTGGCGGCGATGTGCTCGGTGGTGGCCCGCAGTTGCCTGCCGCTGAGCGCGAACCCTTCGGCGACGGCGATCCCGTCCATGGCAAGGACTTCGTCGCTCTCTTCGTTGACGTGCCACGGTCCGGGGCTGGCCGACAGGGCGAGCGCCCGCCGCTCCGCATACCGGGCCCGCAAGAAATCGGCGATCTCGCTCACTGCGGCATCCTCAGGTGGGGGTGTCGGCGCGGCTGCCGCTTCTGGAGGTCAGCGAGGATCCGCTGAAGTTCTTCGAGCGGAGGGGCCGTGCTGTCGGGAATGGGGGCCTTGGCTAGGAGTTGACGGTCCACGCGCTGCATCTCAGCGATGAGCGCGCACTCTAGGCCGACCCGGATCCTCTCCCCGAGGCTCATGACCACCTCCACGACAGGTAGATAGAGATCCCGGAGACGATGATGGTGGCAACACCGATGACGATGGCCGCTACTGCGACGATCACGCCGCCACCCCTGCCGCTTCGGCGAGTACCTGCTCCTGCGCGGCGCGGAGTTGCCGCCACTCCCCCAGGGTCTCCCACCGGGTACCGCAGTTCCCGCACCGGACGCGATGCGAGGCGGCGGACGCGGTCAACTGCTGGCGGCAGTGGCCGTCGTCGAGCTGGACGGGGCACAGGCCGATCTGGACGCGGCCCGGCTTGCGTTCGTCGTTGACGATGGCCGCGCACTCCGCGTGCAGAATGCGGACCGCCTCCACGTCGTCGCCCACGGACTCGTACCCGCCGCACGCCCACAGCAGGTTGTCGGCCAGGAACTTCGCGAGCGGCGGGATGGCTTGGGCCGGGGAGCCGCGCCACGGGGCGACCGTCCAGCCGAGCGCCTGCCGCCACGAATCCTCGATCGCGGACAGCCGAGCCGCCACCCCGCCGGGCCCGACGAGCGCGAGGACTTCCAGCCGGGGCGGGATCGGCGGGGTCTTGCTGCCGCCAGCGCCGCCGTCTATTCGCCGTGCACCCCGCATGAGCGACGCCGTCGTATCCAGCTGCCGGAACAGTGCGGGGAGTTCGACGACGCGGGCCAGTGTCTTGTCTTCGCAGGGGCGGCAAACCCAGCGATCAGTCTCGGAGACCCACAGCTCCCTGCCGCAGCCCGGAGCCGTGCAGGTGGGCCACGAATAGTCATCCAGCGTGGGGTGGTCGTGCACGGCAGGCTCCTCGCGGTGGTTCGGGAAGCAGGGTGACGGATGAGCCAATTGTTGCACTAGGTATTGACTTTGTGGGCCGATGGCACAGTCGAGAGCGAGGCAGCGACTTCTGGAGATCCCCTCACGCCACCCCACCCACCCCGTCACACTCACTTCATGGCCGTCCGCTACGGAGTCCACGCAGACACCCAGCGGGAGTGCCAGCAGGCGCTAGAACTCCTGTGCACCCAGCTCGGGTTAGAGCCCGCGCTGCTGCCCCGGCAGGTCACCGACGATCGCTGGATGGCCCGTGCCGTACCGCGCATGACGAAAGCCCCGGCCGGGGAAACCGACCGGGGCCCTGTCGTGTCTGGCTAGCCGAGGGTACTGGCGAGCTCGCCGTCCTCGGCTTGCTTCGCAGTCAGCTGGAGCGTGCCGCGGTGCGACACCTCGACCTTGTAGAACTTCTCGCCCCTCGGTACGTCGTCGACGGCAATCTTGTAGGTGCAGGTGCCGTAGGTGACGGACTTGCTGTCCCCGAGACGGCCGGTGGCGAGGACGTCGCCTGATGCGCCGTACACGGTGACAGATGTGCCTTCTCGAATGTCGTCGTAGCCGCCCGTTCCTGCACAGTCGCCATCAATGTCGAAGGCGTCTTCGGTGAGGGTGAACTTCCCCTTGAGGGTGAACGTGGACGGTTCGTCGGAGCCTTGGCTGGCGGTGATGGCCCACGTCGCGCCGACAAGTGCGGCGCCGATAGCCACGCCGGCGAGGAGTACGGCGAGCGGGCTGCGCGGTTTGCCCGTCACTGCGGTGGGGGGTGCGGCAGGCGGCACGGGTGGCTGTGCGGGAAATTCAGTGGTCATGGTCCCCCCAGAGATTGGTCGTCCGCATGTGATGGACACGTGGAGACGGGGCAGGGTTGCACTGCAGATCTGTTCGACAGGTACGGTCAACGCGGCGCCCCCTCCGCGCTGCATGCGGAGGGGGCGCCGTCGTGCGGGTCAGGCGGCGGGTGCGCGGTCGCCGGTCTCGTCGAGGGTCGGCTGGTGGTCGGGGTTCTGGCAGTCGCGGATGTGCTGGATGAACCGCTCGTCGGCCTCGATGCTGATCTCGCACAGGGGAACGCCGGCGGCCATTGCGGCGTCGACTGCGCCCTGCTGCTTTTCCTGCAGCTGCCTCGTGGGCGCGCCGGCCCGCAGCGCCTTGTCGGTCTCCGTCGTCAGGTAGACGGCCCGCTCCTTCAGCGCGGCGGGGGTGGCCATGAGGTTCTCCTTCACTGCTGGTTGTTGGTCTTGGCCCACACGCCGCGGGTCGACGTGTGGACGTTGCGCTGGTCCTGGTAGACGGGGCCATGGTTGTGGATCTCGGGTTGCGGTGGAGGGGCGGCGCTCATGATTCGCTTCGCGGCCCGGCCGACCGCGATGACGAGGACACCTGCGCAACCGATCGCGATGGCCACCCACTTGAGGGCTTCCGGGTCGGCGTGGCCGCTCGACCACAGGAAGAGGCTGGCGACCAGGCCGGGAGGGACGGTTGCGCAGCCGGCGTACAAGCACAGGCGGCCGATCTGGGTGATGCGCGGGTCCATGGGCGGGATGCCGGGCTGGGCCACAGGCGGGGCGTCTCCGATGACCGGGGTCGGGCTGTCGTCGCGGAAGTACGTCTGCCGGATCACGTCGTTGACGGCCGCCTTGAGGACGGAGTCGGACAGTGGGATGCCGGTGGGCTCGGTCTGTCCAGCCGCAGGTGCGGCGTGGACCTGGTGCCGCTGGGGCTGCGGACTGGTCATGACGGTGGGTCTCCTCAGGTGAGTTGGATGTTGGTGGCGGTCCAGGGGCGGTTGGTTTTGCGGATGCCGTCCTCGCGGATCTTGTCGGCTACGGCGGTGCGGGCTTCGGCCTCGCTTCCGGCCTTGACGGTGCCGGCGCATTCGCCGTCGTGGTGCTTGCCGTTGCTGACCTGGGCGGTGAAGTCGTAGGTCTTCTTCACGGGGTCTCCTTGGTCCGTTGCCGGGTATCAGGCCGCGACTCGTCCGCCGGTGCAGGAGCCGCACCGGATGACGACTTGCCGGTCGTAGTCGGTGGTGGCGTCAGCATTGAGGACGAACCGGTAGGTAGTCCCGAAGCACTTCGGGCACTCGCCGGGCATCGCCTTGCGGTCCTTGTCCTGGGTGACCCATTCGTGGTCGGTGAGCCCGGAGTGCTGGTTCTTCTCGTCGGGGTCGCTGCTGACGGGCTTGCGGCGGTGTTCCATCAGCGGATCATTGGGGTCGTAGGGGCTGGGCGGCCTGTGGATCTCGTGGTCGCTGATGTCTCGCGGGCTCTTCGCGGGCGGACGGCCCTTTGGTGCCGCCTTCTTCTTCTGGATGGTGACCGGTGCTACTTGGATGGCTGCTTCTGAGGCTTGGGCGTACCAGGCGCCGCCGACGGTCTTCCCGCCGTGCTTCGCCTTCTCGTGGGTGCGCAGGGCCTTGGTGGCTTCTTTGGCGTCGCGGAAGCGCGGCTTCTGCTTCCAGCCACAGGGACAGGAGCAACCGACGAGACCGGTCTTCTTAGCCTCGCCGAACCGGCTGCTCTTGTAGATCGCCCACTTGGAGACTTTCTTCTTCGTGGGGCTGGCAGGGCAGGGCTTGGAGCCGGTGAAGCTGCCGTCCTTGCCCTTGGTGAAGATCTGTCCGTTGCCGCCGCACTTGGTGCAGCCTTCGTGGGTGGCGCGGAGGATCGCGGCGTCCTGGCGGGCGCGGACGGTGTCCTTGTGGGTGACGATCTGATCGGCCGCCTTGAGTGCCATCCAGGCGCCGAGCCGGGCGTGAATCGGGCCGCTGCGGGGGACGCGGACGCGGGTGGTCGTCTTCTTGCGCGTGGTGGTGGTCCGGCGCCGCGTCGCGGTGCTGCGGGCGCGCGAAGTGGTCGTGCGGCGGGCCGGCTTGCGCTTCGCTGGCATGAATGGGGCTCCTCTACGGGTCGATCGTTTAGTGATGGTTTGCGAAGTGCTCGCGAGGTGCTCGCTAGTGCTCCACTGCAGGTCACACCCGCTCGGCCCGCTGCTCGCGGGGTGCTCGGGCTCACGCCGAGCAATTGGCCGAGCAGTTGGTCGAGCGGCTGTGACCTGCGGTCGAGCAGTGCCGAGCGCCTCGCGAGCAGTGGACTTTCTAGGTCAAAGCGGTCAGCGCGTCGATCTTGTATCCGCGGGGGTTGGTCAGCCCGTCGATGTCGCCGATCGGCACCGGGGCACCCACGCCGACGTCCCGGAACGCTTTGCGCAGATCGGCAACGGTCAGGGCCCCATAGGTGTCGGGGTCGAACCGAGTGAGGGCTTCCGCGAGCGGCTCGGGCCGGATCCGCTCCACTTCTGCATCCGCCATCACCTCGATGGCATCCACCACGATCTGCCGGTCGCCCGGCACCGGGCCGCGAGCAGCCCCGTCGCCCGCGAGGTGCAGCAGCCCGGCCGCGGCGAGCGTGTCGCGGTCGAACCACGGACGGCCCGCGGCCACGCGGTCCTTGACGGCCTGCTCGATGTTGCTGCGGGAGTGCTCGTTCCACCCGTACAGCAGCGGCCGGTCCAGGCCGGGGCCTTTGATGTAGGACTGGCCTGCATCGTTCTTGATGTCCTTGTTCTGGGCGGGCACGAGACGGTCGGGCCGGTAGCCCTTGGCGGCGGCGCCCTGGCCGAAGACGATGCGGATGTCGTCCCATCGCGCGGCCAGCATGATCCGCAGGGTGAAGGAGTCGGCGATCGCATCGCCCATGGCGTCGCTGGTGGCGTCCTGGCCTGCGGCAACGGGGAAGATGCCGGACTGCTTGGCCAGGCGCAGCAGTTCGATGAACAGTTCCTTGCCGCGCGGGCTGAGGTAGATGTACTCGTCGACGAACGGGAAGATCGCCGGGTGTTCGCGGGTGGCCACCCATGTATCGCCCATGCGGAGCCGGTTACGGACCAAATTGCGACCCTTGGCCATCTTGACCAGGTTCGCCAGCCACTCCTCGCACGCCTTGGTGCCGCGGATAGGCGGGACGGCCATGACGCCCTCGAACTCGCGCAGCCCGTCCTTCACGGGGTCAAGGTCGAGGCCGATCGCGTTGTGGCAGGCGGTGATGACCTCGGCCAGGTCGCGCAGCACACCGGTGGTCTTCGCCGCTCCAGAGACGCCGACCGCGAGGATCCGCAGGCCCTCCAGGATCAGGTCGAGGGCGGACCCGTCCATGCAGTAGCCAAAGTTGTGCGGGTCGGTGATGTCGAGACTGTTCGGGGCGTGAACCACCGGCTTGGGCATCTTCGCGAACGGGTTCGCGGTGATCAGTCGCAGCACGATGTGCGCCGCTTCCTGCGCATCCGGGTCGATGAGGGTGCCACCGGACTTGATGTTGAAGTGGGCGTCCAGCTGCTCCGCCGCCGCGTTGACCTTGCCGGGCGTTGACCCCTTCAGGATCACGTCGATCTCCCAGCCCCACTCACGGAACCCGAGCACCCGCACGCTGCGGGTACCGATGCCTTCGTAGGCAAGCGCCCGGGACACGCAGTCCTCGACCATGCCCGGGGACTGGCAGACGGCAAGCACAAACGGCTCGTCGGAGTCGGGGTCGTCCTGCTCGGCGATGAACTCGCCGGCCGGGATGTCGGGCCGGTTGGCGCGGTAGCGGCCATACGCGGTCACGGCGCCGCCGACGATCAGACCTGATCCGGTGGGCGGGATCGCCATGGACATCCCGACCGGATCCATGCCGCCGGCGGTGATGAGGGCGATCCAGCCGGACAGGTTGAGCGCCCCGGCGCCGCCTGCCGTCCAGCCGAGGAACTTCCAGCGCGAATGCCGCTCAGTCTTGACCTTGTTCCAGTCGGCGGTCTTCTGCATGCCGCCCATGACTTCCTGAAGGTCGTGGCCGCGCACGTACCGCCAGCCCAGATAGGACACCGCGCGTACACCCGTGCCGAACCAGCCGAGCATGGTCCCCGTGCCGCGGGCGGAGAGGCCGACCGCGCGGCCGGTGACCGCAGCGACGGTCATCGCCGCGCTGCCGACCTGACGGAGGACCGGGGGCCGCGGCTCGTACACGGCGACGACGCCGGGAGCGATGTCGTCCTCGTCCCCGAACTCGATGCCGTCTGGGTCGACGAGTTCCCCGGGCACGATCTTGTCGAGGTCCCAGTCGGCAGGCAGCTGCTGGCGCTGGTCGAGGCTCATCGCTGCTCCCTCTCACGGTCGTTGGAGCGGCGCTTCGTCTCGCCTGCCGCGCGGCGTGCAGCCTCGTGGTAGCGGGGCGTATCACCGGGCTGACGGACCGGCGGAACCGGCTTGTATGAGGAGCGCGTGCGGGGGTTCTTGATTTGGATCGCACGCTGGCCGTTCATGGTCTTGCTCGCCCCGTTCACGGAGCTGTTGGTGCGGGCCAGTTCGACGCGCTTCGCGGCAGCGTTGCGGGCACGGATCGTCTCGGCGGATTCGCCGGGGTCCGTGCCTTCGATGTCGAGGTGCGCTCGCCGCCACACCTGCTCGGTGACGGTGGTCTCGCCGACCGCTGCTGCGATCGCCAGGGCGTGCTTCCACACTCGCGGGAACGTCGCCTCGCGGTCCGCAGCGAGTTTCGCCGCAGCCTGGCTCTCGGCCTCCTGCGCCGCCTTCTCCGCGGCCTGGCGGCGGGCAGTCTCGGCGGCTTCCCGCCCCGCCGCTGCTTTCGCCGCCTTCTCCTGATCCCTGCGCTCCCGGCGGGTCAGCACGCCATCCCGCTTGCGGATCCGGCCGTGCTCGTGGAGATCCCACACGCCGGGGCCGGCGATCGATGCGAACGCCGTCCCGATGGCCGTCGCGGGGTCGAAGGCGTTCAGGCCGTGCCACAGGTTGATCCCCGCAGCGATGAAGGCCAGCAGCCAGGCGATCACCCGGTAGTGCCAGGCCGGGCGGCCGTGCGCGACAGCGGACGCGGCGCCCTTCTGGACGACCCAGGCGCCGCCCTCCAGCATCAGCGGGGCCGCCATCAGCCAGAGGGCGTCACGGTCATAGAAAGCGTTGAGCTGCACGGGCAGAGCGACGATCGCGCAGACGCGGTAGAAGTTCAGGGCATACCTGCGCCACCGCCCGTCGGCGACGGAGATCTCCTCGGCTGCCTCCTCCATGGCCCTCTTGTCGGCTTCGTCCTGCTCGGCGGCTGCCGCTTCGGCCCGTTCGGCGTCGACGCGATCCTTGTTGGCCTTGGCGATACGCGCTGCACGGGCGGCCTGCTCCTCCTCGAAGCGGGCCTCGCCGCGGTCGTTGGCGAGCTTCAGCTTGCGCGCCTCCTCGATCGCCTTGATCTCCTTGGCCTTCGCTTCGGCTTCGGCGGCGATACGGATGGCTTCGGTCTCGGCGTAGCTGCGGGCACGGATCGCCGCGGCCTCCGCCTCAGCAATGGCATCCGCCTTCACGGCCGACGCCGGCTCGGGTTCGCGCTGCTCCTCGACAGGCTGGGGTTCGGCTGTCACGGGCCGCCAGTCCCCGATCACGGGCATGGTCGGCCGCTTGTGGCCGTTCATCTGGGGCGGGCTGACGGTCATGGCGTGCGGTGTCCTTTCAGGATCAGGCGCGGACGCGGCGGTTGACGGCGACAGTGGCGAGGAAGGCCGCAGCGACGGAGACGAGGAAGCTGACGGCCACCGCCACCTGCTCCTCCGCACCGAGGCCGAGCGCCGCGAAGTGCACGGCGATCAGCACGATCAGCGACGGGAGCAGCAGTGCCAGGAACTGGGCGGGCGTGTAACGGCGGGTGAGGAAGCCGAGGATCTGCACGTCACGCCCCCGGCTTCGGCATCGCCCGGCACTTCTCGGCGTGGGCGTTGGCCTCGTCGCGTGATTTGACAGGCGTGTTCTCGGCGTAACCCCAGCCCAGCTCGCGATCCCGGCCGCCTGCGTCGCAGCCACGGCAGATCCACTGAAAGCCTGTGCGGTCGAAGTCGTGGGCCGATCGGCCAGGGGTGGCGTACCGGTGCACCGTCCACGCCTTCTCGTAGAGCTCGACAGAGGCGCCACCCCGCGTGAGGAATTGCATCAGGACGTTCGGCTCAGACATGGCGGGCTCGACGGCGGTCTCCTTGCGGCGGGTCAGGAACGGGGGGAGCGTGAGCAGCGACATCAGCGGTCTCCTCGGCTGCGTCGGGTGGTGGTCTTCCTCCAGCCGAGCGGCCCCGGAAGATCCATGGACGTGGTGCGCCGTCCGGTCGACGAGATCGTGTGGCGCGGTCCTCCCCGGCCGCCCAACGTGATCGACCAGCTGCGCCGGTTGATGTTGAGCCGGACGCCGGGGAAGATCCGGAAGCTCTTGCGGAACGTGAGCGGCATGGCTGTCCCTTCAGACAGTCGAAGTGGTGTGCTTGGTCAGGTACTCGGTGATCTCGCAGATCAAGTCGTCATCGCCGTCCGGGACATCCGGCCCCGGATCGTCATCGCCTCCCCCATCTCCGCCACCGGGGCCGTCCCCGCAGACCTCGCAGTCCAGGTCCGTCCAAACGAAGCCGCGCGACCACAACGTGTGGGCGATCGACCCCAAGAATGCGACGAGGCTGCTCGGACCCAGCACAACCAGAGCCGCCCAGGCCGCAACAGCTGTCCACGGCTGGCCGAGGACCGAGTCCGCCAGCAGCGCCAGGAGAATCGTCAGCGCCCCGACGACCCTGTGCCCGCGGTTCAGCACCACCTGCCGGGGGTACCGCGGAAGGTCCCGCCACAAGGCGATCCAGTCCGCGACCAGGTACGGCAGCCGGTCCATCAGGCACCCCCAGCAGCCGCACGAGCCCGGCCCTTGTGGAACTCGCGAACGAACTCGTCGGTCAGCCCGGCACCCAAAGCGGCACCCAGCGGGCCAATCCCGGTGCGCGAGGCAGCCCACAGCTCCAGCCAGGCGGCCCGGGTCGCGCAGTAGTTGAGGACCGGGCGGGCGCAGCGGACCGCAAACACGACGGCGCCAAGCCCGCACATCACGGCCAGAGCCAGACCCTTCAGAGCCCACCGGCCCGCCCACGCCGCAGCACGGGCCAGCCGGCCAGGCTTCGCAGTGATCAGATAGGCGTGCACGGTGGACTCCTCTCAGATGGATGGGCTACTTGCGGTAGAAGCCGTTGCAGTTGGTGGCGAGGTGGTTCAGGCACGCCGGGCAGTCCTCGCGAGGGCCGAGCCCCTTGTGCGCGTTCTTGTCGTAGGCGTGCTGCCAGCACTGCGGGCACTGGCCCGGCGGGCACGACGGGATACCGAACAGGCCCATGGCGGGGCTCCTCTCGGTGGTCAGCCGCGCTCCTTCTCCGCCTCGATGACCCGGTCGTGCGAGGCCAGGTACTCAGGGCTGTCCGGGTCGGTGTCGGCGTTGTTGAAGGTCCCGTTGTGCTCCCGCTGCTCCTCGGATCCGAGGAAGAAATCGCTGATCCTGCCCATGGTGCGGTCCTTTCGACGGAGGGTCGGAAGTCGCTGACTGCGGTTCCCCTCGACCGGGCCCGTGCGAGACGGGCCCGGCGGGCAGCCGGTCAGCTCTCCGTGCTGCCGTAGACCTCGTCCAACTCCGCGGTGACGTCGGTGCACTCGCCGGACTCGATGCGGGCGTACACCTCCTGGCCCTTTGCGACGTTCTCCGGGCTGGTCAGGTCAATCTGCGGGTCAGGCATGGCGGTTCCTTTCGCTAGAACTTGAAGTTGATGTCGCCGTGGTGCACGCCGCCGCTGATGCCGAAGTGGTTGCCGTACACGACGGTCGTGTTCTGGCCGGGCTGCTCCTGCTCCTCCTCGTCCTGGTTGCGGTCGTCGGACTCTTCGCGGGATTCGTTGCGAGCCATGCGGGTCTCCTTCGGTGGGCTGGCTGGTGAGGGATGGATCAGTGCGTAGAAGTCAGATACGGGTCAGAGCAGGGATGCAGCCGCTTGGATGGCCGCGGTAAGAAGGGCCGCACCGAGGCCGGCCAGCGTCAGGTCGACGGCCCGCGTGAAGGCGGCCATCTTCGCGACAGTGATCCCGGACAGCGCCACCACATGGGCGCCCTCGGACTCCACCGACAAGGCCGCCTCAACCTCCGACGGCGCCATCCGCGCCCACAGCGGAAAGCCGGACCGGCCATCCCCGAGCCGTGGACGCACCGTCAGCAGGGCAACCACGATCGAGGCGAAGAACAGGAGACCCGCCACCACGGCCAGACCGAACGCGATCGCCGACAAGCCGACGCCCCTACCCGCCGTCCACAGGCCAGCCAGCGCCACCCCGTCGAACGCCAGCAGCAGCGACGCCTTACCGTCCACTCGGGCGATCAGCGACTGCGCCTCCGCGCGAGCCGTCGACACCCCCGACATCACGCAGCCGCCGGGTAGTCGAGGCCGTCGAGCTCGGCCAGCAGGTCCGGGTCGATCGCCTCAGCGTGGTCCCGGATCAGCTGCATCAGGTCGAACCGGCTCTCGGCGCGGGCGGCCAGAAACTCGTCGATCACATGCGCCGAATAGGCGTCATCCGCCTCGGCGACAGTGACGGCGGCGCGGGCCTTCCGGCCGAGCTCGGTGACGCCATAGTCGGCGTCGGACAGGAACGGAGACATAGCGGGGTCCTCTCAAGGACGCAGGGAACGGTGGTTGCTGGACGGGCGGGAGGACGCCGGCGAGGGGGACACCGGCGGCCACCGACCCGAACAGAAGCCGGGGTTTGGAGGTCGCGGGCTGCGAGGCTCGGGGGATGTGGCACCCGCAGCCCGCGACCAGATCAGGGGGTGCGGCGCAGTGGCAGAACCAGCGCCAACGGGGAAGGGGCGGCAGGGTGAAGCGCCTCGGCGAGCGCCGGCCACAGCCGGTCGTTGCGGCCGTCCTCCAGGTCGATGATCGTGACCTGCCAGGCATCCACAACCTGAGCCATGACGCTCCGGCCGATACCCCGCCAGACGAACCGCCGTTCACGCGCCGACAGTTCACGCCCGAACGACGTGACCGTCACACCGTCGCGGAACGACACCGGAACCTCGTGCGACCACAGGCCCTGAGTGGGGCTGAACAGCATCACCAGCAGGCCCGCGTCCTCGCAGACCCGACGGATCCGGGACAGCAACCGCACATCGGCAACCAGGCCGGACACGGCGGCACGCTGTTGCCAGCGCGCCCCGTCGAAACCGGGCCCGTCACAGCCGGGCTGTGACTGGTCCGTCAGAAACCCGGCCCGATTCGCCGCAGCCAGCACAGGGATCAGCTCCGAGGTCTCATCGTCCGGCCCGTATCCGGGGGCGTAGCCCGGCCACACCGACAAGTCGCCCTCAAGCCAGCGAGCCATCAACTCACCCAGCTCGGCGAACGACTGCGCAGCAGCCCACAGGCGACGGTCCGCACGGATCTTGCGGAGGCGGGCAAACATCACGACGCACCCCGCACGATCACCAGGAACGCGTCCGACGCAAGATCCATGACGACCTCCGCGGGCTGACCCTCCATGCGGCGGGCACGGGCGAAGTCCTCCGCCGGCCAGGAGCCACGCGGGCCACCGGCCGGGAAGCGTTCAAGCACGGTGCGGGGGCGGACGTAGGAGGCCAGCTCGTGGGCGGCCTCATCGGCAGGGCTCAGGGTCGGGGTTGCCGTGCTCATGATGCCGTCCCCCTCGCCGTGCGGGCCATGTCGCGGATGCGGGCGGCGAAGGCGTCGAGGTTGTCGGCGAACTCTTCGGCCTGCTCGGGCTTCATGTAGAAGTCAGTTCCGCCGTCGTCGACCATGACGAACGCTTCGCGCATGTCGGGGTCGGCGGCGAGGGGGTCGATGCCGATCCTGGCGAAGGCCAGCAGGTCCGGCTTGCTGTTCATACGGGGCACGTTGAGGTCGGCGTACTCACCGCCGTGCCACACGTCCTCGACGTGGTTCTCGTTCTCAGCGACGTGGTCCACGGTGCACCATTCCGGGCACTCGACGTAGATCCGCGCGCCCTTGATGAGGGCGGGGGAAAGGCGGGGGGCGGGAATCTCAGCTACTTCCGCCAGTACGGCGGGCTGTACGGTTGTGGCCATGGTTCCGGGTCCTCTCAGTGGTCCGAACCATCGCCCCGTTCCGGTGTGTCCGCACCGGGCGGGGCTTTTTCGTGTCTGTTGCTCCGACTCGATGACACCTATAGTTGCAACATGATGAAGCATGCGCAAGGGCATCGACATACTCGTCTGAATCCGTTCGGTCCTGCACCTGTCAGTTGCAACCTGATGTGGGATGATCGGCCAATGACCGATGAGGAGAGGGCTCGCGAAGAAGCCGCACTGAAGGAACTCGACGCGCTCACGTCCGCCTACAAGAAGGCGGACGCGGCACGCGAGAAGGCACGCGACGCCCTCCACTCCGCGATCGTCAAGCACCTCATGGAGCGCAACGCGCGACCGGGACAAGTCGCCGACCACAGCCCCTACGACCGCAATCACATCCGCCGAATCGCCAATGAGGCAGGCGTGCCGCCGCTCCGGGAACGGACCGTGCGAAGCGCCAAGGCTGGCGACTAGCGGAGCACTCACAGGGGATGGGGTCGGCATGGCATTGAGTCAACGCGCACGGCCTCAGCTGCGGCATGTACGGCGAGTGCACCCCGAAGGCACTCGACCCAGCACCGATGCACCCGCGATGCGCTCCCAATGCATCAGGCCAGCCTCAATACGGCGGGAGCCAGATAGTGGAAGTGGTCGACACGTGGACAGGCCAGCATGCACGCAATCTGCAGGCCGCGCTCCGCAAGACGAATGAGGGGTTCGCCGAGCATCTGGGCATCGCCATTCGCACGGTCGCCTCGTGGCACGCGCATCCCGAGATCGTGCCGCGAGCTGAGATGCAACAGATCCTCGACACCGCTTACGAGAGGGCCGGTGAGGCTGTGCGCCGAAGGTTCGCGCTCCTGTGTCGGCCTGCCGATCGAGCGGCGGAGGCCCAGGCGCTGCGTGTTGCAATCGCGGTCGTGACACGCGGGGAGGAGGTGCTCCTCGTCTGCCGACGTGGCGACGCGAGCCTGCGCTGGCAGTTCCCCGCAGGGATGGTGAAGCCAACCGGAACGCCCGAAGACGTGGCGGTACAGGAGACCGTTTCGGAGACCGGCGTGCACTGCGTGATCCGCCATCACCTCGGCGAGCGTCTCCACCCCGTCACAGGGGTCATGGCCAGCTACTACCTCTGCGACTTCCTCGCAGGTGAAGCCACGAACCGCGACGTCATCGAGAACGTCGACGTCGCGTGGGTGCCCATACAGGCATTGGGCAAGTTCATCCCGACCGACAAGATCTATTCACCGATTCTGGTCGCCCTGGAGGCAATCGCATGACCGAGCAGACCACCGACAAGCCCGGCATCTCCGCAGCCATCATCGTCCAGGGCGCCCGCGTCCTCATGGTGCGTCGTGCCGTCAAGGAGGGCGAGTTGATGTGGCAGTTCCCCGCGGGCGCCATCGAGGACGGGGAGACCGCCGAACAGGCTGCCGTGCGCGAGACGTTGGAAGAGACAGCACTCACCGTCGAGGCCATCAAGCTGCTCGGCGAGCGGGTCCATCCGAAGACGGGACGCCTGATGTCGTACACCGCGGCTCGCGTCCTGGACGGTGAGGCGCGTGTCGCGGACGACGAGGAGCTCGACGCGGTCGCCTGGGTCGCCCACTCGGAGATCAAGGACTACGTGCCATATGGCCTGTTCGAACCCGTTCAGGCATACCTCGACGGCGCGCTGCCGCACGACGCCTGAAAGGGTCCGCAATGACTCTGAAGATCTACCGCCAAGCCCAGGATGAAGTCCAGACGGTCGTTCCCCTGGCCACGGCACTCGACGACCGCCTCAGCTATGCGGCGCGCGGGGTCCTGCTGGAAATCCTCACCCGGCCAGACGACTGGGACGCCACCGCCGATGACCTTTCCCAGACTGCAAGGGCCGCACGGGGAGGCGCACACGGGGAAGGCCGTCGCGCAATCCGCGGGATCTTCGCCGAGTTGGAGTCCGTGGGGTACATGCGTCGCACGCGACACCGGCGCGCCAACGGCGAGTTCTTCACGATCCTCGAAGTGGCAGACATACCAAACAGCTGGGATGACCTGACCATCGATGAACCACGCCCCCCTCTCCCACCGCCCGGCCAGAGCGCCGTTGTCTATGCGATCGGTGAGCGAGACTCAAGCATCGTGAAAATCGGCACCACGGAGAACGCACGATCACGCCTCAGGCAGATCCAGACAGGCCACCCTCACAAACTGCACGTGAGGTGGTCGTTCGGCGGCAGTGTGGAGCTGGAGGACTACCTACATAAGCGCTTCGATCATCTGCGCCTGGAGGGCGAGTGGTTCGATTTCAGGGACGCCGACCCCGTCACTGAAATCAGCAAGGCGACGGACGCGTACTACCTTGCCCCTTCTGGCACCTGCGTCTCCTAATCCTCAGCTACAAGTACGCGCTGCTGCACTACGCCGACAGCGGGCTGCCCTCGTGGCTGATCCGTTTCCCCCTGCGTCCCGTCGCCTAAGCCGTGGGCGTCGTGCTGTCTACTGCGCCTGTCCGGCCGCAACGGCTGCGCCTGACGGGCCGGAACCGTTCCCCATGCAACTCGGGTGCACGGTGCGGATCCTCGCGCCGCATATGCCCCGTCCTGTTCGCGCCGTGCGGCGTGCCGCGGTGGCCTGCACTCTCACGCTATGAGTTCTGGCGAGGGGGCGCGGCATATCGGTCGCGGGCAGACGTTCAACTGCATCCACTGCGGGTTGCCGCAGGAGCGGGTACGGACCCTGGATAACGACTGGAGGATGCTGGAGCCGGGCATGCGGGTGCTGGCTCATCTGGTGCCGGCGAAGCACCGGTGGATTGAGCTGTCGGATGGCCGGGTGGCGTTGTACGAGGTGTGTCCGGTGGATGGGGTGCAGCGTTGCCGGATTGAGCATGCGCTGGCGTGCCCGGAGCAGGGCCTGCCGGATCTGTGGCCATGGCTGACGGCGTTGCGGGAGGAGAACGCTCGGAAGGCGGAGCGCGGGCCGGAGCCGCCCGGCGAGCCGGACACGGGACTGCCGGAGGTCGGCTAGCGGTGGAGGGTCTGGCGGGTTCGAACGTGTTGCGGCTGGATCCGTACAGATAGGCAAGCGGGGTGGGTGCCGGCCGCGCGAAAGGGGGAACCTTTCGGTAGGAGTGTCGTCGGGGTGGACGGCGTCTGGTGGCCTAGGCCAGAGTGTCAGACCCTTGGGGGACACTGTCATCGAGAAGCTACTGGGGGGTAGGGGCGATTCAGATGACCATTCAGGAACAGCGGCACGCCGACCACGACGACGACGTCATCACCGAGGTCACGCAGGAAGAGTTCCGTGAGGCCGCCTACGCGGCCCTGGACAGGCTCGGCTTGACCTACGCGCAGCTGCGCGACATGGCGCGCGAGCGCGAATTCAGTTCAGCTCAGGCGCAGTCCCTGTGGGTGTCCATCGGCGGCGCACTTGATCTCTGACAAGCTCCGTGACCAGACGATCGGTTTCACCAAGGAGATCCAAGCTCTCCTGAACGGCACCATCGCCAGTCACGTACAGATAAAGGCGGTCGCACTCCAGGTGGGTGACGACCGCCTTTTCATGCTCGGACACTTGCTCGACAAGCGAACACTGACGGCGCAGCGCTTCCATCTGAAGCCGCGGGCGCCCAAAGCCGAGATGTGGATGGACGTCAGCTTTCAGCTGCGGCTGGACGCGGAGCGCGAACACCTCATGGTCCACAAGTCCTTCATGGGAGTGTTCGGGGCGAAGGACGCCAAGCACGGCCTCTTCCACTACGACTACGAGCGGGACAAGGCCGATGGCTATCCAGACGCCCACCTCCAGGTAGATGCGTCGTCGGCGCTGTTCGGGACCCTGAATGATCCGAAGTGCGATCCGGGTCGGTCGCTGGCGCAGTTGCACTTCCCTGTGGGCGGCAAACGCTTCCGGCCCTGCTTGGAGGACGTGATCGAGTTCCTGGTCGTCGAGCGGATCGTCGAGGCACGCGACGGTTACGAGAAGCTCCTGGAGGCAGGGCGGGAGCGCTTCCGCAAGAACCAGCTGATGGCGGCGATGCGCCGCGACCCGGCCACAGTGGACAGGTTCGTCGACCGGTACCGCTCGGCCGAGAAAGCTTAGCCAGAGTCCCGCCCGTCCCCCTGCTGCCCCCGCCGTCGTTACCCCGACCATGGACCTCTCCGCCGATCTCCCGACCGCCGCCGATCCGCCGGCTCCGCTCCTGCCGCTGCTGACGCTCGGCGAGGCGCATGACGTGCTCGACGTGCTGGCCGCGGTGGTGAGTGGCGGCCAGGCGGATGTGGAGGCGGCCGGGGTGCTGCTGTCGAACCTGGCCGCCCGAGTGCCGTCGCGGGGCTAGCGCCGTCTCTGCGGGGGTCCGTAGGGCGTCTGCCAGGCGGGCCGCTGGTCTCGCCGCGGGAGGGGCGGGCGTGGCGGCTCGGACGGCTCGACGGGGTCGCCGTTGGTGTCGACCCACTCGCCGTCGCGCAGGCCTCTGGTCGCCTGCTTGAGGGCTTCACCGAAGGCGCGGATGGCGGCTGCGGCTGCCTCCAACCCGGGCTGCACGGCGTCGCGGATACGCTGCACGGTCTCGTCCACGATGGCGCGGGCCTCGGAGCGGACCAGGTCTGCATACCGGTGGTCGCGGCCCTGCTCGACGGTGCGGACCGCGTGGCGGGCGGCCATGCGGGACAGGCCTTGATTGTCGACGAGGCGGTCGATGAGGAGTTGCCGGGTCTCCCAGGACAGTGCGATACGCGGACGGTCGGCGGTTTCGGGCTCGTCCGGCCTGACGTCGATGTCGGTGACGTGGCCGATCGGCTCCCAGCCGTCTCCGTCAACGTCCGTACCAACGGGGGCGATCCACACCTGCGGTCTGGGTTCGGGTGTGGGCCGGCTGCGCATCGCGTCGGGTCCGACCGCCGCGTCGTACAGCGCGTTGTCGATCTGGTTGAGGATGTCGTCGGTGCTGGTCATCACTCGCCCTCCTTCTCAAGACCCCAGCGCCTGTCGTCGGCGGCGCATTCGGCGACCGTCGGCCCGTCGTGGGCGGTGAGGTGCCGCCCGTCGGTCCGTTCGAGCAGGTATCGCGCTACGGCTTCCGGGCCCTCAAAGAGCCGCACAGCGAGTGCCGCGGCATGGAGGTAACCGGATGCCATGCCGGCCTGGGCGTGCAGCAGCTCTTCCTTGTCGCCGGTGGTGGCATCGACCGCGGCGAGCATCTGCGCTCGGTCGGATTCCAGGCGGGCGATCAGCTGGCGGTAGGCGGCGGGCGGCTCCCCTATGAGCCTGGCGCCGCCGGAGCCCTGCACGGCACCTGTGGGCGCCTCAGAGCCGCCCTGAGGACGCCCGGCGCCTTCACGGGCCTCCGAGGCGCTCTCGCGGCCATCTGTGGCCGTCTGCGGGGGTGTTGGAGTGTCGGTCATGCGGGCTCCTTCGCGGGGAAGAGATCGTCGAGCGCGTCGAGGGTCGGGCAGGGCCATGGGGTGACGAGGCCGGTGCAGCGGCGTCCGTTCCAGCCGGAGCACTCGGCGCACACGGCGATCGGCCCGCGCTGCACCGGGTAGTGGAGTTCGGCGAGGCGTCGGCGCAGGGCCCGGACCTTGTTGGCCCAGGCCACGCCTCCGCCGCGCCCGTTACGGCGGCCGAAGCGGTCGATGCCCTTACGCAGCCGGGCCACTTCGGCAGGGGCGAGCTGGCCTCGGTCGGCCCGGTCGGCGAGGTTGTGCATCTGGGCGATCGTCGGGCCGTAGCTCACAGCCACTCCCCCGCTTCGTCGGTGAGCTGCACGGTGGTGGCGCTGGTGACGGCTGCGCCTTGGCCGCGTTCGTCGAGGTTGACGACGGGCGGCGGGTTCTCGATCAGGTCGGTGTCGGAGTGGCCGGACGGCTCAACGGCCATCGCGCCGGTCACGACGGGCCGCCGTTGATCGCGCGGGCGACGGCGAGGGCGTGCTCAGCGTCCTGCGCCCACGGCGCGGTCTCGTCGAGGGTGGTGCCGTTCCAGGACTCCAGCCAGTCGGCAAGCGCGGCCCCGACTCTGGGGTGCATGGCGCAGATGCAGTCGGCGATCGTCGGTGGGTGGCTAGGGTCGGTGGTGGTGCTGGCGACCACGTAGGGCACGCCGATGTTGTCGATGCGCTGCGGGTAGGGGCGCTGGTCTCGGTTCACGACGTACCAGGGGCCTCGGCAGTCCCTGAGGTTGGTGACTAGTTCCCGCAGCTTCTCGACTGCTGCTCGGATCTCGTCGGCGGGGCTGGTCATGTCGTCTCCTCCTGGTCGGTGAGGGCGAGTCCGATGACGAGGCGCATGCCACAGAGGGCGAGGATGCGTTCGGCCCAGTCGAGGGTGAGGACGGCCCGGCCGGTGATCATCTGGTTGAGGTGTTTGTTGCTGAGGCCGAGGTCGCGTGCAGCCTGGGCCTGGCTGATGCCGGAGAGGGCGAGCGCGGACGCCACGTGCAGGCGCAGCTGCCCCATCGCGGTCATGTGGTCCTCCTGTGGGCGGGTTTGCCGCCGGTTGCGGGCTTGATGCGGCCCCGGCTGTCGACGATGCCGTCGGCTTGGGCGAGGAGTTCGAGGGCGCGGCGCAGCACGGACGGGGTGTGTTCTTTGTGGGCGGCGAACGCGGCGAGGAGGCGGGCGGACCGGTCGTCGGGCATCCAGCGGACCGGCTGCCGGGCGGTCACGGCTTGGCCTTCCGCGCGGCAATGCGGTTGGCGAGCCAGAACAGCGCCCGCGCAGCAGCGGGCGGCGGTGGAGGCTTCGGGCCAGCCTGGGCGTCGGGCGGTTCGATGGCGCGGCAGGCGTTGTCTGCGATTCGGCGGGCTTCCGGTGTGGGCCATGCGGTGCGCACGTCGACGGCTGCGGTGGTGGCGTCGAAGATGCAGGCTCGGGTGGTGACGCCTCCTTCGCGGGCTGCGACGACGGCAGCCTGTACATCGCGGAGCAGGCGGTCGGTCTCGGGATCACGCATCGGTGGTTCCTCCGGGTGCGGGGGTGGGCGGCGGCCGTGACCACCGCCCACAGGCGGGCTACTGCTGCGGCCGGTTGAGGGTGTCGCGCACCCACTGGGCGTCGGACTCGGCGACGTGGGCGCCTGCAGAGCGGGCGACGATGATCTGCATCGGTTGCCCGTCGGCGTCGCGCTGTGGCCCGACGTAGGCGCTCCACGGCTGGGGTCCGCGCGTGGGTGGCGTATGTCCGTCGGGGCAGTGCGGGCAGCTCGTGTCGGCGGTGTCCCAGTCGGCAGGCTCGGGGTCATCCCAGACGATCCGCGTCGCGCCCTGGTGGCCGTGGACGTACTCGGCGTCCGCCATGCCGCCGTCCCAGAAGACGATGGAGGGGCGCGGGCCAAGCCAGCGGACGGAGGCGGTCCCGTCGGGCCACATGATCCCGTCGGCGACACGGCCCGTACCCGAAACGCCCGTGACGTCGGTGTCACGCTGAAGGTGGAAGCGGCGGCTCATGAGTGATCTCCCTTGTCGTAGTTCTCCGGAATGGCTCCGAGGAGGGTGTCAATCTCGGCGCGGCGGCGAGGAGTCTGCGGCGGAGTGCGACGTTGGCCGACGGGAGCGCCGGGGTGATCTGTGGCGGGTCGTCGCCGAGGAGCAGGCCGACCGGGTCGACGTCCAGCGCCTGGGCGATGCCGAGCAGGATGTGGAACGGAGCTCGCTGCACGGCTGATTCAACGTTGGCGATCGAGGAGCGAGACAGGCCGACAGTGCGGCCAAGGTCTGCCTGGGTGTAGCCGCGAGCCTTGCGGGCGCCAGTGATCCGCTGACCGACCTCGCTGTACAGGTCGTTGATCACGGCGTTCGCGGCGGCGAGATCGGGCACGGGGTTCTCCTCAGGGCTTGGTGATGTGGAGGCGGCGTCGTCCGCCGCCGGGCTGCTGGTCGGGGACCACGCAGTAGCCGGCGGCCTGGAGTTCGAGCCGGTACGTCTCGAGGCCGTCCTGCTCGCCGGGCCCGTCGTGGAAGACGTTGACCTGCCGTCGGCCTGCTTGGGCGGTGCGCCAGCCGGGGATCCAGTCGTCGCCGGTCCACTCGGAGGGCGGGTAGTCGGCGAGGACGGTGTCGACGTCGCGGGCTCGGATCGCGCGCCCCATCAGACGACCGCCTGCGACCGCGCTTCGATCTTCGCGAGTTTCTCGGCGACCATGTCGTCCGGGTTGCCGTCCGCGATCGACACGAGGGCGACAGCGGCGGTGACCATGACGTCGACGAGTTCGTCGCACACGTCGCGCCTGGTGTGAGTGGTGCCCTTGCGGGGGTTCTGCCCGGTGTGGCCGATCCAGGCTTGCGAGGCTTCGCCGACCTCCTCGGCGAGCTTCAGCAGCCGCAGGCTGATCTCTTCCTGGCTGCGGCCGTTCTCGCGGTCGAGCCAACCGACGAGGCGGTAGATCGTCTTCCACTGGTCGCGTTCAAGCATGAGGTTCCTCCTGGTGGTGGGCTAGTTGGTGGGCTGGTCGGGTTGGCCGCATTCGGCTTCGTGGGCGGCGAGGTCTTCCTCGCGGGCGGCTGGGCCTCGGCGTTCGCCGCAGCGGCTGCACTCCCAGACGGGGCAGCCGTTCACGTAGATCGAGCGGAAGCGGGCGCGACGGCGGGCGGTCATCGACTGCCGCCCTTTGCGGGCTGGAAGGTCCACCAGCCGTCGTAGCCGTCGGGGATCGCCGGGTAGTTGGCGAGCATCGGCCGCAGGATCGCCAGGTGCTGCTCCTGGACGGTCAGCGGGACGTTGCCCCAGTACGACTCGCCGTCCCAGCGGCCGATGCAGTCGCCGCCGTAGCGGCCGTCATCGTGCTGCTGGAGGAACTGGCGTCCTGTGACCGGCCGTTGGTCCTGGAAGTCCCACAAGGTGCCGACGCAGGCGACTGTGACGCCTTGGCGGCGCCGAAACCAGACGGCGTTGACGCGGCCGGAGTAGTAGTGGCTGCCGTCCTGCCTGGTGTGCTCCTGCGTGCGCAGGCTGTTGAGGTCGACGGCGTAGGGCTTGCGGGAGATCAGGAACTTGTCCTCGCGGATCATCGCCCCTCCCCCGCCTGCTGCTGCGGGATGAGCACGTCGACGCCGCACACGTCGTCCGGGTCGGCCGGATCCCCGTAGGTGCACAGGCCGCCGCCGGGCAGGTCGTCGGCGGTGAGCGGCGTCATCCACGCCCAGCCGTCGCCGTGCTGGCGGCACAGGTAGGCGCGGGGCTTCGTCGGATGGCGGTAGGCGACGACCTCCGGGCCGAACACCTCGGGCTCGGCGGGCTGCTGGGCCTTCGCGGCGGCCACGCGCTCGTCGAGGAGCATGTCGGCCTCGGCCGCGTCGAGTGCCTCGTTGTCCAGGTTGTCGACCTGCTGCACGAACTGCGTGCCGACGTCCGAGCGATCCCCCGCCTGCTGCGCCTGGTCGCGGCCCAGGCAGGTGACGAGTGCCGGGTCGCGGGTCACGCGCTCCCCAACGAACTCGCAGGGCGGCCGTCCGCAACAGGAGCTGATGCCGTTGGAACCCGGAAGCGGGACGGCGTGCACGGGCGCGGGCTGCTCCGCCGCCTGCTGCCAGGTGTAGTCCGTGGTGCCGGGCCGGGCGTCCGGCACGTCCCACGCCTCCCCCGCCTGCTGCGCCTCCTCGGCCACGCGGCGCAGCTCGGCCGCAGCGTCCTCGCGGGCGTCACAGGACGCGCACGGCTTGTGCTGCCCACAGCCCTCGTTCATCGCCTCGACGAAGGCAGCAGCGTCCTGCCACTCGGCGGCCCGGTCGGCGGGCGCGACCACCTTGCCGTCCAGCCGCACGAAGCGCGCCTGCCGCTTCCCGTCGAACTCCACCTCGCCTGCGAACGACTCCACCGGCCGGGCCGACCAGTCGTCGCCGGACCGGTACACGACCAGCCGCTCCCCCGACTCCGTGTGCACGGCCGTGGCCGCCACCTCGTAGCGGGCGCCCTTGAAATGCCGGTAGAGGCCGGGCTCGACAGCCGGCTCGGCGGCCCGGTTGGCGGCGGCGTCGACGCCCGGTTCCCCGCGGTGCAGGTCGTCGGCGAGGCGCTGCAGCCCGGCCTGCGCGTCGAACTCACGGCGGCCAGCGGGAAGGACGGCTAGGACCGTGCCAATCTCGTCGATGTCGGCCCTGACGAGCCGCGCCCACGGGTCCCGGTCGGGCTCGTCGAGCACGTCCTGAAAGCCCTTGGCGTGGGCGACAAGACGCTTGACGATCATCCGCACTTCAGCGATGCGGTCCCGGTCGGCGGGCGCAGACGGCGCGGCGGGCTGCGCGACCGTCAGCCGGGGCAGCAGCCACCGCGCAGCCTTGCGATAGTCCTCCTGCAACTTCCCGGACAGGCGCCCGAGCTGCTGCCAGGTCGGGTGTTCGCCGCCGTACACGTGGACGTCGGCAGCACACAGCATGCGCGCCCACACCTCGACAGCGGCAGTGGGCTCGGTCGGCTGGTCGGTCACGGTGCTTCTCCTTGATCGGGTCGGTGGGACGATGGGGCGAGCACTGCCCGGGTAACGGCCGGGCGGTGCACTGGGGTAGTCACGCGGTGGGGGCACGCAGCCGGTCGAGGGTCTTCACGTCACCGACGGCGAGCGCGGACCGGACCATCCGCAGCGCGTCCTCGGTTCCCGCCTGGCCCGCCTCCCACAGGCCGATGACCTTCTCGGCGAGATCGCGCTTGGCGGCGATGTGCTCGACCTGACGCTGTGCGAAGTCGCGGGCCTTACCTGCGTCGTCGGCGTACTGGCGGTGCGCGCCGATCTGGTCGTCGACGGCGTTCCACACGGCAGTGACGACGTCGGGGGCGATCTCGTCGGCGTGGCTGCTGATCTCGCTCTCGACAGAGCCTTCGAGGCTGCGACGGAACTGATCGAGTCGCGTGGTCATGTGCTGCTCCTTCGGGTCGGGTTGGGGATCACGGGTCATGCGGCGGGGCTGAGGTGCTGCTGGACGATGCGGCGATGCCAGCGCAGCGCCCAGTCGGGGCAGTTGGCGCAGTTCTTGTGCGTGTGGCCGGGCAGCGGGGCCGACCGGCGGGCGTCCATCGACCAGGCCATCGAGTCGGCGGATACGAGGTCGTCGGCGTAGGCGCCGAGACCTTGGGTCTTCACGCCGAAGCCATGCAGGCGTAGTCCCTGGTCGGCGAAGTGCTGCACGATCTGGCGGATCTCTTCGGTGGCCTGGCGGCGGCAGACGGAGCCGAGTCCGACGACAGGCTCGGCCGCGAGGTCGGTCCCGGCGTCGGCGTACAGCAGGGCGCAGTGCTGGTAGTCCTTGAGGCTCTGGCCCTGAAGGACCGGGATGAACGGAAGGTCGGGGGCGAGGCGCTTCAATTCGAGATAGTTGTCGACCGTGTGCCGCTGGTGGATGCGCACGGCGGCCGTCAGTTCCTGCTCCGCATCGAACGGGCCGAGGCCGCGGGCTTCGCGGGTGCCGTGGAACGTCATGCCGTTGAGCACACCGCCGCGGATCACGACTTCCTCGCACATCCAGTCCTGGGGTGCGGCCCACTCCAGGTTGCCGATGGCCTCGGCGTACCGGCGGACCTCCGCCACGTAGTCCTGTGGGGTGAGGGTCCAACGGCCGTGGCGCTGGAGTTCGGTGAAGCCGCCGGAGTCCAGCGCCCACGCTGTGCGTGCCCGGGGGAACGTCTTGCGGTCCTTGAGCCTGTTGCGGGATATGAACAGCGGGATGTCCGAGGTGGCCAGCCAGTTCGGCATGTGGGTGCCGAGGTAGAAGCGTGTTTCGCGCGCAGCCCGCTCGGCGACCATGCACGCGCAGGCGCAGCGCCCGCCCCCGGAGCAACCACCGCAGTCCTCGCAGACGTCGCAGGCGCAGTGCCCGCACAGAGCGAGCAGGCCGCTGCATTCGCAGCCGTCGTAGGCGGCGGGCCGCTCCGGGGCGATCGTCATGCCGCCACCGCCTGACGGCGCCGGGCGATGACCGCGATCACGGCGACCGCGGCCAGCGTCATCCACGTCTTGCCGAGCAGCTGGCCCGGCAGGTAGTCGAACGACCGGAATGCCAGCCACAGGAAGATCAGGCTGTCGGCGGCCAGCCCCACCGCATTCGACGCCAGCATCGCCGTCAGCAGACCCCGCTGCCGCAGCGGCTCATACACGGCGAAGTCCATCGACTCCGCGACCAGGAACGCGGCGGCCGACGCGACGGCCAGGGCGGGCGACGCCAGCAGGTACGACAGGACCGCGCCGACCGCGATCGCCGCCAGCACCGCGCCCCGGCCTGCGACTTCCCGGGACAGGTCCCGCAGCACGAGGGCCAGGCCGACCAGGTACACGCCGGCCGGGGCCACCTGCCCGAAGCCGACGGGCACGGCGCCGACGTGGGTGACGGCCAGGTTCGCGGCGGGGATGGTGGCGACATAGGCGGCCAGGACGGCGGCCTGAGTCAGGGGGATCTTCATCGGGTGCTCCTTCGGGTCGGGTTGGGGATCACGGGGTGGGGTGGGTGGCTTCGGCGATCGCGAGGGCGAGCGGCGGGATCGGGGCACCGGCCCGGACGCTGGCGGACGCCCGCTCGTCCAGCCAGTCCGCCAGCAGCACCGCCAGCTCCGGGGAGACCAGCGCGGCCAGGTCGCCCTCCGCGCCGCCGATCGCGTCCTTCACGCCGGACGCCCAGCCGCAGTCCCAGTACGGGTTGGTGGCCACACCCCACGACGCCCGGTCGGCGATCTCACGGATCCGAGCCGCAGCCCGGTGAACGGCCAGGGCCGGAGACGGGGGCGGGAGCTCGACGGCGGTCACGACTGCACCGCCCCGGCCTTTGCGTGGTCGCAGAGTTCGTGCTCGCCGTCGGCGTGCGCCTGCTCCCGCTCGTGGTCCGCGCACGGCTCACCTGTCTCGGGGTCGCGTTGGTCCGGGGTCGGGCCGCACGGGGTGCGCATGACGGCGTCGAGTTCAGCGGCCAGCCACGCCTCGTACTCCGCGCGCGTGTGCTCACCAGCCCGCTGCCACGCCCGCTTCGCCTCAGCGATCGCCTCCTTGCGCCAGGCCCGCTTGAACGGCCGGTCATGCCTTTCGCCGCAGGTCCAGGAGTCGCCGCAGCCGCAGCAGGTGATCGTCGGCCCGTAGTAGGGACCGCCGTCGAACCCGGCGAACCGGCGACGCTGCTTGCAGGTCGGGCAGTTGAGGATCCGGCGGATCGGGAAGTTCGGCGAACGGCAGATGATCGCAGTGGTCATCGGGGTTCTCCTTCAGTCGAGTTGGGGTGGATCAAGGTCGGGGTGGGGTGGATTAAGCGGCTTCGGCGTTCTTGAACCAGGCGTCGCCCTGGATGCCGGGGGTGGACCAGCAGGTGCCCCAGGGCTGCTCGCTGGCGACCAGTCCGGCATCGGCGGGCGGGAGGCAGTGGCGGTCGACGCCGTGGGTGCCGCGGCGGTGCTTCTCGGCGGCGGAGTCGCTGTTGAACGTCTCGTGGCAGGCCGGGCAGTGGGCGCGACGGAGGCCGCTCCAGGTCTTGCCACAAGCAGCGTGAGTGATCATGGGATTCTCCTGTTCTCGGATTCGGGGGTAGGGCGGACGCTCAGAGGGACGGAGCGGGCGAGGGACGCCGAAAGCGGGTTAGGCCGTCTACGGCGAGTTCTGACAGCGGGAAACGGCAAGTCCGCCGGAGGGGCCAGGTGTCGCAGCGCCCGGGTCACAGAACGCCGCCCTTCACCGCGACCGTGACCATCCACGGCGACGGCACCACCACAGGCGCCTCACCCGGCACCACATGCCAGCCCCCGCACCGGCCACACGCCGCCGCATGACACACGCCCCAGCCGCGCATCCCCAGCAACACCGCCACACCATGCGCCAGCGAGAGCGACGCGTACCGGTCACCGGCCGGGCAGGGGCGGCGTTCAACGTGCGCAGCCGGATGTGGCGGCTGCCAGCGGCGGCGAGACATCAGGCGGCCTCGCCTTCGTCGCTCCATCCGCAGGTCCACGTCCTGCCGCAGGTGGGGCACAGGTAGACGGCGAGGACGGCACCAGGCCCGCTGGGGGTGACCTTGGCGGGCTCTATGGCGGGACTGTCTTCGGTGAGGCATCGGTCGCAGGTGTCGAGGTAGGGCACGGTGGTTCTCCTTTCGGCGGGTTGGTCAGGTCTGGTTCATGTCGACGAATCGGCTGTAATGCCCCTGGAACGCGACGGTGATCGTTCCGGTGGGGCCGTTGCGGTGCTTGGCGACGATGAAGTCGGCTTCGCCGGCCCGCGGGGACTCCTTCTCGTAGGCGTCCTCGCGGTGCAGGAGGATCGCGAGGTCGGCGTCCTGCTCGAGCGATCCGGACTCGCGAAGGTCGGCGAGCATCGGCTTCTTGTCCTGCCGCTGCTCGGGACCGCGGTTGAGCTGCGAGAGCGCGACGACCGGGATTTCCAGGTCCATGGCGAGCTTCTTGAGGCCGCGGCTGATGCGGCTGACTTCCTGCTGCCGGTTGTCGTTACGGCCGGTCGACTCGCCGCTCATCAGCTGCAGGTAGTCGACGACGACCAGGCCGAGGCCCTGCTTGCGCTGGATACGGCGGCACTGGGCGCGGATCTTGGCGAGGGTGATGCCGGTGTCGGCGACGATGTGCAGCGGCGAGGACTGCATGTCCTTGCCCGCGGTGGCCAGCTCCATGAGCTTGGCGTCCTCGAGCGGCCCCTGGGTCTTCATCCAGTGCAGCGGGTAGCTGGCCTGTGCGGACAGGAACCGTTTCTGGAGTTCGCGGCGGCCCATCTCCAGCGAGAAGAACACGGTGGGCACGTCGTTGCGGATGGCGGCGTAGCGGGCGAAGTCCCCGGCGAGCACGGACTTGCCCATCGCCGGACGGGCCGCGATGATCACGAACTGGCCTGCCTGCAGCCCGCCGGTCAGTGCGTCGAAGTCGAGGAACCCGGTGAACAGTCCGGCCTTCGGGCCGTTCTCGCGGATGTCGATGACCTCGGCGACGGCGTCCATGATGTCGACGCCGATGGACTGGTCGGCATCGCCGTCGTCGGTGAGGCTGGCGAGCCCTTCGAGGGTGTCGTAGGCGTCCTGGACGATCTCGTCGGGGCTGCGCTCACGACTGTGCACGCTGTGGGTCATGCCGTTGCTCGCGGCGAGGATCTTCCGGAGGTTGGCGCACTCGCGGACGATCTCGGCGTGTGCACGGGGGCCGCCGACGCTCTCGTAGGCGTTGAGGAGATCGAAGACGTAGACCCTGCCGCCGCAGCGGGCGAGGTCGCCGGACTTCTCGAGACGGTTACTCAGCGAGATCGGGTCGTGGGCGGCGCCTTCGTTGTGGAGATCGACCAGGGCCCGGTAGATCGTTTCGTGCTGCGGCCGGTAGAAGTGCTCGGGCACGACGACTTCGACGGCTTCATCGATGGCGCTGCTTGTGCTGATCATTGCGCTGAGCACGGCACGCTCGGCAGCAAGGTCGAACGGGGGCAGCTTCTCGTCATCGGCCGGCGGCTCGTCGTAATCGTTCATGCGCTCTTCCTGAAGTCGGTACCGGTGAACGCCACGAAGGTGGAGCCGCCGTCGGCGAAGCGGGACATGGTCCGGGCGCCGAGCGGTTCGAGGGTCGGCAGGTTGGTGGAGATCAGCGTCGGCAACTGGTTCTGCCAGCGGACGTCGATCAGCTGCGCGATCGCGTCGACAGTCCACGGGTAGAGCTGGGTGGCGCCGAGGTCGTCGAGGGCCAGGAGCGGCACCTCCCGCCAGACAGCGAGCCGGTCGTGGTTGACGGGCCGGTCGGCTGCGGCCTTGAACTCGAAGTCGCTGACCAGGTAGTAGCTCCCGAACCAGCCGCGCCGGATCAGCAGCTCGCCGATCTTCCACAGATGCCACGTCTTGCCGGTGCCCGGCTTACCGAGCAGCAGCAGCGAAGCGTGGGAGCCGGCGAGGAATTCGGCGATCCAGCCGTCGACTTCCGGGCGGACGTCACCGTTGTGCTCGAACGCCGCGGGGCGACGGGCGACATAGCGGGCGAGGGTCTGGTTGCGGATCTCGGCGCGGGCCGCGGCGCGTTCGGCGTCGTAGCGGGCCCGCCGGTCGGCGGCATTGGGCATCAGAAAGGCCTCGCATTCTCGTAGTCCTCGGTGGAGGGCTGCGGCGCACCGGCGCCGGTAGCGGGGTGCGGGCGATTGGGGCGGTAGTCGCCGGAAACAGCCCGGAGCGGAGGGCGGTTGGCGCGCTCGCTCGCGAACTTGGCGGAGCGGCGGATCCACTTCTGCCACTCAGCCGGCCAGTTGGGGCGTCGGCTTTCGTTGCCGCGGAAGTGATCGACGAACTGTGCGGTCTCGTAGTCGAGGTCGAGTCCGGGGCCGAAGGTGCGGAGACCCCAGGCGCGCATCACGTCAGTGAGCTCGAAGCCGTCAATGTCGATGGGGGCGTCGCCGCCAGGCGGCGTGGCGCTCGGCTCGCTACCACCTGAGGTGTGACTACCCCCCTCAACCACAACGAGATTGGGGACAGGGGCAGGAGTAGGGGCAGGGGCAGGGGCAGGGGAATGCGCGCGTGATGTGGGCGCGCGCCCGCGCGTAGAGGCTTCCGGACCCCCTTCGGCGGGGGGCTGCTCAGGGGTATCGGAGGGGGTTCCCGAAGGGGGTGCGGAGGGGGTTACGGAACCCCCTCCGTCAGGGTCGGGCGGAGGGGTTCCGAAGGACTTCCGGAGGGCTTCGATGTGCTCGGCGACCTGAGCCCGAATCGATACCCCGCGCGCTCCCGGCTCGTCGCTGAGTTCGTCCAGCGGGATGCGGTCCACTTCGGCGAGCAGCGCACGACGCAGCCGCCAGGAGGAGATCTCCAGGGCGCCGGACACCATGGCACCCATGACCTTCGGCTGCTTCCAGATGCCGTCGTTACGGATGAACGAGCGGATGAGGAGCTCCTCGGTCTCGTCGTCCATGACGATGAACCGGGCCGTCTCCAGGGCCTGGAGCGTCTTCTCCAGTTCGGCGGAGGTCAGGCCGCGTGCCTTGCGGGACCACCGGCGCAGCGTCAGGTCGAGTAGGCCGGCGTGGTTCAGGTTCGGCTGCGAGATCAGGAACAGGTAGAGGCGCTGCTCACTCGGGTCGAGCGCGAGGAAGTCCGTGTCGTCCCAGATGCTGGTGAGGATGCGTCCGTGTCCGCGGGCCATCAGAACTCACCGCCCGCCGGCTCGGCGTCGGTCTGGACCCACTGGGCAAGGAACTCGTCGAGCTGTGCGCTGTGGGACACCGCCGCCATACCCGAAGCGATCTGGATGTCTTCACGGCTGTCGCCGTTGCGGGCCGCCATGATGAGCTCGCCTCGGAACTGCTCCTGCTGCTCTGCGCTGGGATCGGCCCACCCTCCCTTTCGCCATAGCTCTAGCCAGCCGTCGAAGACCCCGTCGATGCGGGTGAACTGTTCGCCAGAAATTGGGGCGTACTGCAGGTCGGTCATACGCAGGCCCCACGACAGATGGGCAGTCAGGTGCGTGCCTGCGTGCACCGCCGCGCACAGCACCTCGGCGACTGTGTAGCCGATCTCGAAGAGGGCAGCGGAGTGCACCAGGAACTCGGAGTACTGGTCCTGATTGGGCTCGCCGCCTCGACTCGCAACAGACCACGCGTAAGTCCACGCGCGTTCAGCAGCGTGATGCTCGATCTTCTGCGGGCTCCACTCGGGCGGGTACCCCCCGCGCCAGAGATGCTCGAAGAGAGCGGATCCCTGCAATTCCGCAGCCTGCGCAAACGTCGCTTGATCGACATCAGCGACGGGCTGAGCATCCGGCAGGCTGCTGGTCTTCCCGGCGTTGCAGGGCGAGCAGGACGTGACGAGGTTGTCGGGCTTGTCGCTTCCGCCGAGCGACGTGGGGATGACGTGGTCCACGTTGAGCTTCACGTTGGGCGCGGTGGCTCCGCAGTACCTGCAGGCGTGGTTGTCCCGCCGGAGGATCTCGTATCGGAGTCGCTTGGAGACGGCCATCGGGGCTTCTTTCGGTGAGCTTGGGCGTGCGGAAGCGGCGGCGTCTGGCGGTGCTGGCTCGCACCTGCCACAATACTTTAAAGATTGGTAAATATGGAAGGATTGCAAATGACTTACACTCTGGCCATGGCTGCTGACCAGGGCATTCAGATCGCAGATGACGGAGTCGCAGAGGTCTCGATGACCTCGGCGCGGGCGAACCTGACCCAGCTGCTGCGCGAGGTCCGCTACGGGAAGCGCACAGCCGCCTTCACGGAGCGGAGCCAGCGCAGCGCATACGTCGTGCCGCCCGACTTCTACGAACGGGCGCAGCGAGACCGGGAGGTGCTGGAGCGGCTGCGAGGTTTCGTCGGCCTTCCCGCAGGGGTCTCCGCGGCGGACAACCCCGAGCTGCTGGCCCGATCGCGTGCCGTCTACGAAGCGCTCACCGACGCCGGCATGCCCATCGACTCCTGACATCTCTCCTCCTCCCAGCCCCGCCATTCGCGGGGCTTTTGTCGTGCGGCCAGCGGCCGGGGCCGGTTGCGGCCGGCCCCGGCCAGAGTCAGCGCCAGTCGGGCAGCACGTTGGTGCGCCGTCGGGCGTTGTAGGCGGTGACGACGACTTCAGCGACGCAGTGGCCGACCGTGCCGCCCTGGAATTGCTGCATGCCGCGAGCCTTGCCCAGGACGCCGGAGGGGCCGGCGGGGTACTCGGCGAGCTTCTTGACGAGCACGGCCAAGTCCACGGAGTCGCCGAAGCGGTTGAAGACGGCCCCGATTCCGGCGATGATCCGGCCGTCAACGGCCTCCGACTTGTAACCCCAGGCCTCCGTGACCACGCGGAGCGTCAGCTCAAGGGCTGGGCCGGGGCTTCCGTCCGCCTGCTTGTCGCTCTGGTAGACCTTGTCGAGGCTGACGACGGCCGTGATGCTCTTGCTGCTGTTGCGTTCTTCGATCTTCCAGCCGAGCTTCTTGGCGATGCGGTTGATGGCGACCGCATCCGTGTTTCCGGCGGTGACGCGCGCGAGGAACTTGGCGAGCGGCTTGACCTGGCGGTTGTCGTTGTGGCCGAGGAAGAGCTCGGCTTCCTCCGCCCTGGTCAGGCCACGGAATGCCCGGCACTGGATCTTCTGGTCAGACCAGCCGGCCCGACGCATGAGCTCGCCACGGTTCTGTCCATCGATCCAGACGTATGTCTCATCGCCGCGGTCCGACACGATCGGCACGCCGACCTTGTTGGGGTCGAAGCCTTCGCGGAGCTTCTTCTCGACCCAGTTGGGGTCGAACGTCCGGGTGTTGACCCGGTGGTCGGTGCGGATCGCGGCGAGTGGGACCCACTCGATCGAGTCAGGAGTGGTCTCGGGGTTAGTGGTTACCATTGGTGCGCTCCTTGAGCTTGCTGTTGAGGCTGCGCAGCACACGCAGCGCTTCGGAGAGGTCGCGCGCCCATCGCGCGGCCTCTTCTGCGTCGATGGAGGCGTCCAGTTCGGTGACGCTGGCGAATCCGACGCAGAGTCCTGAGAGGGTCGAGACGCCTTCGGCAAGCGACTTGCGTTGTGATCGCTGGGGCATGCGCCTACCGCGGCTGTCGAGCAGTGGAGGCGCTGGCGCCGCGGCGGGCTGGCTGCGGCGACGCTCGGCGGGCGCTTCGTCCCCGCGGTTGGCCTTGTGGCCCTTCCATTTCTCATAGACCGCGGTGACGGTTAGAGGTCGGCCGCCTTCGACGGGGCGGACCTCTTCACCCGACGTGATTCGGTCCAGGAGAGCGAGGGACTCCCGCGACTCCTCCTGCCGTTGGGGCGACACATCGGAGATGCCCTCAGCCGCGTTGGCGACCTGCTTGAGCCGGGAGTAGGTAGCAGTTGAGAGGCCGACCGCCTCGGCTGCTCGCTCGCGAGAGTCGAACCGCTCGGAGGGCTCTTCGTTCGCCGGTACGGAGAGCCTCCCGGCGGTTGCTGCCGCACCCTTAAGCTGCCCCCGCCGCAAGGCTTCGGCCGCCCTGGGCTTCTCGAGGGCTTCGATCTGCCGCCCAAGGGAGATCAGTTCCGAGGCGGTCATGGGCTTGCGGCAGGTGTTCTCGTCACGTTCGGCCTTGAGGAGGTCGACGGCGTCGTGGATGTGCTCGGCGACGACCACCGGGACCTCGTCCAGTCCGAGGCGGCGGCAGGACTCAAGTCGGCGCCCCCCGGCGATCAGCTTGTTGCTACCGGAGACGACGATCGGCTGAAGAAGCCCCAACTGCTTGATGGATGCCATCAGGTCGGCCAGGTCCCCGAGATCAATACGAGCGCGCTCGCCAACCTCGATGTCGTGTACGCCGATGGTCTTACTCATCACGCGCTGCTTCCTTCCTGGCGGTGCGGATAGATCGGTCTGCGGGTGCGGGCGGCTACGGTCCGGCGCGGGGCCGGCGGTCTGAGATGCTGTCGCTGTCCTGCCTGGACAGGTAGTTGGTGCACGTAGCTGACGTGCGCAAATGCCGTGTCGTCGGTGCGGGCCACGGGCTTGGAGGCGGGCGTTCCGTGCGCTGTTTGCCGGTCGCCGTGTCGCCCGAAGCGGGTAGCTCTCGCACACTCATGCGGCCATCGCCTCGATCTGCCGCCCGCTGTACGCGCCGGCGGCGGCGAGCACGGCTGCGGCGAGCGGCGGGGGGACTGCGTTTCCGACCTGCAAGTGCCTCTGGCCGGCGCCCCCGTGGAACTCGAGGTCCACCCGGAACCCCTGCAGCGCCGCGCATTCGGCGATGGTCGGCCGCAGGTGGTGTACGCCGGCCCGGTCCCGCCACAGCGGCGTGCCGATGACCTTCTTCATGGCCTGCCGTGTCCCGTTGCCGAACGGTTCGGCTCCCCCGGTGTAGGTGCCTCCGCCGGTGACGGCCGGTGCGGGCCGCCGGGTGTAGCCCCAGCCGATGACGTCGGCCATCGAGCGGTGCGCGAACTGGCCGAGTCCGCCGTAGGTCGGTGCGGGCAGGGCGACTTGGCGGGTGCGGGAGGCGATGAGCACGGCCCGTTTGCGGGTCTGGCCGAGTCCGTAGTCGGCGGCGTCGAGGATGCCGGTGACGGCGCTGTAGCCCCACCGCTCGAGGACGTCTGCGTACTGCTGCCAGACGACGAGGACGGACGGCACCTGTTCCATGCAGATCCATTCGGGCTGCAGGTCGTAGTGCCACCGCATCGGCTCCGCGGTGAGGATGGAGCGTTCGTCGCGGCAGGCGGCGCCGATTGCGGCCCGGGTGTCTTTGCCACGGGAGAGGTCTTCGATGGCCTGGTGGACGAGGGGCAGGTCTTGGAGGCCGAGCTTCTTGCCGGACTTGCCGAAGCCGGGGCACGGCGGGCTGTCGATCTTCCCTTCGGTGCGGCCCTTGAAGACCCACGTCGGGTAGCGGGTGACGTCGCAGCGGACCGTCTTGTGCCCGGCTCCGACGCGGGTGCGACAGGCGGCGGCGTCGAGCTCAAGCCCGATCTCACTGCTGCCGGGCGGGAGCGCTTCGGACCAGCCGATGCCGGCGAAACCGTGGACGATCACGCCGCCTCCCCGAAGATCGCCCGGTACTCGTCGCGCATCTGCTGGTCTTCGACGCACCGCGGGTGGACGCAGCCGTCCCGCTCGCAGCCGGTGCGGACATGTCCGACGGGCGGCCGGGTGTGGGCGAGGCTGAAGGCGATGCGGTAGGCGGTGTAGACGCGTCCGCGGTGTTTCAGTTCAGGGACGCCGCGGCCAGTTGTGTAGCCGGTCCACATGAGGTGTGTGTCGCCGGTGGGCTGAACGTGCCGCCAGAACAGTTCCTGGGGGCTTTCGGCAGCCTTGTAGCCGCTGCGGGCGCGCGGGAGTTGAAGCTCGGTGCGGTGGGCGGCGACGGTCTCCCTGCTGACGTGCAGCTGGCGGGCGATGGCGCTGTTGGAAAAGTCCGCGCGCAGGAGGGCGACGATGTCGGGGCGGAGGATCATGCGGCCACCGCCTTGCTGCGGTCGCGCCTCTGCCCGGTGCGCCACTCGGCGACGACCTGCCGGACGGTGGAGATCGAGATCTCGTTGTTGAGGCGGGCCCTGATCTCGTCTGGCCCCTGGCCGCACCAGGCAAGGTGCTCGATCTCTTCTCGGCGGAGGGCGGCGAGCTCGTCGCGGTTGGCCTCGACGGCGGTGACCGGGGTGAAGAAGGGGTCGTCGAAGTCGGCGTCGTCCCAGTAGTCGGGCCCGGCCCAGCCTTCGCGTTCAGCACGCGTCATGGCCCTTCGGCTGCTGCCGGGAGTTGAGGCTAGCGCTTGGTACGCCTCGATGATGGCGTCGTGCATGAAGACCGCGACGTGGCGTCGCGCGCCGGGGACGATGTACTCGATGCTCCGCAGTTGCAGGTCCGGGTGAACTGCGGCGATGGCCGCGGGGCTGTGGCCGATGGCGTAGAGGGCCCTGCAGCGGCGCATGGATCCCAGGGCGGGGACGCGGCCGACGGTTGGTTTCACGTTCGGGTGGACGGCGAGGAGCTTGGCGGCCGTGCTGCGGCGGATCCGCGGGAACTTGCCGCGGGCGTGGTCCTTGATGGTGGAAGGGTCGACGCTGGACGCGGTGGCGATTTGTCCGGTGGTGAGGTCGCTGGCGTAGAGGACGCGCAGGTGCTTGGTGACGGGCTCGGCGGGGATGGTGGCGGGGCGGTTCGCGAGGCGGGCGAGTTGCCGCCTCTGGCCGGCTCGGGTCCAGCCTGTGATGCAGGTCCTGCAGCGGCAGCCCGGTCGGCCGAGGGCTCCTTGGTAGCGGGCTTCGCTTCCGTGCGGCGGCAGGGGCTTGGTGGTCACGCCTCCTCCTCTCGCTGCTGCTGGGTGTCGGCGATGGTCTGGTGTGCGCGGGTGAATGAGGCGCCGATGCGGTCGAAGGTGCGGCGGCCGAGCTGGATCACGACCCAGGCGGCGAAGGCGTAGACGATGACGACGGCGAGGGTGATGACCGCGGCGAAACCGTTGGCGATGGCGGTGTAGGTGGCGATCAGTTCGAGCGCGTCTTCCTTCACGTCCGCCTCCTGATCGCGACGAGGATGCTGGCGACCGAGGCGGCGATGCCGAGGCCGCCGACAGTGAGGGCGAAAGTGCACATCAGGCGGCCCTCCGCTGCTGCTGGCGGGCCTGTCGCCGCTGCCGTGCGATCCGCAGTCCGTCCGCGGTCAGCCTCCAGACGGCGATCACGTGCGCGTGGGTGCCGGGGCTGGTGGAAGCCACGTACTGCCCGGTGTGCTCGATGATTCCCGCGGTGCGCAGCGAGGTGATCGCGGCGCCGAGGAAGCCGGGGCCGAGGTCGGGGAGCACGTCCCGGATCTGGTTGCACGACCATTCGGCGCGTCGTTCCCCGAAGTGGAGGACGGCCTGCTCGACGAGGAAGCGGTCCCATTCGGAGTGCTTGGCGATGTCGGCGAGGAGCGCGTCCTTCTCGGTCGACGCGAGACGCTCGGCGACGGTGAGCTGCTTGGTCATGTGGTGTCCTTGGTCTGGGTCGCCCCGCACTGCCCGCGGGGCGACCTGGCGTGTGCGGGCTACTTGGTGGGCTCTCCGGCCCAGGGGTCGTCGGACGGGCCCTGCTTCTTGCCGCCGCTGCCGTTCTTCTTGATCTCGCTGCCGGTGATGCGGGCCTGTGGGAAGGCCTCGTCGACGGCGATCTCGCGGCGGCCGATCGACTTGTGGGTGATGAGGAGCTGGGCGATGTCGGCGCCGTTCCACTGGGCGCGCGGGCGTCCGAGCTTCTGCTCTAGGCGGTCGGCGGTGATGCCGAGCTGCTGGAAGACCTGGATGGCGCCGTCGATGCGCTGTTCCAGCGGCTTGCCGTCGCCCTTGTTGAGGGTTTCCCGGCAGAGGTCTTCGGCCTCGCCGATGAAGAAGTCCGGGATCACCGCGAAGATCGCCTCGCGAAGGCGGCGGGCCCCGTTGTTCGCGTTGTTCTCGTAGATGTCCCGCAGGTCGAGGAGCGGCTGGACCTGCTTGTTGGCGAACTTGGCGTGGGGGACGATGAAGGTGAGGACGTGCCGGGTGTTGGCCTCGACGTCCCACGCCCAGGCCTGCATCTCGGACTGGCGGTACTCGTCGTCGCGGCGCATCTCGGACACGCCGTACTGGATGTTGCCCCACGACTGGGCGAGGGTCTTGGCGAGGTGGATGGTGGAGCCCTCGACGGAGCCGCCGGCCCGCGGGAACTTGTAGAAGGCCTTCTCGGCGAGGGACATCGACCCACAGGCCGCCTGCATGGCAGAGCGGGAGCGGCCGACGTCGCGGGGGAACTGGCGGGCCACGTAGATAGCGGCCTGGACTTCGGCGACGGCGCGGGACTGCTCGACGGCGGTGGACTGGCCGATGCGGTCGGGGCCTTGGGCCTGCTGGACGGGGAAGTTCATGGAAGGTAGAGCTCCTTGTCGCGGTTCTCGGCGTAGCCGGGCAGGGCGAGATAGTTGGGCTCGTCATCGGCGTAGCCAGGCCAGATGCCGGTGCTCATGCACTCGGCGAAGGTCTCGATCGCGGCGCGGTTCTTGGCGCGGGCAATGAGGCGAGACCCGAGTTCGATGCCGATGACGTTGACCGCGTAGGGAGGCTTCTTCTCCTGTGCGATTAAGAGAAGTTCGGCGGCCTGGTCACCGAGTCCGAGGGCGCGGGAGGCGGTCTCGTACCAGTCGGCTTGCTGGTTGTAGCCGTACTTGTCGATGTCCTTCTGCATCGCCTCGTTGCTGGCGTCGGTTGTGGTCTTGTAATCGGGGATGATCAGGCGGCCCTGGTGCATGGAGGGCAGCCAGTCGAAGCGGACGCGGCAGCGGATCCCGGAGGCTTCGTCGATCCAGAACCCGGACTGCTCGGGGGCCCCGTAGGCGGGGTCGAGGAGGGCCGCGGCGAGCGGGTGCTTGCGGATGGCATCGGCCATCGCGTTGACCATGTCCATCTCGTGCTGCTTGAGCGGGATGGCGCCCATCTCGCGGGCTTCGGCAACCTCAGCCTTGGCGACCTTGGTCGTCCATGCGTCGTGCTCGATGACGACGAGGTCGGGCCCGTTGCCGAGGACGGTCTTGTGGGCGGCGTTGCCGTAGTCGAACGTCTTGGACGTCGGCTGCGGGTTGTCCTGCTCCCAGCGGAACTTCGCGGGGCACGACGGCGGGAGGAGCTTGCGGGCGCCAGACGAGGACAGGGACGTCTTGTCGGCGTGGTAGGCCTCATTGGAGAGGTCGGTGTGCAGGCCCAGGGCGGGTGGCTCGACGACCACCTCGGTCGGCGCTTCGACCTCGACGGCGGCGGTCATGCGGCGGCCTCGGTGCAGGTCTCGCAGCGGCCGGTCTTGAGGTCGAAGTCGCCGTCCGTGGTGGCGCATCCGGGGCAGGCGAGGGGGCCGGTACCGGCGCCGATGACGACGCAGCCGCCCTGCCCCATGCGGTTGCCGATGCGGTAGGTCGCTGCGACGTTGTAGGGGTGCTCGGCGTCGGTGTCGGCGAGCAGGTATTGCAGGTTGCCTTCGAGGCTGTCGCCGGTGGCGACGGAAGCCCGGATGTCGTCGATGAGGCGCAGGAGGCCCTCGCGGTTCATGTTCTGCATGTGACGCTCCAAAAGGGATTGGGATGCCAGGGCCCCGCCGCCGCAGACCGGGGGGGTTGGTCGGGCAGCGGGGCCCTGGCTGGCCGCGGATGGGGGATTCCAGCGGCCGTCTATGGGAGTTATGGATCAGTCGGCGATGAGGAGGCCGCTGGTCTTCTCCATCAGCCGGTCGTAATAGCCGGTCAGGTCGAATCCGGGGTCAGCCCGGAGTTCGTCGGCCGCCCGAGTCCAATCGGCGAATTCGGCGACCTGGTGGGCGCCATTGAGGGCGTCCTCCTGGCTGGCAAAGGCGGCCATAGCGAGTCCGGAGTGGTGGCCGAGCCGCCACGGGTGGGTGATGTCGGCGTCGCTGCGGAGCTCGTCGGGCTGCTCGTACACACGCAGGCCGGGCACAGGCTCGACAGCCATGGCCAGGGCAGGTGTTGCGGTGCGAGTGGCCCTCACCTCGTGGGTGGAAGCGTTCACGGGTTCCTCCGTGGGATGCTGGTGTCGGATCCCCGGGCGTCTCTAGCGCTCGGGGCTTCTTGCGTTGGGCGCCGGGCGGCCGGCGGGTGTCCAGCCGACGGCCCGGCAGATCAGGTGGTGTCCTCGACGCCCCAGCTGGCGGCCCGCACGTGGCCGGGGTCGGTGACGGCGGCCATCGGTGAGGCGTTGAGGTGGACGACCGGCCCGTCCGCGAACCGCTGCTGCACGACGGGTACGGGCTGGGTGCTGACGTGCTGCGGCAGGTCGCTGACCGCGGTGGCGTTGGCAAGGTCGGCCTTCGTGGCAGTCAGGGCGGCGAGAGCGCGTTCGGTCTCGCCACGGGAGATCCGCAGATCGTCCAGGACGGTCGATACGTCGATCCCCGCCTGGTCCAGCTGCGCTTCGAGGCCACCGCGTTCGGCCTTCAGCTCGTCGATCTCGGTGGCCATCTCGATCAGCCGACAGGCCGCATCGTCGGCCTCCCTTACCAACTGCCCGACCTTCTGGACGACCTGGCGGCGAGTGAGGCCGCGGCAGTCAGCGAAGGCGCGGACCGTGTCGAGGACGCTCATGCCGTCGCCTCCTCGTCGAGGGCGGCCTGCAGCTGGTCGGCGTGCTCCCACCGCTCGGTGCTGCCCGGATGGCTTTCGAGGCGGTCAGGGAGGAGCTTGGATACGGCGCGGGCCACAGCACCGGGGGCGGCGAGGAACTCGATCGGCAGGTCTTCGGCGTGGGTGCCGCGCCCGTGCTCGTCGAGGGCCGTGTACTGCCAGCCGGTGCGCTCGTCCCAGTAGACGGTGACGCCGTGCTCCCACGTGTTGCGCGGGCCGTAGTTGAAGACGGCGTCGAGGTGCTCGCCGTCGCTGATGCGCCCCCACTCCGGCTTGTTCGGCATGCGGCCGTGCTCTTCGAGCGCGTCGATGACGGCTTTCATGTACTCGTCGTGCAGGGTCTCGATGTCAGTCACTTGGTTCCCCCGTGGGTGGTGATCGGGTCGGTGGCGCGGACTGCGTTGATGTGGGTCACGCGTCCCCCCGCCCGGAGTCCGGCCGCGGTGTCGCGGAGTGCTTGCACGATGTCGGCCTGCTTGCGGGCGCGGTCGTCGTTCCAGGTGACGAGCGCCGGCACCTTGAGGCGGTCGAGGAGGGCCTGCTCGGCGGCCTGCACGAGTCGGCTGCAGGCGTAGCGGGGTGTTCCGTGTGCGGCGATGTTGAGGGCGCCGATCACGTCGACTCGGCAGTCGGGGAGCTTCGTGCCGCCCTCGGCCTGGCGGGTGTCGTACAGGTGCCGCTTGTTCAGGCCGTTGACGACGAGGACTTGCGCGGCCTGGTCGCAGAGGTCGGCGACCTCGGTGGCCGTAGGTTCGGTGGCGGTGGTCACGGCTTCCTCCGGTCGGGTGTCGGCTGGTCGTCGTAGGTGTCGTCGTCGCGGCGCTGCTCGATGCGCTCAGCGATCCGCCGGAGTGTGGCGGCCAGTTCGCCGCGGCCTTTGACCCGCTCGGCGAACGTCGAGCGCGGGGGCTTGTCGGTCACGGCGCCTCCTTGCTGGTCTTGGTGTCGAGGCCGAGTGCGGCAAGGAGTTCACGCAGTCCAGCCGCGATGACGGGGTCTTGGCCGAGCCGCCGGCCGTCGGGCTCCTGCGGGTATTCGGCGGCGATGGCGTCGGCGATACGGATGGCGGCGCAGCGCTGCTGCCGCGGTGTGGCCTTGCGGCGGCGGGGGTCTTCGGTTCCGAGTTCGAGGGTCACGGCCCGAACACCTCCGGGTGCGCGGCCTTCCACTCCAGCCAGTGCGTCATCGGCTCGTCGCTGGCGATCGTGTGGGCGCGGTCCATGACCTGCACGAGGCTGTGCGATCCGAGGTCGGTGTCGTCGTAGAAGCCGCCGCGCAGGACGGGGCTGCAGGGGACCCAGAACGGGCCGCGCTCCCAGGTGACGACCCGGTAGGACCAGTCGTCGTCGGCCCACTTGTGGAAGATGCGGGTGACGGCGTCGGTGTCGAGGGGCTGCTCTTCGAGCTTGGCCTTGTACCAGCCGTCGGCGCCGAAGAAGTAGACCTTGTACTCCTCGATGTAGGAGGCCAGCATCAGCGCCTCCGCGTCCGTGGGCCGGACCTCCGACTGGCGGTCAAAGGTGGCGATGTACCGCCAGCGCGGATGGGTGCCGGTGACCGGGATACGGAGCGCGGTCAGCGGGTCGTCACGGTCCGCGTCCCCGCCGTAGGGCCAGGCCTTCGTCTGCTCACGCATTGCGGGCCTCCTGCGGGTTGAGGTCGTCGGGGATGTCGATGAATCCGGCGAGGATCGATTCGATGAGGTCCGGGTCGGTAATCCATCGGGGGACGTGGCGGACGGTGATCCCGACGCCGACCAGGAGGCTGGGCAGGACAACCGGCGGGGCGGTGACCGGCATGAGCGGCAGCTCATCGAGGACGGTGGGCCGCTCGGGCAGGACCGCGGTCATGAGGCCGCCTCCTCGAAGTCCGTGTGCACGGTGGCGAGAGCGATCTGTACGGCGTCCCACTGGGCGGGCGTCCACAGGGCTTCGTTGTCGCCGAACGCCCGGTGCGCGTCGCGGTACACGGCGACGAAGGCGTCTTCCTCACGGTCCGCCAGCGGGCGGCGGTCGATCGCCGTCGCCATCACGCCACCTCCGGGAGGTCCGCGAGCAGCTCCTGCCGAAGCGCCCAGTCGCGGAGTTCAGCTGCGGCAGCTACCAGCTTGTCGAGGAGTTCGGGGCTGGAGCCGGTCACGGTGATGCCGATCTCGTTGCTGCCCTCGCCGAGGACTAGCGTGGCGCGCTGCTTGCCGTCCGGGTCACGGTCGTAGCGGGTGCGGACCGGGCCGTCAGCGAGGTCGACGGTGATCGGGCCGAGGATGCGAGCGGTCATGACTCGTCACCACCCTCGCGCTCCGCCTTGAGACGCTCGATCTCGGCGCGGGCCTCGGCGAGCTCATCAGCGGCGGTGCGCTGCCGGTCGGCGGCCTCGGCGATGTTGTCGCGCCACCGCGTCACCTGGCGCAGCACACGGTCGGCGACGACCAGCTGCTTCTCCACCGGCATCGCGCTTGGGAACAGCATCTGCAACTCGTTGGCCGTCACGTCACTGCTCGGCCGTAGGGTCAGGGTGGCGACGGAGTACGGGCCGAAATCGACTGTGCCGGTCTCAGTCCAGAAGTCGTAGGCGCGCATCAGGAGCCCTCCCTGGGCTGCTTGTTGCTGGCGGTGAGGGCGGCGATGTGCTCGGCCCATCCGGGGTAGTCGGCCTCGGTGGGCTCTTCGTCCATGTGGGCGACGAGCCGCTCGTCGAGCGCGTAGGCGATGCGGTCGGACGGGGAGTGCGAGTGGGCGGCGGCCTGCCGGAGCGTGATGCACGCAGCCTCAGCAGCCACCGTGCCGGGGTCCACGTCCCAGGACTTCGGGGTGCGCGGCGGGATACCGATGGTGGTCATCGCTCGGCCCCCTCGTCCTCGGGCGGACGACGGAGGATCATCCGCATTGCGGACCGCCGAGCCGGGTCCGTCTCGCGGGCCGCCTGGTCTTCCAGGGGCGTCGGGGCGAGGAATCGCCGGAGTGCCGCGTCACCATCGCCGGACCGAGCGTCCTTCTTCTGGATCTGCTTCAGCAGGAAGGACCGCTGACCCTTCAGGCGCTCGACCTCGGCCCGCGCCTCGTCGCGTTCGGCGCGGACCGCAGCCAACTCGGCGAGGAGGGCGGGCACGTCGGTGCGGGCGTGGGCGATGAAGTCGGCGAGCTGCTCCCCGTAGTCGGGAACTTCCGCGACAAGACCAGCGAGTGGGTTGTCGGTGGGGTATGAGATGACCCAGCCGCTGTACCGGGCGCCCTCGCTGTCGTCCCACTGGTAGTCCCAGGGACCGTCGTACACGGAGGGGATGCGGTTGCGGATCTCGGCTTCGCGCTGCGGCGACAGGCGGTCACTCATCGCCGGCACCGCCCTCGGCGACCGGGACGGGGTGGTATTCGATGCGGCCGTCGCCGTACACGGTGACCGCAGCCACCGCGCCAGGCATCGCCTCGGGCATGCCCTCGTTGCCGCAGACCACGACCTGCAGCCGGGCACCAAACCCGGGCATGATCTTGATCTCGGTGACGGAGGAGTCGATCAACTCAACCAGCGGAGACCCGCCGGGAGTCGGAGCACTCGGAGTGGGAGATGATGAAGGCACGAGCTTCTGCCTTTCTCTTCTGGAGATGGTGAAGGTGGATCTCGTAGGCCCCGTCTGCCGGTAGCCCCCGGCGTCGGGGCCGCATGCCGCTCTAGGCGGCGGACTGAACGGCGGTGGTGCGGGCGCCGCACTTCGCGGCGGCCTCATACAGCCGGTCCGCGTACTCGGCGACCGTCCCCGCGACCGGCGGGATCAGCGTCGCCACCAAGGCGCGAGCCCCGTCGACCGTCGACAACCTGGCAACAGGGATCAGGACGGACTGCCTCGCCCGGCTGATCTCGATGTCACGCAGTCCCTCGGTCATGCACTGGTCGAACTCGACACCCCGCCAGTCCTGAGCGGTCGCGTAAGGGCGCAGGTTGTCGGCAGCAAGAGTGAGGATGCGGGCGGCGAGAGAGTCGATGGTCACGGCGATCCGATCTCGAAGTGGTGCGCGGGTCTGGAGGGTGGGGCCGCATGCCGCTCTAGGCGGCGGGGTCGAACGCGGCGGTGGAACGCTTCGCAGTGCGGGCGGCGGCCTTCTTGCGCGGCCTGCGGGGCTCCGGCGGGCGGTTCTCCGCTTCGCGATTGGCGTCGACCTTCGGGCTCATCTGCTCTGCCAGCCATTCGTCGATGGCGGTGAGACTCCAGACGGCCTTGCGGTTGAGCGTCTCGGACTTCGGGCCCGGGTTGTCCTCGGGGGCCTTCTGTCGGTCCTTGTAGAGGGTTTCGATGGCGCGCCCGGTGAGGCGGGACGCTTCATCCGCGTAGACGTAGCCCGGCGGTGCCGGTCGGTCGTACTGGGGGGTACGCGGCACGATCACTCCTTTTCTTGATCCGTAGTCGAAGTGACGCGATTCGGCGTCACTGGGGGCGCGAAAAGGCCGAGGAGGGGGTAACCCAGGGCCTCCACGAGGGCGTGAGCATCGGAGACGCTCACGGTCTGCTGTTTGCCGTCACGCAGCTTCTGGATAGTCCCTGCGTCGCACTGACTGGCGGCGGCCAGCTTCCGAACCGAGTAGGGGATCCCGTTGCCGGGGTTCTCCATAGCCCACTTGAAGATCGCTGGACTTTTCAGTGGATAGCGGGCGTGGCTCAAGTGGATCTCCAGTGGTACGGAGTGGCTTTGACTGGTTCTAGTAGAGCACCTCTGTAGTCATCGTGTCTACAGATTGGGTCGCCCCAGTGTCGAGTATCGGCAAAGTTTCCGGCCGGATAGCATCGATCTGTAGACGATCCGTCTACAAACGGGGATGGTTGTACGGGTTGACCTGCTATTTTTCCGGCGCCCCCTCCGACAGATAGAAACAGCAGGTGGAAGAGTGAACCGAGAGGACGACGAGGACATGACGGCTCCGGCCACCGCCCCGGACCCCGGCGCGGCCGACCCCTCCCCCGCAGGCGCACTCTCCAAGCTCATCCAGGAAGCTCTCGACGCCGGCAAGAGCCTGCGCCAGCTCGGCAAGGTCGCCGTCGACCCGGAGTCGGGCGAGCAGATCTCCTGGCAGTACTTCCAGAAGCTGATCAAGAATCCGCCTGCGAGTGCCCCCACCCCGCTGCAGATGCGCGCCATCGCCGCCGCGATCGGCAAGTCCGAGCGACGCGTCAAAGAAGCTGCCGCCGAGCAGTGGCTGGAGTACCGGGCAACCGAGCTAACCGGCTACGGGGACACGACGCGCATCATCGTCTCGCACCTGGGAGAGATGTCGGAGCAGGAGAAGAAGCGCTGGCTCGCGATGATCGAAGCCGACCAACGGTCACGCCGCGAGGAGTAGCACAACACCCCGCCCCGCCCGGATGGTTGATCGACAAGATTCTCAAGTAGGCATTTTCGACAACCGATTGTCGATGACTATGCACGGGTCGTACTCTTCCACAACCGTGCACTTGCGACCTTTTGGCCACAGGTGTACCGAACGTGGGGAGGCATCCATGCTGCGTGTTGTGTACAGAGCCACTGATGACCTTGCGGGAGGCGCGTTCTCCGACTGGCGGGAAGATCGGGGGCTCGTGGAGATCTCCGTCGCCCGACGCGCCTCGCCCCGCCAGTTCATCCCCTCCCTCAACCGCACCCTCGCCGACTTCCTCTCGCAGGCGGAGTGGTATCAGATCTGGGAGGGCGAGGTCATATCCGCCAAGTCCCCCGGCAGTCCGCTCAGCTGCACCTTCGAACTGTCCCGCCTCCGGCCAGCACCTCTGCTGGACATACGCGAGGACAAGGGCTTGGTCGCCCTGCACATCTCCCCCCTCGCGTCAGTCGATGTGCTCGTGAACGCCATCAATCCGGCCATAGAAGAGTTCCTGGCCGGGGGATGCTGGTTCCAGCTGTGGCGTGGGGAGATCGTCACGATGGACTCCCCTGAGATTGTCCCTGTCTGACGGCTTGTTCGAGGGGGTTCCATGCCGGGGTACATCGAGGACCGCTGGTACAAGAAGGGGCCGCCCGACCCCAAGACGGGCAAGGCCACACGCGCGCCGACGGCCCGATGTAATCAGGGCAAGCGGTGGAAGGTCGCCGGCATCCCCGGGGTTCGCAGCCGGTCCTTCACGAAGCTCGAAGGAGACGGCGGGGCCAAGGCGTGGCTGAAGGAAGCGGCCACCGACACGACCCGCGGCGCGTTCTACGACCCTCGCGACGGCAAGATCACGCTGGATGAGTATGTGCGCAAGCACTGGTGGCCGAACGTCCGGATGCCGCCGACGACCAGGGAGACCGTCAAGCGCCGGGTCTTCAACCACATCCTGCCCCACGTGGGTGCGCTTCCACTCAGCCGCATCGGTCACGACGAGATCAAGAGCTGGTCAACCAGGGCAGAGCGCAGCCTGGACGTCAGTACCCTCGCGGCCACGTGGGCACATTTCTCGTCAATCCTGCAGGCCGCTTACAAGGCCAAGCGGGTTCCTGAGAATCCGTTCAGGGACCCGGAGCTGAAGGCGCCCAGGCCGCCGAAGTCGCGGGCCAAGGCGTGGCCGTTGGAGACAGTCACGGCTGTCAGGAATTGTCTGGACGACCGCTACCGCATCCTGTTGGACGAGGCTGTTACGGCCGGGCTGCGCCAGGGCGAGACGTTCGGCCTTTCGCCCGACGACGTCGAGATCACCGGCGGCACTGACGACGTGATCAAGGTGACTCGGCAAGTCGTAGTGGTGGGCGGCAAGATGGGGTTCGCGCCACCCAAGGGCAACAAGACACGTGAGGCTCCCTGCCCGCCCGAGCTGGGACACGCGTTGACGGAGTACGCGGAGCGGTTTCCCTCGGTGCAGGTCACCTTGCCGTGGATCGATCCCGACCGGCCGAATCTTCCCTGGGCCGATCGGGAGCTGCGGACGGTTCGTCTGTATGTGACGACACCTTCCTCGGCGGACTCTGTCTACCGGGACACCTTCAACAACACCCAGTGGAAGCCTGCGCTCGCCGAGGCTGGCGTCATCCCCAGGCCGGTCGTGGAGCGCGTGCCTGGCAAGGGCAAGAAGCCGTGGCGTCGGACGACGTGGGAGATGCCTCGCGAGGAGGGCTTCCATGTGCTGAGGCATACGTTTGCCAGCGTGGTGCTCGCCGAAGGGGAGACGATCGGCCAGCTGGCAGACTGGCTGGGGCATGGCGACCCTGCCTTCACCCTAAGGACCTACGTCCACTTCATGCCGAAGTCGGGAAAGCGTGCAGTGGCGGCGCTGGGGCGCCTGCTGGATACTGCTAGGCAGGCAGAGACGCCAGTGCCTTCGGGGCCTGAAGTGCCTGACGAGAACTGACAGTTATAGATCTCCCCAGATCCTCCCCACGGGCCCCTTCGGGCGAACTGATCGCCGTGTACATACAGGTTAAGCGTCCGTCAGCACTCAAAGCCTTGCGGAAGTCGGAGTTCTGCATGACGCCGCGGACCGCGCGGGGGTGCAGCGCCTGCAGGTACAGGGCGCGGATCCCGGCGACCCACATCATCGGGTCGCCGTGCATCTGCCAGGTCACGGACGAGGGGCCGAAGAGTCCCGGGTCCGGTGCGGCCGGGCGCCCCGGTGAGGATGTCTCGCGCATACAACCACCTCCTGGCCGCAGGCTACGCCTCCGCGACCGTGGGAGGTTCAACTCCCCTGCGTGCGCGGGCGATCCGAGGTCAGGTAGGAGATGACCATGTCGCCCAGCATCGTCCGGTAGTGCTCGCGGCGCGAGGATTCCGTGAGGTCGCGGCCGAAGAGCGTGCGGAAGGTGTGCCGGTTGGAGACGCGGAAGAAGCAGAACGAGCTGATCATCGCGTGCAGGTCGACGGCGTCCACCTCGGCCGTGAACACACCCTGCTCGCGCCCTGCTTCGAGGATCGAGGCGATGACGTCGATCGCCGGGGAGCTGAGGGAGCCGAGGCTGGGCGAGGCGCCGATGTGCTGGGCCTCGTGGATGTTCTCGATGCTGACGAGACGGATGAAGTCCGGATGTGCCTCGTGGTGGTCGAAGGTGAGCTCGGCCAGGCGGCGGATGGCGGACACCGGATCCAGGTGCCCGACGTCCAGCTGCTGCTCCTCGTGCCGGATGACCTTGTACGCCCGCTCCAGGACCGCGGTGAACAGCTGGTCCTTGCTGCCGAAGTAGTAGTAGATCATCCGCTTCGTGGTCCGCATGCGGGCGGCGATCTCGTCCACCCTGGCCCCCGCGAAGCCCATGCGGGCGAACTCCTCGGTGGCCACGTCCAGGATCTCCCCCTGCGTACGGGCCGCGTCCCGGGTGCGTTTGACGGGCGGGGGCGACGGGGGGACGGCGGCGGCCATGCGGCTCCTCAGGGCGGACTCATCGGCGCCGGTCAGTCTAACCGCGGGCCTTCTCGGGGCTTTTGTCACCGCGGGCAGGATCCCGGCCGGCAGGTCACACCCCCTGCTGGTGAAGATGCTGCGCGGCGAGGCGTACGGCCGCGTTCTGTGCCCCGTATCCCCGGTAGCCGCCCGTCCGCTGCACCAGCTCGAAGAAGACGCGTCCGACCGTGGCGGTGTAGCAGTGCAGGAACCCCCCGTTCTCGTCACGGTCGTAGAGGATGCCGAGATCCGCGAGGGTGGCCAGGTGCTGTGGCTCCAGTTCGTGGCGGGCGTCGAGGTCGTCGTAGTAGTTGGCGGGGATGGGGAGCAGGCTCGTGCCTCTCTCGCGGACGCGCCGGGCCGCGCCGACGATGTCGTCGGTGGCCAGGGCGATGTGCTGGAGGCGGACTCCCTCGGCGTCCGGCGCCGGCGCGACGTTGAGGACGATGCGCAGACCGCCGTCGGGGGAGGCGACGGCCCGGCTGCGCACGAGGCCGTAGGGGTCGGCCAGATCGAGGCTGTCGTCCGCCTCCAGGCCGAGCACCCCCCGGTGGAACAGGGATGCCTCGTCGAACTGGTGCCAGGGCTGGGTGAGGGCGATGTGGTCGATGCGGCGGACGAACCTGGCCTGTTCGCCCGCCCCCTCTCCCGGCAGCGAGCGCGACCCGACGCCGGTGAAGTCACCGGTCCAGCTCGGGTGGTCGGACCGCTCCGTGCGGCAGAAGAAGAACTCCGTGCCGTCGGGTGCCGCGACCGCGTCCAGGGGTGCGTCCTGCGGCGCCCTGCGCCTCGGCACGACAGGGGCGAGCACCTCCTCGGCACGCCGTGCGGCCCGGCCCGGGTCGGGGGTCTCCACGCCGACGGCGGTCAGCGCGGGGCCCTGACGGCGGCCGCTGACACCGGTGTTGAGCAGGATCCGGGCCTCGCCCTGTTCCCACAGTTCTACCGGTTTCCAGTTGTGGCGTGCGGTGTGGGCGAAGCCGAGTGCCTCGAGGACTCCGCGCAGCGGTTCGGTGTCGGCCGCCGTCAGCTCGGCGAAGGCGAAGCCGGAGGGGACGGCCGCGGCGGGGAGCGTGGACAGGCCTGCCTGCTCCTCCAGGAGGAGCAGCGAGCGCAGCGCGTCGACGGCGGTGGAGGCCGCCCCCGCCTGCCGGAAGACGTCGTTGAACACCTCCAGGGACAGGGGCCCTTGGTAGCCGGCCCGCACGGCGGCGGACACCAGGGCGGCGACATCGAAACCGCCCTGGCCGGGGAAGCAGCGGTAGTGCCTGCTCCACTGGAGGACGTCCATCGCCATCAGGGGCGCGTCCGCCAGCTGCAGGAAGAAGATCTTCTCGCCGGGGATGGCCGCGATGCCCTTGGGGTCGGACCCACGGGAGAGGATGTGGAAGCTGTCGAGGCAGGTGCCGAGAGCCGGGTGATCCGCCTGTTCGACGATCCGCCAGGCGTGGTCGTACGTGCTGACATGGCGGCCCCAGGCCAGGGCCTCGTAGGCGATGCGGATGCCGTGCTCCGCCGCCCGGTCGGTGAGAAGCCGCAGCTGCTCGGCGGCGAGCTTGTCGTCGTCGACGGACTCGGGGGCGACGCTGGAGCAGACGAGGAGCAGGTCGGCGCCGAGGCGCTCCATCACCGCGAACTTGCGTTCCGCGCGCCGCAGGTTGCGGGCGAGAACGTCGGCGGGGACTGCCTCGAAGTCGCGGAACGGCTGGTAGAGGTCGATGCTCAGGCCGAGGTCCGCACAGCGCAGCCGTACGTCCTCGGGGCTGAGCGGAGCGCCGAGCAGATCGTTCTCGAAGATTTCCACGCCGTCGAATCCGGCGGTGGCGATGGCGGTGAGCTTCTCGGAGAGCGGGCCGCTGAGCGAGACGGTGGCGATCGATTTGCGCATGTTCTCTGTCCTCCTGTCAGGCCGGGAAGGCGGCCAGATCGCCGAGGTCGGCGAGCATCGGTCCGGTGTGCGGTTCGAGCCCGGTGAAGAGCCGGAAGGCGTCGGCTGCCTGGAAGACGGCCATCCCGCCGCCGTCGAGGGTGCGGCAGCCGATCGCGCGGGCCTCGCGCAACAGCTCGGTCTCCAGCGGCCGGTAGACGACTTCGGCCACCCAGAGTCCTGGCCTGAGGAGCGCGGCCGGCAGGGGCAGGCCCGGGTGCGCGACCATGCCGGTCGGGGTGGCGTGGACGAGCCCGTCCGCGGCCAGGAGCCGCTCGGCCATCGCCGCGGTGGGCGCGGACGCCGCACGGCCGGGGCCGAAGCGTGCGGTCAGCGCGGTGGCGAGGCCGGCGGAGCGGGCCGGGTCGGTGTCGATGAGGGTGACCCGGTCGACGCCGAGGTTCAGCAGGGCGTGTGCCACCGCCGCGCCCGCGCCGCCCGCGCCGAGCTGTACGACGTCACCGGTGGACGCGTCGGCCAGGCCGCGGGCGAAGGACTGGGCGAAGCCGGTGGCATCGGTGTTGTGCCCGATGGCGCGACCGTCCCTGAAGACAACGGTGTTGACGGCGCCGAGCTCGGCGGCGTCGGGGGCGAGCTCGTCCAGGTGCTCGATGACCAGCTGCTTGCAGGGGTGGGTGATGTTCAGGCCGTCGAAGCCGAGGCGGTGGGCGGCGTGCACGAGGTCGCCCACGGCCTCGGGCGCGACGCCGAGGACGTCGATGTCGAGGGTGCGGTAGACGAGGCGGACACCGTGCCGGTCCGCCTCGCGTTCGTGCAGGGCGGGGCTCAGGGAGGGGCCGATGCCGGAGCCGATCAGGCCGGTGAGGTACGAGGTCATCGATGCTTCCTGTGGTCGTCTTGGCACGGTCGTTCACGCGGGCGCGGTGACGCGCGGCCGGTTCAAAGGGCGGCGGCCTCGGGCGTCGCCCGCGGCTCCTTCGCTTCGCCGGCACGCAGCCCGAGGTCGCCGGTGGGCACGCGGTGCGTCTCGCGCCCGGTGGCCACGGCGATCGCGCAGATCGCGCAGAAGGCGGCAGTGAAGATCGCGACGCCGAGCCAGCCGTCGCCGTCGGGGCCGTCGATCTGGGCCGCGAAGGTCACCGCGAAACCGGCGATGGCGAAGCCGATCTGGGTGCCGATGGCCATGCCGGAGAGCCGGACCCTGGCGGGGAACATCTCGCCGTAGAACGAGGGCCAGATGCCGTTGGCCGCGCTGTAGACGACACCGAAGAGCAGCACTCCGGTCACGAAGACCAGTGGGTAGTCGCCGGTGGAGATCGCCCACAGGTAGACGAAGATCATCACTCCGCTGCCGATCGCCCCGATGAGGAAGACGGGCTTGCGGCCGATCCGGTCGGAGAGCCTGGCCCAGAGCGGGATGGCGAGCAGGGCCACGGCGTTGGCGCTGCCCGCGACCCAGAGCATGGCGGTCTTGTCGAGGCCGACCGCGTCGCTCGTGGCGAACGAGAGGGCCCAGACGGAGAAGATCGTGCTGACCGTCGCGATCAGCGCGGCGGCGACCACCCGCAGCACGTCGGCCCAGTGATTCCTGAGCAGATCCGCCAGCGGCATCTTGGCCACCTCCCGGTCGGCGGAGACCTGTTGGAAGACGGGGGTCTCGTCGAGGGTGCGGCGGATGACGTATCCGGCGACGGCGACGAGGGCGCTCAGCAGGAACGGGATGCGCCAGCCCCAGCTGTAGAGCTGCTCGTCCGGCAGTGCGGCGACCGGCAGGAACACCAGGGTCGCCAGGAGCTGACCGGCCTGGGTGCCGTTGAGGGTGAAGCTCGTGTAGTAGCCGCGCCGGCCTTCCGGCGCGTGCTCCAGCGTCATGGCGTTGGCGCTGGCCTGCTCGCCGGCCGCGGACAGACCCTGGAACACCCGCATCAGCACGAGCAGCACGGGGGCGATGGTCCCGACCTGGGCGTACGTGGGCAGACAGCCGATGAGGAAGGTGGAGAGCCCCATCAGGATCAGCGTCCAGACCATGATCTTCCGGCGGCCGAGGCGGTCGCCGAAGTGGCCGAGGACGAGAGCACCGAGGGGGCGGGCGGCGTACGCGACGCCGAAGGTGGCCAGGGAGATCAGGGTGGCGGTGGCCGGGTCGTCCGGGTCGAAGAAGACCTTGGGGAAGACGAGGGCGGCGGCACTGCCGTAGATGAAGAAGTCGTAGTACTCCAGCGCGCTGCCGATCCAGGCGGCGAAGGCGGCCTTGCGTGGCCTGCCCTGGGGCGGCGCGGCCGGTGGCTGATCGGCCTGCGGGTGAGCGGACACGTGAACTCCTCGGGGAGAGCGGCCTGGCCACGAGCGGGGGCAGGACGCGAGGGACGTAGTTAACGCACTAGATAGTTAATTAACTTGGGTGAGATGCTCGCCCCGCCCCTCGGGCCGTGTCAATACATCCGGCACCAACAGACGGTCGGCGCTCCCGGACCCGGATCGGTGAGCTTCGCCGGATCGGCTCACCCGCCTTGTCACGGTGCCGTACGCTGCGGCGCTAGGCCGAAAATGACAAAAAATGGGGAGCAGTCACGTGGCTGAACAAGGCAGTGTGGCCGAGCTGGTGAGGTTGCTGTCGGCCAAGGACCGGGACCTGGCCGGCGAGTGGGTTCAACAGGTCTCGGGCACACTGAAAGGCCGTGTGAGCGTCGCCGAACTGAGCCGTGAACTCAACGAGTTGCACGAAGCGCTGGTGCAAGCACTCGGCCAGGGCACGAGCGATGTGCACGGCGAACAGATGTCAGAAGTACGGGCCCTTCTGATGGAGCTGTCGAGGAACAGGGCACGGCAGGGTTTCTCGCCCACGGAGACGGCGTCGAGCGTCTTCGCGCTGAAGCAGGTCCTTGAACCCGTGCTCCAGGACGGCTCGGTCGACGAGATCCGCGCCTTCGGCCGTCTCAGCCGCGTACTGGACGGCCTCGGCCTGTTCACGATCGAGACGTACACACAGACCCGTGAGGAGCTCATCTCCGCGCAGGCCGAACAACTCATGGAGCTGTCCACGCCCGTGGTGCGGCTGTGGGACGGCGTCATCGCCGTGCCCCTGGTGGGCACGCTGGACTCCGCACGGACCCAGGTCGTCATGGAGAAACTGCTCCAGGCGCTGGTGGACACCGGTTCCGAGCAGGCCATCATCGACATCACCGGCGTACCCGCGGTGGACACGCAGGTGGCACAGCACCTGCTGAAGACCATCGTCGCGGCCCGCCTCATGGGCGCCGAATGCACCATCTCGGGCATCCGGCCGCAGATCGCGCAGACGATCGTGGCACTGGGCATCGAGTTCGACGGCATCGTCACCAAGGCGAGCCTCGCGGATGCGCTCAAGCTGGCCCTGAAGAAGTCGGGCGTCGAGATGGTCGCCCGCAAGGCCGGGCAACTGTGACCGAGCGGGTGCCGATCCTGCGGATCGGCGAGGTGCTGGTGGTGTCCATCCAGTTCGACCTGGAGGACCAGACGGTCCTGCAGTTGCAGGAGGACTTGGCCGAGCAGATCGTGAACCGGTCCGCCCGGGGCGTCATCATCGACATCACGGCGCTGGAGATCGTCGACTCCTTCGTGGGGCGCATGCTGGCGACGATCGCTGACATCTCCCGCATGCTCGACGCCCGCACCGTGGTGGTCGGGATGCGGCCCGCCGTCGCCATCACGCTCGTCGAACTCGGACTGTCACTCGGCGGAGTGAGCACGGCACTCGACCTCGAGAAAGGCCTGGCGCGGCTGCGGCGCTCCTCCTCTGCGGACGAGGCGTGACAGCCCCCTGGCTGCCTGATGAGGCGCCGCAGGTGTACGCCATCACGCACAACAGGGACGTGGTGGGCATCAGGCAGACCATCCGCGTCCTGGCACAGCGGTGTCGCCTTTCGCTCGTGGACCAGACGAAGATGATCACGGCGGCGAGCGAGCTGGCCCGCAACACCCTTGTGTACGGGGGCGGCGGGTCCGTCACGGCGGGGATCGTCGAGAAGGACGGCCGCCAGGGAGTCGCGGCGGTCTTCGAGGACGAGGGGCCGGGCATCGAGGACGTGGCACGGGCGATGACGGACGGCTGGACCTCGGGCGCCGGTCTGGGCCTGGGGCTCAGCGGTGCCCGGCGCCTCGTCGACGAGTTCGAACTCGTGACGGAGGTCGGCGTGGGCACCGCGGTCACCATCATCAAGTGGGCCCGGTGAGAACCCGGATCTTGTTGGCCAGCCGTGACATGAGCTGGTTCCGGGACGGTCCGTCCCTGCCGGCCTCGGCACGCGGGGCGGCGGCCGCGCTGGCCCGGCGCATCGGCCTCGACACGCATCGTGCCGCGGAGGTCGCCCTTGCCGTCACCGAGGCCGCCACCAACATCCAGCGCCACGCCACGGACGGGGCGCTGCTGCTCCGGACGCTGCACACGGAGGAAGAAGCCGCGGTGGAGTTCGTCACCGTCGACTCGGGGCCCGGCATGGTCGACGTGTCCGCCGCGCTGGCCGACGGAACCTCCGGCGCCGGCACGCTCGGCATCGGGCTCGGCGCCGTGGCCAGGCTCGCCGACCACTTCGACATCCACTCCGTGCCCGGCAAGGGAACGGTCATGGCGGCACAGTTCTGGTCGCGCCGCGCGGACGACGACGGCGTGACGGCGGCGATGTCGGCCGGGCGGCCGTGTGTCTCCGGTGTCACCCGGCCCATCAGTGGCGAGATGACCTGCGGTGACGCCTGGAGTGCCCGACTCGACACCGGCACGGGGGCCGACACCGGCACGGGGCAGGACTCCGCGACCGGCCCCCACCAGCCCGCCGTTCTCGTCATGATGTGCGACGGCCTGGGGCACGGCCCGCTGGCGGCCCGCGCCAGTACGGCGGCCGTGAACGCCTTCCACGACACCCCCGCCACCGACCCGGAAGACATCATGAACGCGATCCACCACGCGCTCCGGGGAACCCGGGGCGGCGCGGCGGCGGTCGCCAGGATCGAGCCCGCGAGAGGACAGGTGCGGTACTGCGGCATAGGCAACATCAGCGGCTTCCTCATCGGCCACGGCAGCCGCAGGACACTCCTGTCGGTGCCCGGAATCGTCGGCGCGAACGTGCGCCGTCTTCGGACGTTCGAGGAGCAACTGCCCGAAGGCGGAGCCCTGATCATGCACTCCGACGGGCTCACCGAGCGGTGGGATCACATGGCTCTGCCCGGGCTTCTTCACCATTCGCCGCTCGTCATGGCCGGGCAGCTGTTGCGTGAAGCCGGCGTGCGCCGGGACGATGCCGGCGTGGTGGCGGTCAAGGGGGTCTGGTGACCAGCGAAGGGCGGGACGGCCGTGCCTGCTGACTCCTCCCGGGGCATCCCCGGACGTCGCGTCGCCGACGCGCGCCACGGACCGCACACGGCGGCTTCCCTCGGCCTTGCCTCCGCGCAGGACGTGTTCCGCCTCAGACGCGGTGCACAGCGTGCTGCCGCGGCTCTCGGCCTGGAGCATCAGGACCAGGTCCGACTGGCGACCGCGCTGAGCGAGTTGGGCCGGGACCGCCTGGGCTGCGGTGCGAGCACCGTCACCTTCCGTGCCGAGTCGGGCGAGCAGCCCACCCTCGTCGTGACGCTCGAGTGGGGCCGCGACCGGCAGCCGACACCCGAAACCCTGCAACTGGTCTCCCGGCTCGTCGTGAGCGAGTTCGCGCCCCATGAGACGGGCGGCCGCGTCACCGTCCGCCAGTCGCTGCCGGTGAACCACCTCACGGCCACCGAGATGGCCGAGCGCCTGACCCAGGCCCTCGGCCAGGCCGGCCCGACCACGGAGACCGACTTCCTCAGGACCCAGACGCGCGATCTGATCACGACGCTGGAGGAGACACGGGCCCAGCGCGAAGAACTGCGGCGGCTCAACGAGGAACTGCGGCGGCTCAACACGGAGTTGGAGGAGACCAACCAGGGGGTGCTCGCCCTCTACTCGGAACTCACCAAGGAACTCGAGACCACCAACATCGGTGTACTCGCCCTGCATTCGGAACTGGACGAGAAATCCCGGCAGCTCCGCGAGGCCAGCGAGGCGAAGACGCGGTTCTGGACCAACATCAGCCACGAGCTGCGCGCACCGATCAATGCCGTCGTCGCACTGGTCCGCCTGCTCCTTGACCCGGGTTCGGAGCCGCTGTCGGCGGAGCAACGCCGGCAGATCACGCTGATCGAGGCGTCGGGGCAGACGGTCCTGTCACTCGTCAGCGACCTCCTCGACGTCGCCAAGGCCGAATCGGGGCTGCTCGAGGTCCAGCACGCGCCGGTCGACCTGCGCCTGCTGGTGACACAGTTGAGCGCCACGTTCCGAGGCACCTACGGGGCGAAGGGCGTCTCGATCGTCACCCCGGACCTGAAGAGCCTCCCCACGGTGGTCACGGACGAGAAACTCCTCACCCACGTCCTGCGCAACCTGATGTCCAACGCCTGCAAGTTCACCGACGAGGGCGAAGTGCGGCTGGACATCGACGTGCACGACGAGCGGTCGCCGTCCCTGCGCGTCACGATCACCGACACGGGAGTCGGCATCCCGGCAGAGGAACTCAGCCGCGTCTTCGAGGAGTTCTACCAGGTCCGGGGCCCCCACCAGAGCGGGCATGCGGGGACCGGGCTGGGGCTGCCCTACGCCCGCACCCTGACCGAGCTCCTCGGGGGCACACTCGGGCTCACCAGCACGCTCGGGGTCGGCACACGGGTCGAAGTGCTCGTCCCGGTTCACACACCCGGCAAACGCGGCGAGGAAGCCGGTGGAGGCGCACAGTGATCGACAGCACTCAGGACGCCACTCACGCCAGCATCCTGGTCGTCGAGGACAGTGAGACCAACCTGTACCTCCTCACCAGTTGGCTGGAGCGTGCGGGACACGTCGTGATCGGCGCGAAGAACGCGGGCGAGGGCCTCAGACATCTCGCCTCGACCGACACGCCCTTGCCGGAGATCGCCATCGTGGACGTGCGCCTGCCGGACATGAGCGGGTTCGAGCTGAGCGAGAAGATCAAGAGCAACGCCGGTACGGCGGCCCTGCCCGTCATCCACATCTCCGCGTCGGCCGTCAGCGCGGAGGATCACGCCGAAGGGCTGCGACGAGGCGCGGACACCTACCTCAACCAGCCCCTCGATCCCGATGAGTTGCTCGCCACGGTCACGGCGACGCTGCGCTACGCCAGAGCGCGGCGCCGGGCGGAGCGGCTCGCCGAACGGCTCCTCACCCTCAACGAAGCGACCATGTCCGTCTACAGCGCCATCGGCTTCCACTCCTTCGCCTCGGCGGCCACCGGGGGCACCGCCCGGCTGCTGTCGTCCCCGGCCGACGCGGTCTTCCTCTCGCCCGAGGGGCAGGCGGTCCACAGCACGAGCGACGGCCCGGACGCGACGACCCGGGCGTACGCGGCACGGCCGGACGTGCTCGACCGGCTGCTCCAAGGAGGCCTGGGCGAGGGGACCGGCGCGACGATCGCCCAGGTCTCACGGGGACAGTGGCAGGCGTTGCTGCCCGCGGGCCACCTCGACGACGGGCCCATCGCCATGGCGGTGGCGCGGACCAAACGCGGACGCCCCCCTGTCTGCCTCGCCGTCCCCTCCGACGCGCTCACCGGAACGGACGACGAGCATCTCCTCCAACAGCTGGCCCACGCCTGCGCGCTGGCACTCGAGGCGCTGCGCACGTACAACGAGGAACACACGCTCGCCCTGGCCCTGCAGCGCTCCTTCCTGCCGAGCGACCTCCCCTCCGTCGACGGCATCGACCTGGCCTTCCGCTATCTGCCCGCCTCCGAGAACGCGGAGATCGGCGGGGATTTCTACGAGGCGATTCCCACCGCGGGCGGCCTGTTGCTGGCGATAGGCGATGTGCTCGGCCACTCGCTCAGGGCGGCCACCGTGATGGGCGAGTTGCGCCACGCGCTGCGCGCCTACGCCATCGAAGGGCACCCGCCACAGCGGATCCTCGGCCACCTCGAAACACTGCTCGCCCACTCACAGCCGACCGTGACGGCCACGCTCTGTCTGGTCCTCGTCGAACCAGGGGGGCGGCGTCTGCAGGTCGCCAACGCCGGCCACATCCCCCCGCTCGTCGTCGGGCCGGACGGCCACGCGCGGTTCCACACCCCCCACGGACCGATCCTCGGACTGCGTGCGCCCCACCCGGCCCCGACGGCCGTGTCCACACCACCGGGCACCCGGCTGCTGCTCGTCACCGACGGTCTGGTCGAGGTGCGCAACATCTCCCTGAGCGTCACGCTCACCGCCTTCATGGAGGCGGTCACGGCCGGTCCGCCCGGGCTGCAGGACCTCAGCGACCATCTCCTGGACAGGTTCGGCAGAGGGAAGGACGACGACATCGCGCTGCTCGCCGCGGATCTGCACTGATACGGGAAGGTCCGAGCCGGCGAGGCACGGGAGGAGAAGTCACTCGTCGAGGGCTTCATCGAGTGTGGAGAGGATCTCGATGAAGGTGTCGATGCCGACGATCTCCAGGGTCCGGGCCACGGACTCCGCGGGGCCGGCCAGGCGCAGCCGGCCGCCGGCCTCGGTGAGATCCCGGTGGGCGGCGATGAAGACGTTGATGGCGCTGGAGTCGATGAAGGTGACGCGGCGCAGGTCGACGACGACGTGGGCATGGGGCGCCGTGACGGCCGCGAGCGCCCGGCGTACGTCGGCGCTGGTGTCCAGGTCGATCTCACCGGCGAGCGTCAGGACCGTGACGTCGTCGAGAGGCGTGGAGACGACCGAGAACTGCTCGGTCCGCCGGGCTCGTTCGCTGCCAGCCATTCGTTCCTCAGCCATGCTGACGATGCTTGCACATTCGGAGCCTCGTGTGTCGGGGGGACGGTAACGTACACCCGATACCAGTAGGCCGGGGAGGCCGCGGGGAAGGGCATCGGCACCTGCTCCTCGGGGCGCGGCGTCAGCGGCGCACCCGCGGCATCCCCAGGCCGATCCAGGAGATGATCTCGCGCTGGATCTCGTTGTTGCCGCCGCCGAAGGTGAAGATGACGGCGCTGCGGTAGCCGCGTTCGAGTTCGCCGTGCAGCACGGCGCCCGCGGAGCCCTCCTTGAGTGAGCCCGCCGAGCCGACCACTTCCATGAGCCAGGCGTACGCGTCCCTGCGCGCCTCGGAGCCGTACACCTTCACGGCGGAGGCGTCCTGCGGGGTGAGGGTGCCCTCCTGGACGGCGTTCACCATCTGCCAGTTGAGGAGTTTCATCGCGTCCAGCTTGGTGTGCGTCCTGGCCAGGCGCCGGCGGACCCAGCCGAGGTCGATGACGCGGCGGCCGTCGGCGAGCTTGGTGTCGGCCGCCCAGCGCTGCACGTTGTGGAAGGCGCGGATGGCCATCGTGCCGTGGGCGGCGAGTGTGACGCGTTCGTGGTTGAGCTGGTTGGTGATGAGCCGCCAGCCCTTGTTCTCCTCGCCCACGCGGCGCGAGGCCGGGACGCGGATGTTCTCGTAGTAGCTCGCCGTGGTGTCGTGCGAGGCGAGGGTGTTGATGAGGGTGCAGGAGTAGCCGGGGTCGCTCGTCGGCACGAGGAGCATGGTGATGCCCTTGTGGGGCGGGGCGTCCGGGTCGGTGCGGACGGCGAGCCAGACCCAGTCGGCGGTGTCGCCGTTCGTGGTCCAGATCTTCTGTCCGTTGACGACGTAGTCCTCGCCGTCCTTGACCGCCCTGGTCTTCAGCGCCGCGAGGTCGGTCCCCGCGTCCGGCTCGCTGTAGCCGATCGCGAAGTCGAGCTCTCCGGAGAGGATCTTCGGCAGGAAGTACGCCTTCTGCTCCTCCGTGCCGAACCGCATCAGGGTCGGCCCGACGGTGTTCAGGGCCATCAGCGGCAGCGGGACGCCGGCCTGCGCGGCCTCGTCGAAGAAGATGAACTGCTCCATCGGCGACAGCCCCCGGCCGCCGTACTCCTCGGGCCACCCGACACCGAGCCACCCGTCACCGCCGAGACGGCGGATGGTCTCCCGGTAGAACTGCTTCTGCGTGGCCGGATCGGCGTACCGCGCATACGCGTTGTCGGGCACGAGATCCGCGAAGTAGGACCGCAGCTCGGTGCGCAACTGCCGCTGCTCAGGCGTGTATTCGAGGTGCACGACCCCTCCTGCTCTGGCTGGCTCCCCCGGGCTCGGGCTTGACGGCGCACACAGTAGAACGCGTTTCAGAAATAGGGAATGGCGGCGACACAGGTGGCGTCCGGACGTGATCGCACCTTAGACATTGTCTCGGTTTGGTCTCGGTCGCGAAATCGATGAGTGCCGGGCTGAGCGGCGTCCGTACTCACGCTTCGAATGCACCAAAGCGACTCGAAGTGATCTGAAGCGACCTGTAGTGATCCGAAAACCGATTTAGGGAGATCTCCGATGCTCAGCAAGACGACCAAGACCGCCGCCCGTGAAACCACCGGCAAGACCACCGCCCTCTTCGCCTCCTTCGCCACTGCGGGGGCTCTGCTGCTCTCCGCCTGTGGCGGGGGTGACGACGGCGCCGACGCCGCGAAGACCCCGGACTCCAAGCCCGCCGCCTCGGCGCCCGCGGCCGACGGTTCCATGGACCTGGCGCTGAAGTCCGGCACCGCGGAACAGAACAACGCGCCCAAGAAGACCGGGGATTGGGCCAACCCTCCTGGAGAGGCGGCGTCACAGCCCGTGCAGCGCAAGTGGGTCCAGCTGTCGGCGTCCAGGGCGGGCGCCCTGGACCCGGTCGTCGTCAATGGCTCCGGATTCACCCTCTACCGCTTCGACAAGGACACCGCGTCACCGTCCAAGTCCACCTGCAACGGCGCCTGCGCCACCACGTGGCCGCCCGTTCTCGTGGACCGAGGCAGCAAGATCTTCGTCGACGGCGTGCGGGCGTCGGACGTGGGCGTCGTCAGGCGGGACGACGGCACCCGCCAGGTCACGGTCGGCGGCTGGCCGGTCTACCGCTTCAGCAAGGACCTCAAGCCCGGCGACACCAACGGCCAGGGCGTGGGCGGCACATGGTTCGGCGTTCAGCCCGACGGCCAGAAGTCCGGGGCGCAGGGCGGCGGCGCGACCGAGCCCCCGGACCAGGCACAGGCGGCGCCGGCGAGCAGCGCCATCCTCTTCGACGACGCCAACTTCTCGGACAACGGCCCCGCGCAGGGCGTCGCGGGCGAGGGCTGCCAGAACGTCGCCCGCCCGAAGGTGACGTCGTCCATCTCCGTCAGCGGCTCGATGAAGCTCTGGTCGTCCCCCAACTGCAAGGGCACGTCCAAGGTCATCAACGGCGACGTGGCCGATCTGAACACCATCGGCTTCGACAACAAGACCAGCTCAGTGACCTTCGGCTAGGCCCCCGGCCCGAGGAACGGGTCCGCCCCGGCAGCGAGGCAGCTGCCGGGGCGGGCCTGTGTCAGGCGAAGCTCACTCAGCCGAGGAGGGCCAGGGCCTTGTTCAGGGTGGGGGACGGGCGCATCACCGATGCGGCCTTGGCCTCGTCGGGCTGGTAGTAGCCGCCGATGTCGGCGGGCGAGCCCTGGACGCCGTTCAGCTCGTCGACGATGGTCTGCTCCTGCTCGACCAGCGTCTTGGCCAGCGGGGCGAACTCCTTGGCGAGCTCGGCGTCCGCGGTCTGCGTGGCCAGCTCCTGGGCCCAGTACATGGCCAGGTAGAAGTGGCTGCCGCGGTTGTCGATGCCGCCGACGCGACGGGTCGGCGACTTGTCCTTCTCCAGGAACGTCGCCGTCGCGCGGTCGAGGGTGTCGGCCAGGACCTGGGCGCTGGCGTTGTCCGTGGTCTGCGCGAGGTGCTCGAAGCTGGAGGCGAGGGCGAGGAACTCGCCCAGGCTGTCCCAGCGCAGGTAGTTCTCGCGGACCAGCTGCTGGACGTGCTTGGGGGCGGAGCCGCCCGCGCCCGTCTCGAAGAGGCCGCCGCCGTTCATGAGCGGAACGATGGAGAGCATCTTGGCGCTGGTGCCGAGCTCCAGGATCGGGAACAGGTCCGTGAGGTAGTCACGGAGCACGTTGCCGGTGACCGAGATGGTGTCCTCGCCGCGACGGATGCGCTCCAGGGAGAACGCGGTCGCGTCGACCGGCGACATGATCTCGATCTGCAGACCGTCGGTGTCGTGCTCGGGCAGGTACGCCTTGACCTTCTCGATGAGCTGCGCGTCGTGCGCGCGGGTCTCGTCGAGCCAGAACACGGCCGGCGAACCGGTCGCGCGGGCGCGGTTGACGGCCAGCTTGACCCAGTCGCGGATCGGGGCGTCCTTGGCCTGGCACATCCGGAAGATGTCACCGGTGGAGACGGCCTGCTCAAGGACGACGTCGCCGGCCTCGTTCAGCACGCGCACCGTGCCGGGCGCGGCGAGCTCGAAGGTCTTGTCGTGGCTGCCGTACTCCTCGGCCTTCTGCGCCATGAGACCGACGTTGGGCACCGAGCCCATCGTCGCCGGGTCGAAGGCGCCGTTGGCGCGGCAGTCGTCGATGACGACCTGGTACACGCCGGAGTAGCTGGAGTCGGGAAGCACCGCGAGGGTGTCGTGCTCGCCGCCGTCCGGGCCCCACATGTGACCGGAGGTGCGGATCATCGCGGGCATCGAGGCGTCGACGATGACGTCGGAGGGCACGTGCAGGTTCGTGATGCCCTTGTCGGAGTCGACCATCGCGAGCTCCGGGCCCTCGGCGAGCTCGGCCTCGAAGGACGCCTTGATCTGCTCGCCCTCGGGCAGCGCGCCGAGGCCGCTCAGGATGCCGCCGAGACCGTCGTTCGGGCTCAGGCCCGCACCGGCGAGCGCCTCGCCGTACGCGGCGAACGTCTTCGGGAAGAAGGCACGCACGACGTGGCCGAAGATGATCGGGTCGGAGACCTTCATCATCGTGGCCTTGAGGTGCACGGAGAACAGCACGCCGTCGGCCTTGGCCTTGGCGATCTGCGCGGTGAGGAACTCACGCAGCGGACCGACCCGCAGCACGGCCGCGTCGACGACCTCGCCCGCGAGGACCGGTACGGACTCGCGCAGCACGGCGGTGCTGCCGTCCTCGCCGGTGAACTCGATGCGCAGCGTGCCGGCGTCGGCGATGGTCGCGGACTTCTCGGTGGAGCGGAAGTCGTCGACGCCCATGGTGGCGACGTTCGTCTTCGAGTCGCCCGTCCAGGCGCCCATGCGGTGCGGGTGCGCCTTGGCGTAGTTCTTCACCGAGGCGGGGGCGCGGCGATCGGAGTTGCCCTCGCGCAGGACCGGGTTGACGGCGCTGCCCTTGACCTTGTCGTAACGGGCGCGGATGTCCTTCTCCGCGTCGGTCTTCGGGTCGTCCGGGTAGTTCGGCAGCGCGTAGCCCTGCGACTGGAGCTCGGCGACGGCCGCCTTCAGCTGCGGGATCGAGGCCGAGATGTTCGGCAGCTTGATGATGTTCGCGCCGGGCGTCTTGGCCAGCTCGCCCAGCTCGGCGAGGGCGTCATCGATGCGCTGGCTCTCCTCGAGGAACTCGGGGAAGAGAGCGATGATGCGCCCCGCCAGGGAGATGTCACGGCTCTCCACGGCGACCCCGGCCGTCGAGGCGTAGGCCCTGACCACCGGCAAGAACGAATAGGTCGCGAGGGCCGGGGCCTCGTCGGTCTGGGTGTAGATGATGGTCGAGTCAGTCACCGGGTGCTCCGCTCCACGTCTGCAACATTGCTCGACATCAAGATATCTCGTGATCGCACGCTTCCACGAAGCGGCCCCGCATTGCGGACGTCACGGCCCGTAGCCCCCGTCACGCTCCGTGGTCCTGCCTGCCACGGATGGTTGCTGTCCGGTTCCCACAAGGTCCGGTCCGCTGTTCCTGGCGGTGACAGGGCCTTCGCCGCCGGGCCCGCGCGGCGAGGATGAGCGGATGATCGCTCCCCTGGACCCCGCGGACCCCGCCTTCGCCCGCGACCCGTTCCCGTACTACGCCCGCCTGCGCGACCAGGGGCCCGCCGCGCGGGTCCCGCTCGCCAACGGGACGTACGCCTGGCTCGTCACCGGCTACGAGCGGACGCGGGCCGTCCTCGCCGACCCCCGCTTCTCGAACGTGCCCCCGCGGGGCGCCGGGCGGCCCAGGAAGGACGCGGATACGCCCGGCCGGCACGCCCGCGCCTGCCTGGCCCGGCACATGCTCAACTCCGACGCCCCCGACCACACCCGGCTGCGCCGCCTGACCACGGCGGCGTTCGCCCCGCGCCGCGTCGACGCGCTGCGGGCCCGGATCGAGGAGCTGACCGCCGGACTCCTGCGGGAGATGGCGCGGCGGCTCCGGCAGGAGGGGAGCGTGGACCTCGTCGACGCCTTCGCCTTTCCCCTGCCCGTACTGGTCATCGGCGAGGTGCTCGGGGTGCCGGAGGCCGACCGGGCGGATCTGCGGGACTGGACCTACCGGGTCGGCTCGCCCGCCGACGCGCTGGAGCCGGGGGCGGTGGACGAGGCGTGGACCGGTCTGTACGGCTACTTCACCGAGCTCATCGCCCGCAAGCGGCGCGCGCCGGGACCCGACCTGTTCAGCGCGCTGACGCACGACGCGGGCACCGGGCAGGAGGGCGGGCTCCACGACGGGGAACTGCTCGCCATGGCCTTCCTCCTCCTCTTCGCGGGTTACGAGACCACGATGAACCTGCTGGCATCGGCGTCGCTGCTGCTGCTCACCCATCCCGAGGAGCTGGCGGCGGCCCGCCGCGATCCCGGGCGCTGGCCCGCGGTCGTCGAGGAGACGTTGCGCCACGCCAGCCCGCTGGAGGGCACCACCTGGCGGCACACGACCGAGGAGGTGGACCTCGGCGATGGCGTGGTCATACCCGCGGGCGCCTCCGTCCTCGCGGTACTCGCCGCCGCCAACCGCGACCCGCGCCACTTCCCCGACCCGGACACCTTCCGCCCGGACCGCCACCTCCCGGGTGCGGCGCCCGAAGGCACCCGCACGGCGCCCCACGCCGCCTTCGGCCACGGACCGCACTTCTGCGTCGGCTCACGGCTCGCCCGCCTGGAGGCGACGATCGCACTCCCCCGGCTCCTGACGGCCTTCCCCACGCTCCGCCTGACGGCCGAGCCGTCCCAACTTCCCTACCGCCCTGGCCTGTTGGTCCGGGGCCCCCGCCATCTCCCCGTCAGCGTGTGAGCAACAGAGCGTCACCCACCGGGCGTTCGGTGCCGTCCGAGGGGGAGTTGATGACCTTGCCGTTCACTGTCATGGTGACGGAGCCGCCGCCGTCCAGGGCCATGGCCTGCACCGCGCCGAGCGACTTCATCAGTTCCGCCCCTTCACCCAGGCCGAGGCCGTCGCTGAGGCCGGGCTGCCTGCCGTCCGCACCCACCAGGAGCAGACGTCCCTGCCGGTCGACGCCCAGGAGCATGCGCGGGTTGCGCTTGATCCCCCAGGTGTACGCGAAGGACCGGTCACCGGTGCGCTCGATGCCGTCGGCGGCGTAGTTGACCGCGACCTTGCCGTCGCGCACCAGCTCGGGCCCGCCGTTGACGATGTCGTCCTGCGGGCCCAGCTTCAGCTGCCGGCCCCGCTCGTCGGTGATCCGCTGGTCCACGGTCAACGCGCCGCCCGGCTTGGCGTGCGTACGCAGCCAGGCGGCGCCCGAGCCGATGCCCGCGAGGACGCTGCCGCCCGCCGGCACCGCGCCACCGCGCGCGCGTACCTCCCGTACGTGCCCGCGCGCGTCGAGCACCGCCTCGACTCCCTCGCCCGCCGGGGTGTCCGCGCCGAGCTCGTCGGTGAACCGCACGATCTCGTCGGGGTCGGTGCAGGTCACGTCGTGCTGCGGGCGCTCGGTCGGGGAATCGCCGCCGACACCGCCGCAGTTGCGGATCAGACCCGGCACGCGGTTGACGCCGTCCACGACCGCGAAGGCCGCCCCCGCGCGGACCCGGAGCCCGGTCCTGAGCTTCTTGAACTCGGGGCGCAGGCCGTCGCCGCGCAGCACCGCGGCGATCCGGCCGCCGGTCGCCGCGCTCTGCAACTCCCCGTCGTACGCGGCGATGCCTGCTGCCGCGCCCGGCACGCCGTCCTTGGACTCCATGACGAAGAAGCCCGCGTTGACCCCGAGGAGGGCGTCGTCGCCCGCGGCCATGGCACTGACCGTCTCGCGGCCCGCGACACCGGTGCCGTACGTGCCCTTCATCGCACCGCGGTAGCGCTTCGGGTCGACGATCGCCACCTTGACCCGGGCAACTCCCGTGCCGGGCACGCCATCGGCGCCGGTCCACTCGCTCACCGCGTCGAACCCGGCGTCGGCGAGAGCCCGGCGCCGGGAGTCGGCCTCGGCCCGCGTGCCGTACTCCCCCACCCGCACCCGCACCCCGACCACCCCTTGCCGGTCGGAACCGCGCGGCCACCCGACCGTCTCGGCACGCGCGTCGAACCCGGCCCCGCGCACCTTCCGGGCCAGCGCCCGCGCGTCCCGCTCCGCGACCAGGTGTGCGCCGTTCGCACGCACCGTGACCGTCCAGTGGTCGGCGCCGGGACGGCCCGAGATGCTCCCCTGGTAGAGATCGACGCCGGGGGCGAGGCGCTCACGTGGCCAGTCGCCGATCGGCGCGGGGACGGCGGCAGTTGGGGCGGCGGCCGCCGCGGTGTACCCGTGGCGGTCGGCGACGACACCGGGGGCGAGGAGCCCCAGGGCGGCGACGGTGACCACCGACGCCTTCGCGGCGGCTCTGAAAGGGCGGCGGGCGAGGGCCACGGGGACTCCTGGATCGCGTAGGTACACCTGCGGGCACGTGGGCGCACCTGCGGGCGCAGGCGCGGAGCGCTCGGAACGCGCGTCGACACGCAGCGAACGCGAGCGCGCGGACGGCGGCCGATCCCAGGAGTGAATACCAGTCCGCCCGGAGAACAGGCCCCGCTCCGCGCATGTGCGATCGGATTCAGTCGTCCCGGCCCGTGGAGCGCGCCCGGTGCCGGCGGACCGCGTCCCGGTTGGCGCACCGCTGGGAGCAGTAACGCTGCCGCCCGGTGCGTGAGGTGTCGGCGAAGCTCGTGACGCACTCACTGACGGCGCACCGCCGCAGCCGGTGCATCCCCCGCCCCGCCAGGTGCAGCGCCGTGCCCACGGAGATCAGTTGATACAACAGGGCGCCGAGCGGCTGCCGGTCGTCGCGGTAGTGCAGGTGCCAGCCCGAACCCGCGTGGTCGGTCAGCCGCGGGTAGGCGGCGGATGCCGCCAGCATCTGATTGAGCAGCTCGGCACGCTCGTCCTCGTCGCCCGCGTCGACGACCTTCTCCCACCGGTCCAGCGCCTCCTGCGCGCGGTCGAGGTCCCCCGGCGTGACGGGACGCTCCAGGAAGAGCCCGGCGGCGCGGCAGCGGTCCGCGAGTTCACCGACCGTCTCCGGGCGCCGGTTGGCGAGGTCGGCGGCCAGATTCACGACCGCCTCGCCGTAAGGGTTGAGGTGCACAAGACCATTACATCAGGCTGATCGGCATGTCACAACGCACCGAACAAAGCACCGAACACCGCGCTCCCGCTCGCCCATCCGTAGGCCCATCCGTCGGCCCGGCAGTGCGCCCGGCGACGCGGGACGACGTCGCCGAACTCGTACGCCTGCGGGCGCTGCTGTTCGAGAACCTCGGCGGCGAGTACTTCAACCCGCCCTCGGGAGGCACCGGCTGGCAGGACGACCTGGCCCTTGTCCTGAAGGGGCAGTTGACCTCGGAAGGCATGCGGATCCTCGTGGTGGACGGCGATGGGGGCGCCGGGAGCGGAGGGGGCCTTGCCGCCTGCGCCATCGGCTCGGTCGAGCAGCGGCTGCCGGGCCCGCATCTGCGCAACGGCCGGGTCGGCCTGGTGATCGGCGTGGTCACCGACCCGGCACACCGGCGGCGGGGCCACAGCCGCGCACTGATGCGGGACCTGCTCGACTGGTTCCGGGAACGCGAGGTGGCCCGCGTGGACTTGTACGCCTCCCCCGAGGGCGCCCCCCTCTACCGGGACCTCGGCTTCGTCGACCACCCCGACCCCGCCCTGTATCGGCGCCCGTGACGGCCGCCGGGGTGGCGCACGGCGCGTGGCGGTACCGGTGGGCCGTCCTCGGCGTCGCCACCTTCACCCAGGCCGCGGCGGGCTTCTTCGTGCAGGGCATCGGAGCCCTCGGCATCCACCTGCAGCGCGACCTGCACCTGAGCACGGTCCAGTTGGGGCTGCTGGTCTCGGCGGCCCAACTGGTCCCGCTGGCCGGGCTACTGGTGGCAGGCGAGCTGCTCGACCGGTGCGACGAGCGCTGGGTCGTCGGGGCGGGCGCCGGTCTGGTCGGGGCGGCCCTGCTCGTGGGGAGCGCGGCGCCGGGGTACATGTCGCTGCTCCTGGTGCTGCTGCTCGTGGGTGCGGGATACAGCACCGTTCAGCCCGGCGGCAGCAAATCGGTGGCGTCGTGGTTCGACGCGTCCCGGCGGGGCCTGGCCATGGGCATCCGGCAGGCGGGGCTGCCGCTGGGCGCCGCGCTGGCCTCGGCCACGCTGCCTGTCGTGGCCGGAGCCTTCGGCTGGCGGGCCACGCTCGTGGCGGGCGGCCTCGTCGCGCTGCTGGGGGCCGGGGCCTTCACGGGCGTCTACCGCAGGCCACCCGGCGCCCCCGCGCCTGCCGCTCCCCTCGCGAGCGGGCCGCGGGCCTCCCTCGGGACGCGGCTCGGCGCACGGCTGCGCATGCTCCGCGAACCGTCCATGGTGCGCATCATGCTCTCCGGGGCGAGCCTGATCTCGGTGCAGTGCGGCGTGGGCATCCTGACGGTCCTGTACCTGTACGAGACGGCCTCCGTCGGCGCCGGTCCCGCCGCCCTCGTCCTGGTGGCGGCCCAGGGCGCGGGTGTCGTCGGCCGTGTCGCCCTGGCGGCCTGGAGCGACCGCGCCCGGTCCGGGCGCCAGGGCTCCCTCGCCCTGTGCATGATGGCCGTCCTCGCGGCGATGGCCGTCCTGATGACACCGCTGGGCCGGTCACCCGCGGTGGCCTGCTGCGCCTTCGTGTGGCTCGGCTTCTTCGGCTTCGGCTGGTACGGCCCCTGGGTCGCCCACGTGACCGAATCGGCTCCGCCGGGCCGCACGGGGTTCGCGCTCGGCCTCGCGATGTCCGTCAACCAGGTCGCCATCGTGGTGACGCCGCCGGTGCTCGGCCTGCTCAAGGACGTCACCGACAGCTTCGTGCCGGCCTGGGGGCTGCTGTCGGCGACGACCGCCCTCGCCCTGGCCCTCTCGGTGCGGCACCGGCCCGGCAACCGGCCCCGCTCGTGTGGCCGACCCGGCCCCGGCGGTCCACCGTGAAGCAGTACGAGGTGTCGCCGCGAGCGCGGCGGGTAACCGCGCCTGCGCAGCGGAAACCGCCGTGAGACCGCGCGGGACGAAGTGACAAGGACTGGAGGGAACACCGTGAGCGAGGAACTGCCCGAGACCCGGGGCGGGGACGAGACACCCGTACCGAGGGATCTACCTGATCAGCAGGCGTCGGACGAGGAGGACCGCTGGGAGCCGGACGACGACTCGGCCGCCACGGGCAACGCCCCGGACGCCGACGACGACGTACCGGACACGGACGAGGCGGGCACCGGCCGGCGCGGCGCGCCGCACTCGGGCGGCGTCCGACCGGACCAGCCGGTGCCGGACGAGCCCTCCGGCTGAGCGGGAGGCAGCACGCTCAGCGGGTCACCCTCGGCTCGGCGGACACGGCAAGGGTGAACGAGTGCCCTGCCGGGTCGCTGTAGGTGCGGGTGTCCCGCGGGCCGGAGTTGTCCTTGGTGTCCACGGGCCGGGCGCCCAGGCCGATGGCCTCGCGCTCCGCCTCGTCGATGTCGCCTCGGTCCACCAGGATCCTGAGGTGCGCCTGCTGGGAGTCCTCGGGGCGCGGCCAGCTCGGAGGCGCGTAGCCGTAGTCGCGGTGGATGGCCATGCAGAGGCCCTGCTCGTCGTACACCTCGACGTAGTCGGGGTCGGTGCCCATGCCGGCCGTGCCTCCGAGCAACCCCGCGTAGAACTCCGCGAGCTCCTCGGGTTTCGCGCAGTCCAGGACGATGACGGCGGTCTTCTTCACACCCATGGGGTCCCTCTTCGGTCGGCATCAAGTCGGCATGGATCGGATTGCATCGGATTGCATCGGGATGGAGGCGGGCGGCCGCTCGGCCGGCCGCCCCACGGCTGTCCGAGTGCCCCGCCCCGCCCGCCTCAATCGGCCATGCGTGTGTGGGCCGTGGGGCGTCACGGCGCGGGCGACACTGGTGACATGCGCCTCGTCGACCAATGCCAGCCCCCGTCCGCCTACGGCCGTCTCCGCGTCGAGCGGCACGACCTCTCGCCCGCCCGCTGGCTGGAGCAACGCCCGGCCCACGATGACGGCTTCGGCACCGTCGCGGGCGTCTGCGCCCCCGGCTTCGACGCCTATGCGCGGATCCTGCACCCGGCCTGGCTCGGCACGAAGCCGGTGCGGTGGGACGAGGTGGCCGCCGTGTACGGCCGGCCGGTGTCGGCGGGGACACGCTGGCACGAGCTGATCGGTCTCGGGGGCGACCGGCTTCTCTACCGCAACGAGGACACCCCGGCCGTCCCCGGTGTCTGGGACGAGCACCCCGACGAGGGCCCGACCCCCGCTTCCGTGGCCCGCGCCCTGATCTCGGTGCTGTCCGGGCACACCCGCACCCCCGACCGCTGCTGGTACGGGCTCTGGGAGGGCTACGGCCAGTACAACTGGGACGGGTATCCGGTGTTCCGCACACCGGGCCGGCACGAGATCCTGCTCTCCGGGCCGCTGGACGACGCCGACTCACCCGCGTTCCCCGTTCCCGGGGGCGAACCTGACGAGGCGGCACCCGAGCTCCCCGACCTCTGGTGGCCCGAGGACCGTGCCTGGTGCGTGGCCGGGGACGTCGACCTGGTGAGCACGTACGTCGGCGGATCGGCGGCCTGCGTCGCGGATCTCCTCGCGGCTCCGGGCCTCGAGGCGTACGAGATCACGGAGACCTCGCCGGTCGACTGATCCGCCGCCTCATCGTCGTCGTAGAGTCGAACTCCATTATCACGGTGCCATGTTCGAGAGGTCAGATCACGACGAAAGCCTCTTCCGGGCAGCCTGTTCCGCCTCCCTGTCCTACGCGCCTCGCGGGGTGGCTAGCATGGCGCGATGTGTGGTCCGGAAGATCGCCGTCCTCTTTGGCGTTTCCGCCGGGCCCACGGCCGATGCGTATATCGGTCGGCTCGTTGCTTACCTGCACTCAAGGACCGAGGGACCGCTGAATGCCCGTGCCTGCTCCTCCCAGCCCGCACCGAATAGCGAAGGCGCGCCGGCCCGCGTCGACCCTGCCCGTGGTCGTGCTGGTGGTGACCGCCCTGGCCGGTGCCGTGGCGGGCGTCATGGCACCGGACAACGCCCGGGTCTGGACGGTGGCTTCGGTCCTGGCCGGCTGGGTGTGTCTGGCGATCGCGCTCGTGACGACGTCCCTGCACGTCAAGCGGGTCCGTGGGGCCGCTGACGCGGACCACGCCGAGGCCGCCGCCCTCAAGGCGCAGCTCGCGCGCCAGGGTGCCGAGTCCGCGCACCTGCTGACCGTCACGCTGCCGACGGTGCTGAAGCGGTTGCGCGACGGGACCAGCGCGAGCGAGACCCTGGCGCAGACGGCGCCGCCGTCGGATCCGCAACTGCGCCAGATCATCCACGAGTTCGCGTCCGTGGTCGAGGAGACCGTGCGGCACGCGGCCGACGTCGACTCGCGGCGTGACCACGCCCAGGGCCAACTCGCCCAGGCCGCCACGGAGTTGGACCAGCTGACGGCGGTGACGCTGCCCACCGCGATCGAGCGGCTGCGCGAGGGCGCCTCCGCCGACACGGTCCTCGCCGGCCTGGATTGGCCGCGCAATCCCCTGCTGCGCGTGCCCGCCGAATCGTTCGTCCGGGAGCTCGCCTACAGCGAGCGGCGCGCCGCGGCCGCGCAGGCCGCCTCCGCCAAGGCGCTGAGCCGTGTACAGGCCAAGTCCGTGAGCATGCTCGCCGACCTGCGGGACATGCAGGAGCGGCACGGCGTGGAGGTCTTCGGCGACCTGTTGCGCCTGGACCACAGCACCTCCCAGCTTGGTCTGATGACCGACCGTCTCGCCCTGCTGATGGGCGGCCGATCCAGCCGCGCCTGGAACAAGCCGATCGTCATGGAGAGCATCCTGCGGGGTGCGGTGGGCCGGATCTCCGCGTACCAGCGAGTGCGGTTGCACTGCTCGACGACGGTGGCCATCGCCGGTTTCGCCGCCGAGGGCGTCATGCACGTCCTCGCCGAACTCATGGACAACGCGGCGAACTTCTCTCCGCCCATCGACGAGGTGCACGTCTATGTGGAGGAGCGCAGCGCCGGGATCGTCGTGACGATCGAGGACAGCGGCCTGAAGATGGCCGACGCGGCGATGCGCCGCGCGGAGGAGTCGGTCTCGGGACACGTCACGGACCTGGCCTCGCTGCAGGGCACCCGCCTCGGTCTCGCGGTGGTCGGGCGCCTCGCCGCCAAGTACGGCATGAGCGTCAACTTCCGTCCGTCCTCGCGCGGCGGCACGGGCGTCGTGGTGCTCCTGCCCCCGCAGCTCCTGGCCCAGCAGCGCGACCCCGCTCCCCAGCAGCTCGCCCCCCGCGGCGTCGAGCCGGCGCCCACGCCGCTCCCGGCGGCCCCCGCACCGGCGGCCGCGGAGATCCCCGCGGTCCCGGAGCAGCCCGCCGCTCCCGCACAGCCCGCGGGTGCCGCACAGCCCGCGGGTGCCGCACAGCCCGCGGGTGCCGCACAGCCCGCGGGTGCCGCTCAGGCGCAGCCCGCGGCCGCGCAGGCGGAGCCCGGGCCGGAGCACGCGCGTCCCGCGGCCGCCACGGCCAACGGCCTGCCCGTGCGCGCCCCCGGGCGCACCATGGCCGAGGCGGAGCGCGAGCGCGAGCAGCGCAGGGCGGCGTCCGACGCCGCGGCCGGATCCGGGGCGCTCTCCGGCGACGCGGGGCTGCCGCCGCGCGACGCCGGCTCCCGCTTCGGTGCCTTCCACCGCGGTCGGCGGGCGGCGGGCGACGTGCCCGGCTCCCCCGCGGCACCCGAGTCCCCTGCCGAATCCGGGCCGCCGCCCGCCGAGTAGACCGAAGCCACCCGCACGGCGCCCGGGCTCTGGCGCCCCCTTCCCCGCTCGAAATTCGTGAGATTGGAGGGACGGGCAGGTGACCGGACGACCCGCGCATCTCGCCCCGCCTACCATGCAGACCACTGACAACAGCCTGACCTGGCTCCTGCAGAGCCTCCTGAAGCGCACCCCCGGTACGCGGCACGCCCTGGTGCTCTCCCGGGACGGCCTGAAGCTGTGCTGGAGCGAGCATCTGACGCTGGACCAGGCTGACCAGCTGGCGGCGATCTGCTCCGGCATCCAGGCGCTGGCCCAGGGCGCCTCCATGGAGTTCGGCGACGGGACCGGCGGCGTCCGGCACTCCATGACCGAGTTCCACGGCGGACTGCTCTTCATCGTCGAGGCCGGCCAGGGAGCGCATCTGGCGGTGGTGGCGGAGGAGAACGCCGATCCCGGAGTGGTGGGGCATCAGATGACCGAACTGGTCGAACAGATCGGTGAGCACCTGCGCGCCGAGCCGCGCGCCCAGACCGAAGGCAGCGGATCCTCGTGACGCCGCGCAGGCCCGTGGACATCGGTGATCCGGACCGGCTCTACACGGTCACCGGCGGTCGCAGCCGCGCCGACGACGATTCGTTCGACCTGGTCACCCTGGTGGTGAGCGAGTGCGAGCCCACTGCCGGGATGCAGTCGGAGCACGTACGGATCCTTGAACTGTGCCGGCATCCGACGGCCGTGGTGGAGATCGCGGCGGAGATGAAGCTGCCGATCACGGTGGTGCGGATCCTTCTCGGTGACCTGCTCGCGATGGGCCGGATCACCGCCCGCCACCCCCGCGCGGCCGGCTCGGCCGCCGCGATCCCCGATTCCGCCCTTCTCAAGGAGGTGCTCCATGGGCTCCGCAACATCTGAGCTGCCCTCCCGGACGCCGCTGTCCGACACTGCCGAGACCGGCCTGAAGATCGTCGTCGTGGGCGGCTTCGGGGTCGGCAAGACCACGCTGGTCCGCTCGGTCAGCGAGATCCGTCCGCTGAACACCGAAGAGGTGATGACGCAGGCCGGTGTCGGCGTCGACGAGACGGCCGACGTGGCCGCCAAGACCACGACGACCGTGGCGTTCGACTTCGGCCGGATCAGCCTCAACGAGCGCGTGGTCCTCTACCTGTTCGGTGCTCCCGGACAGGAGCGCTTCTGGTTCCTGTGGGACCGGCTCTTCTCCGGCACGCTCGGGGCGGTCGTCCTGGTCGACACGCGGCGGATGGACGACTCCTGGTACGCGATCGACCGGCTCGAACACCACAAGACGCCGTTCGTGGTGGCCGTCAACCGGTTCGACGACGACACCTCGACCCATTCGCTGGAGGAGATCCGGCAGGCCCTCGCGCTGCCCGACCACGTGCCGCTGATCGACTGCGACGCACGGGTGAGGTCGTCGGGCAAGGACGTCCTGATCACCCTCGTGGACCACCTCTACGCACTGGCCATGGCCCAGGAGATGACACCGTGACCGAGCCGACCGGTTCCCCCTTCGAACAGAGCCCGCCGCCCGGCTGCCCGGCACACGCGGGTACGGGCGCGGTGCGCCTGGGCGGTCTGGAGTACCAGCAGACGCCGTCACAGCTGTACCGCAGCCTGCGCAGGGAGCACGGCGCGGTGGCGCCGGTGCTCCTCGACGGTGACGTGCCCGCGTGGCTGGTGCTCGGCTACTCCGAGGTCAGCTATGTGACCGGCCACGACGAGCTTTTCGCCCGTGACTCGCGGCGCTGGAACCAGTGGGAGCACATCCCCGCCGACTGGCCGCTGCTGCCGTTCGTCGGCTACCAGCCCTCGGTCCTGTTCACCGAGGGCGCGGAGCACCGCAGGCGGGCCGGAGTGATCACGGAGGCCCTCGAAGGGGTCGACCAGTTCGAACTCGCCCGGGACAGCGCCCGGATCGCCGACCGGCTGATCGCCGGGTTCGCCGGCAGCGGCCAGGCCGAGCTGATGGACGCGTACGCGCACGCGCTGCCCATGGTGGCCGCGGTGCAGATGTGCGGGATGCCGCACGAGGGCACGGACACGCAGCAGCTCGTGGACGACCTGCGGATCTCGCTCGACGCGCGTGAGGGCGACGACCCCGTGGCGGCCTACACGCGCGTCGCGGAGCGGATCCAGCTCCTGGTCAAGGAGAAGCGCGAGAAGCCCGGCGCGGATGTCACCTCGCGGATGCTGACGCACTCGGCGGGCCTCACCGACGAGGAGATCGTCCAGGACCTGATCTCCATCATCGCGGCGGCCCAGCAGCCGACGGCCAACTGGATCTGCAACACCCTGCGGTTGATGCTGACCGACGAGCGGTTCGCGCTCAACGTGTCCGGCGGGCGGCTGAGCGTGGGCGAGGCGCTCAACGAGGTGCTGTGGCTCGACACGCCGACGCAGAACTTCATCGGCCGCTGGGCGGTGCGCGACACCCAGCTGGGCGGGCGGCAGATCCGGGCGGGCGACTGTCTGGTGCTCGGCCTCGCCGCGGCCAACACCGACCCGCAGATCTGGCCCGAGTCGCACGTCGGCCCGGAGAACTCCGCGCATCTGTCCTTCAGCCACGGCGAGCACCGCTGCCCCTACCCGGCCCCGCTGCTCGCCGACGTCATCGCGAGGACCGCGGTCGAGACGCTCCTGGAGCGGCTGCCCGACCTGGTTCTCGCGGTGGAGCCGCACGAATTGACCTGGCGGCCGTCCATCTGGATGCGCGGTCTGACGTCGCTGCCGGTGCAGTTCACACCCGTGGCGCACTGAGCCGGTGCCGGGGCGCCGCCTTCGGGCGGCGCCCCGCCGGCTCAGGCGGAGGTGGGCGTGAACTCCACCGGCAGCGACTGCGGCCCCCGGGTGAACACACCCTGCTCCACGGGGTCGAAGCCCTTCGCGAGCCGCACGTCCGGCATCGCGTCCAGGAGCTGGTCGACGCCGATCTCCACCTCGGCCTTGGCAAGCAGCGCGCCCACGCAGAAGTGCCGGCCGAGGGCGAAGGACAGATGGTCGGCGGCGGCGGAGAACGCGGTCGTCGTGGTCAGGTCGTCGCGGAAGATGTCGAAGCGGTCCGGCTCGCGGTAGCGCTCCTCGTCACGGTTGGCCGACCCGATCAGGCAGGTCACGGTGGCGCCGGCGGGGATGGTGCCGCCGGTGACCTCCACGTCGGTCGCGGACTGCCGCATGATCATGTGGACGGGCGGCGTGTAGCGCAGGGTCTCGGCGAAGGCGCGGGCGATCAGGCTGCGGTCCTGCCGGACGGCTTCGAGCTGCTCGGGGTGCATCAGGAGGTTGGCGAAGATGCTGGCGATGGCCTTGTCGGTGGTCTCGCCGCCGGCCGCGAGCAGCAGGCTGCAGAAGGCCTTGATGTCCTCGTCGCTCATGCGTACGCCGTCCACCTCGGCGGCGCACAGCGTGGAGAGCAGGTCGTCGCCGAGGTTGTCGCGGCGCTCCCGGATGATCGGGATCATGTACTCGGCGAACTCCACCCGGGTGCGTTCACCGGCCGCCGCGACCTCGGCGTCGCCCGCCAGGTTGCCGAGGAAGGCGATGACGGTGGTGTACCAGCCGTGGAAGCGGGCGTGGTCGGACTTGTCGAGGCCGAGCATGTCGGCGATGACGTTGACGGGGAAGCGGGTGGCGTAGCCCTCGACCAGGTCGACGGTGCCGGTGTGCCGGAAGGTGTCGATGAGTTCGCGGGAGTTGCGTTCTATGACGGGCAGGAACTTCTCCTGCAGGTCGCTGCCGCGGAACGCCGGTGCGACGAGCGCGCGCCGCACGGAGTGCTCGCGGCCGCTGAGCTGGAGGATCGTCTTGCCGTGGACGGGCTCGATCTGCCAGTCGTAGTTGTCGGTGGTGAACTGCGAGGCCTTGTCCTTGAACACGCGCTCGACGTCCGCGTACCGCGAGATGATCCAGCTCTGCGTCGCCTCGTGCCAGAAGAGCGGCGCGTTCTCCCGCATCACCTGGTAGGCCGGGTACGGGTCCTTGGCGAACTCGGGCGAGAGGATGTCAGGGACCTGCTGCGCGGTGGACATGTGGCTCCTTGGTCGGGAAAGGCGACGCGCTCCAGGCTATTGATCACTTTCGGAGCCAACCAGCCCCTCCCGGCCGATCGTTGAGCACTACACTAACGTTGGCCGAAAATCGCCCCTCGCCCCATCGGATCGGAACCGACGGGGCGAGGGGGAGTCCGGGCCCGGCGGCCGCGGCCGTCAGCAACTGAGCTTGTCGCCCGGGGTGACGCCGAGGATGCCGGTGAACTTGGTGTAGTTGTTGATGCGGCTCTGCACCTGCTCAGGGTTCTTCCCGTCGCATTCCAGGCTGCCGTTGATGCTGCGGATCGTCTCGCCGAAGCCCGCGCCGTTGACCATGGCGTTGTGCGGCGTCATGGTCCCCGGGCCGTTCTGCGTGTTCCAGTACCAGAGGCCGGTCTTCCACGCCACGGCCGGATCGTTCTGCACGAGGTCGGGGTTGTTCAGGAGGTCGATGTCCAGGGCGTCGCCCGCGGCCTTGTAGTTGAAGTTCCAGCTGAGCTGGATCGGACCGCGGCCGTAGTACTTGTCGTTGCCCGCCGGGCAGCCGTAGGGCTGGGAAGTGTCGCAGTAGTGCGGGTAGTTCGCGGTGTTCTGCTCGACGACGTGGACCAGGCCGCCCGTCTCGTGACTGACGTTCGCCAGGAAGGCCGCGGCCTCCTGCTTGCGTACGGTGTCGCTGCCGGTCCCGGTGAACTCGGGGTAGGCGCTGAGCGCCTGGGTGAGCCCACTGTAGGTGTAGAAGGAGTTCCGGTTCGGGAACATCTCGTTGAACTGGGCCTCGCTGACCAGGAATTCGGCCGCGGCCCGCTCCCCCGGCGCCGCCTTCTCGGCGGAGGCGTTGGGCGCGAGGGCCAGGAGGGCGAGGGCCGCGGCGGACGCGGTCGCGGTCAGCGCGGCAAGGATACGAGGACGCATGGGGGATCACTCCTTGGCGGGCCTGCGCATGCGTGAGCACGGCCGCCCGCACGTGGTGGGGGGGAGGATGTGGGTCCGCCTCTTGAACGCGTACGAGGGGTGGGGGGCGCGAAGAGACGCGGCGGGAAACCACCAGTGATCGCACCGGCGCACCGGGAGCTGCAGCTGCCCGGAATGGCTCCTACCGTTGGACTAGACCATACCGAGTGACGCGTCCGCGTCAATACCCCTTGGGGTGCTCCCGGTTGACCCGCCGAACGAGGCGGAGATCGCCGTGCGCCTTCCGGTACGTCCGCGGCCGGCCGTCGCGGCCGTACACTGAAGCGGTGTCGGGCAGGTCCCTGCTCCGCCCGGCCACCCGTGATCAGCCCTCCACGACCCGGATCAGGTCCTCTGCGACCAGTCGTGCGGCGCACGGGTAGCGTCCTCGGCCGTCTTGGCCCTTCGGCCCGCACGCAGATATCCCCCTGTGGGGCCCCGCTCGCCTTACGCGTATCACCGCGGACTCCGGCACGTCGTCGCCCTTGCCCCTCAGCCGGGCGTGCGCGGTGTGCCGTGAGCCGCCTTCGAGGGGACTGTTGTGAAGCTCAGTGCACTGCTCGACGGCCACGACCACCACGTTCTGCGCGGTGACCCGGGAGTCCCGGTCACCGCCGGAGTGACCTTCCATGCCGGACATGTCACGTCAGGATCGCTGTACGTCGCCGTTCCCGGCCACGACGAGGGCGGACCCGGGGGCATCAGCCGGGCACTGGAACGGGGGGCGGTGGCGGTCATCGCCGAGGACGGCGTGCCGTCGGACCTGGAGCCCGCCGGGCAGGAGGTGTGCGTGGTACGGGTGACCGACGCACGGGCTGCCGCCTCGCTCGTGGCCTCCCGGTACTACGGAGATCCCGGCCGCGCGATGGACGTCGTGGCGATCACCGGGACGAACGGCAAGACCTCCGTCTCGTACATGATCGAGTCGGCGCTCAGGCTGGCCGAGGGCGCGAAGGTGGGGGTGATCGGCACCTCGGGAAGCCGGATCGGCACGGAGCGGATACCGATGCCGCCGTCGGTCCTGAGCACCCCCGAGTCGCCTGACCTGCACTACCTTCTCGGCCACATGCGCGACCGGGGCGCGAGCAGTGTGGTGCTCGAAGCCACGTCGATGGGTCTGTTGCAGCGGCGCCTCGACCACGTGCCCGTGGGCATCGGTGTCTTCACCAATCTCACCCAGGACCACCTGGACGACCACGGGACGATGGAGCACTACAAGAACGCCAAGCTGCGCCTCTTCGCCGGGTTGTGCGACCGCGCGGTGGTCAACGCCGACGACCCCGTCAGCGCCGAGATCATGGCCCTGATGCCCGGCGCGGTGACCACGTACGGCCTGGACGCACCGGCCGACTACCGGGCGAGCGACCTGGTCGTGGACGCGGCGGGCACCCGCTTCACGCTCCACCACGACGGCCGCAAATACCCTGCCGCGATTCCGGTACCGGGCCGCTTCTCGGTGTCCAACGCGCTGGCCACGCTCGCCGCGTGCCATCTGCTGGGGCACGAACTGCCCGCCCTGGTCGAGGCCCTGGACCGGATGCCGCCCACGCCGGGCCGCCTTGAGCGCTTCACCACCGCGCGGGGCGTCTGCGTCGTCGTGGACTACGCACACTCGCCGGACTCGCTGGACAAGGTGCTCACCACGATCCGCGGCTTCGCCGCCGGGTCGGTGATCACCGTCTTCGGGTGCGGCGGCGACCGTGACATCACCAAGCGTGCCCTGATGGGCGAGATCGCGGGCCGCCACTCGGATCTGTGCGTCCTCACGTCGGACAACCCCCGCAACGAGGACCCCGAGATCATCCTGGACCAGATCGTCCCCGGTCTGACGTCCACCGGGACGCCCTACCGGCGGATGGCCGACCGCCGCTCGGCGATCGCGCACGCGCTGTCCGCCGCGCGGGAAGGCGACATCGTGCTCGTCGCGGGCAAGGGCAGCGAGCCGAACCAGATCGTCGGCGAACAGCTCATCCCCTTCGACGACATGACGGTGGTCCGCGAACTCGACGCACCGTAGGGGCGATGCGCGCAGGCGGGTGTGCGATTCGTCCACCGCGTCGGCGCGCGCGGTGCGAATCGGGCACTGGTGCGGCCATGCGCATGGCGTTTACGGTCCCTGCATTTCCGCCACGGCACCGCGCACGGCGTGCTGCCGTCGACCAGGGAGCCGCCTGTGCCCAAGGAGCCATCTCCGTCCGTCACCGAGGTCGAGACGCACGGAGTCGAACGCATCCCGGACGCGGACCGTACGGCCGGCCCGCTCGACCTGTTCCGGCTGGCGTTCGGCGGCGCCAACACCTTCGCCACCTGCGTGCTCGGGGCGTTCCCGATCCTCTTCGGGCTCTCCTTCCGGCAGGGACTCGCGGCGATGCTCCTGGGGCTGCTCGTCGGCTCGCTGCTGCTCGCCCCGATGGCGGTGTTCGGGCCGCGCAACGGCACGAACAACGCCGTCTCCTCGTCGGCCCATCTGGGCGTGCACGGCAGGATCGTCGGTTCCTTCCTCTCCCTGCTCACCGCCGTGGCGTTCTTCTCGCTGTCGGTGTGGAGTTCGGGCGACGCGCTCATCGGCGGGGCGCACCGGCTGCTCGGCGTGCCGGAGAGCGACGTGGCCTACGGCTGCGCGTACGCGGTCTTCGCCGCTCTCGTCCTTGCCGTGTGCGTCTACGGCTTCCGCTTCATGCTGCTCGTCAACAAGGTCGCGGTGGTGGCGGCGACCCTGCTGTTCGTCCTCGGCCTCGTCGCCTTCGCGGGTGACTTCAACCCCTCGTACGCCGGGATCTTCACCCCGGACGCCGACCAGGCCACCCAGGACCTTTTCTGGCCGTCCTTCATCGGCGCCACGCTGATCGTGCTCTCCAACCCGGTCTCCTTCGGCGCCTTCCTGGGCGACTGGGCGCGCTACATCCCCGCCGAGACCCCGCGCCGCAAGGTGATGGGAGCGGCGTTCCTCTCGCAGGTCGCCACGGTCCTCCCGTTCGGCTTCGGCCTGGCGACGGCGGCGATCATCGCCGAACAGGCGCCCAAGTACATGGACCCGGCCGCCCCCAACTTCGTCGGCGGTCTCCTTGCGATCGCGCCCGGCTGGTACTTCCTGCCCGTCTGTCTGATCGCGCTGATCGGCGGCATGTCGACCGGGACCACCGCGCTGTACGGCACCGGCCTGGACTTCTCCTCGGTGTTCCCGCGGCTCAGCCGGGTGCGGGCCACCGTCCTGATCGGCGCCTTGTCCATCACGTTCATCTTCGTGGGCCGCTTCGGCTTCAACCTGGTCCAGGCGATCTCCACCTTCGCCACGATGATCATCACCTGCACCGTGCCGTGGATGATCGTCATGATGCTCGGCTACGTCACCCGGCGCGGCTGGTACGACCCCGAGGCGCTGCAGGTCTTCACGCGCCGGCAGCACGGCGGCCGCTACTGGTTCGCCCGTGGCTGGAACTGGCGCGGGATGGCGGCCTGGTGGACCGGCGCGGTGACCGGTGTCCTTTTCACCAACATCCCCGGACAGTTCGTCGGGCCGCTCGGCGACCTCGCGAACGGCGCCGACATCAGCCTCCCGCTGGGGGCGGCCGTCGCGGCGGTCGTCCACCTCGCCCTGCTCTCGGCGTTCCCGGAGCCGCGCGGGGTGTACGGACCCGAGGGGCCGCGCTGGGTGCGCGCGGCCGATACGCCGATCGCCCCGATCACCGGGCCGCCGGGCGCCGCCCACGAAGAGGCTGCCGCGCGGTCAACGAGCCGTCTCTAGCTCCCGCTTGAGGTTCTTCAGCGTCCGGTCGATGTTGCCGACCTGGAAGACCGCGAAGGTGCGGCCGCCCGTGGCCAGGCGGTCGAAGGCGTTGGCCACGAAGGTGGGCCAGGAACGCCTGTCGTCCGTCCACGTCTCGGTCACCTTGGTGCCGCCGTCACTGTCCTCGAAGCGGTACTCCCAGGTGGCGATGGGGGCACGCAGCCGGGGGCGCTTCAGTCCGATCGCGTGCACGCGAAAGGCGAAGCGCCGCCCCGGCTCGGCCTTGGTCACCGTGCAGCGGGTGGTCCAGCGGAACGGGCCGCGCTTGTTGTGCCCCTCGAAGACCAGTCCGACGGCGGTCGGCCCGTCGCCTCCGGGCACGGTCGCCCCCAGGTTCTCGGGGCTCCAGCGCCCCATCAGCGCGGGCTGGCTGACCTGCTCGTACACCGTCTGCGGTGACGCCCCGACCTGGATGCTTCGTGACACTGTGAACGTGCGGGTCATGACAACTCCGATCCTTGACCCGCGACCTTACTCACCAGTAGCTTGAATGTCAGCCCCCGGGCTCCCAGTGACTCAGACGAGGCCGGTGACCGTGACGGTGATCCGGGGCGTGCCCGGATCACCGGTCACCAGCCCGACGGCTTCGGCCGCCGCCGCGCGCACCGCTCGGGTCACGTCCAGGGTCCGGCGCCCCCGGTGCAGGACGACGTACACCTCCACGCTCCAGCCGCCGCCGTCCTTCTCGCGCCGGACCTGCACGCCCGCGGAGCCCGCCGGGGTGCTCGGAAGACCGCGCCTCAGCACGGCGGACGACCGCAGGAGGTCCGCGAGGCCCGGCCGCAGGAAGGCCACCCCCGCAGTGGCGAGGACCGCCTCTATGACGGCGTTCGCCACACCGCGCGAAACGTCTCGATCGCTCACCGCTGCCGCCCTTCCGCGCTGTCGTCATCCGCATCGTCGATGAGGTCGCTGATCGTCACGTCGACGACCGCGGTCCGCATCCCCAGTTCCTCGTCCACCGCTTGGAGGACCCGGGCCCGCACCCGGTCGGCGACCTCCGGCAGGTTCCACGGGAGCGGGACCTGCACCTCGACGCGGATCCTGACCGGCCCGCGCGCGAGGCGTCCCGCGGGCGCGGGGGCCGCGGCCTCGTCCAGCGGGCCGATGCGGCAGCTTCCCGCACGCACGCCCGGCAGGGACTCCGCGGCGGCCCGCACCGTCCTCGCCGCCGCGGCCTCCACGATCCAGGCGTCCTCGTCCTCGTCGCCCAGGGGCAGCGTCCTGCCCGGCCGCAGTTCCAGCCGCACCACGTCCATGACACGGCCGGTGAGCGCGGAGGTGTCCTGCTCGCGCGGTGCGGTGTCACGCGCCTCGGTGACGATCCCCTCCAGCTGCCGCAGGGCATCGAGGGCCTGCGCGCAGTGCGGGCAGCCGTCGGCGTGGGGGTCGGGCACGCCCGCCTCCCACTGTTCCCACACCTGCGACAACGCGCGCCCGCAGGGCAGCAGTTCGTCCTCGGGCAGCACCGCGAAGCCCGCCTCCCGCTCGTCGTCCGGTACGGATTCCCCGTTCATCGCCATGCGGCCATCGCCTCCGTCAGATAGCGCCGCGCCCGGAAGACACGGCCGCGGACCGCCTCCGTACTGATCCCGACCGTCCCTGCGATGGACTCGTACGACGCGCCGTCCAGCTCCCGCAGCACCCAGCACACCCGCTGCTCCGGCGAGAGGCCCTCCATCGCCCGCGCCAGGTCCGCCACCGCGGCATGCCCCTCGACCACCCGCGCGGGCGAGACCTCGTGCTCCGGAGCGGCCGGCTCGGGCAGCCCGTCGAGCGCCACGACAGGCCGCCGCGAGCGCAGCACGTTCAGGCAGCGATTGGTGACGATGCGGTAGATCCACGTGCCGAACTGCGCGTCCCTGCGGAACTCCGGCAGCTTGCGCCAGGCGCTGACGAAGGACTCCTGCACGGCGTCCTCCGCCTCCGGACGGCTCCCGAGCAGGCGCGTGGCCAGGCGCAGCGCCATCGGCGCGTGCCGGTGCACGAGGGCCTCGAAGGCCTCTTCGTCACCTTCCGCCGCCCGCACCGCGAGCAGTCCGTCGTCACGTCTGGCGGACGCGTCCGCCTCGTCGGCTGTTCCGCCCCGGTCGCCCGGCACACGCGGCTCCTCTCACTTCGGTCGTGCTCGTACGACACACGAAGGGCCCACCGCGTTACGCGGCCCAGGAAAGCTACCTCCCGGGCGAGGAAAATCCCGTGAGGCGCGTAACGGACCCGGGGTACTCGGGTCGGAGCAGAAGAAGAGCCCGACGATCCCGACGACTCCGAGGAGATGCCACCATGACGACGCAGGACCTCACTTCGAATACGGGCGCGCCCGGCAACACCGAGAAGGAACTCACCGGCGAGGCCCGCAGGAGCACGCCGGGAGCCATCACCGTCAGCGGAGTCACCGGCGCGGCCGAGCCGGCGGCGACGCGGGGCAAGACGTCCATCGCCGATGTCGTGGTGGTGAAGATCGCCGGCATGGCGGCCCGCGAGATCCCCGGCGTGTTCGACATGGGCGGCGGCCTGTCGCGCACCATCGGCGCCGTGCGCGACCGCGTGCCCGGCGGGCGCCCCAACGTCGGCCGCGGGGTGAAGGTCGAGGTCGGCGAGCGGCAGACGGCGATCGACCTCGACATCGTCGTGGAGTACGGCGTGCCCATCACGGACGTCGCCCACGACGTGCGCGAGAACGTCATCTCGGCGGTGGAGCGCATCACCGGCCTCGAGGTGGTCGAGGTGAACGTCGCCGTCAACGACGTCCATCTGCCCGAGGACGACAGCGCGGAATCCGGCGCCGAGACGCGCGTCGAGTAACACGCCGGTGGTCCAGGACATCCCCTTCTGTGGTGTGAGGTGAGTGGTGAGCACAGCTCTGGTCGGCCTGATGGCGGGCATGGCCCTGGGATTCGCCGGGTGGTTCGGCGGCTTCGGCGCGTTCCTGCTGGTCGCCGCGCTCGGCGCGGTCGGTTTCGTCCTGGGGCGTCTCGTCGACGACGGCACGGACATCCGCGCCTTCATCGGCGACCGTGACCGGGAGCGCCGATGACCACGCCCGCGGCGCAGCGGGGCACGACGACCGTCGCGGACCGCGCGGTGCGCCGCATCGCGGAGCGCGCCGCGACGGAGGCGCGGGTACCCGGCGCGGTCGAGGTCGGCAAAGGGTCGGCGGCCGTACGCGGCCGCCGTGCCCGGGTCGACGTCACCGTGACGCTGCCCTACCCCGCCGTGCTCGACGAGTCGGGCGAAAGCGTGCGTTCGCACGTGGCCGAGCGCACCGCCCGGCTCACCGGTCTCACCGTGTCCTCGGCGCGTATCCGTGTCCGGGGACTTTCGCGCAGCGAACTGTCCGCCGGGCAGCTCGCGCAGCCGGTGGAGGCCGCCGGGGTTCGTGCGCACCGGCCGTGGTCCCAACGCCGTCTGCCCGTAGGGATGTTGGCACTGCTAGCGGCCTCGGTCTGCGGGGTGCTGCTGTACGACGTGGTGTCGGTGCACGCCGCCGGGAACGCTCCCGCGCGGTGGCGGACCGACGCGATGGAATGGCTTTCCACGCACGGTCCGGACAGCGCCGCGACCACCGGCGTTCTCGCGGCGGTCGGTGTGTTCGCGCTCGGTGTGTGGCTGCTGGTCCTCGCCGTCACACCGGGCAGGCGAGGCGTCCTGCCGATGCGGCCGCCGCTGACGGGGGTACGCGCGGTCCTGGACCGCCGGGCGGTCGCGGTCCTCCTGCGGGATGCCGTGACCGACGTACCGGGCGTCGGCCGGATCCGGGTCAGGGTCGGCCGCCGTACGGCACGGGTGCGTGCCGGGCTCGGGTTCGGCGAAGTGGCGGGCGCACGGCGGGCGGTGGCCGAGGCAGCCGAGACGGCGACCACCGGCCTCGGCCTCGCGCGACCACTGCGGCTACGCGTACGACTGACGCCGGAACCCACTTGGCGCGCCCCGAGGGAGCCCACGAGCAGGCCCGACGAGGCGGAGAGGAGCACCCCCGATGAGCCGACTCCGTAACAGCACGAACCGCTCAGCTTTGTTCTGTGCGGCGGCAGTTGCGCTGTTCGCGGGAGCCGCGCTGGCGTCCGCGGCGGAGCCCGTCCGTGAGCGGCTGCCGGCGGCTGTGCCCCGTGTCGGTGCGGACCGGGTGTGGCTGGACGAGGAGGTGCTCGGCCGCTGGCGCGATCATGGCTGGTGGACGCCCGTCGTGATCGCCGCGCTCGCGGTCGGCGCCGTGCTGTTCCTCTGCTGGGCCGCGGCCCAGATCCGCACCGGGCGCCCGCGCGAACTGCCGCTCGGGCAACCGGGCGTCACGCTCTCGGCCAAGGCGCTGGCCTCCGTCATGGCCGACCGCGCCCGAGCGGTGGACGGCGTGGCCCGTGCCCACGTACGGCTGCTCGGGCGCCCCCGGCGGCTGCGCGCCCGCATCACGCTGGTCCTGGACCCCGACGGCTCCCCGGAGGCGGTGCTGCGCGAGCTCGCCGGGGGCACGGTCGCCGAGGCACGTGCGGCGGCGGCACCCCGCGTCCTGGAGGCCGACGTGCGCCTCACGACCCGGGCGCACCGGGCGCGCCGCATCCACTGAGCGGACTACAGGGCTTCCAGTGTGGTCCGGAGGTCCCCGGCGCGCGGACGGTTGTGCGGAAGCCTGGCGAGGACGGCGGCCATGCCACAGGTGTCGGTGACGGCGGAGAAGACCAGGCCGGCGCCGACACCCGCGGCCAGCCAGCGCGCGGGCCCGAAGCGGCTGCCCGCGGCGAGCCCGAGCACGACCAGGGACCCGGCGGCGAGCCGCACCTGGCGCTCCATCGGCCAGGCTGTCGGCGCCCCCTGGGAGGGGTGCAGGGGGTGGCCCTCCGCGGCCCAGGCCGTGGTGCCGCCGGCGAGGGTGGCGGCGGGGATGTCGGCGGCGGCCAGCTCGTCGCACGCGGAGGCGGAGCGGTTCCCGGAGGCGCAGACCATCAGGAGCTCGCCACGGGCGGCGACGGCCTTGAGCTCGGGCAGCGCCATGTGCAGGTGGTCGACGGGGATGTTGTGCGCGCCGGGGAGGTGACCGGAGGCGTACTCGCCGGGGGTGCGCACGTCGATGACGGTGTAGCGGTCCAGGCGTGCGGCCGCCTGCGCGGGCGCCAGATCGGTGGGGGGAGTCATGTGGTGCTGTCCTTTCGTTGAGCCAAGGCTCTCACCCTCGCAGGCTACAATACCCCCGGGGGTATTAACGGAGGGTGGCAGCGTGCAGCTTGAGATGGCGGCCGACGAGCTGAGGTCCGTGCTGAACCGGCTGCGCCGGGCACAGGGACAGATCGCCGGCATCATCAAGATGATCGAGGACGGCAGGGACTGCGAGGACGTGATCACGCAGTTGGCCGCGGTCTCCCGCGCGCTGGACCGGGCCGGTTTCGCGATCATCGCGACCGGACTCCAGCACTGCATGGCCGAGGGTGGGCAGTCCCCCGGCGACCGCGACGAGATGCGGGCCCGCCTGGAGAAGCTCTTCCTCTCGCTGGCCTGAGCTCCCGTCCCTGTGAGCGACGTCAGCCCTCCGCCGCACGGAAGCCTCCGCCGCCCCGGGGCAGGGGCGGCGGAGGCGATCGGGGCAGCGGTCCTCGTCAGCTCTTCGGCATCAGGACCGTGTCGACGATGTAGACCGTGGCGTTGGCCGTCGGGACGTTGCCGCAGACGACGTTCGACGTGTCGTTGACCTTGTACTCCGTGCCGGAGCCCGCGGTGGTGAGCTTGCTCTTCTCCAGCGTCTCGAAGGAGCCGTTCTCCAGCTGCTGCGGCGTCAGCTTCTCGCCCACCACGTGGTAGGTGAGGATCTTGGTCAGCTGGGCCTTGTCGTTGAGCACCTTGTCCAGGTCGGCCTTGGGGATCTTGGCGAAGGCGTCGTTGGTGGGCGCGAACACCGTGATGTTCTCGGCGTTGTTGAGGGTGTCCACCAGACCGGCCTTCTTGACCGCCGTGACCAGGGTGGACAGCTCGGGGTTGTTCGACGCCGCGGTGGCGACCGGGTCCTTCGCCATCCCGTCGAAGGAGCCCGCGCCGCTCTTCGGGACCGACGAACAGGCGGGCCCGAACGGCTCGTTCGCCGTCATGGCGTCGTCCGCCTCGGTCTGCTTGGCGCTGGGCGTGGAGTCCGCGGCCTTGGTGTCCTTGTCACCGCTGTCCGAGCAGGCCGTGAGGGCGACCGGCAGCACCGCCGCGGCGGCGACGACGACCGCGGCACGGCGGATTCGGGTGGAGTACATGGACATGGTCTTCTCCTTGATTCGTGCGTGCATGGGGGTGGCGGGGCGGCAGGCGGCATCAGGGCATGGGGACCACCGCCCGGCCGGGCGCGCCGTCGTGAGCGGTGCCGGCGGGCCGGGCGCCGAGCTCCGGGCGCACCGGCCCCGCGCGCCGTCCCCACGTCCTGCGTTCTTCGCTCACACAGGGAATTCGGCACGGCGCGGGCCGGGGATTGGTCACAGATCGACGTTCACCCGATCGGGCGGTCAGACCCCTCCGGTTGCCGGGCGCCCGCGGCCCTCAGGCGTCGCGGGCCTGCTCGAAACGGGCGCGGGCCTCGGCCAGTTCGACGACCGGGTCGGGGTAGTCGAGATCCGCCCGGTCGCGGTCCGGGAGCTTCCACGGCTCGTGGATGAACCGGTCGGGCACCTCCGCGAGTTCGGGCACCCAACGGCGTACGTAACCGCCGCCCGGGTCGAAACGCTTGCCCTGGATGACGGGGTTGAGGACCCGGTTGGGGCGGGTGTCGGTGCCGGTGCCCGCCGCCCACTGCCAGTTCATCTGGTTGTTGGCGATGTCGCCGTCCACCAGGAGGCTCAGGAAGTGCCTGGCGCCCACCCGCCAGTCGACGTAGAGGGTCTTGGTGAGGAAGCTGGCCACCACCAGACGCCCCCGGTTGTGCATCCAGCCCTCGTGGCGCAGCTGTCGCATCGCCGCGTCCACGAAGGGATAGCCGGTGCGCCCCTCGATCCAGGCGTTGATCTCCTTCTCGTTCGTGCGCCACCGGTCGCCGTGCGGGCGGTAGTCCCTGCCCGCCGCGTCCGGGCGGGCCGCGAGGACCTGGTGGTGGAAGTCCCGCCAGGCCAGCTGCCGTACGAACGCCTGCGCCCCCGGGGAGCCTTCACGGTTCGCCCCGTGGATGACCTCGGCCGCCGACACGGTGCCGAAGTGGAGGTGGGGCGAGAGCCGCGACGTCGCGTCACCGGCGACGTCGTCCTGGCCGTCCTCGTACCCTTCGATGCCGCCGGTCAGCCAGGCCCGCAGCAGCCGTCGTCCGGCGTCCTCGCCACCGGTGCCCAGCCCCGGCGAGACGCCGGTGATCTCCGCACGCGGCAGCACCGGGTCCGACTCCACGTCGGCGACCCGCACCTTGCGCGGGGCGCCCAGGGGGTCCCGTACCCCTTCCGACGCCCAGCGCCGGAAGTACGGGGTGAACACCGCGTAGTGGTCCTTGCCCGTCGGGAGCACCTCCCCCGGAGCGACGGCCGTGATGACCGCGTCGTGCACGACCAGTTCGCAGTCGGTGTCCTCCAGCGCGGACCGCAGCCGCTCCTCGCGCCGCGTCGCGTACCGGCTCACACCTCCCGAGACGTGCAGCCGCCGTGCCCCGGTCTCCTTCACCACCTGGCGGACCTGGTCGACGACATCACCGCTGCGGACCACGAGGCGGCCACCGCGTTTGCGGAGCCCCGAGTCGAGGTCCTCCAGGCAGTCCGCGAGAAAGGCACGCCGGTTCGGCACCGCGAAGCCGGTGGTCCGCACCCCCTCGTCGTACACGAACAGCGGGACGATCCGGTCCGCTTCGTTCAGGGCCGCCCGCAGCGGCGGATGGTCGTGCAGGCGCAGGTCGGAGGTGAACAGGACGATCGACACAGTCACTTTCTGCGGCTCCTCATGCCGTGGGGAAGTTCATCAGGGCCACCGGGTCGGACGTCGGCTCCTCGGAGCCGCCCGTCGGCTCCACGGTGATGCCGATGCCGGACGCCTGGTCGACCGGGCCGTCCAGGAGCACCGCCTCGGTGCTGCGGGCCGGACTCATCAGACCGGCCGAACGCATCGATCCGTCGTCGTTGAACCAGAGTTGGTAGACCTTGCCCGACGGCGGCTCGGGCATCCCGGCCGCCACGAAGGCGGCCTGGTTCCTGCTCTTGGCCACCACGACCGTGCCGGTCGCGCCGTCGGAGAGCTGCTTGGTCGAGGCCTTGGCGTCCGGCGCCGCGAGCACCTGGGCCAGCTGCTCGGTCTGGCGCCTCGCTTCCTGTTCGCGTCGGCCCGCCTCGTCGGCCCGCTCGTGCTGCCATACGGCGATGCCGCCGAACCCCGCGGCGGCCGCCAGGCACGCGGCGAGGGCGAAGCGGGACAGACGCCGGCCGGTGTTCGTGCCGCCGGTGGTCTTTCCCGGCGCGGACGTGGGCGGCGGCTGCTGGCGGACCGTGGCGATGCGCCGCAGCACATCGGCCCTCATGTCCGCGGGCGGGGCGACCGAGACGGCGCGGGCGAGCCGCCCCGCCGTCGCGGCCAGTTCCCGCACCTCCTGGGCGCAGGCCTCGCACACCTCCAGGTGCCGCTCGAACTCCGTGCGCTCCTCGTCCGAGAGAGCGTGCAGGACGTACGCACCCGTCAGCGTGTGCAGGTCGGCGGCGCTCATGCGCTCACCCCCAGGCAGTCGCGCAGCCTGATGAGCCCGTCGCGCAGCCGGGTCTTGACCGTCCCCAGGGGCACGGCGAGGAGCTCGCCGACCTCCCGGTAGGTCAGCCCCCGGTAGTAGGCCAGCGTCACCGACTGCCGCTGCAGTTCGGTCAGGGTGCGCAGACAGCGGCGCACCTGCTCGCGCTCCAGGCGCGTCTCCACCTGCTCGCTCACCTCGTCGAAAGCCGGGGTGCGTTCGAGCAGTGCCGCCTTGTGGTCGCGTGCGGCCGACGCCTGGACCGACCGCACACGGTCCACCGCCCTGCGGTGCGCCATCGTCAGGACCCAGTTCATGACACTCCCGCGCTCCTGCCGGTAGCGGGCGGCCGACCGCCACACCTCCACCAGCACTTCCTGGGCGACCTCTTCGGACTGGGCGGGGTCGCGCAGCACCGTGCGCACGAGTCCGAGGACGGGGGAGCAGATCGCGTCGTACAGCGAGGCGAAAGCCTGTTGGTCGCCGCGTGCCACCCTGCTGAGCAGCTCGGCGAGATCGGGACCCGCGGAGGGAGCTCCGCTGATGTGCACCACTTCGTTCACCCGGTGATCCTCCTGGACGCTGGTCGCCTTCAGAGGTGATTCGGAGCCGTTGCGCCGCCGGATTGCCCGTGGGTCACGATTTCTGGGTGATTTTGGCGGTGCGCTGTTCGGCCGTACGTGTGATGTTGCGGGCCATGCCGCCGAAGACGAGCGCGTGGAACGGTGAGACGCTCCACCAGTACGCGTGACCGAGGAGGCCGTGCGGGTGGAAGAGCGCCCGCTGCCGGTAGCGCGTGCGGCCCTTGTCGTCCTCGTCCGCGCGCATCTCGAGCCAGGCGAGGCCCGGCAGCCGCATCTCGGCCCGCAGCCGCAGCAGCCGTCCCGGTTCGAGCTCCTCGACGCGCCAGAAGTCCAGCGAGTCGCCCACCCGCAGCCGCTGGGCATCGCGGCGTCCCCGTCTGAGACCGACCCCGCCGACGAGCCGGTCGAGCCAGCCGCGTACCGCCCAGGCGAGCGGGAAGGAGTACCAGCCGTTGTCGCCCCCCACGCCCTCCACGACGCCCCACAGCGCCTGCGGCGAGGCGTCGACGGTCCGTTCCCTGCTGTCGGAGTAGAGGCTGCCGCCCGCCCAGGCCGGGTCGGTGGGCAGCGGGTCGCTGGGGGCGCCGGGCACCGACGCGGACGACCAGCGGGTGCTGACCTGGGCGTCCTTCACGCGTTCGAGGGCCAGTGAGAGCGCCCGGTCGAAGCTCATCGGGACGCCGGGGGCATCGGGCACGTACCGGGCGATGTCGTGCTCGTGGCAGATGACCTCATGGCGCAGGGACTCCGCGAGCGGCCGGGCGATCGAGGCCGGTACGGGGGTGATCAGGCCGACCCAGTGGCTGGAGAGGCCCGGGGAAAGCATGGGCACCGGCAGGATGAGGCGGTGCGGCAGCTTCGCCACGGCCGCGTACCTCTCCATCATGTCGCGGTAGGTGACGACGTCGGGGCCGCCGATGTCGAAGGTGCGGCTGACGTCGTCGGGCATGGTGGCGCTGCCCACGAGGTAGCGCAGAACGTCGCGCACGGCGATCGGCTGGATCCTGGTGCGCACCCAGCTCGGGGTGACCATCACCGGCAGGCGCTCGGTGAGGTAGCGCAGCATCTCGAAGGACGCGGAGCCGGAGCCGATGATCACGGCGGCGCGGAGCACGGTGGTCGGCACGCCGGACTCCATGAGGATCCGGCCCACTTCGGCCCGCGAGCGCAGATGCGGGGAAAGGTCCTGCTCCGGGATGCCCTCAGGGGTCAGACCGCCCAGGTAGACGATGCGCCGTACGCCCGCGGCGCGGGCCTGCTCGGCGAAGATCCGGGCCGCTTTCCGGTCCGTCTCCTCGAAGCCGGATCCGGTGCCGAGCGCGTGGATGAGGTAGTACGCGACGTCGATGTCCCGCATGGCTTCGCCGACCGACTCCGCGTCGGAGGCATCGCCCCGCACCACCTCGGCCCGCCCGGCCCAGGGGTAGTCGCGCAGCTTCCCCGGCGAGCGGGCCATGCACCGCACCTGGTGCCCCGCGTCGAGCAGTTCGGGAACGAGCCGCCCGCCGATGTACCCGGTCGCCCCGGTCACCAGACAGCTCAACCCCCGCGCGCCCGTGCCGCCGGCGCCACTTGCGCCACTGCCGCCACTCGCGCCGCCGTCGCCGCTGTTCATGGGAGCCTCCGGCCTCGAACGATGTCCTCGCCTCCCCACCTTCCCCCGGATGTGGCCCGTAGCGCGCGATCAGCACACTCGGCGGGGTGCGGCGGGCGGCCGTGCGGTGCTCTCACGCAGGACGAGCCGCGTGGGCACCAGCGTGGTGCCGCGCTCCGGGGCGCTCTGCCGCATCTGTCGCAGGACACCCTCGACGCAGCGGCGCCCGACTTCGGCGAAGTCCTGGTGGACGGTCGTCAGGGGAGGCAGGAAGGAGCCGGACTCGGGGATGTCGTCGAAGCCGATGACGCTGACGTCCTGCGGAACCCTGCGCCCTCGCTCGTGCAGGGCGCGCAGCAGGCCCAGTGCCATCTGGTCGTTGGCCGCGAACACCGCCGTGCAGTCCTCCTGGTCGGCGATCCCCAGACCTGCCCGGTAGCCCGACTCCGCCGACCAGTCGCCGCGCACCAGGGGCGGCACGGCGCATCCGGCGGCTTCGAGCGTCGCGTGCCAGGCGTCGGCGCGGCGTTGCGCGGCGTAGGAGTCCTCGGGCCCGGCGAGGTGCCAGACGGTCCGGTGGCCGAGGTCGAGCAGGTGCCGTACGGCGTCGCGGGTGCCGCCCGCCTGGTCGGTGTCGACGACGGTGTAGCGCTCCCCGGCGTCCGAGTCGGCCACGACGACCTGGACATGGGGCGGCAGGGAGAGGGCCGCCGCGTCGAGGAGGTGCTTTTCCATGATGACGATGACGGCGTCGACGGCGAGTTCCCCGAGGCGGGAGAAGGCGCCGCGCACCTCGTCCTGGGTGGGGACGGCGACGGGGAGCAGGGTGACGGCGTACCCCTCCTGTGCGGCGGAGGTGGCGATCGCGTCGATGGTGCGTACGTTGCCGGTGGTGGAGAGGGTGAAGGTGATCAGGCCGATGGTGCGGAACTCGCCGCGTTTGAGGGCGCGGGCCGCGCTGTTGGGCCGGTAGCCGAGCTCCTTCATGGCGGCGAGCACCTGCTGCCGGGTCTCTTCGTTGACGCCCGGGAACCCGTTGGAGACGCGGGAGACGGTCTGTGAGGAGACGCCGGCGAGCCGGGCCACGTCGGCCATGGACGCGCTCTGCCCGCGGCGCGTGGCCCGCTCGCGTCCGCCCGGGGTGCCGCTCGCCGAAGTGTTCCGTGTCGCTTCCACTGTCTCCCTCGCCGCGTGTCCCGGTCTTCCCGGACGACCCTTGACCGTCGCCATCGGGGCAGTGTAGACATTCCGCCACCGAATGTTTACGTAAACATAACACCTCGCGATGCTCGGCTGATGCCCTTGCCGCAGCGCGATGTTTACGCAAACATCGCGCCACCGGCACCTGCCACCTGCCCGCCTGCTCCGAGATGGACGAGTGAGATGGACGAGCGAGGAACGACATGACGACGCTTCACCTGCAGCGGTCCGCCGAGCGGCGTCCCGCCCGGCCCCCGGCACCGGGGAACCTCCGTTCCTGGACGGGCTGGGGGTTCATCGGCCCCTTCGTGGCGGTGTTCGCCCTGGTCTTCCTCGCCCCCCTCGCGTACTCGGTCTATCTGAGCCTCTTCCGCGACCAACTCATCGGCGGCACCACGTTCGTGGGCCTCGACAACTACCAGCAGGCCCTGACCGACAGCCAGTTCTGGGCGTCCCTGGGCCGGGTGTCACTGTTCCTCGCGGTCCAGGTCCCGATCATGCTGGGCATCGCCCTGCTGGTGGCACTCGCCCTGGACAGCGGCCGCCTCTACGGCAAGGACTTCTTCCGGATCTCGGTCTTCCTGCCCTACGCCGTCCCCGCCGTGGTGGCCTCGCTGATGTGGGGCTTCATGTACGGCACGCGCTTCGGCCTCGTGAGCGACATCAACGACGCCCTGGGCGTCTCACTGCCCGACCCGCTCTCCCCCGGCCTGGTCCTCGCGTCGATCGGCAACATCGTCACCTGGGAGTTCGTGGGCTACAACATGCTGATCTTCTACTCCGCGCTCCGCGTCGTCCCGCACTCCCTGTACGAGGCCGCGGAGATCGACGGCGCCGGTCAGATCCGCGTGATCACGGCCATCAAGCTCCCGGCGATCCGCGGCGCCCTGATCATCGCGACGATCTTCTCGATCATCGGCAGCTTCCAGCTGTTCAACGAACCGAGCATCCTGCAGAACCTCGCGCCCAACGCCATCACCACCGACTACACCCCGAACCTCTACACGTACTCGCTGTCCTTCGCGGGACAGCAGCAGAACTACTCCGCGACGGTCGCCATCGTCATGGGCCTGATCACCATGGTCATCGCCTACGTCGTCCAACTGCGCGGCATGCGCAAGGGAGCGTGACCCGATGACCGGACCGAGCAGCCCCGTCACCACCGCTCCCCCGACCGTCCCCGCACCGGCTCGCAGCCGGGGCGCCGCACCCCGGCTGCGGACACCCCGCGTCCGCACCTCCCGGCCGCACACCGCGGGCCGGCCCCGGCGCAGCGTCCTGCTCACCGTGCTCACCGGCCTGGTCCTGCTCTACAGCCTGGTACCGCTGCTGTGGCTGGTCATCAGCGCCACCAAGACCCAGGAGGGTCTCGCCGGTTCGTTCGGCCTGTGGTTCGGCGGGGAGTTCGCCCTGTGGGACAACATCAGCTCGACGTTCACCTACGACGATGGCGTCTTCACCCGCTGGTTCCTGAACACTTTGCTCTACGTCGTGGTCGGCGCCGGGGGCGCCACCTTCCTCGCGGTCCTGGGCGGCTACGCCCTCGCGAAGTTCGACTTCCCCGGCAAACGCGCCGTCTTCGCCGTCGTCATCGGCGCCGTCGCCGTACCAGGTACGGCTCTGGCGGTGCCCACCTTCCTGATGTTCAGCAAGATGGGCCTGACCGACACCCCCTGGGCCGTCCTGATCCCCTCGCTCATCTCGCCCTTCGGCCTCTACCTGATGTGGGTGTTCGCCACCGAGGCCATCCCCACCGAGCTGATGGAGGCCGCCCGCATCGACGGGGCGAGCGAGCTGCGCACCTTCTTCCAGGTCGCCCTGCCGTTGCTCGCACCCGGCACCGTGACCGTCCTGCTCTTCACGATGGTCGCGACCTGGAACAACTACTTCCTGCCGCTGATCATGCTCAAGGACCCCGACTGGTACCCGCTGACCCTGGGCCTCGACAGCTGGAACGCCCAGGCCGCGACAGCGGGCGGCGATCCCGTCTTCCATCTCGTGATCACCGGTTCGCTGATCACCGTCCTGCCTCTGATCGCCGCGTTCCTGCTGCTCCAGAAGTACTGGCAGTCCGGCCTCGCCGCCGGAAGCGTCAAGGAGTAGCGCCCGCAAGCCAGTTGACCCCGCCCCGCCCACTCCATGTAAGCCACGAAGAAGTGGAAGCATCGCCATGCCCCAGAACACCCGCCGCCTGCTGCGCGGCATAGGTATCGTCTGCGCCCTCACCCTGGGGGCGACCGCCTGCGGCGGCTCCGACGACGACGGATCCGACCAGAAGCAGGTCTCGTCGGCGGACATCGAGGCGGCCCTGAAGAAGGGCGGCAAGGTCAAGGTGTGGGCATGGGAGCCCACCCTGAAGAAGGTCGTCACGGACTTCGAGAAGGAACACCCCGCCGTGGACGTCGAGTTGGTGAACGCCGGCACCAACAAGGACCAGTACACGGCCCTGCAGAACGCCATCTCGGCCAAGAAGGGCGTCCCCGACGTCGCCCAGGTCGAGTACTACGCGCTGGGTCAGTACGCCCTCACCAAGGACATCACCGACCTGACCCCCTTCGGCGCGGACAAGCTCGCCGAGTCCTACTCGCCGGGCCCCTGGAACGCGGTGAAGTCCGGTGACGGCGTCTACGCCCTGCCGATGGACTCCGGCCCCATGGCCCTCTTCTACAACAAGAAGGTCTTCGACAAGCACAAGATCAAGGTGCCGACGACCTGGGACGAGTACCTCCAGGCGGCCCGCAAGCTGCACAAGGCCGACCCGAAGGCCTACATCGCCAGCGACACGGGAGACGCGGGTCTGACCACCAGCCTGCTGTGGCAGGCCGGTTCGCGCCCCTACAAGGTAGACGGCACCAAGGTGGGCATCGACTTCTCCGACAAGGGCGCCCGCGCCTACACCGAGATCTGGCAGAAGCTCATCGACGAGAAGCTGGTCGCGTCGATCAACCCCTGGACCGACGAGTGGTACAAGTGCTTTGCCGACGGCACCGTCGCGACCCTGCCCACCGGCGCCTGGATGCCCGCCAACTTCGCCTCCGGCGTGAAGGAGGCAGCCGGCGACTGGCGCGCGGCTCCTCTGCCGCAGTGGACCGCGGGTGACAAGGCGAGCGCCGAGAACGGCGGCAGTTCACTGGCCCTGCCGGAGCTCGGCAAGAACAAGGAACTCGCCTACGCCTTCGTCGAGTACGCCAACTCCGGCAAGGGCGTGCAGACCCGCATCAAGGAAGGCGCCTTCCCGGCGACCACCAAGGACCTCGAGTCCAAGGCGTTCCAGAACACCGAGTTCCCGTACTTCGGCGGACAGAAGGCCAACAAGGTCTTCGCCGAGTCCGCGGCGAACGTCGCCGACGACTGGAACTACCTGCCCTACCAGGTGTACGCCAACTCGATCTTCAACGACACCGCGGGGAAGGCCTACGTCTCCGGCACCCCCCTGTCCAAGGGCCTGAAGTCCTGGCAGGACGCCTCGGTCAAGTACGGCTCCGAGCAGGGCTTCAGCATCCAGAAGTGACGCGGCCCAGTCGTACCCCGTACCCCGTACCCCATCATCGCCCCCGAGCAACACACCGGAAGGACCACCATGCCCCCCACCCTCCCGTCCCGGCTGCTGCGCGGACCGGACGGTGACACCTCCCCCCGGCTCGCGTACGGCGCCGACTACAACCCCGAGCAGTGGCCGCGCGCGGTCTGGGAGGAGGACGTCCGGCTGATGCGCGAGGCCGGCGTCAACATCGTCTCCGTGGGGATCTTCTCCTGGGCCCGCGTCCAACCGGACGCCGACACCTGGGACTTCGCGTGGCTCGACGAGGTCATGGACCTCCTGCACGCGGGCGGCATCGGGGTCGACCTGGCCACCGCCACCGCGTCCCCGCCGCCCTGGCTCACCGCGGCGCACCCGGAGATCCTCCCGGTGACCGCCTCCGGTGAGACGGTGTGGCCGGGGGCGCGGCAGCACTGGCGGCCGACGTCGGCCGTCTTTAGGGAGCACGCGCTGCGCCTGGTGCGCGAGATGGCCACGCGCTACGCCGAACATCCGGCCCTCGTGGCCTGGCACGTCTCCAACGAGCTGGGCTGCCACAACATCTACGACTACTCCGACGACGCGGCCCGCGCCTTCCGCGACTGGCTGCGCACCCGCTACACCACCCTCGACGGCCTCAACCACGCCTGGGGCACGGCGTTTTGGGCGCAGCGCTACAGCGACTGGGAGCAGATCCTGCCGCCGCGGCTCGCGGCATCGCATCCGAACCCCACCCAGCAGCTGGACTTCAAGCGGTTCTCCTCGGACGCGCTCAAGGAGTACCTGCGCGCCGAGCGTGACGTGCTGCGCGAACTCACCCCGGAGGTGCCCGTCACCACGAACTTCATGGTGATGGGCGGCACCAAGGGCATGGACTACGCCGACTGGGCCCGCGAGATCGACTTCGTCTCGAACGACCACTACGTCGTGCCGGGGCCGCAGGCCCGGGACGAGCTGTCCTTCTCCGCCAACCTCACCAGCTCCATCGCGGGCCACCGCCCGTGGTTCCTCATGGAGCACTCCACGAGTGCCGTCAACTGGCAGCCCGTCAACCTGGCCAAGCGCGACGGCGACCTGGCCCGCGACTCCCTGCTGCACGTCGCGCACGGCGCCGACGCGGTGTGCTTCTTCCAGTGGCGCCAGTCGGCGGCCGGTGCCGAGAAGTACCACTCGGCGATGGTGCCGCACGCCGGCGCCGACAGCGAGGTGTTCCGTGCCGTGACCGCCCTGGGGCGGACCCTGAAGGCGCTGGCACCCGTGGCGGGGGCCGCGCGCGAACCGGCGCGCGTGGCCGTCCTCTTCGACTGGGACTCGTGGTGGGCGAGCGAGCAGGACTCCCACCCCACCTCCCGTCTCGACTATCACCAGGAAGCGCTCGACTGGTACTCCGCGCTCCTCGCCCTCGGCGTCCGCGCCGACGTCGTCACCACCCGCACCGACATCACCTCGTACGACGTCCTGATCGCACCCGTGCTGCACGTGGTCCCCGAGGCGCTCGCCAAGGAACTCACGCGCTACGTCGAGGGCGGCGGCCATCTGGTCACGACCTACTTCTCCGGCATCGTCGACGAGAACGACCACATCTGGCTCGGCGGTTATCCGGGGGCGCTGCGCGAGCTGCTCGGCATCCGCGTCGAGGAGTTCGGGCCGCTGCTCGCCGATGACACGGTCGCGCTGGACAACGCCACCACGGGCACGGTGTGGACCGACCGGATCACCGTCACGGGACCGGAGGTACAGGTGCTCGCCCGCTACCGCAGCGGCGCCCACGCCGAACGTCCCGCCGTCACCCGCCGTGCCGCGGGCCGCGGTTCGGCGGCGTATGTCTCCACCCGGCTCGGCGCGGACGGCCTCACCGCCCTGCTGCCGGAGCTTCTCGCCGCGGCCGGTGTCGAGAGCGAACTGCCCGCCCCCGCACGTGGGCGCGTCGAGCTCGCCGTGCGCCGTGACGCCGAAGCCCGCTATCTGTTCCTGGTCAACCGGACCGACCAGACCGTGCCACTGCCCGGCCTGACCGGTGAGGTCCTCATCGGTCACACCCCGGATGCCGCCGAGGGCGGTCTCGTCCTGCCGCCCAGGGAAGTCGCCGTCCTGCGACAGCCCGCCCCCTGACACCCCTCCCGTTCCTCCTGTACAGCGCCACCCCGTCCACGGGGCGTGCCGTCCTGCCCTGACGCGGCACGGCACGCCCCCAAGCGCACCCGCGTTGGGAGCACACGTTGGCACCCCGTTTCCGCACGAGAACCCGTACGAGGCGACTCATCGGCGTCGTCGGCACCACCGCCCTGGCCACCGGGGCGGCCCTGCTCACCGTCCCGTCGCAGTCGGCCGCGGCGGCCTCCGCGGCCGTCACCGTCCGGCCCGACCCCTCCTATCAGCACGAGAAGTTCGAGGGCTGGGGCACGAGCCTGGTCTGGTTCGCGAACGCCACCGGCGACTATCCGAAGGAGATACGCGAGAAGCTGGCCGAGCTGCTCTTCGGTGACGACGGGCTCGGCCTCAACATCGCCCGCTACAACATCGGCGGCGGCAACGCCCCCGACGTCAAGGACTATCTGCGCCCCGGTGGCGCGGTCGAGGGCTGGTGGAAGGCACCAGCGGGCACCACGCGCGAGGACACCGACTGGTGGAGTGCCGCGGACAAGGCCGATTGGAACCCGAAGGCCGACGCCACCCAGCGCTGGTGGGTCGACCGGATCAAGAAGGACGTCGACCACTGGGAGACGTTCAGCAACTCGCCGCCCTGGTTCATGACCGAGAGCGGTTACGTCTCGGGCAACTTCGACGCGGGCACCGACCAGCTCAAGACCGAGTCGGTCGACGACTTCGCCTCCTACCTGGTGGGCGCGACCGAGCGGCTCGAGAAGGCCCACGGCATCAAGGTCGACACCCTCGACCCGTTCAACGAACCCAACACCGACTACTGGGGAACCCGCCTCGGCGCGGACGGCGAGCCGGTCGGCGGCCGGCAGGAGGGGGCCCACATCGGTCCCGAGCTCCAGCAGAAGGTGATCAGCGCCCTCGACCCGGTGCTCAAGAAGGCCCGGAGCGGCACGGAGATCGCCGCGATGGACGAGACCAACCCCACCACCTTCACGCGGAACTGGAACACCTACCCGCGGGGCGTACGGGACGCCGTCGGCCAGCTGAACGTCCACACCTACGGCACGGACGGCCGCACCAGTGTGCGCGACCTGGCCAAGGCCGAGGACAAGCCGCTGTGGATGAGCGAGGTCGAGGGCGACTGGGGTGACGGGCAGGACTTCGACGACATGCGGCCGGGCCTCGGCATGGCCCAGCGCATCGTGGACGACCTGCGCGAACTGGAGCCCAAGGCCTGGGTGTTCTGGCAGCCGGTCGAGGACTACGACAACATGAAGCCGGGCGGCGAATCCGCCAAGGGCGGCAACTGGGGCAGCATCCAACTGCCGTTCAGCTGCACCTCCGAGGACACACTGGAGACCTGCCCGATCCGGACGAACACCAAGTTCGACACGGCCCGCAACTTCACCCACTTCATCAGGCCCGGCGACCGGCTGGTCAAGGTCGACGACACCTCCAGCGCGGCCGCCGTGACCCGCAAGGGCAACGGCGCGACGGTCGTCCACGTCAACAGCTCGACCGCCGCGCGTACGGTCACGGTCGACCTCTCCAAGTTCGGCCATGTGAGCGGCAAGGCCACCGTCACGCCCGTGGTGACCAGCGCCGAGGGCAAGCTCGAACGGCATGACCCCGTCGACGTCAGCGGCAAGAAGGCCACCTTCGAGGTGCCCGCGCAGTCGGTGACGTCCTTCCTCGTCAAGGGCGTCTCCGGAGTGGCGAAGGACGCCGCCCCGCTGCGGAAGAACCACACGTACGAGCTGACCGGCGTCCAGAGCGGCAAGGAACTCACGGTCGGCGACGACGGCACCGGCCTCGTCATCACGTCGGCGGCGGACACGGCTGACCAGCGCTGGCGGCTGCGGCAGATCAGCGGCGACACCGGCAATCAGCGGCGGTACGTCTTCACCAGCTCCGCCGAAGGCAAACGGCTGGCCGTCCGGGGCGGCGTCCCGGTGGTCGAGGCCGACACCGGTCCCCGCGGCAAGGCCGCCCAGTGGATCATGTCCACGACCGGTGACGGCACATGGACCCTCGTCAACGCCGCCACGGGCAGGCTCCTGGAGGTCGGTGGCCAGGCCACGCACGACGGAGCGGCCGTCACGACATGGACACCGAACTCCGGCGCCAACCAGCGCTGGCGGGTGACCGACGTGACCTGACCTCGAACGGCCTCCCACCAGGCACGATCACAGTGCGCGACTGTTCGATATGCGCAGGGTTACCTGGCGTGTCACGCTGAAGGGGACCAATCCGCCCTCACCAGGAGTGAACTCATGGGCAAGCAAAAGCGGTCCGCCGACCCGTCCCGTCAGGCCCCCGCCCGGCAGGAGCCCCCGCAGCGGGGCCGTCGCGACCAGGACCCCGCGCAGCCGGGCCAGCACCGCCAGCAGGAGCGTGAGCAGGGCGCCGAGCGCGCCCAGCGTCGTCAGGACACGGACGACGACCTGGTCTGACGCACGGACCGCGCATGGCCCCGAGGGGCGCACCCAAGCGCTTGGGTGCGCCCCTCGGCAGCGTTTGCGACGCAATCGCCGATCACTGAGATCCCACGCCGGGGGTACTCGTCCGCGTCAGCGTCGTGATGACCACGTCCCGAGGCCTCGCCGCGGCGCCCTACCGGCCCCCAGGAGAAGACATGACCACGCAGCACCGGACAGTCGACGAGTCGTACTGGATCGCGACCACCCCCAGCACCGGTTATCCGGCCCCCGAGGCGGATCTGTCGGCGGACGTCGCGGTCATCGGCGGTGGCATCGCCGGGCTCTGCACCGCCTGGGACCTGGTCCGCGCCGGCCTCGACGTCGTCGTCCTGGAGGCCGACCGGATCGCCGCGGGCGTGAGCGGCTACACCACGGCCAAACTGTCCGCCGCGCACGGCCTCATCTATGCCGGCCTCGAGGCCAAACACGGCGCCGACGACGCCCGGCTGTACGCGCTCTCGCAGCAGGACGCGGTCGAGCGGACCGCGGCCCTCTGCGCCGAACTGGACATCGACGCGGAGCTGGAACGCGCCCCCGCCTTCACCTACGCGCAAGACCCCGCACGCGTCGACGAGCTGCGGCAGGAGGCCGATGCGGCGCGCCGGGCCGGACTCGACGCGTCCTTCGTGACCGAGACGGAGCTGCCCTTCGAGGTCGCGGGCGCGGTCCGCGTGGAGGGCCAACTGCAATTCCACCCACGCAAGTTCCTGCTGGGCCTCGCCGAGAACATCACCCGCGCCGGAGGCCGCATCTTCGAGCGGGCCCGGGTCACCGGGCTGCACGACGGCGCCCGCTGCCGGCTCACCACGGAGTCCGGGATCACGGTCGACGCACGCGACGCGGTCATCGCCACGCACTACCCGATCTTCGACCGCACCCTGCTCTTCACCCGGATCAAGCCCCGGCGCGAGCTGGTGATCGCGGCGCCCGTGCCGTCGGACGCGGCGCCCGACGGCATGTACATCACGCCCGAGGGCGGCACCCGTTCGCTGCGCAGCGCCCCCTACGACGAAGGGCGCCGGCTGCTCATCGTCACCGGCGAGTCGTTCACCCCGGGCACGGGCGGCGTCAGCGAACGCTTCAACCGGCTGGACGCCTGGGCACGCGAGCACCTGCCGCACTTCGCCGAGAAGGGCGAGGCCTTCCGGTGGGCGGCGCAGGACAACGACTCCGCCGACCAGCTGCCGTACGTCGGCCACGCCCACCCCGGCACCCAGCACGTCTTCGTCGCCACCGGCTTCGGCGGCTGGGGCATGAGCAACGGCGTGATGGCGGGGCGCCTGCTCACCGCCCACATCGCGGGCGGACCGCGACCGGCCTGGACCGAGCTGTACGACCCGCGGCGGCTGCCCCCGATGCGCGACGCCGGGCAACTGGTCTCCTATCAGGCGTCCGCGGCGAAACACTTCGTCGGTGACCGGCTGCACACCAGCCACGTCGACTCGCTGACCGACATCCCGCCCGGCAGCGGAGCGGTCGTACGCGTGCAGGGCAAGCGGTGCGCGGTATACCGGGACGAGAGCGGGAACACCACCGCGCTCTCCGCCCGCTGCACCCATCTGGGCTGCCTGGTGCAGTTCAACGACGCGGAGTGCGTCTGGGAGTGCCCCTGCCACGGCTCGCGCTTCGCGACGGACGGCTCGGTCCTGCACGGCCCGGCCACGCATCCCCTGGAACCGCGCGAGACCCCGGATTCCCCGGCCTAGGAGAGGTTGTCGCTTTGGTGGCTGTGGACGGATTCACCGACCGGCTCGACTACCCGATGTACGTGGTGACGGTGGCGGGCGACGACGCACCGGCCGGCTGTCTGGTCGGCTTCGCCTCGCAGTGCGCGCTGGAGCCGCCGCGCTTCGTGGTGTGGCTCTCCCGGGCCAACCACACGTATCAGGTGGCCCGGGAGGCGGCGTTCCTCGGCGTGCATCTCCTCAGGCGCGATCAGCACCACCTGGCGCAGTTGTTCGGCGGCGAGTGCGGCAAGCGCGTGGACAAGTTCGCCCGGGTGCGGTGGGAGCCGGGCGCGGGCGGGACTCCCGTGCTCACGGACTCCTGCGCCTGGTGGGTCGGCAAGGTCGAGCGGCACGCCGACTGGGGAGATCACGTGGGCTTTCATCTCACTCCGGTGGAGGCGGGTGCGAACCCGCCGCCGCACGAGGAGCTGCTCCGCCTGAGCGACGTCTCCGACCTCTCCCCCGGCCATCCCGCGTGAAGCCGGGACCGCGATCGGGCAGGACTATCCTGGAGCTTGTCAAGGACCAACGGCAGCCTGCGCCCTCAGCTGCTGGAGGCGGCCATGAAAGGCGAACACCCCGGCCCGCGCGACCCGCCTCGGGCCGGCGCGACCGCGCCGCACACACACCGGGCCCATCGTCTGCGCCACCTGCTCACCTACCTCTACACGCCGCTCTTCCTGGCCCTCGCCGTGCTCTTCGGGGTGTGGGCGACGCGTTCCCTCAGCGGCGAACCTCCCAGCCCCTGGGCCTTGGCGGGCCTCGCGCTCCTCTTCGCGATCCTGGCTCTGCTGGCCCTGGCCGTCCTCACGGCCCTGCACCACCACCACCGGGACCACAACGGCCCACAGCACTGAACCAGGAAGGGGAGACATGGCCGGCCAGAAGGCTGTGATGCGGGAGCTGCTCCGGACGTCCGGGCAGACGTACGCGGCGGAGGCCGGCATCAAAGCGGCCGACACCCCCCAGCCGCTCTATCGCACGCTCGTCCTGTCGTGTCTGCTCAGCGCCCGGATCCGGGCATCCGTGGCGGTGTCGAGTACCCGCGCGCTGTACGAGGCGGGGATGGGCGGTCCGCGCCGGATGGCCGACGCCACCTGGCAGCAGCGGGTCGACGCCCTGGGACGCGGCGGCTACCGGCGCTACGACGAACGGACCGCGACCCAGCTCGGTGACGGCGCCCGGCTGGTGCTCGACGAGTGGGGCGGGGACCTGCGCCGGATGCGGGAGAGGGCCGACGGCGACGCGGCGGACCTGAAACGGCAGCTTCAACGAGTGCCGGGTCTCGGGCCCACCGGCGCGGACATCTTCCTGCGCGAGGTGCAGGACGTGTGGACCGAGTACGCGCCCCGTTTCGACGCCAAGGTGCTGCAAGGGGCCGAGCGCCTCGGGCTGCCCGAGGACACGTCCGCACTGCTGCGGCTCGCGGGCGACGAGAAGCCGGGCGTGACCGCCGCGGCGCTCGTCCGGGCCGCCCTCGACCGGAAGCTCGCGCAGGCCGCCCGCGGCTCCGCGTGACTCCTGAGGCTGTTCAGTCCTGGCAGAGGCAGAAGGGGTGGCCCGCCGGGTCGGCGTAGACCCGCCAGCCCCGCTCGCCGCCCTGGTCGTCGAGGTCGAGCGGTGTCGCCCCCACCGCGAGCACCTCGTCGTGCGCCTTCTCCATGTCGGTGACGGTGAAGTCGAGGTGCAGCTGCTGCGAATCCGACTCCGCCTGCGGCCACTTGGGCGGGCGGTGGTCCGGTGCGCGCTGGAAGGAGATCCGGGCGCCGCCCGTGGCGTACAGGTCGTACCAGTCCTCGTCGTACTGCCGGATCTCGCCGCCGAGCACCGCTTGGTAGAAGCGGGCCAACGGCTCGGGCTCGGGGCAGTCCAGCGCAACCAGGGTGTAGGTCGCGATCGCCATGGGCGGTTCGCCTCCCGCGTCTCGACGTGCAGAGGGGGATCGGGTTCCCCACGGTTTCACCGTAAACCCACCGGTTCCCCGGTGCCCCTTACGGCGCACGCGGCGCACGCGGGGAGCCCCCGCCCGTTCGCCGGCGGGGGCTCCCTCTCTCAACGGCTCTGGTTCTGCGCCTCACGCTGCCGCGCGACCGCTCGCCGTACCGCCGCGTCGATGGCGGGAAGCGACGACTCCAGGTCGCTGAAGACGACGTACTCGACCGTCGCGACCGCGTGCAGCCCGCGGACGAGGAACGCGTACTCCTGGCCCTCCTCCAGGAGCAGCACGATCGGTTTCTCGAAGGCGCTGGCCCAGCCCATCTCTATGTGGGTGCCGGGAGAGGCGGGGAGCCCGGGGAAGGCCACGAACACGTCGGCCTTGCGGATCTCCTCCTGGTCGAGGGGGGTGCACTGATCGGGGGACATCAGCTCCGCGCCCCATGCCTCACGGCGGTGCGCGTTGTGGACGCTGAACCCGTGCCCCTCGAAGTGCTCGATCAAGAAGGCGAAGGGCGCCCGCGTCCCCGACGGCATCTCACCCGTGCCGGGATCGAGCAACTGGAGGAAGGGCCCCGCGAGGAACAGGGTGTTGACGCCGAGCTCACCGGCGAGCTCACGGGCGGGTGTCATCGTCATGCGGAGACCTCCTGGTCGGCAGCGGTACGGGGGAATCGGGACAGCATCATGCGGCGGTACAGGGGCGGGAGTTCGTCGAGCAGTTCACGGTCCGTCCGCGCCTCGAAGGTCAGTTGGCGGTGCAGCTCGAAGAGCCCGGTCACGTCCTGCCAGTAGCGGGGCAGGTCAAGGGCGCGCAGCGCGGCGGGGCCGAGCCGCAGCCGGTCGGCGCGCAGTCGCGCCTCGATCCGCAGCACGTCGCGCACATGCGGCCAGTTGTCCCCGGCGGGCATCGTGGGGAACGGCTCCGGGTCCGGATGGTCCGCGCCCTCCCGCAGGACGCGTTCCACGAGCGGGGCGTCACTGTCGTACACGTGCAGGGAGCCCACCTGGTGGACGTAGCTCCCGACCTCGACCCCCAACTGGCCGGCGAGCATCTCCAGGAGGAAGGTGAAGGAGAAGACGTCGCTCACCATGCCCCGGTAGGCGTCGTTGGCGCGCATGTAGCCGACTGCGTGCAGCTTCCCCTCGCGGAGCATGAACTGCAGGGCGAGGGTGCACGCGACGTCGATGTTGCCCGGCTCGCGCAGCTCGCCCGGGTGGAAGATCTGCACGACCGCGCGTTTGCTGTCGGGGTCCTCCGCCAGTACGTCGATGACGCTGCGCCACTGGTCGAGGCCCGTGCCCCGGTAGTCGAATATCCGTGGCCCGTAGGCGGTGCCGGTCAGGGTGGCGCCGTCGGACGAATACTTGCGGATGCTCGGCGCGTAGTGGGCGACGAGCGCCAGGTCGGCCGAACCGGACAGGTACCAGAGGGCTTCGGCGAAGTTGAAGACCAGGTTGGACCTGCGCGCCGGCAGCGCGACATGCCGCTGGACGGGGCGGCGGACCAGGAATCCGGCGCCCAGTCGCTCACGGCTGGGAAAGCCGCGCGGGGCGTTGCGGAAGGGCGCGCCGAGGTAGGTGCTCCGCAACTCCGTCAGGTAGGCGTCCTCGACGGTTTCATAGGTGCTGTGCACGTGACCCCCGTCAGTCCTTGTAGAAGCACTGGATGTACGCGTCACCCGAGGTGCCGTAGGTGTATTCGGTGGTGTCGTACGCGGTGTACGGGTGGCGCTCCACGCGGATGGTGCGGAAGTGCTCGACGTACTGCCAGCGCAGCTCGGGCTTGGTGCTGAAGAAGGGGATGAAGACCCCGCCGGGTCGCAGCGCGCGGACGACCTCCGGCATGGTCCTGCGCCACAGTTCCTCGTCCTTCCACACCTCCATGTCGAGCGCGGGGTCGAAGAACATGCCGTCGATGCTCTCCGTCTCCAGATCGAAGACCCGCTCGAAGAAGTTGCCCCGCTCGATGGAGAGCGTGCCGGGCAGTTCCGGGTGCTGCTCGCGGAAGAGGTCTTCGACCTCCCCGAAGAGTTCGAGGACGGTGTGGCTGCGGGTGGCGGGGTTCTCGGCGATGCGCAGGGCCGAGAGCCCGAGGCCGAGGCCCACCTCGTAGAAGTCCTTGCCGTGGCGGCAGAGCATGTCGGCGCTGGCCCACATCAGGTCGCGTTCCCAGGCCTGCATGGCCTGTTCGCCGCCGATGCTCAGGGTCAGTTCGCCGTCGTGGTCGATGAGCTGGATGTCCGGTGCGGGGCTCTTCTCGGGGGTCTTCTCCATGACAGCCGTCCTTCGTCGTGTGGGTGCCGGGGTGGGCGGGGCGCCATTTCAGTCGTGGCCCGGGACGACTCCGAAGTGCCGCCGGGCGGTCGAGACAGCGAGGTCCTGCACGGCGAAAACCGTGAAGTAGTAGGCCTGCGGGGCGGTGTCGGGCGCGAACCGCACCTTGAACACGACGTCCCTGGCACGGTCGTCGGAGGCCCGCACCTTGATCCGTTCCGGTTCCACGGTGGTGTCGTCGCGCAGGTAGCTCGGCAGGAACAGGCCGAGCCGTACGGGGCCGGGTCGCGCGGCGGTCAGCGAGGCGCGCACTTCGAGCACACCGCCCTGCTCCACCTCGTCGGCGGCGTAGGCGAGCAGCCGGGGTCCTTCGGGGACGCGGAAGGTGACGTCGCCGCAGCGCATGCACACCACGCAGAGGGTGTCGAGGATGTGTGGGAGCAGTCCTCGGCGGGCGAACTCCTGGGCGGGGCGGCCGCAGTGGCAGACCACCTCGTGCACATCGGGGTCCAGGGAGCTGCGGTCCCCGAAATGGGCGGGGTAGTTCATGATCTCGTTCTCGGGGTTCTCCGAGACCTGTCCGGCGATCACATGGTCGAGGGACTGCAGGTCCGCCGAGAGGGACGAGCGGATCTCCTCGGGCGACTGGTCCGCGAGGTGGGTGGGCCGGGCCACCAGGAGGTCCACCTTGCGGGCGAGCTTGCCCAGGCGCGGGCGCAGGCCGTGGTTGTGCGGCAGCAGCTCCGACGTGAGCAGCGCGGAGAGCCGGCGGCCGACCGTGAGGACCAGCGGGTCGGGCGCGTGGTCGGAGGGCGGCGGCGGGGCGGGAGTGTCCTCCGGCTGTCCGGGCAGCCCGAAGCGCATGAACGCGGGGTAGGGATGCGAGCCCGCCAGGCTGGCGTTGAGGGTGTCCACGGAGTCCGCCCCGGTGGCGGCGGCGCGCATCCAGGCGACGTTCTCGGGCCGGTCGGAGTCGTGCACGGAGACGGCGGACACGATCGTGCGTGCGGGGCTGTCGAGGGCGTTGAGCAGGAGTTGGTACTTGGGGTCGTAGAGCGCGAGGTCGGCGAGCGGACCGCTGTTGCAGGCGCTGAGGACCAGTTCCGTCGCCTCGACCTTGTTGAGCGGAACGAGCTTGTCCTCGGGCTTGTAGCAGGGCAGTCCGTAGGCGCAGCGGGGGGCCAGCACACCGGGCTCGGCGGTCGCGGTCTCGTTCAGGCCGCAGATGGTGAACTCGCCGAGGTTGATGCTGTCGTCCTTGCCGTGGCCCTGGAAGACGACGCGACGCCACCGGGTGCCGAGGATCTCGGCCTGGATGTCGTGCCGTTCGAAGTCACGGTCGTCGAAGACCTTGACCCCGGGGAGCCGCGGCGGCCGGTCGGTGTCCGTGAACAGGCCGAGCGCTTCGAGGTCCGCGGGGATCCTGGCGTACTGCTTGGCGATGTTCCACGCCACCGACGCCCCGTCCCGGCCGCTCAGCAGGGACAGGCCCCGCCGGGCGTCCCGGTAGGTGGCCAGGAGCAGCGGGCGCACCGGGTCGAGGTTGAGCCGGGCGTAGGTGCCCACCAGCAGGAGCGTGCCCGGGGGCCGGTCGTGGAAGCCGGCGAGGTCGTCCTCGGTGAGCCACTCGCGGGCGAGCGGGCGGGCCAGATCGACGACGCCGTCGGCCAGTTCGGCGGGGCCGAGCACGACGCCGAAGTCCAGGGGCTCGGGCCACCGCACCCCGGAGTAGAGGCGCGAGGCGAGCCCCACGCTGTGGACCAGGTCGTCCCGCTCGTCGACCGGGACGGGGATCGGCGTGCGCTCGGGGGCGCCAAGGAACTCCCTTACGGCCAGAGGGAGATCGGCGTACTTCACCGGCCTGAACAGCGCGTTGTCCGATGCTGCGTACGACCGCTCGTGGCGCTGTCGGGAGACGGCAGACTTCATGAAGCGTTACCTCGTGTTCTTACGCTGACCCTGCGAGGAGTGATGTGTCGGGCGGGTGAGTGTTCCGGGATAGCCGGGGCGCGGGATGGCCCGTGACCGGCCGGGACGCGCGGCGGCGGTGAACGGCCGGGCGACGCGGTGGCCGCCGGCCGGCCGGGACACACGGAGCTCGGCGACAAGGCCGGAGCGCCCGCCCGGCGGCGGGCACGCCACCCCTGCCCGGTCACCGCTCCCCCGCTTCGGTGGGCACGCGGGCCGCTGCCGTGCGCCCCATCAGGTCCCGGCAGGCGAAGGCGACCAGGGCGGCGACGAGTGACGTGCCGAAGGCCGCGGCGAAGACGCCTCGCGGGCCCGCCGGTTCCATGAGGAGTCCGCCCGCCTGCTGGCCGAGCGCGTCCCCCACCACGGTGGCCAGGGACGCCCAGGTGAACGCCTCGGTGAGGGAGTCGCTGTCGGCGAGCAGACTGACCAGGGACATCTCGCTGGCGGAGACGAGCGCGATGGGCACGCTGCCGACCGCGAGCGCGAGCGCGAGGGTGAGCTGGGAGGTCGCGAGCAGCGGAAGACCGGTGCCGACGGCGAAGGCGAGCACCAGGCGCGGGAAGCGCAGGTGCACGGCGACCTCGGACTGGGAGCGGCCGAGCCACAGGGCGCCCAGGGCGCTGCCGATGCCCCAGCAGGCGTACACCAGGCCGGTGCTGCCCCGTGAGCCGTGGTCGTCGACGAAGGCGGGGATGGCCAGCGTCATCAGGCCGACGGGCACGGCGCTGAGTGCCATGACGGCGGTCAGCGCGAGCATCGGCGAGGAGCGCAGCGGGCCGAGGAGCCCGCCACGGCCGGTCCCGTCCCCCGTGTCCGCCGCGTTTTTGCCCGGCGTCGCGGTCTTCCCGTCGGCTTCCTCGGGTACGCGGGTGAAGGCGAGGCCGATCGCCCCGACGCCGCCGATCACCGAGACGGTGGTCAGCGCGGCCCCGGCGGAGCCCGTCAGCATCAGGGCGGCGAGCATCAACGGCGCCCCGATCACGAGGACTTCGGTGAGCAGCGCCTCCCACAAGTAGGCGGTCTCCCGCTCGTCGTCACGCAGCGGCAGCCGCGCCCACAGCGAGCGCATGCAGGCGTTCGCCGGGGGCAGCGCGATACCGGCGAGCACCGCGAGCGCCGGCTGCGCCCAGTCACCCGGCTCGGTCGCCCAGACCAGCGCGCCGAGCGCCGCCGGGTAGCCGATGCCGGTCAGCACCAGGACGGTCCTGCGGCCCCGCCGGTCGACGCGGCGGGCGACGAGCGGGCTGCCGAGCGCCATGCCGACGGTGTAGAGCGCCGAGACCAGACCGGCCTGGGCGTAGCTGCCGCCCTGTTCGCGCACGAGGAGCACCATGGCGAGGGACATGAGGTAGACGGGCAGCCTGGAGACCACGCTCCACCAGGCGGGTCCCGCGATCTGGCGGCGGGTGAGCAGGGCGGCGAGACGGCGGGCAAGACCGTTCGGCTTCGATTCCATGGTTCCTGTTCCGTGGTGGCCCGCTGCGGGCCGGTGAGGGGGGGTGACTCAGCGCTGAAGCGTTCTGGCCGCCGGCGTCTGGGTGATCACTTCGATCGTGAAGGCGTCCAGTACGCCGCGCATGCGCCGTTCCACCTCGGCGATCGACCCTCCGGTCACGTGCACGTACCCGGACGCGTTGTGCGAGGCACGGCGTGCCTCCACGAGGTCCCCTTCGCGGTATCTGAGGACGCTCTTGACCACGCCGGGCAGCCGCAGCAGTTCCTCCTCGGCGGTGATGCGGTGCACGGTCCCCGAGCCCGGCAGCGGCAGCAGCAGGTCGCCCGCGCAGCGGCGCCCGGAGTAGTCGAGGAAGGGGCGGCGGCCGAGGTGGACGTCGAGCGTGGCGCCGAACACGTCGAAGCCGTAGGCGTATCCGTGGTTGGCGGTGATCTCGCAGCCCGCGAGCCGGACCCCGATCTCGCCCGCGTACACCTCGTCACCGACGACGAAGAACTCCATGTGCGCGTACCCGTGGTCGATCCCCATGCCGGTGACGATCCGCTGGAGCATGCCGCGCAGGTCGAACGGCGGGCCCTCGTCGGTGGCGACGCTGATGTTGGCGTTCATCGCGCCGTCGACGATGTCCAGCGGGCGGCACGGCATCGCACTCGGCCACGCGTCGAGCACCTCGCCCTCGTGGATGAGCGCGCACACCTCCCACTCGGTGCCGCCCAGATGCTCCTCGACCAGCCAGGACCGGCCTTCCAGGGCCACGTCCGGCAGCTGTTCGGGGCCGGTGAGCCGGAAGGTGTCGACGCAGGCGAAGGAGTCCACGGGCTTCAGGACGACGGGCCAGCCGCACCGCGCGGCGAACTCCCCGATCTCCTGTGCCGTGGAGACGCGCGCGTACCGGGCGGTGAGCAGGCCCAGCTCCCGGAACTTGTCCTTCATCGCCGCCTTGTCCCGCACCCAGCTCACCTGACGTTCCGTCATGTGGGGCAGGCCCGCCAGGGCGGCGAACCGCTGGGCGATGTCCTGGCGCGGTTCGGAGGGGTTGCAGAACCGGGTGGGTACGGCGGGGAGTTCGGCGGCCCAGGCGCGGTAGCGGGCCGCCTCTGCCTCCAGCGGAAGCCGCTCGTTCACCCAGAACGCGGGCACGTGCGCGGTCTGCCGCAGGTATGCCTCCGAGAGGTCCTGGCGGGCCGAGGCGAACCGCAGCAGGACAAGGCGGCCGGGCAGGGCGTCCACGGCGTACCGGGTGAAGGAGGAGGCGCGGTCGTCCGCCATCAGGAGCACCGGCGGCGCGTTCACACGCTCTCCAGCGCCTGGCGGACCGCCTTGACCGCGAGGACCTGTTCGGCCTCGGAGAGCTCCGGTGAGAGCGGCACGCACAGGGTGCGGTCGAGGAGGTCCCTGGTGCGGGCGAACCCGTCGCGGCTGAGGGCGAGCGACTGATCGGGGGCGAGGTTCCAGGGGAAACCGTCGGCGTAGAGCGAACGCCGTCCGGCGACCACGGGGTGGTCGGGCAGCAGATACTTGTTGAGCGTCCAGTTCGCGATGCCCCGCTCGGTGAGCGCGGACACGGCGGCGTCGCGTAACTCCCGGCTCTCGCAACGGAACCGCAGGCTGATCTTCACGTCGCCCGCCGCCCTGGGCAGGATGTCGAGTCCGGGTCGGTCGGGCAACTCCTGCATGGCGATGGCGTGGTGGCGCTCCAGGCCGGAGAGCACCTCGTCGAGGTGGCGGAACTGCTGGTACTGGATGGCCGCGACCTCCTCGCTGGTGACCAGGTTCTCGCCGTAGTAGGCGTCCTCGTTCCAGGTGGGGTAGCGGCCGGGCACCCGCGCGGAGCCGTGGTCGTGATAGCAGCGCATCGTCTCCCAGGCGGCCGGGTCGTTCGTGACGAGCAGGCCGCCCTCGCCCGACGTCAGCACCTTGTTGTGGTGGAAGCTGAAGGTGCCCGCGTAACCCCGGGTTCCGGTGTGCCGCCCGTCGGGGAACGTGGCGCCGAGCGCCTGGGCGCTGTCCTCGATGACGTACGGGACGCCGTCGGGCAGCGGCGCAACCGTGCCCTCCATGTGGGCGACGATGGCCCGTTGGGCGCCCTCGGGGATCAGCGAGGTGTCCATGGAGAGCGACTCGTCGACGTCGACCAGGACCGGGATGAGCCCGCTGGAGAGCACCGCGCCCGCCACCGCGACGAACGTGACCGCGGGTATGTGCACGACGTCACCGACGCGCGGGCGGGTGGAGACCAGAGCGAGCCGCAGCGCCTCGGTGCAGTTGTGCACCGCGAGCACATGACCGGCGCCGAGCCGCTCCCCGACCCGCCGTTCGAGGCGCGAGGCGACGCTCTCGGTCTCCGTCTGGTAGCGGAAGAGGACCCCGTGCTCGATCGCGGCGCGCAGCTCGTGCATGTCGGGCCAGTCGAGGTAGTTGGCGCCGTAGGGGAGGAAGCGCAGTCCGAGCCGTTTGTCGAGGGTCATGTCGCGTCAGCCTCCGTGATGGGGTGCACCGAGGCGTCGACGACCATCTCCTGGCCTCGGTAGTTGCGGAGCAGCAGGCCTTCGGGAACGCGGGAGAAGTACGGCTGGGCGATGGGGATCTTGCCGATCTTCGTCGTCAGCACGTACTGCGGTACGCCGAAGCCGGTGATGTGCCCCTGCAGGCCCTCCATGATTTCCCAGCCCTTCTCGATGGAGGTCATGAAGTGGGAGACGCCGGTGACGTTGTCGCAGTGGTAGAGGTAGTACGGCCTGACCCTGATGCGCAGGAGCTCGGTCATCAGGGTGCGCATGGTCGTCACGTCGTCGTTGACCCCGCGAAGGAGAACGGTCTGGTTCCCCACCGGGATGCCGTGGCGCAGCAGCCGGTCGACCGCGGCCGCGGACTCGGGGGTGATCTCCTTCGGATGGTTGAAGTGGGTGTTCAGCCAGACCGGGTGGTAGCGCGCGAGCATCTCGCAGAGCTCGTCCGTGACGCGTTGCGGCAGCAGGACGGGGAAGCGGCTGCCGATGCGGATGATCTCCACGCTGGGGATGGCCCGCAGGCCGGAGATGATCTCCTCCAGCTTGCCGTCCCGGTACGAGAGCGGGTCGCCGCCGGTGAGCAACACGTCCCGGATCTCGGGGTGTTCGGCGATGTAGCGCAGGTCCTCCTCGAAGGACTCGCCCTCGTTGTCGCGGAAGTAGCTGCCGTCGACGTCGGTGGTGTGGAACTTGCGTGTGCAGTGCCGGCAGTAGACCGGGCAGGCCTCGGTGATCAGCATGATCACGCGGTCCGGGTACTTGTGCACCACCCGGTTGGTCTTGCGGTAGAACATGTCGCCCACGGGGTCGACCTCGGCACCGCTGAACTCCGCGAGCTCGCCGAGCGCGGGTACGGCCTGCTGCCGGATCGGGCAGGTGGGGTCGTCCGGGTCCATCAGGGACGCGTAGTACGGGGTGACGCTCCAGCGGTACTTGCCCGCTGACTTGTCGATGGCCTGTTCCTCGTCGGCGGTGAGGTTGATCCACTGCCGCGCCTTGTCGACGTTGGTGACACGCTTGCGCATGTGCCAGCGCCAGTCGTTCCACTCCGCCTCGGTGATCTCGGGGATTCCCGGCCGGTCCGGTACGGGGTGGCGGTCCGCGTCTGTGGCTCCAGGAGTGCGGGGCATGGTGTCTCCAGGTTCTGCGGGTGAGTGACCTGTCACAGGGGTGCGAGGGAGAGCTGGCGCAGGGTGCGGGCGACGCGCTGGGCGCCCCGCAGGTCGTCCGCGGCGCCGTCGAGCGCGGACCACGGGTCCGGTGCGCCCGGCTCCCCGCGGGCCCAGAGGGAGGGATCGCCCGGGTCGGCGGCCACGGGGACGGGGACCGCGAGGGCGACCCGGTCGGCCAGGTCGCGCTGCCCGTCACCGAGCGGTGGCAGGAAGGCGAGCGGCGCGCGGCGGGCCTGGGCGAGCGCCACCGCGCCCAGGGTGGGCGCGGCCAGGAGCAGTTCGGTACCGGCGTGCAGGGCGTCGACATCGGTGTCGGCGGCGCGATGGACCCGTACGCCGTCGAGCCCTGCGAGCGTGGCACGCACACTCTCGACGCGCATGTCGCACACCACCTCGCACCGCTGGGTGCGGCGCACGGCCTCGGCGGCGAGCTGCCGCAGCGTCCCGGAGACGTACGCGTCCACCTCCTCGGCAGGGACGCCCCACAGCGAGAGCAACAGCAGGGTGCCGCCGCGCTGCCGCCCGCGAGCCGTCCGAGCGGGGGCGAGCACCCCGGTGGCGCGCGCACCGCCGGGAGTGGCGGGCCACGGCCCCGGGAGCCATCCCGGACGGTGCACCCGGTGCAGTGCGCCGTCGGTCGCGGGGGCGACGGAGGCGCTGTGTCCCGAGTGGAGCCGCACCACCGGTACGCCGAGGTCGAGCAGACGGCGGGTGGCGGCGTCGTCGTCGCAGACCAGGGCCACGTCCGGTGGCGGTCCGTCACCCGCGGTGGGCTCCAGGTCCGTCAGGTGCGCGGCGATCCGTCGCCCGGCGAGGAGCGAGTCGAGTTCCTCGTCCCGGGTCACGAGCAGCACCCGGCGCGGGGCGGGCCCGGACGGCAGCGGGGCGGTCCCGCCGGGGCTCAGTACTGCCACGGCGCCGCCGCCCCGAGCCGTGCGACGTCGTCGCTGTAACCGGCGGCCGTGGTGGAGCAGCCGCCGCACATGTCGGGGCCCCGCTCGCGGAAGAAGTCCGCGTGGCTGCGGAAGACCGGGGTGTCCAGGTGGATGGCGCCGCCTTCGCGCAGCGGGGCCCCGCCCAGGTCGTCCCCCTCGCGGTGCGGGAGGCAGCTGCAGGCGTACATGCGCCCGTACTTGCCGTCGATGTAGATCACGTCGTCCACGACATGGCACAGGGGCTCGGAGGCGCGCGGGGTCAGCGATTCCGCGAAGTAGCGGTCCTGCTCCTCGCGGGTGTCCCCGTAGAAGCGCTTGCCGAGGGGCACGAGGTGGGTGGCGGGGTCGGCGTCGTAGATCGGGTCGCAGACGGCGCGCACGTGATCGGGGTCGGGATAGGTGATGGAGCGCTCCAGCTTCAGTGCGGAGAGTTCCCACTGCTTGACGCCGGCCTCGGTGAGGACCTTCTGCAGCTGCGGCATTTCTGTGTAGTTGTGCGGCCCGACCACGGTGTTGACCCGGGGCAGGACGCCGAGGGCCGCGGCGTCGCGCAGCCCTTGCAGGCCGTTGTCGAACATGCCGGGGGAACGCCGGTAGACGTCGTGTGTCGCGGCGGAGCCGCCGTCGAGGCTGACGATCACCTGGGCGAGGCCCGCCTCGGCGAGACGCGGGGCCTTATTCGGCAGCATCATGCCGTTGGTGATGACGGACATCTTCATGCCCGCGTCCGTGCCCGCCCGGACGAGGTCGACGATGTCCCGGTGCATGAGCGGTTCGCCGCCGGTGAACCGTACGTACGCCACGCCGGCCGCGCGGGCCTTGGGCAGCAGGTCGGCGAAGTCCTCCGGCGAGAAGCGGAACGTGTCGCGGGACAGCGCGAACTCGCACATGAAGCAGTCCGCGTTGCAGGCTTCCAGGATCCTGATGAAGAGGTAGCGCTGACGTTCAGTCATGTACGTCGATGCCTTCCTGGACGGTACGCGGAGCCGAGGGTCCGGCGGGGCCGGGCAACGGCTCCCTGTCGAGTACGCCGAGCAGGGCGTCGGCCACCTGGGCGGCGCCGCCGATGCCGACGTGGGCGGCGAGTCCTCCCCACACGGCGCCCTCCGAGGCGCGCCGCAGGGCCTCGAGCACGCCGTCGCGCACGGCGGTCACGCTGCCCGGGGCCTCGCGCTCCCCGGCAGCGGCGGTGATCCCCCCGTAGATGACGCGGAGTGCCGCCTCCTCGCCCTGCGACCGGCGGGCCAGGACCTCGCTCTCGGCGAAGACCGACGGCGGCCAGACGACTCTGACGTCGGCGAGCACGGCCCGGCTGTGGAAGCGGCCGTTGAAGATCTGGCTGAGGTTCTGCGGGGGCAGGCAGACCGTGGGCACCGAAAGGCTGCCGGCCTCCAGCAGGGTGGTCAGACCCGGCGAGGTGAGCAGCAGGTCGCAGGCCGCGAGCCGGTGGAGGAACTCGCCGTGGGAGAGCGGGCCCGCCGTGACGCGCAGGCCCGCGCCGCTCGCCGCGCAGAGCCGCTCGGCGAGATCGGCGGGCAGATTGCCCGCCACATGGGCCTCACGGACCCCATACGTTTCGAGGGCTTCGAGCACCGCGGGCACGACGATCTCCGGATAGCGCGTCCAGTCGGCGAGGCCGGGGGCGCGCAGGCCACCCAGGTTCACCAAGGCGCGCCGAAAGGGTTGTGGCCGGCTGCGCCGGGGCGCGGGGGTGTCGGGCGGAGCGCCGATCACGGCCTCGACCCAGCGCAGTTCGCGTACGGAGGCCAGCACGCCGAGACACTCCTGCGGCAACTCGACGCACTGCTGCGCGCAGTAGACGGAGACCTTCAGCGGAAGATCGGCCAGGTCGCCCTCGGTCCACAGGAACGGCAGGCTGTCCACGAACACGGTCGGCACACCCGCTGCCTCCAGGGCCATGGCCGCCGGCCCGTCGAGCACGACGACGGCGGCGTCGATCCGCTCCGCCTCCACGGCCTTCGCCACGGCATCGGCACACTCCCCCGCCGGGCCCCCGACCGGCAGGTCGTACCAGCGGTCGACCGCGTGCGGGGCCAGGAGTGGGCGTGCGAGGCCGGACGCGAGGCCGACGAACCTCAGCGGACGAGCGGAACGTTCGCGCAGCGCGGCAAGGACGGCGCTCAGCTTGCCCGAGCTTCCCCAGCCGAACTCGGCGCCCACGACGGCGACGGTGGCCGGTCCGGCTTCGGTGGCCGTGGAGTGTGCGCCGGGGGCGGGGGCGGGTTTCTCCCGGACGTCCAGTGGGTCCGGAGGGCGTACACCGTGCATCGTTCTGACCAACTCCCTTGCTGGGGCCGGAGTGTGGCCCCGTCGGGTGAGTGCGGGGAGGGAATGCCACGTCGGGATGTCGGGTGCATTCGGGCCGTGCCGCAGCGGTCGTCCACGGCGGCCCTGGCGCAGAGGGAGTCCCTCCGCTTGCCCCACGATCACCCCTGTCACCAGGCGACGCAAAGGCCCCCCTGTCACCTTCTGGCCATCCAGAAGTAGTTGCGAACCTATTGCAATAAGACGCGCACGCGCCGCGCCCGGACTCACCCGAATGACACGTCCCAAGCCCCGTCATCCCTAGGGCGAACGGAGTGCGCGCGTGGCCGTGGCTGCGCCCGACACCCTCTCCAACAAGCCGTTTTGGCGACCGAAGACGGTCAGGGGGACACCCCGGAACAACGACCGAAAGAGGCCACTGGCACATGCCGTGCGATGAGCTTCCTGGACGCTCCCCCACCCGGCCGACAGGCACCTTCGTCCGAGCTTCGCGCATCTTTACGCCACTGCCTTGATACTGACCTCGGGACCTCGGGTCCCAGCGACACCCAGCCTTGCCGATGTCACCAGGAGGTACCCGTGAAGATGCTGATCAACGTCGCGGAGACAGTCGTAGCGGACGCGCTGCGAGGCATGGCTGCCGCGCATCCCGACCTGACGATCGACGTGGAGAACCGCGTGATCGTGCGCAGGGACGCTCCCGTCGACGGGAAGGTGGCCCTCGTCTCCGGCGGCGGTTCCGGACATGAGCCGCTGCACGGCGGGTTCGTGGGGCCGGGGATGCTCTCCGCCGCCTGCCCCGGTGAGGTGTTCACCTCACCCGTGCCGGATCAGATGGTGCGGGCCGCGGCCGCCGTGGACAGCGGGGCGGGGGTTCTGTTCGTCGTGAAGAACTACACGGGGGACGTCCTCAACTTCGACATGGCCGCGGAGCTCGCCGAGGACGAGGGCATCCAGGTCGCCAAGGTGCTCGTCAACGACGACGTGGCCGTCACCGACAGCCTGTACACGGCGGGACGTCGCGGCACCGGTGCGACGCTCTACGTCGAGAAGATCGCGGGAGCCGCGGCCGACGAGGGCATGCCGCTGGAGCGGGTCGAGGCGATCGCCCGGCAGGTGAACGAGAACGCGCGGAGCTTCGGGGTCGCCCTGAGCGCCTGCTCCACGCCCGCCAAGGGCAGCCCGACCTTCGATCTGCCCTCCGGCGAGCTGGAGTTGGGCGTCGGAATCCATGGCGAGCCAGGCCGCGAGCGGCGCCCGATGATGACGTCGAGCGAAATCGCGGAGTACGCCGTGAACGTGGTGCTCGATGACCTCAGCCCCCGAAACCCGGTGCTCGTGCTCGTCAACGGCATGGGGGCCACTCCCCTCCTCGAGCTGTACGGATTCAACGCAGAGGTCCAGCGTGTCCTCGCCGAGCGCGGGGTCGTCGTCGCGCACACGCTGGTCGGCAACTACGTGACGTCGCTGGACATGGCCGGGGCCTCCGTCACGCTGTGCCAGGTCGACGAGGAGCTGCTGCGGCTCTGGAACGCCCCGGTGCGTACGGCGGGGCTTCGCTGGGGTATCTGATCCGCACCGGCTTCCCGCCCTCACCACGTACGACTCGTGCCACTCGTGCCACTCGTGCCACTTTGCCCAATTGTTCTACCGCGCAAGGAGTTTCCGTGCTCGATGCCGCATTCTTCCGTCACTGGCTGACCTCGGCCGCCGCACTCGTCGACCGGGAGGCGCAGCGGCTCACCGAGCTGGACTCGCCGATCGGCGACGCCGACCACGGCAGCAACCTGCAGCGCGGGTTCACCGCCGTGGTGGCCACGCTGGAGAAGGAGGCGCCTGCCACGCCGGGGGCCGTGCTCACCCTGGCGGGACGGCAGCTGATCTCGACCGTGGGGGGCGCGTCCGGGCCGCTCTACGGCACGCTGCTCCGGCGCACCGGCAAAAGCCTCGGTGACGCCGCCGAGGTCAGCGAGCAGGAGCTCGCCGACGCGCTGCGCACGGGCGTGGACGCCGTCAGCGCGCTCGGTGGCGCGGCACCCGGCGACAAGACCATGCTGGATGCCCTCGTCCCCGCGGTCGACGCGCTCTCGGAGTCGTTCGCCGCGGCGCGCACCGCGGCGAACGAAGGCGCCCTGGCCACGACACCGCTGCAGGCACGCAAGGGGCGGGCCAGCTATCTCGGCGAGCGCAGCATCGGGCACCAGGACCCCGGGGCGACCTCGTCGGCGCTCCTCTTCGACGCGCTCGCGCAGACCGCGGAGGCCGGCCGTGACTGACGACAAGCTGGTCGGCATCGTCCTCGTCTCGCACAGTGGCCCCGTCGCCGAAGCCGTCGCCGCCCTCGCCACGGGGCTCGCGGGCGGCGGGTCGACCGCACCCGTGGCCGCCGCGGGCGGCACCGAGGACGGCGGCCTCGGCACGAGCGCGGAGCTCATCTCCGCGGCGGCGGCGAAGGTGGACGGCGGCGCGGGCGTCGCGATCCTCACCGACCTGGGCAGCGCGGTCCTTACCGTGAAAGCCCTGATCGCCGAGGGCGACGAACTCCCGGAAGGCGCCCGTCTGGTGGACGCCCCCTTCGTGGAGGGTGCGGTCGCGGCGGTGGTGACCGCCTCGGCGGGCGCCGACCTGGCGGCGGTGGAGGCCGCGGCGACGGAGGCGTACTCCTACCGGAAGGTGTGAGGCCAGGAGGTCAGTTCTGGCGGACGGGTCAGTTCTGGCGGAGGAACTGCCGGGCCAGCGCGTCACCTTGGGTGACCGCGGCCTGGTGGCTCTCGATGGGGGACGCCCTGGGACCGTCGAAGACGATGTAGGTGACACCCGCGCCGGTGCCGCCCGTCCTGGGGTCGGGGTTGATGCCCAGCGACTTCGCCGCCGCGTACGACGCCTCGCCGATGAGGTCGGTGGGCCCCGTGTCGCCGACGACGGCGTACAGGACCTTGCCCTGATGAATCACGGCGACCACCGAGCCACCCGTGATGCCGTGCTTCGCGTAATTCCAGCGGCTGCTAGGGCCCGGCACGACGACGTACGGGAGCTGCTCCGCGCTGAGCTGGCGGCCGTTGGATTCCTGGAACGCGGTGGTGTCCTGGAACTGCGGGTCCGTGCGCCGGTTGCAGGCCCTGCTCGGCCGGCCGTCGCAGTCGATGTCCATGTCGGCCTTCCAGAACACCGCGCCCCGCTTGCCGCAGACGGGGATGTCCGCACGGGCTCCGCTGTCCGTACGGTAGTTGCCGCTCGACACCTGCTCGCAGGTCGTCACCTTGGCCAGGAGCGCGGCGGCGGACACGGTTCCTTCCTGGGGGTACGCCGCGGCGGGCAGAGCCGCGGGGGCGAGCAGGGTGGTGACGGTGGCGACGGCGAGCGCCGGAACTCTGGTACGCACGAGAAAGGGCCTTCCGTGGGGAGGGACTGACGGCCGGTCGGACGGGAGGGGGCCGACGCCGGGAGCACGTGACCAGACATCCCAGTCTGTCCCGGGTCCTACACCTCGGCCGCCGCCGCGGTACGGACGGCGCACGCCGGACCTCTTGATGTGCACCCGACAGCCCTGTCAAATAGGTCCGGACCAATGCCGCCCGAACGGAAGGCACGACCGTGCGACGGACCCCCCACCTGTCCGCCATCCTGGCCGTCACCGCCTGCACCCTCACCGCCTGCGCGTGGGGCGGCGACCCGGACGCGAAGGACGTGCAGCCCCCGGCCGCGCCCCGCGGCGTCACGGTCCAGGCGGGTAGCGCCACCACCGCCCACGTCATGTGGAACCAGGCGACGGACGACACGAAGGTCACCGGCTACGACGTCTACCGGGGCACGACCAGGGTCGAGCGCGTGCCCGGCGGCAAACACATGGTGGACGTCGTCGGCCTGAAGCCGTCCACCGCCTACACCTTCACCGTCCGCGCCCGGGACGCCGAGGGGAACGTCGGTCCGGCCAGCAAGAAGCTGACGGTCACCACACCCGCCGCGGCCTCCGCCGACCGCGAGCCGCCGTCCCGCCCCGGCTCCGCGCGGGGCACGGTCGAGGGAAGCCGGGCGGTGACGTTGTCCTGGGGAGCCGCCAAGGACGACAAGGGCGTCGCCTCGTACGAGATCTACCAGGGGTCGTCGAAGATCCACAGCGTGGGCGGGAACGAGCGCGGGACCCTGATCACGGGGCTGCGGCCGGGCACCGCCTACCGCTTCACCGTCAAGGCCCTGGACGCGGCAGACAACGCGTCCCCCGCGAGCCGCGCCGTCCGCCTCACCACGGCGGCGGGCCGGGACGACGGGAGCGGGACGGCACCGACGGACTTCCGCGCGACGACCCGCCTCGCCGACGGGGCGTACTACATCGACCTGGCGTGGACGCCGCCGCGCACCGGAGGCGCGGTGGCGGAGTATCAGATCCATCTCGACGGGAAGAATGCCACCTCGCTGGTGTTCGGCGGTACGGCGCCACGGGGCAAGGCCAAGCACAGCTTCTACGTGGGCAGGAAGCCGGGCGACAGCCACCGCGTGAAGCTGCGGGCCAAGCTCCCCGACGGGACGTGGGGCGGCTGGTCCCCCGAGCGGACGGTCACCACGGGTCCGCGCCCCTGAGCCGGGCCTGGCGTCGGGCGGGGCGTCGGCTGTCGGCCGTACGAAGGATTCCGTCACCTGCCCGGTGGCTGTCCGCATGCGGCCCTGCCGGATGGCACGTTGGCTCATCGGCAGGTAGCACGGGCGCTTCCCTACCCCCGGCGGCGCATGGGATGTACCGCCTCCCGTGCCACCGGAGGGCAGACTCATGCGCACTACTCAGATATTCGTCCGCTCCGGCCTGACCATCGCCGCCGCGGCTGCGCTTCCGATGGCACTGACCGCTCCGTCGGCGTTCGCCGCCGCCGGAGGAATCACGGTCACCGCCAGGGGATCGACGGTCACCGTGACCACGGCGGCGTGCCCCGACGGGGGCAACGCCTCGCTGATGAGCAACGGCCAGGCGAGCTTCGCCCAGGGCAAGCAGATGGAGCTGACGGGCGGCAGCGCCTCCTGGCAGAACGTCAGCACCGGCCTGCACACGGTGGCCGTGATCTGCGAGGACGGCACGACGGCCGGTTCCCAGACGGTCACCGTCGGGGCGTCGCCGACCACCGCGTCCACGACGTCGCCCGCGCGCGGCGTCCGGGGCGGCCTCGGTGGCGGCAGCGAGGACCACGGCACGACCACCCTGGTCGCGGGCGGGGCCCTGGTGGTCCTGGCCGCGGGCGGTGGCGGCGCCTGGTACCTGCGTCGCCGCGGTGCGCGGCACCGGCTCTGATCCAGGGCCGCGAAGAAGCGGCTGCCGCCGGCCCCGGCTCAGACCGGGACCGGCGGCAGCCTTCGTGCACGCGGGCATCAAGCATCATGCACGCGGCCGTCAGGCGTCCGGTGACGTGTCAGGCGCCCCGAGCTCCTCCAGGGTCCGCTCGAGCCACCGCGTCCAGAACGTCTCCAGGTCGATCCCGGCCCGCAGCACCACATGCCTCAGGCGGTCCTCCACCGCGTCCTTGCCCGGCGGGAAGTCCCGCTCCTCGATCTCCTCGTACTCGGCCAACTGCCTCCGGTGCAGGGCGAGATGGCGCCGCAGGTCCGCCTCGATGCCGTCCGTGCCGACGACCGCGGCCGCCCGCAGGCGCAGCAGGAGGGTGTCCCGCAGCGGCTTGGGGTCCTGGCTCGCGGCCGTCCAGCGGGCCAGCTCGGCACGGCCCGCGGGCAGCACCTCGTACTCCTTCTTCTGCCCGCGCGTTGCCTGCTGTTGCTCCAGCGCGCGGATGGCCCCGTCCCGCTCCAGTTTCCCCAGCTCGCGGTAGATCTGCTGGTGCGTGGCCGACCAGAAGTAGCCGATCGACTTGTCGAACCTGCGGGTCAGTTCGAGCCCCGACGACGGCTTCTCTAGCAGGGCGGTCAGGATCGCGTGCGGGAGTGACATGGCGGCCATCCTAAGTACGGCGTCCGGAGCGGGTACCGGGTGTCAGCCGGAGCGGGCGCCCGGTGTCACAGCGCCGCGGCGAGCTCCGTGCCCTGCTTGATGGCGCGCTTGGCGTCCAGTTCGGCGGCCACGTCCGCGCCCCCGATGAGGTGCGCGCTGTGCCCGCCGGCGAGCAGCTCCTCGTAGAGGTCGCGGCGCGGGTCCTGGCCGGAGCAGAGGACGACCGTGTCCACGGGGATGACCGTGGACTGCCCGTCGACCGTGATGTGCAGGCCCGCGTCGTCGATGAGGTCGTAGCTCACGCCCGCGACCATCGTGACGCCGCGGTGGCGCAGCTCGGTGCGGTGGATCCAGCCCGTGGTCTTGCCGAGGCCCTGGCCGACCTTGGAGGCCTTGCGCTGCAGGAGGTGGACCGAGCGCGGCGGGGTGGGACGGTCGGGCGCGGTCAGGCCGCCGCGGTCCTTGTAGTCCATGTCGACGCCCCACTGACGGAAGTACGTCGCCGGGTCGAGGCTGGCCTTGTCGCCGCTGTCGGTGAGGTACTCGGCCACGTCGAACCCGATGCCGCCCGCACCGATGATCGCGACGCGCTCCCCCACGGGCGCGCTGTCGCGCAGCACGTCGAGGTAGCCGACCACGCTGGGGTGGTCGATGCCGGGGATCTCGGGGGTGCGCGGGGTGACTCCGGTGGCGATGACGACCTCGTCGTAGGCCGCCTTCGCGAGACTGTCCGCGGTGGCGCGGGTATTCAACTGAACGTCCACGCCGTGCAGTTCGAGCTGGGTGCGGAAGTAGCGCAGGGTCTCGTCGAACTCTTCCTTGCCGGGCACCTTGCGGGCGACGTTGAGCTGGCCGCCGATCTCGGACGCCGCGTCGATGAGCGTGACGTCGTGGCCGCGCTCGGCCGCCGACACCGCGAAGGCGAGTCCGGCCGGGCCCGCGCCGACGACCGCGACGCGCTTCTTGGTGCGGGTCGGCGCGAGGACGAGCTCGGTCTCGTGGCAGGCGCGCGGGTTCACCAGGCAGGAGGTGATCTGCAGGTTGAAGGTGTGGTCCAGGCAGGCCTGGTTGCAGCCGATGCAGGTGTTGATGGCGTCGGACCGCTCGGCCTTCGCCTTGGCGACGAAGTCCGGGTCGGCGAGCAGCGGGCGGGCCAGGGAGACCATGTCGGCGGCGCCGTCGGCGAGCAACTGCTCGGCGATCTCGGGGGTGTTGATGCGGTTGGTGGTGACGAGCGGCACGGAGACCTGGCCCATGACCTTCTTCGTGACGAAGGTGTACGCGCCGCGCGGCACCGACGTGGCGATGGTGGGGATGCGCGCCTCGTGCCAGCCGATGCCGGTGTTGATGATCGTGGCGCCCGCCGCCTCGATCTCCTTGGCCAGGTGGACGACCTCCTCGAGGGTCGAGCCGCCGGGGACGAGGTCCAGCATGGAGAGGCGGTAGATGATGATGAAGTCCGCGCCGACACGCTCGCGTATGCGCCGGACGATCTCGACGGGGAAACGGATGCGGTTCTCGTAGGCGCCACCCCAGCGGTCATCGCGCTGGTTGGTGGGGGCGGCGATGAACTCGTTGATCAGGTAGCCCTCGGAGCCCATGACCTCGACGCCGTCGTAACCCGCGAGCTTGGCGAGCTCGGCGGCGCGCACGAAGTCCTCGACGGTCTGCTCGACCTCCGCGTCCTCAAGGGCGCGCGGCACGAAGGGGCTGATCGGCGCCTTGATCGCGCTCGGCGCGACGAGGCCCTCGTGATAGGCGTACCGCCCGAAGTGCAGGATCTGCATGGCGATCTTGCCGCCCTCGGCGTGCACGGCGGCCGTGATGCCCGCGTGCTCCTCGGCCTCCGCCTCGGTGGTCAGCTTGGCGCCGCCGTCCCAGGGGCGGCCGAGCTCGTTCGGGGCGATGCCGCCCGTGACGATGAGGCCGACACCGCCGCGCGCACGGGTCGCGTAGAACTCCGCCATCCGCCGGAAACCGTCCGGCGCCTCTTCCAGGCCCACATGCATGGATCCCATCAGGACCCGGTTGGGCAGGGTGGTGAAGCCCAGGTCCAGCGGGTTCAGCAGGTTCGGGTAGCGGCTCATGCGGGCCCTCCGGCGTACGGGGTGTGTCGTCAGAACAGTTCTAGAGGAAGCCGACCCCTTGTGCAACTAGTTGCATAAAGACGTGGCGGGCGCCACGTCGGCCCGGCGGCACCCGGTGACCGTTTTGCCGCTTTCGCCGGAAGATTCACCGTGCGCAACAGGGGATTGACCATTCAACGAAGCGCTCCTAGAGTCCTCGCACCCCCGCAGGTATATCGATTAACCCCTGGTTGTCATCGCCCTGGTTGGAGACATCCCGCTGTGCGCTCAACGATGAGTCGGCGCGGCTTCCTCGCCGCAGGTTCAGGCCTGGCCGCCGCCACCACCCTGCCCGCCCTCGCCGGCTGTTCCACGCTGGCATCGGCGGATTCCGATCCCGACACGCTCGTGGTGCACAGCCAGCTGGGCACCACCGCTCCGGGCTCACCCACCTACCTGTCCGCCCTGAACACCTTCCGGGACGAGAACCCCGGCCTGAAGGTGAAGAACCTCGTGAACGGCGACGACCTCGCGCAGGTCTACGAGACCTCAAGGCTCGCCCGCAAGGAGCCGGACGTCGTCATGGTGAACCTCTACGACAAGACGCTGGCCTGGACCGATGTCGGGGCGACCGTCGACGTCAAGGGGTACATGGACGACTGGGGGCTGCGAAAGCGCGTCCTGCCCGTCGCCCTCGACGCCTGGACCGACAGCGAGGGCCGCCTCCGCGCCTTCCCGTACTTCGCCACCAACTGGCCGGTCGCGTACAACACCGCGCTGCTCGACAAGGCCGGGGTCGACGCGATCCCGACCACCGGCGACCAGCTGATCTCCGCCGCCCGCAAGCTCCGCGCCAAGGGCATCGCCCCGGTGACCGTCGGCGGCAACGACTGGACGGGCCAGAAGCTCCTCGCCCAGATCATCCAGACCTTCCTCTCCCCCGACGAGGCACGGAAGGTCTTCACGAGCGGCGACTTCAGCGGCAGCAGGGGCGCCCGCGAGGGCATCGAGTACTTCGCCGCGCTGCGCGACGCGGGCGTCTTCGCCGACAAGGCGCAGGGCCTGACGTCCGACACGATGACGACGCAGTTCAACACGGGCGGCGCCGCCATCCAGTCAGCCATGTCGTCGGCGCTCGCCAAGGTCCCGGACCAGATCGCCCGGCACACCGAGGTCGGCGGCTGGCCGCTCGCGCCGGGCGCGGCGCACGACAAGCCGACGATCCTGCGCACCTACACCCTCATCGGCTTCTGGATCAGCCCCAACGGCACGAAGAAGCTGGACGCGGTCGAGAGGTTCCTGCGCTTCATGTACCGCCCCGACACCGTCTCGCGCTTCATCAAGGAGAGCGGTCGCGACATGGCCCTGCGCTCGGACACCCTCAGCACGGACTTCCCGCTGGTCGCCGACGCGCAGAAGCTCGGCAACGACGTCAGCGAGGCCCTGCTGCCCGACGTCTACGTCCCGCCGGCCGCGACGCAGCCCCTGATCACCGCGACCAGTACGGCCTTCACCCGTGGCACGAGTCCCGCCAAGGTGCGCTCCGTGCTCGAAGCCGCGTACCGCACCGCATGAGCCGCCCGCCCGAGCCGCCCGAGCTGTTTTCTGGGAGTCACCCGAGATGAAGACGCCGACAATGTCGACGGTTGTGTCGCCGGGCGGGACCGAGGTCCGCCCCACCCCCTCCGAGCCACCCGTCCGCAAGCGCCGCCAGGAAGGCGGCACGATCCTCGCCGTTCCCGCCCTGGTCTGGTACCTGGTCTTCATGGTCGGGCCGATGATCGCGATCTTCGTGATCGCGGCCCTGCACTGGCCGGGCATGCTGCAGCCCGTCTCCTTCGCCGGGTTCGACAACGTCCGCACGGTCTTCGACGATCCGGTGTTCTGGGACGCCGTGCGCAACACGGCGGTCCAGCTCGCCGTCGCGCTGCCGATCATGATCGTGTGCGCGTACATGCTGGGTTATTACGTGGCGCAGAAACCGCCGGGCCACCGCGTCCTGCGCTACCTCCTCTTCATCCCCGGCCTGATCTCCACCCCGGCCAAGGCGATGGTGTTCTACGCGGCCCTCTCTCCCGACGGCCTGGTCAACGGCGCGCTGAAGTCGGTGGGTCTGGGCTCGGTGACCGACGCCTGGCTCGCCTCTCCCTCGACGGCGCTTGCCTGTCTGATCGTGCTCGACGTCTGGGGCGGCATCGGCTTCACCGCCGTCCTGTTCGCCGCCCGGCTGGGCAGTGTGCCCGAGGAACTGGGCGAGGCGGCGCAGCTGGACGGCGCCGGGCACTGGCGGACGATGTGGCGCGTGCACTTCCCGGTCATCCGCGAGTACGTGGGCGTGGTGACGATGCTCCAGTTCCTCTGGACGTTCTTCGGGTCGGCCCAGCACGTCCTGCTGCTGACGCAGGGCGGGCCCGGCAGCTCGTCGACGACGCTCTCCTTCCTCGTCTACCAGAAGGCGTTCATCGCCGCCGACCTCGGCTACAGCCAGACCGTCGGCGTGATCCTCTTCCTGGTCGGCCTCGTCGGTCTGCTCACCATCCGCCGCGCGTTCCGCCAGAACCACTGACGCCGCACGCCCCCGATTGACCCCCGATTGGAGCCGGTCACCTTGAAGCACGGAAAGTCCTGGCTGCCCGCGCACATCCTGGCGTGGGCGTACGCGGCGCTGCTCGTCGTCCCCCTCTACTACCTGCTCGCCTCCGCCTTCAAGACGAACGAGCAGATCTTCGCCAGCCCCTTCTCCCTGCCCACCTCGCTGTCCTTCGGCAACTTCGGGACGGCCTTCGAGAGCGCCGATCTGGGGCTCGCGGTCGTCAACTCGGCGCTGGTGACGGTCTTTTCGCTCGCTCTGACGCTGGCGCTCGCGATTCCGGCGGCGTTCGCCATCGCCCGCGCGACGGGAGCGCTCGCCGCCTTCGTGGAGAAGGTCTTCTCGCTGGGCTTCCTCATCCCGACGTTCGCCGCGCTCTTCCCCACGTTCCTGCTCGCGGCGGCGACCGGTCTGTTCCACACCCGCATGTTCATGGTGCTCTTCCTGCCCGCCACCGCGATGCCGCTGTCCGTCGTCATCCTGGTTCAGTTCATGCGCACCATCCCCAAGGAGATGGAGGAGGCTGCGCGGATGGACGGCGCGTCGACGTTCCAGGTCCTTCGGCACGTCTACACGCCGATGTGTCTGCCCGGCATCGCGACGGTGCTGCTCCTGAACTTCCTGACGTTCTGGAACGAGTACCTGTACTCGCTCGTCATCATCGGCCCCGACCCCTCCCAGCGCACCGTGCAGGTCGCCCTGCCCACCCTGAAGTCCCTGACGGGGACGGATTACGGAGTGCTGACCGCCGGTACGGTACTGACTCTCGTACCGGTATGGGCCGTCTACACGGTGCTGCAGAAGCGGATGCAGCAGGCCCTCGTCAGTGGGGCGGTGAAGATGTGAGCGGGTCGACCACGTCGGGCAGGGACAGCGGCGGGCGTCCGACGATCAAGGCGGTCGCCGCGGCGGCCGGGGTCTCCACGGCCGCCGTCTCGCAGGCCTTCAACGCCAAGGGCCGCCTTTCCGAGGTCACCCGGCGCCGCATCCTGGACGCCGCCGCCGAGCTCGGCTGGTCGCCCAGCGCCACGGCCACGGCACTGCGCAGCGCGCGCACCCGCACGCTCGCCCTCGTCGTGCGCCGCCCCACCGACGTGCTCGGCGCCGACCCGCACTTCAGCGAGCTGATCACCGGCCTGGAGGGCGAACTGGCGCCACGCGGTTACGGCTTGCTCCTTCACCTGGTCACGGACGTGGCCGAGGAGAGCGCGCTGTACGAACGCCTTGCCGCCGAGGGCCGCGTCGACGGCGCCGTCCTGACCGACGCCCGAGCCGACGATCCACGGCCGCCGCTCCTGCGCGGCCTGGGGCTGCCCGCCGTGCTGCTCGGCTCGCCCCACCCGGACGCGCCCGTGCCCACCGTGGGCCTCGGCAACCAGGGCGCGGGCATACACGAGGCCGTCGACCACCTCATGGACCTCGGCCACCGGCGTATCGCCTATGTGTCGGGGCCCGGCGAACTGCTGCACACCGGGCTGCGCCGGGCGGTCTTCGAGGAGACCTTGCTGCTCAAGGGAGTTGAGCCCGCCGCCGTCCTGAGCACCGACTTCTCCGAGGCGGCGGCAGTGGCCGCGACGGATGAACTCCTCGGCATGGCGGAACGCCCCACCGCCGTCATGTACGCCAACGACTCCATGGCCGTGTGCGGCATCGGCGCGGCTCAACGCGCCGGGCTGCGCGTCCCGGACGACCTGTCCGTCATCGGTTACGACAATCTCCCGATCGGCCGCTGGCTGCACCCGCGTCTGACGACCGTCGACCAGCAGGTGCAGCGGGTCGGCGCGGCCGCCGCGCGGGCACTGCTCGCGCAGTGCGGCGAGGACGTGCCGGCCGTCGCGCTCGACGAACGGCCACGGCTCGTCGTCCGCGAGTCGACGGGCCACGCCCCCTGACCGCCGCTTCCGCTCACCTCTCCACCCCCGTACGGAAAGACCTGAGTACCACCATGCGACGCCACAGCGCCCACCTCACCCACGACTCCGCCGTCCTGCCCTGGATCGGCGCCAACTTCTGGTCCCGTACCGGCGGTCCGCTGATGTGGCGGAACTACGACCCGAAGACGGTCCGCGAGGAACTGGCCGTGCTGCGCGAGCACGGCCTGACGATGACCCGCTCGTTCTTCTACTGGCCGGACTTCCACCCCGAACCACACCGGATCGACGAGGAGTTGTGCGACCGCTTCCGTGACTTCCTCGACGCGCACACCGAGTCCGGGATGGGCACGGTGCCCACCTTCATCGTCGGGCACATGTCCGGCGAGAACTGGGACCCGGCATGGCGCGGGGACCGCGACCTGTACGAGGACGTGTGGCTGGTGGGCCGCCAGGCGTGGTTCGTGTCGCAGATGACGCGCCGCTTCAAGGACCATCCGGCCGTCACCGGCTGGCTCATCACCAACGAGATGCCCGGTTACGGCCGTATCTACCAGGTGGACCCGCCCTCCAGCGATGTCGTCACCGCCTGGGCCCAGTTCATGTGTGACGCGGTGCGCGCGGCCGGTGGCACCCAGCCGGTGTCGCTCGGCGACGGCGCGTGGGGCATCGAGGTGACGGGCCGCGACAACGGCTTCTCGCTGCGGGACACGGCCGAGTACGTCGACTTCGTGGGCCCGCACGTCTACCGCTCCGACACGGACCGCGTACGTCAGCACTACCGCGCCGCGTTCGAGTGCGAGCTGGCCGGCGTCACCGAACAACCGGTGATTTTGGAGGAGTTCGGCCTCTCCACGGACACCGTGTCGGCCCAGAACGCGGGCATCTACTACCGCCAGACTCTCCACAACTCCCTCCTCGGCGGCGCGACCGGCTGGATGGCCTGGAACAACACCGACTACGACGACCTGTGGGACCAGTCGCCGTACGACCATCACGCCTTCGAGATGCACTTCGGGATCACGGACAGTACGGGCGCCCCCAAGACACCGCTCCACGAACTTGCCGCGTTCTCCGCCGTGTTGAAGCAGGTCGACTTCGCCCGCTGCCGCCGATCAGACGCGGACGCGGCGCTCGTCGTGCCCGCGTTCCTGGAGCGCGGCTACCCCTACAGCCGCCCTGCCGACCGGCCGCTGATCTTCACCTCCCTGCACCAGGCGTACGTTGCCGCGTGCGGGGCCGATCTCCCGGTGGGGCTTCTGCGCGAGGCGGACGGTCTCCCCGGAGAGGCGGCGCTGTATCTCCTGCCGTCCACCCGGCAGTTGACCACCCGGACGCGGCGCGAACTCGAGCGGCGGGCCCGCGAGGGTGCCACCGTGTATCTGTCGTTCTGCTCCGGCGAGCACCCCGGGACGCGCGGTCCGTGGTTCGACGACCTGGACGGTCTCTTCGGGGTCGAACTCCAGCTCACCTACGGGGTGGCCGAGCCCATCGAGGACGATGTCCTCGAGCTGACCTTCACCGAGGAGTTCGGGGGTATCGCCGCGGGCGAGACCCTGCGCTTCCCGGTCGCCGGCAACGAGGACAGCCGCGCCTATCTGCCGGTCGTCCCGACCGGGGCGCGCGTCGTGGCGAAGGACGCGCACGGCCGCCCGGCGCTCCTCGTCCACGAGACGGGCCGGGGCCGCACGGTCCTGGCCACCTACCCCCTGGAGCACATGGCCGCGCGCACGGCCCGCGTCAACCCCGAGCAGACGCACCGGCTGTACGCGGCGCTGGCCCAGCTCGCGGGCGTGCGGCGGCCGGTCACGGTCGACAGTGCCCACATATCGGCGGACGCCCTGGTGCACGAGGACGGGCGGCGGTTCGTGTGGCTGGTCAGCCAGTCGGACGAGGAGCTGACGGTGCGTCCCGCGGTGGACGGTTCGCTGCACGACCTGGCGACGGGTGAGGCGGTGGAGGAGGTGCGGCTCGCCCCGTTCGGCGTGCGCGTCCTCGAACAGCGATGAGCGGGCCGCTGTACCGGGACCCGGCAGCCCCGGTCGCCGACCGGGTGCGCGACCTGCTCTCCCGGATGACGCTCACCGAGAAGGTGGGCCAGGTCAACCAGCGGATGTATGGCTGGGACGCCTACGAGCGGACGGCCGACGGCCACCGCCTGACGGACGCCTTCCGCGCCGAGGTCGCCGCGTTCGACGGGATGGGCGCGCTGTACGGGCTGCAGCGCGCCGACCCGTGGTCGGGAGTGACCTTCGCGGACGGCATCACGGCGGCGGACGCGGCGCGGGTGGCCGACTCGGTGCAGCGGCACGTCGTGTCCGGCACCCGGCTCGGCATCCCCGTCCTTCTCGTCGAGGAGGTCCCGCACGGCCACCAGGCCCTGGACGGCACGGTCCTGCCGGTGAATCTCGCGGTGGGCGCGACCTGGGACCCGGATCTGTACGAGGCCGCCGCGGCGGGCGCCGCCGCCGAGCTGCGCGCCCGGGGCGGCCATGTCGCCCTGGTCTCCGCGCTCGACCTGGTCCGGGACCCGCGCTGGGGCCGCGCGGAGGAGTGCTTCGGCGAGGACCCGTATCTGGCGGCGCGCTTCACGGGGGCGCTGGTGCGGGGCATGCAGGGTGAGGGCACCTCGTACGCCCCGGACCGGGCGGCCGTCGTGCTCAAGCACTTCGCCGGACAGGGCGCGACGGTCGGCGGCCGCAACAGCGCGGCCACGGAGCTCGGCCCGCGTGAACTCCACGAGATCCACCTGGTCGCGGCGCGGGCGGGAGTACGTGCCGGGGCGGCGGGCGTCATGGCCGCGTACAACGAGTTCGACGGCGTGCCGTGCGCGGCCAACCGCGAGCTGCTCACCGGTCTGCTGCGCGAGCGCTGGGGGTTCACCGGCCTGGTCATGGCCGACGGGTGCGCGCTCGACCGTCTCGTGCGCCTGGCCGGCGATCCGGTCGCCGCGGGCGCGCTCGCCCTGGACGCGGGCACCGACCTGAGTCTGTGGGACGGCTGCTTCCCGCGGCTCGCGGAGGCGGTGGAGCGGGGCCTGGTCTCCGAGGACGCCCTGGATGCGGCGGTCGCCCGTGTCCTGACGCTGAAGTTCCGCCTGGGGCTCTTCGAGCGGCCCTACGTCGGCGGAGAGGCCCGTGAGAGCTCGCCCGCCCTGGATGAAGTGAGCGAGCGCCTGGCGCGCGAGTCCGTCGTCCTGCTGAGCCATGACGGGGCGACGCTCCCCCTGGCGGACCCTCCCCGCGTCGCCGTCATCGGCCCCAACGCCGACTCGCTCCCTCAGCAGCTCGGCGACTACACCGCGCCGCAGCGCCCCGGCACCGGCCTCACCGTCCTCGACGGCATCAGGGCGGTGGCGCCGCCGGAGGTCGACGTGACGTACGCGCGGGGCTGTGAGCTGGTCGGCGACGACCGCTCCGGGATCGCGGAGGCGGTGGCGCTCGCCGCGGGCGCGGATACGGCCGTGCTCGTGCTCGGCGGGTCCAGCGCGCGGGAGGCGGACACGCGCTTCGACAGCAACGGGGCGGCCGTCGTCGTCTCCGGCGGCCCGGTGGGCATGACGTGCGGTGAGGGGGTCGACCTTGCCGAGCTGACTCTGCCGGCCGGGCAGTCGGCGCTGCTCGATGCGGTGGCCGCCACCGGCACACCCGTCGTCGTGGTCCTCGTCCAGGGACGGCCGCATGCCGTGCCGGAGCTGTCCGGGCGGGCCCGTGCCGTCCTCTGCGCCTGGTATCCGGGGCCGTGGGGAGGCCGGGCGGTGGCCGACGTGCTCTTCGGGCGCGCGGAGCCCGTGGGGCGGCTCCCGGTCTCCGTGCCGCGCTCGGCAGCCCAGTTGCCGGTGTTCTACAACGCCAAGGATCACGGCTACCGGGGCTACGTGGACCAGCCCGCCACCGCGCTGCACGCCTTCGGCCACGGCCTCTCGTACACGACCGTCCGGTACGGGGAGCCCCGGCTCTCGCGCGAGCGTGCCCCGGTCACCGATCCGGCGCTCACCTGCTCCGTCGCCGTGACGAACACGGGCCCGCGGTCCGTGCGGGAGACCGTGCAGCTCTATGTGCGCCGCCTCTCGGGGTCCAGCTCCTGGCCGCGCGTCCGTGAGCTGCGCGGCTTCGCGCGCGTGGACCTGGCCCCCGGCGAACGGGCCGAGGTCGCCTTCGTCGTCGCGGCGGATACCCTTGCCTCGCTGGACCGCGCCCTGGAGTTCGTCGTGGAGCCCGGCGAGCTCCTGCTGGAGACCGGACCTTCGGCCGACCGCACGAGTGGCGCCCGTCTGACCCTGACACCCTCATGAGCGCCATGTCCGAATCCCGCCAGCCGGGCGCCCCCGTACCCCGCAGACTTGGGGGTGTCACCGGGGACAGGTCGCCGGGGTAAGAGGGAGCATCTGATGAGCAAGGTCATGACCAAGGCCGTCTACACGACCGTCGAGAGCCCGCTGGGCGAGCTGCTGCTCGTCGGCGAGGAGTCGGCCACCGCGAACGGCGGCACCGCGCTGGCCTCGCTGTCCCTGCCGGGGCAGAAGGGCGGCGTCGCCGTCCAGGACGGGTGGGTGCGTGACGACGAGGCCTTCGCCGTGATCGCCGGGCAGCTGCGCGCGTACTTCGACGGGACGCTGACCCGTTTCGACATCCAGTACGCGAGCGGCGTCGGCACCGACTTCCAGCGGCGGGTCTGGCAGGCCCTCGACTCGCTCCCGTACGGCACGACCACCACGTACGGGAAGCTCGCCGAGCGGCTCGGCCTCTCTCGTGTGGCGGTCCGCGCCCTGGGGACGGCGATCGGGCGCAACCCCCTGCTCGTCGTCCGCCCCTGCCACCGGGTCATCGGCGCCGACGGCTCGCTGACGGGATACGCGGGCGGCCTGGAAGCCAAGCGGCGGCTCCTGGACCTGGAGTCGCAGATCTAGCGTCGATGCCCCAGGCGCTCCGAGAGGTCGCCCGCGCCCTTGGCGGCAAGCTCGGCCAGTTCGTGTTCGCGCTGCTCGCTCCAGCGGATCATCGGCACGGAAATGGAGAGCGCCGCGACGACGTGGCCCGCGCTGTCACGGACCGGGGCTGCCACACAGCTGACGTCCGGGTTCGACTCCCGGTGCTCGGCCGCGACTCCGCGCTCCCGGATGCCGGCGAGCGCGGAGAGCAGCGCGTCCGGCTCCGTGATGCTGTTCTGCGTCATCGCCACCAACTCCCGCCCCGCGAGCCGGGACTCGAGCTCCGCCTGAGGCAGTGAGGCGAGCAGCATCTTGCCGACCGACGTGCAGTGGGCGGGCAGTTTGCGGCCCGCGGCGGAGACCATCCGCACGGCGTGCGTGGAGTCCACCTTGGCGATGTAGATGACGTCCGTGTCCTCCAGGACCGCCACATGGACGGTCTCGTCGCAGGTCTCGGCGACCTCGCGGGCCACCTGCTGGCCCTCCGCCGCCAGGTCGAGCTGCTCGGCGTACCGGCTGCCGAGCTGGTAGGCGCGTACGCCGAGGCGGTAGCGGCCCGTCTGGTCCGGTATCTGGACAAGGTACGAACGGGCGGCGAGGGTGGTGAGCAGTTCGTGCACGGTGGTCCGCGGCAGCCTGAGCCTGCGGGTGACCTCGGGGGCGGACAGTGTCCCGTCGCCCTCCAGGAACAGTTCCAGTATGTCCAGCGCCCTGGTCACCGCGGGAACGAGTCGTCCCATGGTCGGCCTCCCACCCCGTGCGGCCGAAATCGCGTCCACGTCAGCCTTGCAGATGCGTCCGAAACTTCGGTCAACGATCGATATGACGAACACAGGCTAGACACAGCGACGTTCGGCGCGCAACGGCCTGACGGTCACCGGTCCGCCCAAGACCGTTTCGCGCGACCCATTGACACCCTGCCGCCTGCGTGAATACGGTCACGCCAACATTTCGAACGTGTGACGAAATACCGAACAACCAAGGGGCAACTGCCTTGCGTATTACGGGAATCAGCACGCACGTGGTGGGAACGCCGTGGCGCAATCTCACCTACGTCCAGGTCCACACCGACGAAGGCCTCACCGGCGTCGGCGAGACCCGCATGCTCGGCCATACCGACGCACTGGTCGGCTACCTCCACGAGGCGGCGGCCAACCACGTCGTGGGTTCCGATCCGTTCGCGGTCGAGGACCTCGTGCGACGGATGAAGTACGGCGACTACGGCCGGGCCGGCGAGATCGTCATGTCGGGCATCGCCTGTGTGGAGATGGCCTGCTGGGACATCAAGGGCAAGGCGCTCGGCGTGCCGGTCTGGCAGCTTCTGGGCGGCAAGGTCACCGACAAGGTCAAGGCGTACGCGAACGGCTGGTACACCACCGAGCGCACTCCGGAGGCCTACCACAAGGCCGCTCAGGCCGTGATGGAGCGCGGCTACCGCGCCCTGAAGATCGACCCGTTCGGGACCGGGCACTACGAGCTCGACCAGGCGGGCACGTCGTACGCGGTCTCGCTGATCGAGGCGGTGCGGGACGCGATCGGTCCGGACGCCGAGCTGATGCTGGAGATGCACGGCCGGTTCAGCCCGTCCACGGCCGTGCGCCTCGCGCGGGACCTCGCGCCGTTCAAGCCGGCCTGGCTCGAGGAGCCGGTGCCGCCGGAGAACCTCAAGGCGCTTGAGAAGGTCGCCGGCAAGGTGGACATGCCGATCGCCACCGGCGAGCGCATCCACGACCGGATCGAGTTCCGCGAGCTCTTCGAGTCGCAGGCCGCCGACATCATCCAGCCGGACGTCGGCCACATCGGCGGCATCCTGGAGACCCGCAAGCTGGCCGCGACCGCTGAGACGCACTACACGCTGGTCGCGCCGCACAACGTCGGCGGCTCGGTGCTGACGGCGGCATCGCTCCAAGTCGCGGCCTGCACGCCCAACTTCAAGATCCTGGAGCACTTCAACGACTTCGCGGACGCGGAGATCAAGAAGGTCGTCAAGGGCGCTCCGCAGGTGGTCGACGGCTACTTCGAGGTGTCGCACGAGCCGGGCCTCGGCGTCGAGCTCGACACGGACGCGGCAGCCGAGTTCCCGCAGCAGCAGGCGCGGTTCGACCTGTGGGCCGAGGGCTGGGAGAAGCGCGCCCCCAAGGCGGCCGGCGCGTGAGCGGCGACTCACGCGCGATCGTCGTCGACCGGCCGGGCACGCACCGGCTCACGGTCGGCGCGCCACCCGAGCCGGGGCCCGGCGAGGTCCTGGTCCGGGTGGCGGCGGCGGGAATCTGCATGAGTGACCGCGAGGTGTACGACGGTCACCGGGATGCCGCCTACGTGCGCTATCCCGTGATCCCCGGGCACGAGTGGTCCGGCACCGTCGAGGCCACCGGTGAGGGCGTCGACCCGGCGCTCACCGGGCGGAAGGCCGTCGCCGAGGGCTTCCGGGCCTGCGGCACCTGCGAGCGCTGCCGCGAGGGCGAGACGAGCCTGTGCGGCGGCGGATACGCGGAGACCGGCTTCACCGAGCCCGGCGCCTTCGCCGACCACGTGGTCGTACCCGCACGGCTGTTGCACCTCCTGCCCGCCGACGCGGACCTGGCCGCGGCCGCCCTCCTGGAACCCGCCGCGGTGATCGCGGGCGCGGTGCGGACGGGGCGGCCGAGGCCCGGCGAGCGGATCGCGGTGGTCGGTGCGGGCACCCTCGGGATGCTGGCGGTGCAGTTGCTCGCCGCGTCATCGCCCGGCGAACTGGTCGTGATCGACCCGCGGGCCGAGCGCGGCCGCCAGGCCCTTGGCTTCGGGGCGAGCGAGAGCCTGTCGCCCGCCGAAGCCGAGGGGTACCACGGCCGGTTCGACCTAGTGGTGGAGACCGCGGGGGCGCCGAGCACCGCAGCCTCCTCGTGTCTGCTCGCGCGCCGGGGCGGCCGGGTCGTGCTGACCGGCATGTTCACGCCCGGCGCGGTCGGCATCGATCCGGTGCATCTCTCGCTGAGTCAGCTTCAGGTGCGCAGCGTCTTCGGCGCGCCGTCCTCCGCCTGGTCGGACGCGGTCCGCGCGTTCGGGCTCGGACTGCTCGACCCGGCGCCGCTCATCACGCACGAGTTCCCGCTGGAGCAGTTCGGCGAGGCGGTGGCGCTGGTCGGCGGCGGCGACCCGAAGACCGGGAAGGTGCTCCTGCGCCCCTGAGACGTACCCACCGAACCGACCGACGTACGAAATATCGAACCAGCAGTTCCACAGCAGAATTCACCGCGTATGGGAGTCCCGTGACCAGCCCGTCAGCACCCCGCCGCCCCGGCGTCGACGCCCTCGCCCGCATCGGGCACCCCGTACCCGCCGTCGATCCGGCCGACGCGTCCCCGCACACGTTCCCCGACGGTGGTACCTGGCGCACCGAGATCCCCTCCGTCGAGGGGCCGGAGGCGCTGGCCGTCGTCCTCAAGGAGAGCTCGCGGCTCGATGTGCCGATCCACCGGATCAGCCAGGGCAGCGGCATCTGGATGCTCTCCGACGTAGAGATCACCGAGATGGTGGAGGCCTGCGCCGAACGGGACATCGAGCTGTGCCTGTTCACCGGGCCGCGCGGCACCTGGGACATCGGTGCCGCGACCCGCACCGACTCCGGCGGCGCGGGGCTTCGCTCGCGCGGCCATGACGCGCTCGCCGGATGCGTCGAAGACGCCGTACGGGCCACCGAGTTGGGCGTGAAGTGCCTGCTCGTCGCCGACGAGGGCGTGCTGTGGACGCTGCACCGGCTGCGGGTGGCCGGTGTGCTGCCCGCCGACACCACGTTCAAGGTGTCGGCCCTGATCGGCCCGGTCAACCCGGCCTCGTACGCGGTCTACGAGCGGCTCGGCGCGGACTCGCTCAATGTCCCCTCCGACCTCACCCTGGACCACTTCACCGAGATCCGCCGGGCCAGCCGCGCCCCGATGGACCTGTACGTCGAGGCGCCCGACGACCTCGGCGGCTACGTCCGGATGTACGAGGCGGCCGAGCTGATCCGGCGCGGCGCCCCGCTCTACCTCAAGTTCGGCCTGAGCAAGTCCCCCGGCATCTACCCCTACGGTGCCCACCTGCGCGACCACACCCTGGACACCGCCCGCGAGCGGGTCCGCCGTGGCCGTCTCGCCCTCGACCTGCTCGCCCGGCACGGCGCGGACGGCGGGATGTCTCCGCTCGGCTCACGCCTGCCCGGCGAGCTCCAGCGCTTCCCCGTCCCGGAAGGGGACTGATCCATGAGAACCCGCATATCCCGCATGCGGCTCACCGCCGCAGTGGCCACCGCCGTACTCCTCGGCTCGCTGACCGCCTGCGGCCAGGAGGCCAAGGGCGGCAGCCGCTACCAGCCGGACGAGGGCAAGGGCAGCACCATCGGTCTCGCGATGCCCACCAAGTCCTCCGAGCGGTGGATAGCCGACGGCAACAACATGGCCGAGCAGTTCGAGAAGGCCGGCTACAAGACCGATCTGCAGTACGGCGACGACAAGGTCGAGAACCAGATCGCCCAGCTGGAGAACATGATCACCAAGGGGCGCAGTCTCCTGGTGGTCGCCGCCATCGACGGCTCCGCGCTCACCGAGGTCCTGCAGCGCGCGGCAGACGCGAACATCCCCGTGATCTCGTACGACCGACTCATCCTCGGCACGGAGAACGTCGACTACTACGCGTCGTTCGACAACGAGCGCGTCGGCCGCCTGGAGGCCCAGTACATCGTCGACAAGCTGAAGCTGGGCAAGCCCGAGAAGGGCGGCGACGCGAAGAACATCGAGCTGTTCGCGGGCTCGCCGGACGACAACAACACCAAGTACTTCTGGAACGGCGCCATGAAGGTGCTGGAGCCGTACTTCAAGAGCGGCCAGCTCACCGTGCGCAGCAAGCAGACGAAGATGAACCAGGCCACCACGCTGCGCTGGGACGGCGGCACAGCGCAAAAGCGCATGGACGACCTGATCAGCAAGAACTACGGCTCCGCGAAGGTCGACGCGGTCCTCTCGCCGTACGACGGGATCTCGATCGGGATCATCTCCGCGCTGAAGAGCGCGGGCTACGGCTCCAAGAGCCAGCCCCTGCCGGTCATCACCGGGCAGGACGCGGAACTCGCGTCGGTGAAGTCCATCATCCGCGGCGAGCAGACGCAGACGGTGTTCAAGGACACCCGCAAGCTGGCCGCGCAGACGGTGGCCATGGGGGATGCGGTCCTGAACGACAAGAAGCCCAAGGTCAACAACACCAAGGACTACAACAACGGCAAGAAGACCGTGCCGTCCTTCCTCCTCGACCCGGTCAGCATCGACAAGTCCAACACCCAACTCCTGGTCGACGAGGGCTACTTCAAGGCAGGGCAGCTCTCATGAGCGGACCCGGACCGGAGACGCGCGGGCCCGTACTGGAAATGCGCGGCATCACCAAGACGTTCCCCGGCGTCAAGGCGCTCTCCGACGTGAATCTGACCGTGGGCGCCGGGGAGATCCACGCGATCTGCGGCGAGAACGGCGCGGGCAAGTCGACGCTGGTGAAGGTCCTCAGCGGCGTTCACGAGCACGGCAGTTACGACGGCGAGATCCACTTCGAGGGCCGGCGGATGACCTTCAAGGACATCCGCGCCAGCGAGAAGCACGGCATCGTGATCATCCATCAGGAGCTGGCGCTCGTCCCGTACCTGTCCATCGCCGAGAACATCTTCCTGGGCAACGAACAGAGCACCCGGGGCTTCATCGACTGGAACGACACGCTGCGCAGGGCGAGCGCGCTGCTCAAGCGGGTCGGCCTGAACGAGAAGCCGCAGACCCCGGTCGCCGACATCGGCGTGGGCAAGCAGCAACTGGTGGAGATCGCCAAGGCCCTGTCGAAGGAGGTCAAGCTGCTCATCCTCGACGAGCCGACCGCCGCCCTGAACGACGAGGACAGCGCCAAGCTCCTCGATCTCATCCTGGAACTGCGCGACCAGGGCATCGCCTGCATCATCATCTCGCACAAGCTGAACGAGATCAGGGCCATCACCGACTCCGTGACGATCCTGCGCGACGGACAGACCATCGAGACCCTGACGGTACGTGAGACACCCTCCTCCGAACCGCAGTTGTCGGAGGACCGCATCATCCGCGGCATGGTCGGCCGCGACCTCGACCACCGCTTCCCCGACCGCACGCCCTACGAGGGCGAGGACGCGGGTTCCCTCGCCCTGTCCGTGCAGGGCTGGACGGTGCGGCATCCGGTCGACCACCACCGCAAGGTCGTCGACGACGTGTCCCTGACCGTGCGGCGCGGCGAGATCGTCGGCATCGCGGGCCTGATGGGCGCGGGCCGCACGGAGCTCGCGATGTCCGTCTTCGGGCGCTCCTACGGCTCGTACGTCGCCGGCACGGTTGCCGTCGGCGGGCGCGAGGTCCTGACGAAGAACGTGCCCGCCGCGGTCGACGCGGGGATCGCGTACGTCACCGAGGACCGCAAGCAGTACGGCCTCAACCTCATCGACAACATCAACCGCAACATCTCCCTGGCCTCGCTGCCGGGCATGCGGCGCAAGGACGGCTTCGTCGACGAGCACCACGAGCGCTCGGTCTCCGAGCGCTACCGCAAGTCGATGAACATCAAGGCCCCCACCGTCTTCGAGCAGGTGGGGCGGCTCTCGGGCGGCAACCAGCAGAAAGTCGTCCTGAGCAAGTGGATCCACGCCGACCCCGATGTCCTGATCCTCGACGAACCGACCCGCGGCATCGACATCGGCGCGAAGTACGAGATCTACACCGTCATCGACAAGCTGGCGGCCTCGGGCAAGGCGGTGCTGTTCATCTCCTCCGAACTGCCCGAGCTGCTCGGGATGTGCGACCGGATCTACACGATGGCCGAGGGCCGGCTGACCGGTGAGGTCGACCGCGCGGACGCCACCCAGGAACTCCTGATGCGCCACATGACCAAGAACAGAAGCTGAGGCATCCGCCATGACCACCACGACCACGCCACCACGTGACGCGTCGTCCACGCCGCCCGCCAAGGAGTCCACGCGTGCCCTGCTGCTGCAGAGCGTGCGCTCCAACATGCGCCAGTACGGCATGCTCGTCGCCCTGGCCTTCATCGTCATCCTGTTCCAGATCTGGACCGACGGCACGCTGCTCCTGCCGAACAACGTGTCCAACCTGATCCAGCAGAACGGCTACATCCTCATCCTGGCCATCGGCATGATGATCGTCATCATCGCCGGCCACATCGACCTGTCCGTCGGCTCCCTGGTCGCCTTCGTCGGCGCCATGTCGGCGGTGATGATGGTCAAGCACGACATGCCCTGGGTGCTCGCCCTGGTCCTCTCGCTCCTCATCGGCGCGGTCGCGGGTGCGTGGCAGGGCTTCTTCATCGCCTACGTCGGCATCCCGTCGTTCATCGTGACGCTCGCCGGGATGCTGCTGTTCCGCGGCCTCACGCAGATCGTCCTGGAAGGCCAGTCGCTCTCGCCGTTCCCCGAGGGCTTCCAGAACATCGCCAAGGGCTTCATCCCCGAGATGGGCCCGTACACGCAGTACCACAACCCGACGCTGGTCCTCGGCCTGGTGACGGTCGCGTTCCTGCTCTTCCGCGAATGGCGCAGCCGCAAGCAGCAGCTGGCCTACGACCTCGACGTGATGCCGACGGGCCTGTGGGTGACCAAGCTGGTGGCGATCTCCGCCGCCGTCATCGCCTTCACGCTGACCCTCGCGAGTTTCCACGGCGTGCCGGTGGTGCTGCTCATCATGTGCGGCATCCTCATCGCCCTCGGCTACGTGATGCGCAACGCGGTCGTCGGACGGCACGTGTACGCGCTCGGCGGCAACAAGGCAGCGGCGAAGCTGTCCGGCGTCAAGGACAAGCGCGTCACCTTCCTGATCTTCGTGAACATGGGTGTGCTCGCGGCCCTCGCGGGCTGTGTGTACGCGGCGCGGCTGAACGCGGGCACCCCGCAGGCCGGCCTGAACTTCGAACTCGAGGCGATCGCGGCCGCGTTCATCGGCGGCGCGTCGATGAGCGGCGGCGTCGGCACGGTGATGGGCGCCGTGATCGGTGGTCTGGTGCTCGGTGTCCTCAACAACGGCATGTCCCTGGTGAACATCGGCACCGACTACCAGCAGGTCATCAAGGGGCTCGTGCTGCTGGCCGCGGTCGGCTTCGACGTCTGGAACAAGCGCAAGGTCGGTCGCTAGTCCTCTCCCCAACTCCCCTGTCTGGAGACGCACATGGAAACGAGCAGACGCACCGTCCTGGCCTCGGCCGCCGCCGTCGGTCTCACCGCCGCCGCCGTCACCGGCACCGCGTACGCGTCGGCGGGCCGCACGCCCACCAAGGAACTCTTCGGCAAGCTGGCCGACGGCACCAAGGTGTACCGCTGGTCCCTCGCCAACGGCGGCACCCGCATGAAGGTGCTCAGTTACGGCGGCATCGTGCAGTCCCTCGAACTGCCGGACCGGCGCGGCCGCTACACCAACGTGTCCCTCGGCTACGACACCATCGAGGCGTACGTCGCCGGGACCACCTTCTTCGGCGCGCTGATCGGCCGGTACGGCAACCGCATCGCCAAGGGCCGCTTCACCCTGGACGGCAAGACCCACCAGCTCTCCGTGAACGACGGCGAGAACAGCCTGCACGGCGGGGCCAAGGGCTTCGACACGCGGGTGTGGGACGTCGAGCCGTTCAAGGACTCCTCCGGTGTCGGCCTGCGCATGCACTACACGAGCGTCGACGGGGAGATGGGTTACCCCGGAACGCTGCGGGTGACCGTGACGTACACGCTCGACGCGCGCGGTGACTGGCGCATCGACTACGCGGCGACCACGGACAAGGCCACCGTGGTGAACCTGACCAACCACACGTACTACAACCTCGCGGGCGAGGGCAGCGGCGACATCATGGGTCATGAACTGGCCCTGGCCGCCTCCCGGTTCACGCCCACCGACGCCGGTCTCATCCCGACGGGCGAGCTGGCGAAGGTGGCGGGCACGCCCTTCGACTTCCGGCGCGCGAAGACGGTCGGCGAGGACATCCGGGTCGCGCACGAGCAACTGGTGACCGCCAAGGGCTTCGACCACAACTGGGTCCTGGACAAGGGCATCACCAAGCGCCCCGAACACTTCGCGACGCTGCGGGACCCGGAGTCGGGACGCACCCTGAAGATCGCCACGACCGAGCCCGGCGTGCAGTTCTACTCCGGGAACTTCCTGGACGGCACCCTCACCGGACCTTCGGGGCGCACCTACCGGCAGGGCGACGGCCTCTGCCTGGAGACCCAGCACTTCCCGGACTCCCCCAACCAGCCGAAGTTCCCCACGACGGTGCTGCGCCCGGGGCAGACCTACCGGTCGAGCACGGTCCACAGCTTCTCGGCGCGCTGAACCGGAACGGCGATGCGGCACGGCCCGGCGGGGTCGTGCCGCATCGCCGTGTCCGCTACTTGTAGCTGATGTCCGCCGACGTGAACCTGCAGTACTTGCCGTCGGGGCCCGTGCCCGTCTTGGGCGGCTCGGCGCCGGTGTTGTTGCCGGTGAAGCGGTCGCAGGTGGCGATCTTCCTGCCGCTGTCGCCGTGGACGCGGATGTTGCGCAGCGCGGCCGTGTCGCCGTAGTTGGTGTTGATGCCGACGATCGACTTGCCGGGGGCGGTGATGTCCACGTCGTTCACGATGATGGTGCGCTGGTACTGCTTGGAGCAGTTGCCGCAGGCGCGCACCAGCTTGCCGAAGTCGGAGACCTGGAACTTCGTGACGACCAGCTTGCCCGCGCCGTTGAACTGGAAGACCTTGTCGTCGGCCTTCTTCGCGCCACCGCCGTAGACGGTGTACGTCGAGCCCGCCGACGTCCCCTTGAAGGTGGCCGCGTCCTCGCCGACGTCCTCCCACCACACGTTCTGCAGCGTGCAGCTGCCCGAGCAGTGGACGCCGTCCGCGGCCGGGGAGCCGAGGATGACGTTCTTGAGCGTCGCGCCGTCCTTCAGCTTGAAGACCGGGTCCTGGCCCTCGTCCTGGCCGTCGCCGCCCAGGGCACCGGTGCCGTAGTGGCGCTTGAGACCGCCGTCGTAGGTACCGGAGACCTCGATGGTCTTGGACGTCGGCTTCTCGCCCTTGGCCTCGGGCCAGGCGGTCGCCGCCCCCGCCGTCGACATCATGGTGGTGGTGAGGAGGGCGGCGCCGGTCAGGCCGAGCGCGGCGACGCCGCCGACGACGGCACGGCGCTTGGTGAGACCTCGGCGGTGACGGACGCGCTTGTTCGCTCGTGGGGTCATGTTCCCGGATCATTCCTTCGGTGGTGGACGGCTTACATGTCCTTGTCGCCGCCGCCCGCCGAAGGGTTGCCGCCCAGGTCCGGCCAATCCGCCGCCGTCCGCACGGTGAAGGGGCGCGCGCTCCCCTCCACGGTGACCCTGACGTCCGCGCCGTCGCGTGCGGCGCGGAAGACCGCCGCGGGCCGGCCCGCCAGATCCGGCACGGTGATCTGCGCGCCGTCCGCCTCCGGGGTGACCAGGAGGGTGAGGTCCTGGAGCCAGTCGCCGTCCGCGCGCCGGTCGTCGGCGCCCAGCGGGAGCAGCGCCCCGGGCCGCACATACAGCGGGAGGCTGTCGAAGCCGTGGGTCTCCCGGCGCCAGCCAGGACCCTGGACCGTCTCGCCGGTCAGCAGGTGGGTCCAGGTGCCTTCGGGCACGTAGAACTCGACGTCTCCCTCGGCGGTGAAGACCGGGGCGACCAGCAGGTCGGGGCCGAGCATGTACTGGCGGTCCAGGGTGCGGCACGCGGGGTCGGCCGGGAACTCCAGGAGCATCGGCCGCATGGCGGGGACTCCCGTGCGGTGGGCCTCGACGGCGGCCGCGTACAGGTACGGCATGAGGCGGTGCTTGAGCCGCGTGAAATTGCGGGCCACCTCGACTGCCTCGTCACCGAACGCCCACGGCACCCGGTAGGAGACGTTGCCGTGCAGGCGGCTGTGCGAGGAGAGGAGGCCGAAGGCGAGCCAGCGTTTGAAGACCGCCGGGTCGGGGGTGCCCTCGAAGCCGCCGATGTCGTGGCTCCAGAAGCCGAAGCCGGACAGCGAGAGGGAGAGACCGCCGCGCAGCGACTCGGCCATGGCGCCCAGCGAGGCGAAGCAGTCGCCGCCCCAGTGCACGGGGAACTGCTGGCCGCCCGCGGTGGCAGAGCGGGCGAACAGGACCGCCTCCCCCGGGCCGCGTTCCTTCTCCAGGAGTTCGAAGACCGTGCTGTTGTACAGCTGCGCGTAGTAGTTGTGCATGCGCGCGGGATCCGAGCCGTCGTGCCAGACGACGTCGGTGGGTACGCGTTCGCCGAAGTCCGTCTTGAAGCAGTCGACTCCCTGGTCGAGCAGATCCCGCAGGTGGCCCGAGTACCACTCGCGGGCGGCCGGATTGGTGAAGTCCACGAGGGCCATGCCGGGCTGCCAGAGGTCCCACTGCCAGACGTCGCCGTTCGGCCGTCTCACGAGATAGCCCCGGTCGGCGGCCTCGGCGAAGAGTGCGGACCTCTGCGCGATGTACGGGTTGATCCACACGCTCACCTTCAGACCGCGCTCGCGCAGCCTGCGCAGCATGCCCTCGGGGTCGGGGAAGACCTCGGGGTCCCAGCGGAAGTCGGTCCACTGGTACTCGCGCATCCAGAAGCAGTCGAAGTGGAAGACACCGAGCGGGATGTCGCGCTCGGCCATGCCGTCGACGAAGGCCGTGACGGTCTCCTCGTCGTAGGGCGTGCAGAAGGAGGTCGTCAGCCACAGGCCGAACGACCAGGCGGGCGGCAGCGCGGGGCGGCCGGTCAGCGCGGTGTAGCGGCGCAGGACGTCCTTGGGCGTGGGTCCCGCGATGACGAAGTACTCGATCGACTGGTCCTCGACGCTGAACTGGACCTGCCCGACGGACTCGGAGCCGATCTCGTAGGAGACCTTGCCGGGGTGGTTGACGAAGACGCCGTAGCCGCGTGAGGAGAGGTGGAAGGGGATGTTCTTGTAGGCCTGCTCGCTGCTGGTGCCGCCGTCGGCCTGCCAGATGTCGACGTTCTGGCCGTTCTTGACGTACGGGGTGAAGCGTTCACCGAGGCCGTAGATGTACTCCCCTACGCCCAGCGCGAGTTGGCCGATCATGTGGTGGCTGCCGTCGGGCGCGGTGGCGAAGCCGGTGCCCCTGCCCTCGACGGCCGTCAGCCGCTGCCGGTCGGCGTCGAGGAATTCGAGGCCCCAGGGCTTGTCGCTGTCGAGGCGTACGGTGAGCGGTCCGCTGGTGAGTTCGGTGACCGTGCCCTCGCGTTTCACCAGCCCCGAGCCCTCGGTGGCGTTCAGGCCGAACTCCGGCCCGTGGGCGGCCTTTCCCGCGTGATGTGTCGCCCGTACGCCGATCACGCCCTCGGCGGGCGAGAAGCATTCGACGGTGACGAGCGGCGTGTTGAGGGTGTCGCCGCGCTCGCGGACCCGGTGGACGGCGGCGTACGCGGTGAACCGCCCCGCGTCGTCGCGCACCTCGCGCACGTCGGTCGCGTACGAGGCGCGCACCCCCTCACGCATCAGCCAGAAGCCGTCGGTGAACTTCATGCGGTCTCCCTCGGCCGGGCGGCGGTGGTGGTGGTGAAGGCGAGCCGGGCGAGCCGCAGGGGGCCGCGCAGCCGCACGCGCAGATCGCGCACTCCGGAGACGGTGAAGCCGGAGGTGAGCGTGGCGTAGTCGTAGGGGCCGCCGGTCGCGGGGACGGTCACGGTGGTGGCGGTGCTGCCCGAGATGAGGTCGACGGCTCCGGACCCCGCGGCCTCGACCGACACTCCGCTCACCCCCTCGCCGAAGTCGCAGGCCCGGAAGAGGAGTTCGCCCGTGCCGTCGTCCAGTGGCCGTACGGCGTCGCCCGACGTCCTGGCGCGGTCGACGATCTCGGTGCCGTGCTGTTCGTCGTAACCGGTCGCCGCGAGGCCCGCTCGCCGCACCGGCCTCGCGGCGATCGGATCGCCGTCGACGTCCACGCCGGCGCTGAGCCGGATGTCGGCGCTGGAGGCACCGGCGAGGACCTCGTGGGCGCCGGGAGCCAGGGCCCAGCGGTCGTGCCGCACGTCCCAGAACCCCAGGTCGGACAAGGCCAGGCGGAACTGCAGACGGCAGGCGGCACCGGCCGTGAGATGGACGCGGCGGTGCGCGGCGAGCTGTTGGTGCGGCAGGGCGACCAGCGAGGCGGCCTCCCGGGGAGCCCGGGTGTAGAGCTGGGCCACCTCGTCCGCGTCGCGGGGCCCGGTGTTGGTGACGGTGAACGCGACGTGCAGGTTCTGCCCTTCGCGCTCGACCACCAGGTCCTCGTACGCGAAGGAGGAGTAGCCCAGGCCGTGTCCGAAGGGGTAGAGCGGGGTTCCGTCGAAGTAGAGGTAGGTCTGCCGGGAGCCGATGATGTCGTAGTCCAGCAGGTCCGGCAGGTCGGCGTCCGCGGCGTACCAGGTCTGCGGGAGGCGCCCGGCGGGGGACACGTCGCCCGCGAGTACCCGGGCGAGTGCGGTGCCCGCGGCCTGTCCGCCGTGGGCGCTCCACAGCAGTGCGGGCAGCTCGGCGTGGGCGTCGGCGACCGCGTACGGGTAGGCCGAGACCAGGGCGAGCGCGGTGCGGGGGTTGGTGGCGCGGGCCGCGCGCCAGAGGCGGTCCTGGTGGGGCGGCAGGGCGAGCGTGGTGCGGTCCTCGGTCTCGCGGCCGTTGATGTGGGGGTCGTTCCCGGCGACGACGATCACCGTGTCGGCCTGCGCGGCGGCACGGGCCACGGCGTCCTCGCCGCGTTCCAGGACGTCGAGGGTGAAGACCTCCGGCTCGTCGGCAACCTTCACGCCGTCGGCGGCGACAGAGACGTATCCACCTGTCCCTGTGTGTGCGATGAGGTACCCGTCCCCGTGGTCGACCAGCGCGAACGTCTCCTGTACGACCCAGCCGCCGGGCCGGTCCGCCGACGCGCGCACGAAGCCGTCGTCGGCGACCGAGAGGTAGCGGCCGTCGGGAGCGCGCAGTGTCCATGCGCCGCCTCCCCAGTCGACGAGGGCGAACTCGGTCGGCTCGGGGCCGCAGGTCAGCGGCGGCAGGTCGGTGCGGCCCGCGAGCAGCGCCGGGTCCAGGGCGATCTCGGCGCCGCCGGCACGCTCGTCCTCCGCGTGGTGCGGCACGTGGAGCCAGCCGGCCGCGCACTTCAGGCGCACCCGGTCGACGCCTTCGGTGAAGGTGACGCGGTCAGCGCCGAAACGCTCGCGCAGTCCGTCGAGGGGGGTGCTGCGGTGGATCAGGGTGCCGCTGTACCAGTCGGTCCTGCACTCGTCGGCAAGGAGTCCGACGACCGCGATCCGGGCCCCTTCGTCCAGCGGGAGCAGCCCGTCGTTCTTCAGCAGGACGACGGCCTGCTCGGCCGCCTCCCGGGCGAGCGCGCGGTGCCCGGGAGTGTCGAAGGCGTGCGATGCCGGGTCCGCGTACGGTCCCTGGCCGGGGTCGAACTCGCCGAGCCGGAAGCGGACGGACAGCTGGCGGCGGACCGCCGTGTCGATGTCGTCCTGGGACAACAGGCCCTGTTCCAGAGCCCTTTGTATGCGTCCGGTGATGATGCTCGCATCGGTGCCGTGGTCGGTGAAGCTGTCCACGCCCGCGACGAGCGCCGCCGCGGTGGCCTCCTCGTGGGTGTCGAAGTACTTCTCGGAGTCCACGAGGTTGCTGGGCGCGCCCGCGTCGGACACGACGAGCAGCTCTTGGCCGGTCCAGGTGCGCAGGTGTTCGCGGAGGTGGGGCGAAAGGTGGTTGGGCCGGCCGTTGACCAGGTTGTACGCGGGCATCACCCCGGCCACGGCGCCCGCCTCGACGGCGGCCCGGAAAGCCCGCAGGTCGTACTCGTGCAGGACGCGCGGGCGTATGGAGGCGGACGACGTGTCCCTGTGCGTCTCGTTGTTGTGGGCCAGCCAGTGCTTGAGCACGGGGGCGGTGCGCCAGTGGTGCGGGTGGTCGCCGCGCAGGCCCCGGGTGTACGCGACGGCGATCGCGGAGGTGAGCCGGGGGTCCTCCGAGTAGCCCTCCTCGTTCCTGCCCCACAGCGGGTGGCGCAGGAGGTTCACGGTGGGCGCCCAGAGGTTGAGGCCGACGCGGTCGTCCCGCGCGCGCATGGCGCGTGCCTCGGCGCCGACGGCCTCACCGACACGGCGGACGAGGTCGTCGTTCCAGGTGGCTCCGAGCCCGACGGCCTGCGGGAAGACGGTGGCGGGGCCCATCCAGGCGACGCCGTGCAGGGCCTCCTGTCCGGTGCGGAACGGTGCGATGCCCAGTCTTTCGACTCCGGGCGTGAACTGGTGCAGGAGCGCGACGCGTTCGTCGGCGGTCAGCCGGCACAGCAGGTCGTCCACGCGCTGGTCCAGGGGCAGTTCGGGGTCACGGAAAGGCGGCGGGCTTGCGGTCACGTGCGGATCCCCTTGGCGAGCGGTGGGCACGGTGGAAGGAACTCGTGGTCATTCATCGTCGTGTTCTTCGAAGCGCTTCGATGCTCGGCGCAGCTCCAGCCGATGTCAAGGCGGCATTCGCGCAACACCTCTTGTTACAGCCCATGCCTTCACTTAACCTCGCAGCAATATCGAAGCGCTTCGAAAGCCGACCGGCGGTGACCGCCGTGTGTCCGGGCACGCGCCACGAAGGGTTGACGCAATGACGCCGAACTCCCTCTCCAGCAGCTCACGTTCGAGCCGGAGATCTTTCCTCGCCTCCTCGGGCCTCGCCGCGATCGCGGTGGCCGGCGGAGCGCCACTGCTCGCGGCCTGCGGGGGCAGCGGGTCGAAGAACGAGGGCACCACGACGGGGAAGAAGCTCAAGGGCCTGCTCCCCGCGTACACCGCGTCGCAGCTCGTCGGCCCGGACATCCCCGCCAAGAACGGTTCGGCTGCCGGCTTCACCAAGGCACTGCCCGCCTCGGAGCTGAAGACGTCGGTGCCGCAACGGCTGGGCAAGGGCGGCGAGTTCACCGTCATGGCGCCGATCTGGGGGAACGTGCCCAAGCAGGGCAACCCCTACTGGACGGCGATGGACAAGGCCGCTGGTGTCCGCGTCAAGTGGCAGAACCAGCAGGGCGACACGTACGGCCAGAAGCTGGGCGCCGTCCTCGCCTCCAGCGGTGTCCCGGACGCCGTGGTCGTGCCCGGCTGGGAGCTGACCGGCAAGATACCGAGCGCCATCGCCAACAAGTTCGCCGATCTCGGGCCGTATTTGAGCGGCGACAAGGTCAAGGAGTACCCGAACCTCGCGGCGATCCCGTCCGGCGCCTGGCAGCGCTCCATCTTCGGCGGCAAGCTGCGCGGCCTGCCGATGCCGTCCGCGACGACCCCGAACATCGCGCCCTTCTACCGCACCGACCTCTTCGAGAAGGAGGGCCTCGAAGCCCCCACCAGCGCGCAGGAGTTCTACGACCTGTGCAAGCAGCTCAACGCCCCCAAGAGCAAGGTGTGGGCGTGCGGCGACATGAGCTGGGCCGCCTGGAACATCTTCGGGGTGCTGCCCGAGAAGCCGTACTACTGGAAGCTCGTCGACGGCAAACTGGTCAACCGCTACGAGACCGATGAGTACCTCGAAGCCCTTGAGTGGTCGCGCAAGCTCTACTCGGCGGGCTTCGTGCACCCCGACGCGAAGGCCGAGACCGGCAGCATCGGCGACCTGTGCGCGGCGGGCAAGGTCTGGATGTACTGCCAGGACCTCTCCGACTGGTACGGCAAGGCGGCCGTGCAGCGCGTGGACAACAAGAAGTTCCGCATGGAGGCCTTCGACTACTTCGCCGCCGACGGCGGAGCGCCCACCCTGTACGCCCGTCCGCCGGCCGACATCTGGACGTTCATCAGCGAGAAGGCCGACGAGAAGACCGTCCGCGACATCCTCGCCCTCGCCAACTTCACGGCCGCACCCTACGGCTCCAAGGAGCAGCGCCTTCGCATGTACGGCGTCGAGGGCGTCCACCACACGTACGAGGACGGCGTCCTCACCAAGAACGGCAAGGGCAACAACGAGGTCTTCTCCACGTACGAATACCTGGCGTCGCCGGCGCCCTTCATCGCCTACGCCGACCTGCCGGACGTCACCGAGGGCATGGTCGGATGGCAGCAGCGGCAGGGCGCGCACACGAAGAAGCCGCTCTTCCACGGCATGCAGATCATCGAGCCGACCCGGTACACCGAGCTGAACGCCGAGTTCGAGGACCTGGAGAAGGACGTCGTGCGCGGCCGCAAGAAGGTCTCCGACATGCAGCAGGCGGCTTCGGACTGGAAGTCGGGCGGCGGCGACAAGCTGCGGGACTGGTACAAGAAGCTGCTCGACGAGACCGGCGACGCGGCGTCCTGACATGGCCCAGAGCACGACTCACGCGCGCGACACCAGCACCGAGCGGGCGCCCGCCCCGCCTGCCGAAGCCGCGCCCCCCAAGAAGAAGGCACCGCCCCGCGTCCCGCTGCGGCACCGGCTGCGCCGCGACCGGGTACTGCTCCTCATGGTGCTGCCCGCGCTGCTCCTCCTGCTCGTCTTCAACTACGTGCCACTGATCGGCAACGTCGTCGCCTTCCAGGACTACGACCCCTACATCGCCGACAACGCCTTCCAGGCGATGACACAGAGCCCCTGGATCGGCATCGAGCACTTCCGGCACATGGTCGAGGACCGGCTGTTCTGGCAGGCGGTCAGGAACACCCTCGCGATCTTCGCGATCCAGCTGACGCTGTTCTTCCCGCTGCCGATCGCGCTCGCGCTGTTCATCAACAGCTTCGTGCGCCCCCGGGTGCGGGCGGTCGCGCAGGCCATCCTCTACCTCCCGCACTTCTTCTCCTGGGTCCTTGTCATCACGGTCTTCCAGCAGATGTTCGGCGGGGCGGGGCTCGTCGCGCAGGTGCTGCGCGACCACGGGCACGAGGGCTTCGACCTGATGACCGACCCGGGCCTGTTCAAGTTCCTGGTCACCTTCGAGATGGTCTGGAAGGACGCGGGCTGGGGCGTCATCGTCTTCCTCGCCGCGCTCGCCGCCGTCAGCCCCGATCTGTACGAGGCCTCGGCGATGGACGGCGCGAACCGCTGGCGGCGCATGTGGCACATCCAGCTCCCCGCGCTGCGCCCGGTGGTGGCCCTGCTCCTCGTGCTCCAGGTCGGCAACGCGCTCACGGTCGGCTTCGAGCAGATCCTGCTCCAGCGCACCGCGGTGGGACCCACGGCCTCCGAGGTCCTGGACACCTACGTGTGGAACACCGGCCTGGACAACGGCAACTTCGGCTATGGCGCCGCCATCGGCATCGTCAAGGGCGTCTTCGGCCTCCTGATGGTGCTCGGCGCCAACAAGGCCGCCCATCTCATGGGCGAGCAGGGGGTGTACAAGCGGTGAGCCTGCTCAACTTCGGCATCAAGCCGGGCAGCAGGACCGGTCTGCGCCCGGTGTGGGAGGAGCCCCCGACGCGGGCCGGCCTGGCCACCAAGGGCGTGACACTGGGCCTGGTCTGTCTGGCGGTCCTCTTCCCGGTGTGGGTGGTGGTCGTCACCAGCCTCTCCTCCGTCAGGACGATCACCGAGACCGGCGGCCTGGTGGTGATCCCCCGGGGCATCACCTTCGTCCACTACCAGGAGCTCCTCGGCGGCGGCCAGGTGTCGCGGGCCACCCTGGTCAGCGTGGGCGTCACGGTCGTCGGCACGCTCTTCAGCATGGTGGTGTCCGTCCTGTGCGCGTACGGCCTCTCGCGCCCGGGATCGGTCCTCCACCGTCCGATCCTGCTGCTGATCGTCGCCACCATGTTCTTCGGCGCCGGGCTCATCCCCACCTATCTGGTGGTGCAGGGCCTCGGTCTCACCGACACCTATCTGTCGCTGATCCTGCCGAGCGCCCTGAACGTCTTCAACATCCTCGTGCTGCGGGCGTTCTTCATGGGCACGGCGCAGGAGCTGATCGAGAGTGCCCGCATCGACGGGGCCGGTGACCTGCGCATCCTGTGGCGGATCGTCATGCCGCTGTCCCGCGCGGTCATCGCGGTCATCACCCTGTTCTACGCGGTGGGCTACTGGAGCGCCTGGTTCAACGCGTCGATCTACCTCAGCGACCCGGACATGATGCCGCTGCAGAACGTCATGCAGCAGCTGGTGATCAAACAGCAGAAGCCGACGGGCCTGAGTCAGGCGATCAACACGGGGCACCTGTCGCCGCTCGCCATCCAGATGGCCGTGATGGTCCTCGCGCTGCTGCCGGTCGCCGTCCTTTCGCCCTTCGTGCAGCGGCATTTCAAGCAGGGCATGCTCACCGGCGCAGTGAAGGGCTGACCGCACCGATGCCTTCCCTCGACGACACCACCCGCGGCCGCATCCTGTTCGGCGGCGACTACAACCCCGAGCAGTGGCCCGAGGAGGTCTGGCTCGACGACGTACGTCTGATGCGCGAGGCCTCGGTCACCTCCGTCACCGTCGGGGTCTTCTCCTGGGCGAAGCTCGAACCGAGCCCTGGCGTACGGGAGTTCGGCTGGCTGGACCGGCTGATGGATCTGCTGCACGCGCACGGCATCGGAGTCGTCCTCGCCACGCCGACCTCAGCTCCCCCGCCCTGGCTCGGCCGGCTGCACCCCGAGACCCTGCCGAGGGACGAGAACGGGCAGGTCGAGTGGTGGGGATCGCGCCAGCACTTCGCGCACTCCAGTGCCGTCTACCGCAGCTACGCCGCCGCGATCACCGAGGACCTGGCGGTCCGGTACGCGCACCACCCCGCACTCACGATGTGGCACATCAACAACGAGTACTGCACCTACGACTGGGGCGACGAGTCGGCGGCCGCGTTCCGCCGCTGGCTCCGCGCCAAGTACCCCTCGACGGACGCGCTCAACTCGGCCTGGGGGACCGCCTTCTGGGGTCAGGGCTACACCGACTGGGCGGAGATCCTGCCACCCCGCCACGCGCACTACCTGAAGAATCCCACCCAGGTCCTCGACTTCAAGCGCTTCACGTCCGACGCCCTCCTCGAGTGCTTCCGCGCCGAGCGGGACATCGTCACCGCACATACCCCGCACCTGCCGGTCACCACCAACTTCATGCCGTTGTGGTCGGGGCAGGACGCGTGGATGTGGGCCACGCAGGAGGATGTCGTCTCCGTCGACGTCTACCCGGACCCCAGAGACCCGCTCGGCGCCCAACAGGGCGCACTGGTACAGGACATGACCCGTTCGCAGGCGCGCGGTGGTCCTTGGATGCTGATGGAGCAGGCAGCGGGTCCGGTGAACTGGCGCGGCGTGAACCATCCCAAGCCACGCGGCCTGAACCGCCTCTGGTCCTGGCAGGCGGTGGCGCGCGGCGCGGACGCCGTCTGCTACTTCCAGTGGCGCCAGTCCCGGCAGGGCGCGGAGAAGTTCCACTCCGGGATGCTGAGCCACGCGGGCGAGCACGGCCGCACCTTCCAGGAGGTCAAGGAGCTGGGTGCCGAACTCGCCCTGGTCGGGCCCGAAGTCGTCGGCACACGGGTCACTGCCGACGTGGCCGTCCTGCACGACTGGGACTCCTGGTGGGCGAGCCAACAGGAGGCCCGCCCCTCCTCCCTGGTCGACCACGCGCAGGTTCTCGGCGCCTGGCACCGCGCCCTGTGGGAGGCGAACACCCCCGTCGACTTCGCCCACCCCGAACACGACCTCACCCCGTACCGCCTGGTCGCGGTGCCGCACCTCTACCTCCTCACCGACGCCGCGATCGACAACCTCCTGACGTACGTACGCGACGGGGGCACCCTCGTCTGCGGCTTCCTCACCGGGGTCGCCGACGCGGACGACCGGGTACGGCCGGGCGGCATGGACGCGCGGCTGCGCGCGCTGTTCGGCATCCGGACCGTGCACGAGTGGTGGCCCCTTGAAGCCGGGGAGAGCGTGGACTGCGGGGAGTTCAGCGGCACACTCTGGTCGGAGGAGCTGCAGACCGACGACAGCGCGAAGACGGTCGCCGCCTACCGGGGCGGCGAGCTCGACGGCCTCCCGGCGGTCCTTCGCCGCGACCGCGCCTGGTATCTGTCCACGCTGCCCGAGCCCGAGGCCCTGCGCGACCTGCTCGCGCGCGTGGCCGCCGAAGCAGGCGCACGGCCGCCGCTCGCAGGCCTCCCCCGCGCGGTGGAGGCCGTACGCCGCGGCGATCTCCTGTTCCTCCTGCACCACGGCCGCGATCCGGTGACGGTGCCCGTGCCGGGCAGGCACCTCGATCTGCTGACCGGCAGGACGGTCGAGGGTGCGATCACCCTCGACCGCTACGGCGTGGCCGTCCTGCGCCACGCCGGCGACGACGTCCGCGGGTCCGCCCCGGCCCCGCGGCACTCCCCCCACCCTGGAGACGACACATGACACGACACCCCCGCCGCACCCTCACCCGCCTGCTGCTCGCACCCACGCTGGCGGCGGGCGCGGTGCTCGGCATGGCCTCCGCCCCCGCGCAGGCCGCCGTCTGGAGCTCCTGCGACCAGTGGGGCAACACCAACCTGAACGGCTACACCCTCTACAACAACATCTGGGGCTCGGGCGCGGGCAGCCAGTGCATATCGGCGGACTCCGGCACCAAGTGGAGCGTGCGCGCCGACCACCCGAACACCGGTGGCATCAAGTCCTACCCGAACTCCAAGAAGGTCATCGGCAAGCCGGTCGACTCGCTGTCCTCGCTGAAGAGCTCGTACAACGTCAAGGTCCCCTCGTCGGGCGACTACAACTCCTCCTACGACATCTGGGACACCGATTACGACTACGAGATCATGCTCTGGGTCAACTACAACGGGAACGTCGGCCCCCTCGGCACCGCCCAGGGCACCGTCAGCCTGGGCGGCCACACCTGGGCGGTCCACAAGGGCACCAACGGCGCCAACGAGGTGTTCTCCTTCCTGCGCACCTCCGACTCCTCCGCCGGGACCGTCGACATCCTCCCGATCCTCAAGTGGATCAAGAACACCAAGGGCTGGATGGGCAACGAGACCATCGGCGACGTGCAGTTCGGCTACGAGATCAGCGGATCGGCCGGCGGCCTGGACTTCACCACCAACTCCCTTACCGTGAGCGGTGGTTAGCCCGGAAGCTTGTCGCCGACCAGGGCGAGATTCTGGATCGCGGCGAGCCCGAACAGCGCGGTCTCGTTGGTGTTGATCCGCAGGTTCTCGTAGCCGGGCTCCAGGACGGCGGGGCCTGTGAGGTCGGTGCGGTCCCAGCTCATCGCCGTCGTATAGCCGTCACTGTCGTGGAACTTCTGCCAGGCACGCGTCGCCAGCTTCTCGTCCTTCAACTGGGCGGCGGCGTACGCGTCCTGGCGGGAGTGCCCCTGGAACAGCAGCAGGCTGCCGAAGTCGTTGCCGTAGCGCTCCTTCTGCTCGGCCTTGGTGGCGTTGAAGTAGCGGCAGTAGTCGAGCCACGCCTCCTTGAACTCCGGCTCGTCCACGAGGTCGATGAGCTCGGCGCACATCTCGACCAGGCCGAACATCGCGGAGAGGTGGGAGACGTTCACCGCGGGCTCGGCGGCCACCGCGAACTTCCCGGTGTCCAGGTCGTAGAGCCCGCTGCCCTGGACGAACCCGTTGGGCTGGGCGCCGATGGTCTGCATGGTGGAGCGCAGGCGGGCCTCGGCCTTCGCCGCCTTGGGGCCGCCGCGCTCCCACTCCGTGAGCCAGGCCGCGGCGAGGCCGCTCCAGTCGGTGCCGAAGCCGATGGACAGGGCGTTGCGGTCGGGTTCGTACGGCTCGGTGCGGATCTTGCGCAGCGGGTCGAGGACGAGGAACGTCTCGTCGGAGTCGACCAGGGCGTGCATCAGGTCGCCGACTCGTTCGTCGGCGGTGAGGAAGTAGTAGGGGCGGCGGTAGACGGCCGTGGAGATCCGCTGCTGCTTCGCACTGTCCGCGAAGTGCTGCACGCCGTGCCGGGTGCCCAGGCCCGCCCACTTGCCCAGGTGGTAGGAGTCGACCTCGCCGGTGTGCCGGGTCATGGCCTCGGCGAAGCGGAAGATGTCGGCGCGGCCCGAGCGCAGGTAGGCGTACCAGAGCCACAGGTCGGGCGAGAGCTCGGAGTTGTCCCAGGCGTAGCCCCCGACGTCGTACCGCCACTGGTGCCGGTCCTCGTCGTAGGTGTGCATGATGTCGCCGTAGTCCCAGAAGCCGTACCAGCGGCGCTGTTCGGCCTGTTCCTTGTAGTAGGTGAAGAGGAAGTCGAGGTGGTCCTCGATCGTCGCCTTCGCGGGCGTCGAGCGGTCGACGGGTGAGAAGAGGCCGCCGAAGACGCCTGCCTTCGTCATGTGCTCGGGGGCGGCTGCCAGCTGGGGCGGGGTGCGGACGGTGGCGGCCTGGTCGACGAGGGCGGCCGCCGAGGGGGTGGCCGCGTTCGCCCAGAACATCAGCTCGCTGGTGCGGGCGATGCCGTACGGGGTCCCGAAGCCGGGTTCGTAGTCCTCGTAGGTGATGTTGAGGCCCTCGATCTGCTCGGGGTAGGTGTCCTGGCCCATGCCGTCGTGGTACGTGCGCAGGTCCATCGGCTGGGCCTCGGGCGACCAGAGCCAGAGGGTGACCTCGGCCTCGTCACCGGCGGCGCCCCGGATGTCCAACTGGGCGGGATGCTTCTCCCAGAAGTCGCGCAGGCCGAAGGAGAATCCGCCGCCGACCCCGCCGACGTAACCGAATCCGCTCGCCCGACCGCCGCCTCCGGCCGTGATCCAGGTGTGCCCCGGCTTGGTGCGCTTGCGCAGGGTGAAGCCGTCCGGGGAGAGCTGGGAGAGGGTGTAGTCGCCCCAGGTGGGAATGTACTGCAGGCGGGTGGTGACCCGCTGGTCCCAGGTCGCCGGATCCGGCAGCTTCTCGCCCTGGACCTGGGCGGTGCGGATCGCGGAACCGGGGTCGCGGCGCAGGCCCGTGATCCCCTTGACCGCTTCGGTCAGAAACCCCTTGCCCTCGCCCGCGATACGGATGTGCCGGTCGTACGCCGCGTCGCGCATCGGCACGCTGAAGCGGACACCCAGGCCGCGGATGAAGTCCTTCTCCGCGTCGCCGTCGTAGGTGATGGTGTGCACCATGCGGAAGGAGTCGGCACCCGCGTAGAAGTAGAGCCGCACGCTGAAGGGCAGCCAACTGCGGCTTCCCTTGCGGTGTTTGCCGTCGATGCGGACCACGGCACGTACGGGCCCGTCCTGTTCCGCCTTTGCCCCGCTGATCTCTCCGTCGAAGCGGTCCCACTTGGCGTTGCCGCGGTCGCCGTCGTCGAGGTCGCCCTGCCGGAGGAGGACGAGCCGCCCGTCGGTGGCGATCCGCACGCCGTCGCGGGTGACGGACTCGACCAGCTTCTCGCCGTCCTTGGAGATGACGGCCTTGATGACGCCGGTGTCGACGGTGATGGCTCCGCGGGTCTCGGTGACGGTGACCTTCTTGCCCTGGGCCGCCGGCGTGCCGGGCCCGAGGCGGAACTTCTCGGCCCCGGCCGCCCCCGGGCCCACCGCGTGCGCCGTCCACTTCACCGAACCGTCGGGCCAGTGGGCGGTCTCCCAGGTCTGTACGGGCACACCCTTGCCGTCGGCGGTGTCGAGGGCGAACTTCTGGCCGGCGGGGTGGGCGCCCTTGGGCCACGGGACACCGAAGGTGGATCCGGGCGCGGCACCGAGGCCGCCCTTCTCCAGCCAGCCGATGGCGACGGGACCGTCATCCGCCCCCGCACGGGAATCCGCTTCGGCGTCGCCGCGGCCGAGAACCCAACTGAACTGCGCGGCGGCACCGGCGACGGCGGCGGCCTTGAGCAGGGACCTGCGGGGGATCGAAGACATGGTGATCCTTTCTCTGTGCACGATTTACGTGGGCATGACAGATCCCGAGGCGCGCGGCTGAGTCGGCTTCGTGACGTGGTCCTCAAACCGCCACGCCGCGCCGTTCGACGGCCAGGGCAGCCGCCGCGACCATCCCGAGGGCGGGTGCCGCCAACGGCAGGGCGAACCAGGCGGACGCGGCGACCACCGCGAACCCGCACACGATCACCAGTGACCCGGCGGGATCGCGCAGCGTGCGGCGCACCGCCCCGGTCAGGAGCGCGCGCCACGATGCCCCGGGGCCCCAGTTCGCGGCCGCCCGCAGCCCCGCGACGACCAGGACGAACAGGGCGATGACCCCGACCGCGCCGACGAACGCGCCACCGGGAAGACCCGCCCGTACGAACGCGATGTCGGCGAGGAGCAGGGCGAGCGCCGCCCATCCTGCGAGACCCACCAGCCAGCCGCGCCGGGCCGCCGCGCGCAGATCGGCGGTGAACTCCCGCCAGCCCGCGGTTTCGTGGGCCAGATGCCGGTCCAGGTGGCGGGACCCGGCTGCGAAGGCGGCGGGCAGGGTGACCAGGGGCAGGGCGGCGAGCGCGATCCACACCCCGGTCAGCAGACACTCGGCGAAGGCGCCGAATCGGTCCATGAACAGGGACCTCTTGACAAATGTCCCGCTCACGCGGCCTCAGCCCTTCAGACCCGACGTGGCCATACCGTCGATCAGGTAGCGCTGGAAGGCCAGGAAGAACGCGAGGACGGGCAGCAGCGCGACGAGGGACATGGCGATCATGCCGCCGTAGTTGGCCAGGCCCACCTGGTCGACGAACATCTTCAGGCCGAGCGAGACGGTGTACTTCGAGGGGTCGTTGAGATAGATCAGCGGCCCCATGAAGTCGTTCCAGGAGTTGATGAAGGTGAAGATCGCGCTGGTGATGAGCGCGGGCCTGCACAGCGGAAGCACGATCGACCAGTAGATCCGCAGATGCCCGCAGCCATCGAGCCGCGCCGCCTCGTCCAGCTCCTTGGGAAGGTTCCGCATGAACTGCACCATCAGGAAGACGAAGAAGGCGTCCACCGCGAGGTACTTGCCGAGCAGCAGCGGCGTATAGGTGTTGATCAGGCCCATCTTCTGGAACAGCACATACTGCGGGATCAGGAGCACGTGGTACGGAAGGAGCAGGGTCCCGATCATCAGGGCGAACAGCAGATTGCGGCCCGCGAACCTGATGCGCGCGAAGGCGTACCCCGCGAGGGAGCAGGAGACAAGGACCCCCACCACCGAACCCAGCGCCAGGTACAGGGAGTTGGAGAAGAAGGTGGCGATGGAGATGTCGGCGATCCCGTCGGCAAGACCGGCGTAGTTCGCGACGATGGGGTCGGTCGGGAACAGGTCGAGGCTGCCGACGATCTCGTCGTTCGGCTTGAACGAACCGCCGAGCGCCCAGATCACCGGGTAGAGGACCACGGCGAGGACCGCCAGGGAGCCGATGTGCCAGGCGAGCGAACCGGCCGGACGCCGTCGGCGGCCGGGCCGTGCGTGCGGTGCGGGCTGTGTGTGCGACGCGGTCATCGGGCGCCCTCCTCGTAGTGCACCCAGCGCTTCTGGGACCAGAACAGGACCGCCGTCACCAGCGCCACCGCGAGCAGCAGCATCCAGGCCATGGCCGACGCCAGGCCCATCCGGCTGTTCTCGAAGCCCTGGACGTAGAGATAACAGGTGTAGACGAGCGAACCGTCCGCCGGGCCACAGGCGTTGCCGCCCGCTCCGCCGCCGACGATGTACGCAGAGGCGAAGATCTGGAAGGAGTGGATGGTCTCCAAAAGGACGTTGAAGAAGAGGACCGGGGAGATCATCGGCAGCGTGATGTTCCAGAACCGCCGCCAGGTGCCCGCACCGTCCACCTCCGCCGCCTCGTACAGCTCGCGCGGCACCTGCTTCAATCCGGCCAGGAAGATGACCATCGGCGCGCCGAACTGCCAGACCGTGAGCGCCACGAGACTGTAGATGATCCACTGCGGGTCGCCGGTCCAGCCACCGACGTCCATGCCGAAGATCGCCCGCTGCGTACGGTCGACGATGGCGTCGTCGGAGAAGATCGCCTTCCAGACGACCGCGATCGAGACGCTCGCCCCGATCAGGGACGGCGCGTAGAACGCGGCCCGGTAGAAGGCCTGCCCGCGCCGCTTCTGGTTCAGCAGCAGCGCCACGCCGAGGGCGGCCGCCAGCTTCAGCGGGGTGCCGACGACGACGTACCAGAGCGTCACCTCCACCGACTTGCGCCAGCGCGGGTCGCCGAACATCTCGGTGAAGTTGTCCAGGCCGATCCACCGGGGCGCGTCGAAGAGGTTGTAGTCGGTGAACGCGAAGTAGAGCGAGGCGACCATGGGTCCGGCCGTGAGCAGCAGGAAACCCGCGAGCCACGGCGACATGAACAGGAACCCGGCGATGTTCTCGCCCCGCCGTCGCCGCCGGGCGGCCTCGGGGAGGCGGCGGCCGCTCGGCGGCGACGGCTTCTCGGGGGCGGGCGCGCCCACCGAGGCCTGAAGGGACGCCATCGTGCCGCCCATCAGGAACCGAGCGCGGTCTTGCACTCGGTGAAGAACTGCTTCACCGCTTCGTCCACCGACCGCTCCCCCAGAGCCAGCTCCTCAGCGATGCGCAGGAACGCCGCCTCGCAGACGTCCGCGCCGGCCGGGTGCGGCGTGATGGTCTCCAGGACACCGGATTCGACGAGCTGCTCCTCGTACGCGGCGATCTCCTTGTTCACCGAGGCGATCACCTTGTCCTTCTCCTCGGCGGGCTTGTACGCCTCATACTGCGCGGTCGTGGTGGGTACGCCGCGGTCGTATCCCATGATCTTGGCGACCTCGGGGTCGTGCACCATGAAGTCGATGAACCGCGCGACCTCCTTGGGGTGTTGGGTGCGCTTGGAGCCGCTGAGCATCAGCGAGCCGAGGTACTGACCCGTCTTCTTGCCGTCGGTGGTCGGGAGCGGGGCCAGGCCGTACTCACTCTTGCCCTCGGCGGTGTAGCGGACGGTGAAGTTGTCCCAGGTGAACTCGGACGCGGCGATCTCGGCGGCCACGGCCGACTTGGGCTTGATCTGGGCGACCTTCTTCGGGTCGGCGTAGATCCCCGACTTCACCCCGGCGTACCCCTTGGTCCACCACTCCTTGAGGTCGGCCTCGTCGAAGCCCAGGCCGTTCTCGGTGAAGAATGCCTTGCCCTGCTGACGCAGGTAGGGGTCGTAGAGGTACATGACGCCGTAGAGGCCGCTGTCGCCGGCCCTGCCCTGCTTGTGGATCTTCTCCATCGCGGTGTGGAAGTCGTCCCAGGTCCAGCCCATCTCCGGGGTGACCCCGGCCTTCTCGAAGACCGGCTTGTCGATCACCAGGGCCATGGAGTTGCTGCCCACGGGGACGCCGAGCAGCTTGCCGTCGACCTCGCCGAACTTCTCCAGGCCCGCCCGGAATCCGTCCAGGCGCAGGTTGCCCGCCTTGGCCTGCGCGTTCAGGTCGAGCAGCACGTTGCGCTTGTCGTACTTGCGCAGGAAGCCGATCGCGTTCTGGAAGACGTCGGGCGGGTTGCCGCCGGAGGCCTGGGTGTTGAACTTCTTCCAGAAGTCGAGGTAGGGCTGGAAGTCCGTCTTCACCTTGATCTTCGGGTGCTTCTTCTCGAAGAGCTCGATGGTGCGGTTGATCCGCTTGGCGCGGTCGTCGGAGCCCCACCACGCGTACCGGATGGTGACGGTCCCGTCCCCGGCTCCGCTTCCGCCGCCGCAGCCCGCCGCGGTCAGTCCGAGGGCCGCCAAGGAGCCACCGGCCAGCTTCAACAGGCCGCGCCTGTCAACTTCCCCATTCGTCGGCACAGTTCGTCCTCCGCTACGCGATTGAATCGTTTTAGGAAAGCGCTTGCCGGGACAAGGTAGGGAGCCGCGATGAGTACGTCAACGGTTCGGGCGGTAACAGTCGAAGCGCTTCGAGACGACGCGCTCCAACTTCGATATTTCGAACGAGTTTTCTTGCGCGAAACGTTGACGCGGGCCGGTCGGCGCCCTAGCTTCATCGCGTCGTACTTCGTACGTCATATATGAGACGCGATACGCGATGACTGCACGACGGCCGTACGCGATGACCGCAGGACGGCCGCACGACGACTGAGAGCATCGATGAACTTTGCGCCCCACCCCATCCCCTCGCGCACGCAGTACGTGCTCGAGGCGGTCAAGCACCGCATCCTCACCGGGCAGTTGGCGCCCGGCCAGCCCCTCGTCGAGACCGAGCTCGCCGCCCAGTTCGCCGTCTCCAAGACGCCCGTTCGGGAAGCGCTGAAGACGCTCGCCGGGACCGGTCTCGTCGTCATGAGCCAGTACAAGGGCGCCACCGTGCGCACGGTGGACGCGGCCATGGCGCAGGAGGTCTACGACGTACGTCTGCTGCTCGAACCGGAGGCCCTGCGGCGCACCGTCCGCAGCGGCGCCCACCTGGAGGAGGCGCGCGACGCGCTGGAGCGCGCTGACTCCGCCGCGGACGCGGCCGAACGCTCCCTGGCCAACCGGGAGTTCCACCGCGCTCTCTACGTCCCGTGCGGCAACCCGCTGCTGTCCCGGATGCTCGACGACGTGCGCGACCAGGCGGCCCTGGTGTCCGCCGTCGCCTGGGCGACGCTGCCCTCCTGGGAGCGGGAGGCGGCCGAGCACCGGGAGATCCTGCGGCTCGCACTCGCGGGGGAGGCCGACGCGGCGGCACGCGGACTCCACGACCACATCGCCTCGTTCGTACGGCGGGCGTTCCCGGAAGGGGAGCTTTCATGACCGGCCCGATCCTCGACTCCCGTTTCGGCGAGCTGCGTTCGGCGCTCGCCGATGTGGTCGCGATCCCGGTGACACCGTTCGCCGAGGACGGATCGGTGGAGCGGGACACCTACCGCACCCTGGTCAGGCGGCTCGTCGACGGAGGCGTGCGCACGCTCACCCCGAACGGGAACACCGGTGAGTTCTACGCGCTGAGCCCCGAAGAGCGGCGCCTGGTCACCGAGTTGACCATGGAGGAGGCGGGGCCCGGCGGTGCCTTCGTGCTCGTCGGTGTCGGCCATGATCTGCCGACGGCGATCTCCGCGGCCCGGCACGCGCGGGACGCGGGCGCGCACATGGTGATGGTCCATCAGCCCGTGCATCCGTACGTGTCGCAGGACGGCTGGGTCGACTACCACCGTGCCGTCGCCGACGCCGTGCCCGAGCTGGGTGTCGTCCCCTACATCCGCAATCCGCGCCTCACCGGCCAACGCCTCGCCGACCTGGCGGCCCTGTGTCCCAACGTGATCGGCGCGAAGTACGCGACCCCGGACGCCGCCGCCTTCGCCGCGTTCGCCCGGGACGCGGGGCTCGACCGCTTCGTGTGGGTGGCGGGGCTCGCCGAGCTGTACGCGCCCGCCTACTGGGCCGTCGGCGCCACCGGCTTCACCTCGGGTCTGGTCAATGTCGCGCCCGAGGTGTCACTGAGCATGCTTCGGGCGCTGCGGGCCGGCGACTATCCGGCGGCCATGGAGGTCTGGGAGCGGATCCGCCGCTTCGAGGAGCTGCGCGCCGCCGATCAGTCCGCGGACAACGTCACGGTCGTCAAGGAAGCCCTGGCGGCGCTCGGTCTGTGCCGACGCGAGGTGCGCCCGCCGAGCCGGGTGCTGCCCGAGGAGCGGCGCGACGAGATAGCGGCCCTGGTCAAGGCGTGGTCGGCATGAGGGCCGACGAGCTGCGCAGCCACCAGTGGTGGGGCACGGACGGCCTGCGGTCCTTCAGCCACCGGGCGCGCACCCGGCAGCTCGGGTATCTGCCCGAGGAGCATCTGGGCAAGCCCGTCATCGCGGTCCTCAACACGTGGTCCGACATCAACCCGTGCCACGTCCACCTGCGCGACCGCGCCCAGGCGGTCAAGCGCGGGGTGTGGCAGGCGGGCGGCTTCCCCCTGGAGTTCCCCGTCTCCACGCTCTCGGAGACGTTCCAGAAGCCGACGCCGATGCTCTACCGGAATCTCCTCGCCATGGAGACGGAGGAGCTGCTTCGGTCCTACCCCGTGGACGGGGCGGTGCTGATGGGCGGCTGCGACAAGACGACGCCCGCCCTGCTCATGGGCGCCGCGAGCGTCGACCTGCCGACCGTCTTCGTGCCCGCGGGGCCCATGCTCCCCGGCCACTGGCGCAACGAGGTGCTCGGTTCCGGCACCGACATGTGGAAGTACTGGGACGACAAGCGCGCCGGCCTCATCGGTGACTGCGAACTGGGCGAGCTGGAGAACGGCCTTGCCCGCTCCCCCGGGCACTGCATGACCATGGGCACCGCCTCCACGCTGACCGCCGCGGCCGAGGCCCTCGGCGTGACGATGCCCGGCGCCTCCGCCATCCCCGCGGTGGACTCCGGACATGACCGGATGGCGGCCGCGTCCGGCCTGCGGATCGTCGAACTCGTGCACCAGGACATGAAGTTGTCGCGGTTCCTGACCGCCGATGCCTACGAGGACGCGGTCGCCACCGTGCTCGCGCTCGGCGGCTCCACCAACGCCGTGATCCACCTGATCGCCATGGCGGGCCGCAGCGGCGTACGGCTCACGCTCGACGACTTCGACCGGATCGCACGGACCGTCCCGGTGCTCGCCAACCTGCGCCCCGGCGGTCAGTACCTCATGGAGGACTTCCACTTCGCGGGCGGACTCCCGGCGTTCCTGGCCCAGTTGACCGACGTACTGCACCTGGACCGGCCCACCGTCGCCCACGACAGCCTGCGCGAGCAGCTCGCGGGCGCCGTCGTGCACAACCCCGAAGTCATCAGGCCCCGTACGAAGCCCCTGGCCGAGGAGGGCGGAGTGGCGGTCCTGCGCGGCAACCTCTGCCCGGACGGGGCCGTCATCAAGCACATCGCCGCCGAGCCGCGGCTGCTGCGTCACACCGGCCCCGCGGTCGTCTTCGACGACTACCGGCAGATGCAGCGCACCATCAACGACCCGGAGCTCGGCATCACCGCCGACCACGTACTGGTGCTGCGGGGTTCGGGCCCCAGGGGCGGCCCCGGGATGCCCGAGTACGGCATGCTCCCGATTCCCGACCATCTGCTCAAGCAGGGGGTGCGTGACATGGTGCGGATCTCCGACGCGCGGATGAGCGGCACGTCGTACGGCGCGTGTGTGCTGCACATCGCGCCCGAGTCGCACGTGGGCGGGCCGCTCGCCCTGGTCCGCACGGGCGACCGGATCACCCTGGACGTCGAGGCGCGCTCCCTCTGTCTCGACGTGTCCGACGAGGAGCTGGCGCGGCGACGGGCCGCGTGGACGCCGCCGCCCGCCCGCTTCGGACGCGGCTACGGCGCGCTCTACGACGAGCAGATCACCCAGGCCGACACCGGCTGCGACTTCGCGTTCCTGGCCCGCGACGGCGAGGTCCCCGACCCGTACGTGGGCTGAGCGACCCGTACGCGGGTTGAGCTCCACGGCTTTCTCGCACGACCTCTCACGCACTTCCTCCTCTGTACGAGATCTCGAACGACGTCTGCGAAGCGCTTCATCTCGCGGACCGTGTGCCGCCCCTGAGAACGGAGAAGCAGACATGGCCTCAGCTGTGGCGAAAGCGCCACCGCAGCCACCGCCCCGGCGCCGCATGCCGGGTGCGCACCGGCGCCGAACGGGAGCGACCCCGCGCCGTCTCCCGTATCTGCTGATCGCGCCGGCCGGACTCCTGATGGTGGGCTTCATCGCCTACCCCGTCATCAGCGTCTTCTACTACAGCCTGCGCCACCACAACCCGACCAAGCCCTGGCGCGACGGCTTCGCGGGCTTCGACAACTTCGTCACCGCGTTCACCGATGACCCGCAGTTCTGGCAGACGCTCGGCTTCAGCCTCCAGTGGGTCGTCGTCGAGGTCGTCCTGCAACTGCTCCTCGGCCTGGGGCTCGCACTGATCGTGAACCAGACGTTCATCGGCCGCGCGATGGCCCGCGCGATGGTCTTCTCGCCGTGGGCCGTCTCCGGCGTGCTCACCTCGACGATCTGGCTGCTGATCTTCAACTCGCAGACAGGCATCACCCGTTACCTCGCGGACATGGGCATCGGCTCGTACGGGACGTCCTGGCTCTCGGACACCAGCACCGTCTTCCCCGCCGTCGTCGTCGCCGAACTCTGGCGCGGCGTCCCCTTCTTCGCGATCCTCATCCTGGCCGACCTGCAGTCCGTCTCGAAGGACCTGTACGAGGCGGCGGAGGTGGACGGCGCGAGCCGCTTCCGGCAGTTCCTGCACATCACGCTGCCGCACCTCAAGGACGCGATCATCCTCTCCACGCTGCTGCGCGCGGTCTGGGAGTTCAACAACGTCGACCTGCTCTACACCCTCACCGGCGGCGGACCCGCGGGCGAGACGACGACCCTGCCGCTGCGCATCGCGTCCATCGCCGTCGACTCGCACGACTTCGGCTACGCCTCCGCGCTGACCTCCATCGCGTTCGTGATCCTCCTCTTCTGCTCGATGGTCTATCTGCGGCTGAGCAAGTTCGGAGGTCAGGACAAGTGACCACCACTCAGCACCTCGACAGGGAAAGCGCCATGGCGGACATCACCGCGACCGCCGAGCCCCGCGCCGGCGGCCCCCGCACACCGAAGCGGCGCCCCTGGGACGAGGCCCCCCGCTGGCAGATCTACCTGCCGCTCGGCCTCTACCTCCTCTTCACGCTCATCCCGTTCTACTGGATGCTGCTCTTCGCGATCCGCCCGGCGGGCTCGACCTCGCTGCTACCCTGGCCGATCACCTTCGAGCACTTCGACAAGGTGTGGACCGAGCGCAGCTTCGGCCTCTTCTTCCAGAACAGCCTGATCGTCGGCGTCCTTTCGATGCTGATGACCACGGTCGTCGCCCTGGCGGGCGGCTACGCCCTGGCCCGCTTCGACTTCAAGATCAAGCGCGGTTTCATGCTGGCGCTGCTGTGCTCGCAGTTCATCCCGGGCGCGCTGATGCTGGTGCCGCTCTTCCAGATCTTCGCCAACCTCCAGATGATCAACTCGCTCGGCAGCGTGATCATCGCCGAGGCCGTCTTCCAGCTGCCGCTCTCGATGATCCTGATCAGCGGATTCATCAAGAACGTGCCCTACTCCCTGGAGGAAGCCGCCTGGGTCGACGGCTGCGGACGCTTCCGCGCCTTCTGCGCCGTGGTCCTGCCGCTCCTTCGCCCCGGTCTGATCGCGGTCGGCTCCTTCGCCTTCGTGCACAGCTGGAACCACTTCCTGTTCGCCCTGATGTTCCTCTCCAACCAGGACAAGCAGACGATCCCGGTCGGTCTCGCCACCCTGATGGGCGCCGACAGCGTCGACCTCGGCGCGCTCGCGGCCGGCGGCGTCATCGCCGCCCTGCCCGTCGTGATCGTCTTCGCCTTCATCCAGAAGTGGCTGGTCACGGGGTTCAGCGCCGGGGCGGTGAAGGGATGAGCCCTGGCCCAGCCCCGAAGGCGCCCGGCGCCCCGCTTCCGCTGGTCCTCGCCGGGGCTCGCGGGCACGGCAGATGGCACCTGGAGAACATCCGGCGCCTCCAACAGGCGGGACTCGTACGCCTGGTGGGGATCTGCGAGCTCGCGCCGCTGACCGGTGCCGAACTTGACGGGCTCGGCGAGCCCGCGCAGTCCGCGGACTTCGCGGGACTGCTCGACGCCACCGGAGCCGCCGTCGCCGTCATCTGCACGCCCATCCCCACCCACGCCGACCTGGCCGTGGCCGCCGCCGAGCGAGGCGTGCACCTGCTCCTGGAGAAGCCGCCCGCCCCGTCGTACGCCGCGTTCCGGCGGATCACCGACGCGGTGGCCGCCGGGGGCGTGGTCTGCCAGGTCGGGTTCCAGTCGCTCGGCTCGCACGCCGTGCCCGCCATCCGCGCCCTGGTCGCCGATGGCGCGGTCGGGGAGCCGATGGGCGTCGGCGCGGCGGGAGCCTGGGCCCGCGACGAGGCGTACTACCGGCGCGCGCCCTGGGCGGGGCGGCGCCGCATGGACGGCGCGGACGTCCTGGACGGGGTCCTGACCAACCCCCTGGCCCACGCCGTCGCCACCGCCCTGGCGGTGGAGGGGTCCACGCGGGCCGAGGACATCGCACGGGTGGACACGGAGCTGTTCCGCGCCAACGCCATCGAGTCGGACGACACCTCCTTCGTGGGGATCAGCACCACGCGCGGCGGCCGCGTAGGCGTCGCCGCGACCCTCTGCGCCGAGCGTCCCGACGAGCCGTACGTCATCGTCCACGGCACCCGGGGCCGCATCACGTTCTGGTACAAGCAGGACCGGGTGCTCGTGCAGCGCGCCGGGCACGGGCCCGAGGAGGTCCTTCACGGGCGGACGGACCTCCTCGAAAACCTTGTCGGTCACCTCGCGGGCCGCGCCGAACTGCTGGTTCCACCGGCGTCGACGGGCGCCTTCATGAAGGTCGTCGAGGCGGTCCGCACGGCGCCCGATCCACTCCCCCTGCCGGCCGAGGCATGGCGCACGGTGCCCGGCGAGCACGAAGGCGTGCGGCGCCGGGTCGTGCACGGCATCGACGGACTTGTCGCGGCGAGCGCCGACACGTTGTGCGGCTTCGCCGAGCTCGGCACGTTCTGGGCGCTGCCCGACTCCCGTTCCGCCGCACGGCCGGTCGCTGCCGCCACCCCCGAGTCCCCCGCCTCCCCGTCACCCACCGCCGAAACCCCACCGAGGTGAGTACGCCATGAACAGAACCGCGAGTGACACCGCGCTCATGCTGCGCTGCTCGGGCCGCCCCGTCGGCCGCTACGTCATCCACCCCTCGGCGGGCCCGCGCCTTGCGCCCCGCCCCTATCTCCACCCCGTCCGCACCTTCGGCGGCCTCCCCGTCACCGAGTACGGTCCGGCCGACCACCCGCACCACCTCGGCGTGGGCGTCGCCGTGCCCGACGCCGCGGGCCGCAACTTCTGGGGCGGGCGCACCTACGTACGCGACCAGGGGCCCACCGAGCTCGACAACCACGGTGAACAGCGCCATCTGGAGTTCAAGCTGCGCGACCCCGACGGGTTCGTCGAGGAGATCGGCTGGCTCGACGGTGAGTGCGAGCTGCTGCGCGAGCGGCGCACCGTCGCCGTCACGCCCCTCACCCCGTCCGCCTGGGCCCTCGACTTCACGTTCTCCCTCACCAATCCGGCCGCGGCGGAGATCTCGATCGGCAGCCCCGCCACCAACGGCCGCCCCGGCGCCGCCTACGGGGGCTTCTTCTGGCGTGCCCCCAAGGAGACGCGGCCCCCCGAGGTGTTCACCGCGGACGCCGACGGCGAGGCCGCCGTGCACGGGGCGACGGCCGACTGGGTGGCACTCTCCGGTCAGGGCTGGACGCTCGTCTTCGCCGGGGCCACCCCCGAGACGCGGCGTGACCCGTGGTTCGTGCGGACCGCGGAGTATCCCGGCGTCGGCTCCTCGCTCGCGCACACCCGCCGCCTGCCGATCGGCCCCGGCGAGACCGTCGTACGCCGTGTCCTCACCGTCGTCTCCGACGGCCGCCCGAGCCGGACCGAGGCCGCGGGGCTCGTCCGCAAGGCGGTGACGGCGTGAACGCGCACCGGACGAGCGGCCCGGACAAGCCCGGTTCTCTCACCGGCCGCACGGGTGACCTCGGCGACGGGACCTACCGCAACCCCGTCCTCGCCGCCGACTGGTCGGACCCCGACGTCGTGCGGGTCGGCGACGACTTCTACCTCACCGCGTCCAGCTTCGGGCGCGCCCCGGGGCTGCCGCTCCTGCACTCCCACGACCTGGTGAACTGGACCCTGATCGGGCACGCCCTGGAGCACCTCGAACCCGCGGAGTCGTTCGCCGCGCCACGGCACGACTGCGGGGTGTGGGCGCCGTCGATCCGGCACCACGAGGGACGGTTCTGGATCTTCTGGGGTGACCCGGACCACGGCATCTTCCAGGTCAACTCGCCCGACATCCGCGGCCCTTGGAGCGCGCCGCACCTCGTCAAGGCGGGCAAGGGCCTCATCGACGCCTGCCCGTTGTGGGACGAGGAACGGGGCGAGGCCTATCTCGTGCACGCCTGGGCCAAGTCGCGCTCCGGGATCAAGAACCGGCTCACGGGCCACCGCATGAGCCCGGACGGTCGTGACCTCCTGGACGAGGGGCGGGTGTTGGTCGACGGGGACCGACTTCCCGGCTGGTTCACGCTGGAGGGACCCAAGCTGTATCGCCACGACGGCTCGTTCTGGATCTTCGCCCCCGCGGGCGGAGTGGAGACCGGCTGGCAGGGTGCTTTCCGCTCCCGGACCTTCCACGGCCCCTACGAGGAGCGGATCGTCCTGGAGCAGCGGGACACCGCCGTCAACGGCCCGCACCAGGGCGGCTGGGTGCGTACCCCGTCCGGTGCCGACTGGTTCCTGCACTTCCAGCAGCGCGGCGCGTACGGCAGGGTCGTCCACCTCCAGCCGATGGGCTGGGACCCCGACGGCTGGCCCGTGATCGGGGACGGCGGCGCCCCCGTCGCCGTGCACAAGAAGCCCGACCTGCCCGCGCAGCCCGTGTCCGCGCCCGCCACCGACGACGACTTCCCCGGCGGACGGCACGGCCGCCAGTGGCAGTGGTCCGCCAACCCCCTTGAGGGGTGGGCGACTTCGCATGGTTCGGACGGTCTGCGGCTGACCTGCGTCAGGTCCGCGGAAGCCGACGACCCGCGCCGTCTGCCCCACGTCCTGACCCAGCGCCTTCCGCTCACGCCGTGCTCCGTCGAGGTCGGGCTCCGACTCGACGGCTCCACGGCCGGCGCCAGGGCCGGGCTCACCGTGCTCGGTGACGCCTTCGGCTGGATCGGCCTCGAACGCGCCGATGACGGCACGGTCCGCCTCGTCCACCGGTTCGCGGAGCCGGTCGCGGAACGCGAGCGCGACGCCGAGTACCCGCGCCCCGCCCCCGACGGCACCGCCCGGTTGCGGATCGAGGTCACGGACGGCGCCCGCTGCCGCTTCCTCGCCGACACCGGCGACGGCTTCCGCCCCTCGGGCCAGGTCTTCGCCGCGACGCCATGGCGATGGGTGGGCGCCCTGCTCGGCCTGTTCGCCACGGCCCCCACGGGACGGAACGGGGCCGGGACAGCCCTGTTCACGCACTTCCGGATCACCAGCCACTGAATCCGGCCCGCACCCCCTGACCCCACATCACCTCGCACCACCCGTAATCCGACGAAGAGAGCCGACCATGAACCTCACCATCCGCGGAAACAGAAGCGGAAACAGAAGCAGAAGCCGTCGCGCGGTGGCCGCCGTCGCCTTCACCGCCGCGTTCGCGCTGACCGCCACCGCCTGCGGCGATGACGGCAGCGGGGCGGGCGGAGACAAGGGCAAGGAGGGCTCCGGCAAGGGCGAGATCACCTTCTGGGACAACAACGGCGGTGTCCGCACCGACGTCTGGAAGGAGATCATCAAGGACTTCGAGGCGAAGAACCCGGACATCAACGTCAAGTACGTACCGATCCCCGCCGAGAGCGTCCAGTCCAAGTACGACACCGCGATCCAGGGCGGCGGCCTGCCCGACGTCGGTGGCGTCGGTGCCGCGATGCTCGCCGGGATCTCCGCGCAGAATGCCCTGGAGCCGCTGGACGACCGGCTCAGCGGCAGCTCCCTGGAGGGCAAGCTCAACCCGGGCATGGTGGACAGCGTCCGGGCCGCGGGCGGCGGCAACCGGCTCTTCACGGTGCCGACGTCGGCGAGCAACGGCGTCCTGTACTACCGCACCGACCTGTTCAAGGCCGCGGGCCTGGACGCCCCCACCACCTGGAGCAAGTTCTACAAGGCGGCCGACAAGCTCACCGCCAAGGGCGAGAACAAGTTCGGGTACACCATCCGCGGCGGCGAGGGGTCCATCGCGCAGGCGCTCGACGCGGCCTACGGCCAGTCCGGCATCGGGTCGTTCTGGGACGGCGAGAAGACCACCGTCAACGACCCGAAGAACGTGAAGGCGCTGGAGAAGTACGTCGCGCTCTACAAGAAGAACACCCCCGAGGCCGACGTCAACAACGACTTCAAGAAGATGAACGCCCAGTGGGACACGGGCCAGATCGGCATGCTCAGCCACAACCTCGGCTCCTACACGGACCACGTGAAGGCGCTCGGTGAGGACAAGTTCCGCGGTCTGCCCAACCCGACGACCGACGCGGGCATCCGCGTCCAGGTCTCCAACCCGGTCGACGGGCTCGGCCTCTTCAAGTCGAGCAAGAAGAAGGCCGCCGCCTGGAAGTTCATCGAGTTCGCCGCCTCGCACGAGTCCAACAGCAAGTGGAACAAGTCGGCGGGCGCCATCCCCGCCAACGTCGCGGCCTCCAAGGACGCCTGGGTGAACGAGGCCGAGCCCACGAAGCTGGCCGCCGCCGCGCTCAACGACGGCTCCCTGAAGGTCGTGCAGCTGCCGTACTACCTGCCCGACTGGAACACCATCAGCAAGGCCGACAACGAGCCGAACTACCAGAAGGTCCTGCTCGGCAAGATGTCCGCGAAGGACTTCCTCGACACCCTCGCCGAGCAGCTCAACAAGGCTCAGGCCGAGTGGAACGAACAGAACAAGTGACAGCGCGCCCCACGCACGGCGTCGGCCGACGCCGTGCGGTCGCGGCCCTCGCGAGCCTCCCGCTCGCGGCGGCCGCGGCCCCGGCGGCATTCGCCCGCCCCGCCGGCACCACGCCCACACCCACGCTCTACATCGCCTCGGACTCCACCGCCGCACAGAAGTACGCGGACGCGGCGCCCGAGACCGGCTGGGGCATGGCCCTCCCCTTCTTCCTGCGAGACCGCCTGCGGGTCGCCAACCACGCGATGAACGGACGCAGTTCGAAGAGCTTCGTCGACGAGGGCCGGCTCGCGGTGATCCTGGAGACGATCAGACCCGGCGACCGCCTCCTCATCCAGTTCGCGCACAACGACGAGAAGAGCGCCGACCCGACGCGCTACACCGAGCCCTGGTCGACCTACCAGGACTACCTCAGGCAGTACGTCGACGGGGCGCGCTCCCGCGGCGCGCGGCCGGTGCTCGTGAGCGCCGTGGAGCGCAGGAAGTTCGACGCGGACGGCGTCACCCTGCCGACCCATGGCGAGTATCCGGCCGCGATGCGCGCGCTGGCCGCGGCCGAGGGGGTGCCGCTGCTCGACGTGCAGACCCAGTCCCTCGCGCTGTGGCAGAAGCTCGGCGCCGAGGCGACCAAGGCGTACTTCAACTGGACCGCCACCGAGCAGGACAACACGCACTTCAACCCGCCGGGCGCGATCGAAGTGGCCCGCCTGGTGGCGGCCGGGCTGCTGCACCACCAGGTGCTCACGCCGCGGGACGTGCGGCGGCTCGACGCCGCGATACCCCAATCCTGGATCACTTGGCCGGAAGGACCGTGACGATGAGGACCACAAGAACGACGAGATCGATTAGATCGACGAGATCGACGAGATCGACGACGAGCGTGACCGCACGCAGATCCCTCACAGCGCTCGCCGGGTGCACCGCCCTGGTGGTGGCGGTCACCAGTACCCCTGCCTCGGCCGCCGGCGCCCGGCACGACGTACTGCCGCCCCGCGACGGGTGGGCGTCGGCCGACGGCGGCACCACCGGCGGCGCCGGTGCCGACGCGGCGCACACCTACACCGTCACCACCTGGGAGGAGCTGCGGGCCGCGCTCGCGGACGACGCGGGCGCGCCCCGGGTCATCAAGGTCAAGGGCACCCTGAACGCGACGGCCGCGGGCTGCGCCGCGTTCGAGGCCGACGGCTACGACTTCGAGCGCTATCTCGCCGACTACGACCCCGCCGTGTGGGGACGCGACACGCCGGTCAGCGGCGCGCAGGAGGATCTGCGGGCGGCGTCGGCGACGCGGCAGGCCGCGGCGATCAAGGCGTACGTCCCGGCCGACACGACCATCGTGGGCGTCGGCAGGAACGCCGGGATCGTCGGCGGCAGCCTGCAGATCCAGGGCGTGGACAACGTCGTGGTCCGCAACCTCACCCTGGAGAGCCCGCTTGACTGCTTCCCGCAGTGGGACCCCACGGACGGGGACAGAGGAGCCTGGAACTCCGAGTACGACAGCATGGTCGTGTACGGCTCGACGCACGTGTGGGTGGATCACAACACGTTCACCGACGGCGAGCACCCCGACAGTTCGCTGCCGTCCTACTACGGCGAGATCTACCAGCAGCACGACGGCGAGCTCGACGTCGTGCGCGGCGCGGATCTGGTCACCGTCTCCTGGAACGTCTTCGCCGACCACGACAAGACCCTGATGATCGGCAACAGCGACAGCGCGGGCGCCACCGACCGCGGCAAGCTGCGGGTCACCCTGCACCACAACGTCTTCAGGGACATCGTCGAGCGTGCGCCGCGCGTGCGCTTCGGTCAGGTCGACGCCTACAACAACCACTACGTGGTCCCCGCCGACGGCTACCAGTACTCGTTCGGCATCGGCCAGGAGTCCCAACTCGTCGCCCAGAGGAACGCGTTCACGCTCCCGCGCGGGGTCAGCGCCGCGAAGATCCTCAAGAAGTGGAAGGAGGCGCCGGTCACCGCCGACGCCAACTACGTCAACGGCAAGCGCGTCGATCTCATCGCCGTACACAACGCGGAGCTCCCGGAGGAGACCCTCCAGTCGGGTGCGGGCTGGACGCCGACCCTCCGGACGCGGGTGGACGACCCGCGCAAGCTGCCGGGACTGCTGGCGCGTCACGCGGGCGCGGGCAAGCGCCGCTGAGCCACCGCCCTCCCGCTCACCTCCTCCCCTCCCCGCCACCTCCTCACTGACCGCAAGGCGAAGGAGCAGCCATGCCCTCGCACCACTCCCCCGTCCGCCTCAACTCCCCTGTCCGCAGGCGTGCGTTGCTCGCCGCGGGCGCGGGCGCCGGGGCCGCGCTCGCCCTCGGCCGGACGCCGTCCGCCCGCGCCGCGGAGCACCGCCCCACCCGCCGGACGCTGTACGTCGACCCGGCGGGCGGCGGCGACCACACCACGGTCCAGGCCGCGGTGGACGCCGCCTCCGGTCCCGGGTGGACCCTGGTCCTCGCCCCGGGCACGTACCGCGAGACGGTGAACGTTCCCGAGACGAGCACGGGACTCACTCTCGTCGGCGCGAGCGGCGACCCGCGCGACACGGTCATCGTGTACGCCAACGCGGCGGGCACCCCGAAGCCCGACGGGTCCGGCACCTACGGCACCAGCGGCTCGGCCACCACGACCGTGCGGGCCGCCGGTTTCACCGCCCGTGCGATCACGTTCGCCAACGACTGGCTGCGCGCCGACCACCCCGAGTACACGGGAACCCAGGCCGTCGCCCTCAAGGTCATGGGCGACCGCTCGGCGTTCTTCCGCTGCCGGTTCCTGGGCCACCAGGACACCCTCTACGCCGACACCGTGGACCTGGGCGCCTTCGCCCGCCAGTACTTCCGCGACTGCTACGTGGAGGGCGACGTCGACTTCGTCTTCGGCCGGGCCACCGCCGTCTTCGAGCGCTGCCACTTCCACACGCTCACCCGGATCGACCTGGCGGCGGCGCCGTACGGCTTCGTCTTCGCGCCGTCCACCGCCGTCGCCAATCCGCGCGGCTATCTCGTCACCCGGGGCCGGGTGACGAGCGGCGCACCGGACGCGTACTACAAGCTGGCCCGCCCCTGGGTCCCCAGCTCCGACACGACGGCCCGCCCCATGCTCACGGTGCGCGACACCCACCTGGGGCCCGGCATCGACGCGGTGGCCCCGTACGCGAACATGCGTGACGCCCATCCCTGGCAGGCCCAGCGGTTCGCGGAGTACCGCAACGTGGGGCCGGGAGCGGCCGTTGTGGTGCCGGAGAACCGGCCTCAACTCACCCGTCTCCAGGCTGAGTCCGCGACGCGTGGCGCTTACTTGGGGGACTGGACGCCGCGGCTCCGCGGAGGGTACTGACGGCACCGGGCCACCAGCGACCGGGAACGCGGTCGCTGGTGGCCCGGTGTGAGGGCTACTGGTAGCTGATGTCCGACGCGCTGTACTTGCAGTACGTCCCGTCGGGGCCGCTGCCCGTCTCCTTGGGCTCGTCGCCCGAACTGTTGCCGGTGTAGCGGATACAGGGCTTGATCTTCTTGCTGCTGTCCCCGTGGATGCGTATCTGGCGGAGGGTCGCCGTGTCGCCGTAGTTGGTGTTGATGCCGACCAGGGACTTGCCGGGCGCGGTGACGTCCACGTCGTTGACGGTGATCGTGCGCTTGTACTGCTTGGAGCAGTTGCCGCAGGAGCGCACCAGCTTGCCGAAGTCCGAGACCTGGAAGCCGCTGATGTTCAGCTTGCCCGCGCCGTTGAACTGGAGGACCTTGTCGTCGGCCTTCTTCGCGCCGCCGCCGGTGACGTTGTACGTCGAGCCGGACGACGTGCCCTTGAAGGTGGCCGCGTCCTCGCCGACGTCCTCCCACCACACGTTCTGGATGGTGCAGCTGCCCGAGCAGTGCACGCCGTCGGCGGCAGGCTTGCCGAGCACGACGTTCTTCAGCACCGCGCCGTCCTTCAGCTTGAAGATCGGGTCCTGGCCCTCCTCCTGGCCGTCGCCGCCGAGGTCTCCGCTGCCGTAGTGGCGCTGGAGTCCGCCGTCGTAGGTTCCGGACACCTCGATGGTCTTGGTGACGGGCTTGTCGCCGGTGGGGGTCGGCCAGGCGGCGGCCGTGGTGGCCGCTCCCGCCGGGGAGAGCAGCGCGCCGGCGCCGAGGGTGGCGCCGGTCAGCAGGAGCGCGCCGCCCGCCGCGCCCACGGCGCGGCGGCGGGTGAGGCGGCGCTTGCGGCTCTTGCGCAGTTCGGCTCGTTGCGTGGTCATGGGGACCGCTCTTTCGCTGGGGGGATGACCTTGCGTCTGCTGGTCTCCGCCCGGGTGCGGAAGGTTGCCGGGTGCGCGAGATTTCTTGTACGGGGCCTACGACGTGCGGGCGAAGTCGCCTCGTACCGCGGCCTGCTGGCCCGAAGCGGTCGCCTCCGCCGCGAAGGTGTCCTCGCCCGCGTCCCTGCCGCCTTCGGCGTGGTTGTACTGGCCCGCGAAGACGTGTTCGCCCGCCGGAACGGTCCGGCCCGCCTTCAGCGTCCAGCGGTAGACCAGCTCATCACCCTCCTCGCGCACGGAGACGGAGAAGTCGTCGGCGGGCAGAGAACGCCAGTTGCCCGTGTCGTTGACCCCGCCGGTCTGCGCGACACGCAGCTCGACGCTGAGCGCGGTGAGCGGTTTGCCGGTCTTGAAGGTGAGGGTGCTCTGCGCCCAGAAGTCGTTGCTCTGCGGGTCGACGGAGCCGTCGCTCCAGAGGTAACCGTCCTCGACGCCCTTGGCGTCCGGCGCCAGGCGCCGCGTGGAGGGCGGCGGGCCGGACTTCTTCGGCGGCCGTTTCGCGTCCGGGTCCTCGTCCTTGCCGGGCGTGCCCTTCGTGGCCTTGCCCGACGGCTGCGCGGGCTCCGCCGGTGCACTGGGCCCGGCGTTCTCGTCGTCCGGCCCGGAAGCGGAGGGGCTCGGCCCGGCCTGGGAATCGGGGGCGGCGGGCGTGCCCACGGTGCTCGGCGGCGGCTTCTCGCCCTGGACGACCGAGGCGACGGCGTATCCACCGAGCGCGAAGACCCCGGCCACGGCGGCGGTCGCGCCCGCGATCCGCAGCCAGGGGGCGGGCCGGCGCAGCCTGCCGCGGGAGGAGCCACCGAGGTCGGCGGAGTCCCGCTCCATGCCGCGCTCGACCCGGGCGAGCATCCGTTCCCTGTCGGGGCGGTGCTCGGCCGCGGCATCGCGCAGCTGATTGCGTACGTCGTCCATCACTGCCTCCCTCCCACGAGTTGCGACGCGGCCCGCTCGCCGAGAAGCCGTTGCAGCTCCGCCATCCCCTTGGACGTCTGGCTCTTCACCGTACCGACCGATATCCCGAGGGTGAGCGCGCAGTCCTTCTCCGACAGGTCGAAGGCGTGCCGCAGGACCACACAGGCCCGCTTACGGAACGGCAGCGTACGCAACGCCTCCTGGACGTCGACGACAGCGGGTACGTCCGGGTCGTCGACGCCCTCCGCGCGCTGCCCCCAGAACAAGGCCACCCGACGGCGCTCTCGCACGGCGCTGCGGATGCGGCTGCGGGCCATGTTGGCGACGACACCACGGGCGTACGCGGCCGGATGGTCGGCGGCCCTGACCCGGTCCCAGCGGTTCCAGAGCGCGACCAGGGCGTCGGCCGCCAGATCGTCCGCGGCGTCCTTCTCACCGGTCAGCATGTGTGCCAGGCGCGCGAGTTCGTTGTAGTGCCGCTCGAAGAAGTCGTGGAACTCCGCGGCGGCGGCGTCATCGACGGCTGTCCCCACGGGTGACCTCTTTCTGTGCTTGCGCGGCTCTGCCCGCGCGCTGGTGACCCCCGTACCGCCGAAGCGCGGTGCGCGAGCATAGCAACGTCCGTACGAAAGATCGAACAACGTCCGGAATCCCAGGCGGATCTGAGCCATGCGCCATTGGCCCGCAGGGTCCGGGGATCCGGGGGACGGAATCGTACGGGCGGCAACCTTCTGCTCGCCCCGCGGCGACTGAGTCGAGGCACTGTCCCTCTCCCCGCACTCCCCCGCAGGAGCCCCCGATGCCCGAGCACCCGTACACCGAACTGCGCCGCCGCCGAGGTCGAAGCCGAAGAGCACGCCGGGCCCGCGGCCGGGTCCTGGTCACCGCCGTCGTCGCGGGCGCACTCGCCGCCGGAGGGCTCATCGCCCTGTCGTCCACCTCGTCCGCGGCCACCACGCGCCAGGCCGAAGCCCTCGACCGTGGCGTGGTCAGCGTGCACACCGACGCCGGGAACCTGGTCAGCTGGCGCTGGCTCGGCACCGATGTCGACGACGTGGCCTTCAACGTCTACCGAGGTGGTGCGAAGGTCAACTCGTCCCCGGTCACCGGCTCGACGAACTACTTCCACGCGGGCGCACCCAACAGCGCCGACTACACGGTGCGCGCGGTGGTCGACGGCGCCGAGCAGGGCGACTCCGTGCACGCGGTGCAGTTCCGCGCCGGGTACAAGGACGTGCCGATCACGCCGCCGGCCGGGGGCACGACCCCGGACGGCGTGGCCTACACCTACGAGGCCAATGACGCGTCCGTGGGTGACCTCGACGGGGACGGCGCCCTTGACTTCGTACTGAAGTGGCAGCCCACCAACGCCAAGGACAACTCCCAGTCCGGCTACACCGGCAACACGATCATCGACGGTATCAAGCTGGACGGCAGCCGCCTGTGGCGGATCGACCTGGGCAGGAACATCCGCTCGGGCGCGCACTACACGCAGTTCCAGGTGTACGACTACGACGGTGACGGCAGGGCCGAGGTCGCCACGAAGACGGCGGACGGCACGAAGGACGGCGCGGGCAAGGTGATCGGCAGCGCGTCGGCCGACCACCGCAACTCCGGCGGCTACGTCCTGGCCGGGCCCGAGTACCTGACCATGTTCGACGGCCGCTCCGGCGCCGCGCTCGACACGGTCGACTACGTCCCCGCGCGGGGCAACGTCGCAAGCTGGGGCGACAGTTACGGCAACCGAGTGGACCGTTTCCTCGCCGGTACCGCCTACCTCGACGGCAGCAGGCCCTCACTGATCATGGCGCGCGGCTACTACACGCGTTCGGTCATCGCCGCCTGGGACTGGCGGAACGGGGCCTTCACCCGGCGCTGGACCTTCGACACCAACTCCTCGACGAACACCGGCAAGGGGTACGACGGCCAGGGCAACCACAGCCTGTCGGTGGCGGACGTCGACGCCGACGGCAAGGACGAGATCGTCTACGGCGCGATGACCGTCGACGACAACGGCAGCGGCCTGTGGACGACCAAGCTCGGGCACGGCGACGCCGGGCACGTCGGCGACCTCGACCCCTCACGCGCGGGCCTGGAGTACTTCAAGGTGTCCGAGGACAGCTCCAAGCCCGGCTCCTGGATGGCCGACGCCCGCACGGGGCAGCGCCTGTGGACCACTGCTTCGGGCTCCGACAACGGCCGGGGCGTGTCCGCCGACGTCTACGCCGGTTCGGCGGGCGCCGAGTCCTGGTCCGCGGCCGACAGCACCCTGCGCTCACCGTCCGGGGCGTCGGTCGGCCGCGAGCCGTCCAGCGTCAACTTCGTGAACTGGTGGGACGGCGACACCACCCGCGAACTCCTCGACGGCACCCGGATCGACAAGTACGGCACGGGCGGCGAGACCCGCCTCCTGACAGGGGCCTCGGTCGCGTCCAACAACGGCACGAAGGCGACCCCCGCGCTCTCCGGAGACATCCTCGGCGACTGGCGCGAGGAAGTCGTGTGGCGCACGTCGGACAACAAGGCGCTGCGGATCTACTCCACCCCGCACGAGACGAACACGAAGATCACCACACTGCTCCACGACATCCAGTACCACACGGCGCTCGCATGGCAGAACACCGCCTACAACCAACCCCCACACCCAAGCTTCTACATCGGCGCAGGCATGGCAAAGGCACCGCGCCCGGTGGTGTCCACTCCCTGAAGTGGAACAGCACGACGCCCCGCGGACATCACTACAGATGTCCGCGGGGCGCGCGTAGCAGAATGACCGTCACCTCACCCTCTCCGGTCGCGAGGGTCGCAACGGTGAGGAATGACGTCTTCGATGGAGATCGCCCTGTACCTCCCCGGCTCGGGGTCCCTCCCTCGCTGGGTACAGATCACGGTCGGCATCGTGGTCCTCGGCCTGATCGTCGCCCGGCTCTGGCTGCACTTCAGACGTCGGCGGTAGGCCGGCCGCGCCGGTTCCTGCTCGCTCGGGACCGGCCCCCGCGCCCGCCGTCAGCCCTTGGCTGGGGCCGGGCCCGAGCTGCTTCGTATCGTCAACTCCGGTGTCAGCAACGTTACTTCGGCCACGTCCTCGCCCTTCAGTTTCGCGACGACGCGCTCCACCGCGCGGCGTCCCATCTCCTGGGCGGGGATGGCCACGGAGGTGAGGCGCACCGAGGCCTGGGTGGCCACCTGGTCGGGGCAGACCGCGATGACGGAGACGTCTTCCGGTATGGCGCGGCCCTGCTGGCGCAGGAGGCTCAGGAGCGGTTCCACCGACGACTCGTTCTGCACGGCGAACCCGGTCGTGCCGGGGCGTTCGTCGAAGATGCGCGAGAGGGTCGCGGCGAGGGCGTCGTACGTCCCCTCGCAGGGCCGGTGCAGCACCCGAACGCCGAGCTCCCCGGCTCGCGCGCGCAGCCCCTCCAGGGTGCGCTCGGCGAACCCGGTGTGCCGCTCGTACACGGCGGGCGCCTCGCCGATCACGGCGATCTCCCGGTGGCCGAGCCCGGCGAGGTGCTCCACGCACCGGGCGCCGGTCGCCGTGAAGTCGAGGTCGACGCAGGTCAGGCCCGTGGGGTCGGCGGGGAGGCCGATGAGGACCGTGGGCCGGTCGGTCTCGCGGATCAGCGGAAGCCGCTCGTCGTGCAGCTCCACGTCCATGAGGATCATGGCGTCGGCGAGCGCGCTGCCCTCGATGCGGCGGACCGCCTCGGGGCCCTCCTCGCCGGTCAGGAGCAGCACGTCGTACCCGTGGGTGCGTGCGGTGGTGGCGACGGCGATGGCTATCTCCATCATCACCGGCACATACATGTCGGTGCGCAGCGGGACCATCAGCGCGATGATGTTGGACCGGCTGCTGGCCAGGGCGCGGGCACCGGCGTTCGGGTGGTAGCCGAGCTCGCGGATGGACCGCTCGACGCGGTCCTTGGTCGAGGCGGAGATGGACCGCTTGCCGCTGAGTACGTAGCTCACCGTGCTGGCCGATACTCCGGCGTGGTGGGCTACCTCGGCAAGGGTGACCATGCGGCTCTCCTGGGCAGGTCTGGAGGCGGGGGCGAAGCGCTTCGACTTGGGGCCTTCTTGACCTTAGAGGGACACCCAATGTGCTGTCCATAGATCTGTCGAAGCGCTTCGACTGGGCACTCAGCGCCGGGAGTTGTCCCCGTAAACGATGCCACGGCCGTTCGTGGCCACGTACACCCGCCCATAGATCCGGGGATCGCCGGTGATGGCCGCTCCGGTCCAGCCCCACAGACGGGTGTCGTCGTTGACACGCACCCAGCTCTTGCCCGCGTCGGTGGAGCGGAAGATGCCGCGCGCCCCGTCGATCTTCGCGCTGGTGAAGAGCGTCTGATGGTCAGAGCCCGGAGCGGCCTTGCCGAAGCCGATCGTGTCGGCCTCCTCGACGCCCTGGACGCGGGTGAAGCTCGCGCCGAAGTCCGTCGAGTGCCACAGGCCGTACGTCTCTCCGGCCTTGCCGCCCGCGAGCCAGATGTCCCCCGCCTCTCCCGGAACCGCCTTGAAACGCGCCGCCCCTTCGGCCGGAAGACCGGTGGACGCCTTCGCGGCGAAGGTCGCCCCGCCGTCCCTGCTGACGTAGAACGTGCCGGACTTGAAGCCGTAGAACGTCTTCGGGTCGGCCCGGTCGGACTCGACGACGGCGCCCTGCGGGATGCCGGTGGCCGCCGTCCACGAGGCGCCCCGGTCACCGCTGGTGTGCACGCCCGCGCCGTCCGGGCTCCACACGAAGCGGCTGCCGTCGGCCGACGCGGCGACCGTGCCGCCGCCGGAGACTCCCGAAGGCTCCTTGCCCGGCTTCCAGTTGGCTCCGTTGTCGCCGGAGAAGGCGATGCGCGGCCCGCTGTCGAGCTGACCGACACGCACCACGGTGTCCGGGTCGGACTCGGCGTGGTCGATGCTCGTGGTGGTGGTGAAGTTGGGCTCGGTGTACATCAGGGGCGGCACCTTGGTGACGTCCGTGTGCCGGAAGCCGCCGATGTCACCCAGCGCGCTGAGCAGGGGCGCTCCGGAGGCAGGCGCCGCGAGGTCGTTGACGGCGGTCTCCTCCAGGCCCTTCACCATCGGGGTGATGGTGAACTTGCCCCCGCTGTCCCATTGCCGGAGGTTCCTGGTGCCGTAGACGGTGGCCCCGGTGCCATACATCATCCGGTCGGAGTCGAAGGGGTCGATCTCCAGGGCCTCGGTCATCCAGCCCAGCTTCGGGCTCTGTTCGGGGGGCGCCGGGTTCGCGCCCCAGGACAGCCAGGGCACGGACGAGATGTCCATGGTGTAGCGGTTGGTGCGCTCGGGATAGGCGCCGTAGTTCCAGGCGCCGGTCCAGCTGCCGCCGCTGTCGGTGGAACGGAAGATCTGGGTGTCCGGGAACCAGGAGCTGTACCCGGTGACCATGACGGTGCCCGGACGCTGCCGGTCGACGCTCAGGCCGCTGTAGCCCCAGTAGGTGTCGGCGTCGGTGGCGGGGCTGATGTTCTTCCATGCACCGGTGCGGGTCGCGTACCGCCACACCTGGCCCTTGCCTCCGTCGTAGGGGCCGCCCTTGTCGCTGTAGGCGAGGTAGAGATAGCCGCTCTCGGCGTCGAGCACGCCCTTGTGGGCCAGGTACCCGGTGGGCTGGCCCGCGAGCCGGGACCAGGTGACGCCCGCGTCCGTCGTGCGGTAGACGGCGTTGTCCTTGTCGGCGACGCCCACGTACATGGTCTTGGTGCGCGCGCCGGGCGCGCCCGTGGACTCGTCGAAGGTGACCCAGGCGATGCCCTGGTTGTCGGAGGCGTAGCCGGTCGTATCCCCTGGATCCTGCCGGTAGTTGCCGGGGTTGGGGAACGCGGTCACCTCCGACCAGGTGGCCCCGGAGTCCGTGGAGCGCCACAGGCCGTGGCCGCTCGGCGCCCCCAGGTACAGCACGCGGTTGTCGTGCGGGTCGACGGCGAGGCGTTCACCCATGCCGCGGCCCGGCATGTTGCCGCCGAGCTTGAAGGGCAGGTCGGCCTTCTTCCAGGTCTTGCCCCGGTCGGCCGAGCGCATGACCGCGCCCTTTCCGGGGTCCCAGTCATTGGTGTACGTCCCGACGGCGGCGTACACCTTGTCCGGTTCGACGGTGTCGGACGCGAGACTGACGACTCCGGTGTGGCCCCAGTCGTCCCAGCCCACGGAGTCGAGCAGCGGGGTCCAGCTGCGGGTGGACTCCTGCCAGCGGTAGGCGCCGCCGATGTCGGTGCGCGCGTACGCGAGGTTCTTCTCGGCACGGTTGAAGACGATGCCGGGGACGAAGCCGCCGCCGTCGATGCGGACGTTCTTCCAGGTGTACGCGGCCCGGGGCTTCTCCTTGGCGTCGTCGGCCCCGGAGGACGGGGCGGCCGCGAGCAGCAGGCCCGGGATCAGGCCGAGGGCGGCGAGCAGTTTCCCGCCGCGCGTCATCCGGCCGGTCACCGCGATCCCGGTCCCGGTTCGATGAGCTCCGCGTAGGCGCCCATGGCCAGCGCGATGTCCACCTGCGCCCAGAAGCGGTGGTACGTGAACTGCGGGGCCGCTCCCCCGGCCAGATACGCCTCGACCTTCGGCCAGTCCGGATCGTCGCGGTAGAAGGAGCGGATGGAGGTGAAGTCGGACCCGGAGCCGATGGTGTCGCCGTTCGGCATGGTGCCGGTCCAGCCGTCCGGGACGTACACCGCGTCGTCGAAGCGGTCGTAGTCGGCGCGGGTCTCGGGCACGGCGACGCCGAGGGCGTCCCGGTGGTGCTGCCACATGCCGTCCAGGAGTGCTTTGGCCGTGCCGGCGGCCTCGGTGTGGCCGGTTGCGGCGGCGTAGTACGTGAGGGTCCTTGCGTAGGCCCCGGCCACGCCCACGTCGTTGGTGCGGTCGACGACGGATACGTGAAGTGCCGTGTTGGCGCCGGGGTTTGTGGGGCTCCAGGTGTCGGGCCGACCGGACCACTTGAGTGTGGAGGGGAAGGTGTAGGTGCCGTCGGCGGCGGTCCTCGTCTCGGAGAGCGCCCACTTCACCCACTTGTCCATGACGACCTTCGCGGCGGGGTCGTCCGTCTCGTGGAGGTACTCGGCGACGCGCTCCATCGACCAGGCCTGGAAGCCGAACCACTGGTTGGACGGCGGGTCGTGGTAGACGGGCTTCTCGTCGTAGGCCATGCCGTAGAAGGTGGGGGTGCCGGCCGGGGGCTCGGCGTAACGGCCCTGCCAGCTGTTGGTGGCGCCGCCCGCGATGGCGCCCTCGGCGGACTGCAGCCAGCGGTAGAACTCGATCTGCCGGGTCAGGCTCTTGGTCCAGTCCGCCTTGCCCGAGGCTGACTTGGGGGCGAGCGGGGCGTAGGCGCTGAGGGCGAAGGCGGCCAGGGGGTTCTGGTAGCCGCCGTGGCTGTGGCTCGATCCGATGCGCCAGGCCCAGCCCGCCGATGTGTCGGTGGCGCCGCCCCAGGCGTAGTACCAGGACAGCAGGTAGTGCGCGCTGTTCTTGCCGCTGCCGGGCGCACAGCCGGACGGGTCGGTGCAGTCGCCGATGGTCTTGAAGTACTTGTCGAACAGGGCGTAGCGCAGGTAGTCGCCCATCTTGGCCGCCTTGGCGACCGTCGCCGCGACCTCGGACTCCTTGCCCTGGGCCGAGGCCCAGACGTGCGCCCAGTAGGCGGCCTGCACCGCGCGGGCGTCGGCGTCGGGGGCGTTGGTGTACTTCCACTGCTTGGCGTAGGAGGCGTCGCCGGTGAACAGGTCGAGGTAGCCGTTCGGGCCGCCGTGCTCGAACTCGTCGCGGGTGGGGTGCGGGACGGTCTCCCAGACCGACTCCTGGGAGCCGCGCTGGAAGGTGTTGATGTAGACGGGCCCCGCGGCGTCACCGCCGTGGCCGTAGACGTTGTCGACGTCCTGGAGCCAGTGCATGCCGTAGATGTCGTCGGTGCCGTACGCGCTCCTCAGTTCGGCGGCGATGGGGTCGGCGCCTGCCTGGACCGAGGGGTCGAGCCGGGCGGGGTACTGGGACGGCTGGTCGTGTTCCGGGGCGTACGTGGCTGGTTTCGCCGCATTGTAGAAACTGTTCGTCGGCTGGTCGGCGTGGGACGGGATCATGAATTTCTCCATGGTTTCCCAGGCCGCGTTGAAACGTGTCCAGTCTCCGCTGACCTTGCCGTACATGGCCTGCAGCCAGAGCAGATAGCTGTACGCCTCGGATGTCGTCTCATGCCCGTGGTCAGGGGCTTCGACAATGAGGGTTTCGACGGAGTGGTAGGGAATACCGTCCGGCGAAAAATAGCCGTTCGCGGAATCGGTGATCTTCCCATAAAGGTCGAGGAAGCGCTGTTCGTACTCGGTGGCCGCGGGGGCGGCCTGGGCACTGTGACCTGCGGGGTTGAGCGCCACGATGACCGGCGCCAGCGCGGCTCCGGCGCCGAGGGTCAGCAGGTTCCGGCGGCTGATTTCCGGTCTGGAGGGGCCGGAGCGGGGTGATGGGGGGAATGCGGACATGCGGGGAGATCTCCTGACGGCTCGATGGGGGCGAGCTCCGCACGGGGAGCTGAGTAAGCAGTGAGGGCATCAGTGGGAGCGCTCCCAAAATTCAGCCGGATGAGCCTGATGTCAAGAGGCAGCACACGAAAGGGAGTTGTCGAATTAATTCGACGGAGGCGATCCGAGGAATCTGAAGAATCCGGCAACCTTTCTGTTCTCGGCGGCGACTTCCTGCGCCACCCCCGTTCGCCCCCGTACCCATTCAAGGAGACCGGAGTGAGCCATACCTCCCCCGCCTTCCGCCGCAGGGCCCTCGTCGCCCTGCCCGCGGCCGCCCTGCTCGCCCTCATCCCGAGCAGCGCGACCGCCTACCCCGATCCCGGCCGGGTCACCGGCGACATCGTCGTGCACGACCCGACTCTTGCTCGCACCTCATCGGGAAAGTACCTGCTCTACTCGACCGGCGACGGCCTGCAGCTGCGCACCTCCACCGACCGGATCTCCTTCGGCCGCAGCGGTTCCGCCTTCCCCGGCCGGCCGAGCTGGTGGAGCAACTACAACTCCACCGGGGACGTCTGGGCGCCCGACATCTCGTACCACGGCGGCAAGTACCTGATGTACTACTCCGTCTCGTCGTTCGGCTCGAACAAGTCGGCCATCGGCCTGGCGGGCTCCACGACCGGCGAGCCCGGCTCCTGGACCGACTACGGCGCCGTCCACACCTCGACCACGTCCAGCGACTACAACGCCATCGACCCGAACCTCTTCGTGGACGACGACGGCAAGTGGTGGCTGTCCTTCGGCTCCTGGTGGACCGGCATCAAGATGATCCGGGTCGACCCCTCGACGGGCAAGCAGTACGCGGGCGACACGACCCGGCGTTCACTCGCCTCGCGCCCCACCGGCACCAAGGCCGTCGAGGCGCCCTACATCGTCAAGCGGGGCGGCTACTACTACCTCTTCGCCTCGTACGACACGTGCTGCGCCGGCACCAGCTCCACGTACAAGATCAAGGTCGGTCGCTCCTCCAAGGTCACCGGGCCGTACGTCGACAAGAACGGCGTCGGCATGATGAACAACGGCGGCACGCCGGTCCAGGAGAGTCACGGCCGCCACATCGGCCCCGGCGGCCAGTCGGTCATGAAGGACACCGACGGCGACCTGCTCGTCTACCACTACTACGACGGCCAGGACAACGGCACCCCGAAGCTCGGCGTCAACCTCCTGAACTGGAGCTCGGGGTGGCCCGTCGCCTACTGACCCGGGCGTGAGGGGCTCAGCCCAGGCGGATCACGTTCCACGACAGCGGCTCCAGTACGGCGCTCAGCGTGCCGTCCTGGAGTGCTGTCCCGCTGACGCCGTGCGGGGTCACGCGCTCCGGCTCGGCGAGGGTGTTGCGCGCGTCGGGGTCCGCGTCCGCGAGGGCGCTGTGCTCGATGACCTCCGCCAGCTCAAGGCCATGGAGGGCGACTTCGATCGGCAGCGACTCGCTCTGGCTGCGGTTGACCGCAAAGACGGTGACGGTGCCGTCACCGGCGCGGACGGCCGTCGCGTGCAGCAGAGGCACCTCGCCGAACTTCCGCGTCCCGTGCGCGGGCGAGTCCACGCGTACGTCGAGGACCTGACCGCGGCCGTGCCGTGAGGCCTGCGCGAAGGGGAAGAAGGTGGTCTGCCGCCAGGCCGGGCCGCCGGGCTCGGTCAGGATCGGAGCGATGACGTTGACCAGCTGGGCCAGGCAGGCGACGGCCACCCGGTCGGCGTGCCGCAGCAGGGCGATCAGGAGCGAGCCGACGACGACCGCGTCCGTGACGGTGTAGTTGTCCTCCAGGAGGCGCGGGGCCTCGGGCCAGTCGCGCAGGCTCTCCTCGGCCTCCGGGTGCGGCCGGGACTGGTACCAGACGTTCCACTCGTCGAAGGACAGGTTGATCTTCTTCTTGGACTTCAGGCGGGCGCCCACGTGGTCGCAGGTGGCGACGACGTTCTCGATGAAGGACTCCATGTCGACGGCGGACGCGAGGAAGGAGTCCCGGTCGCCGTCGGTCTCCTCGTAGTAGGCGTGCAGGGAGATGTGGTCGACGAGGTCGTAGGTCTCGGCCAGCACCGTGGCCTCCCACGCGGCGAAGGTCTCCATCGACTGGCCGGAGCTGCCGCAGGCGACCAGCTCGACGTCCGGGTCCGCCTGGCGCATCGCGCGCGCGGTCTCGGCGGCCAGGCGTCCGTACTCCTCCGCGGTCTTGTGGCCGGTCTGCCACGGCCCGTCCATCTCGTTGCCCAGGCACCACATGCGGATGCCGAAGGGGCTCTTGTCGCCGTGTGCGGCGCGCAGGTCCGAGAGGGCGGTGCCGGAGGGGTGGTTGGCGTACTCCTGGAGTTCGAGGGCCTCCTCGACGCCTCGCGTGCCGAGGTTCACCGCCATCATCGGCTCGGCCTGCGGGCCGATCTTGCGCAGGAAGGCGAGGTACTCGGAGAGTCCGAAGCGGTTGGTCTCCGTGGAGTGCCAGGCCAGGTCGAGGCGGCGCGGCCGCTCGTCGGCGGGGCCGACGGAGTCCTCCCACTTGTACCCGGACACGAAGTTCCCGCCGGGGTAGCGCACGGCCGTCACCCCGAGTTCGCGGATCAGGCCGAGCACGTCGGCACGCAGCCCCGCCTCGTCGGCCGAGGGATGGCCCGGTTCGTAGATGCCGGTGTAGACGCAGCGGCCGAGGTGCTCCACGAAGGAGCCGAAGAGCCGGGGGTCGACCTCGCCCACGGTGAAGGCGGGGTCGAGGGTGAAGCGGGCGGTGCGGGGGGCCATGTAGAACCTTTCAACAGGGTTACCAGGTAAGGGTGTTACTGTCCGGCCAGACCCGTGTGGGCCACACCGCTGACGATCTGGCGCTGGAAGAAGACGAAGACGACGATCAGCGGCAGACCTGCCATGAGGCCGCCCGCCATCAGCTGCGCCCACTGGATGCCGTAGGAGTTCATGACGGTCGCGATGCCGTTCGGCATGGTCATCAGATCGGGGTTGTTGGTCACCATGTACGGCCACAGGAAGTTGTTCCAGGACGCGATGAACGTGAAGATCCCGACGGCCGAGAGCGAGGGCCTGGACAGCGGGAGGACGATCGTGAAGAAGACCCGCCAGCGTCCGGCGCCGTCGATGTACGCGGCCTCCTCCAACTCGTGCGGGATCGACTGGAAGAACTTGTAGAGGATGTAGACCATCGCGGCGGGCGCGCACTGCGGCAGGATCATGCCCCAGTAGGTGTCGACCATCCCCATGGACTGGACGGTCGTGAAGAGCGGGACCCCGAGCACCGCGGGCGACACCATCAGGCCCGCCATCACCAGGCCGAGCAGCGCGTTCTTGCCGCGGAACTCGGTGCGCGCGAAGCCGTACCCGGCGAGCGCGCTGACGAGCACCACGACGAAGGTGACGCAGACCGAGACGACGAGTGAGTTCACGAACCAGTTGGTGATGTTGCCGCTCTCGAAGAGCGCCTTCCACGCCTGGCCCGTCCATTCCTCGGGCACCCAGTGGGTGGGCACCTCGACGGCCTCGGTCTCCGATTTCAGGGACGTGAAGAGGGCCCACAGCAGGGGCGTCATCCACAGTGCGGAGACGAGGACGCCGAGTGCGGTGAGCACGATCTGGCTCGGGGTCCACTTCTTCTTGCGTACGGCAGTCTTGTTCAGGGCAGTGGCACTCATCGCACGCCCTCCTCACGCTTGCGCAGGAGCCACATCCGGCCGAGGGCGACGGCCGCGATGAGCACGAAGAAGATGATGGAGATCGCCGACGCGTAGCCCACGCGGTAGGCGGTGAAGCCCTCTTCGAGGGTGTACTGGACGAAGGTCCGGGTGCTTTCCTCGGGGCCGGGGCCGAAGTCCTGCATGACCACGGCCTGGTCGAAGACCTGGAGCGAGGCGAGGATCTGCAGGGTGACCACCAGGCCGGTGATGTTGCGCAGCATGGGCAGGGTGATGTGCACGAGCCGATGCCAGGCGTTCGCGCCGTCGAGCGAGGCGGCCTCGTACAGATGCTTCGGGATGTTCTGCAGCGCTGCCAGGAAGAGCAGGAAGCTGAAGCCGACCGTCCACCACAGGGTGGTGATCACGACGGCGAGCATGGCCGTGGACTTCTGGGTCAGCCAGGGCGTGTCGAGGCCGAAGACGTGGTTGATCATTCCGGTGCCCGGGTTGAACAGCCACTGCCACAGGTTGCCCGCGACGGTCGACGGCAGCAGGAAGGGGGCGAAGAAGCACAGCCGCCACAGCCATGTGGCGCGCTCGATGTGGTGGGCGAGCATCGCGAAGAGGAACGCGAGGACGACGATGCAGGGGACCACGAGCAGGGTGAAGTACGCGCTGTGCCCCAGGGAGTCCCACAGGAGTGGGCTGTCGAGGGCTTCGCGGTAGTTGTCTAGGCCCACGAAGCTCTCGCCGGTGCCGGAGATGTTGGCGTCGGTGAAGCTGAGCCACAGGCCGCGGCCGATGGGGAACAGCACGAACAGCGCGAACAGGACGAGGAACGGGGCGACGAACCAGCCGCCGTGCTGCACGCGACGCGTCAGCCGGGCCCGCAGCGAGTCGGCGTCCGCCGCCGGGGCGGGCCGTACGGCGGCCGGGGCGACCGCGGTGTCGACGGCGCTCATGCGGCGGACCCTCCCTCGGTGGCGGCTCTGCCTTCCATCGGGTTCTTCATCGCGACCAGCTTTTCGAGTACGTCCCTCATGCGCCGCGCGGTGGCGTCGGGCTTGGCGGAGCCGACGTTGGACGAGGCGATGACGGGGCCGATGCGCTGCGCCAGGAGGCCGGTGGATCCCGCGAACCAGGCGGGCGGCTCGACCGCCATGTGGTCCATGGCGGAGACGTACTCGGACTGTGGCTCGAGCGCCGAGTACTTCTTGTCGTCGAGCGTCGGCAGATGGGCGGGGATGTGACCGCCGCGCGCCCAGGCCGTGGCGTTCTTGACGACGTACGCGGCCAGTTGGTGGGCGCCCTCGTTGGTGGCGCCGCCGCGCCGCGACTGGTGGGGCAGGACGAAACAGTGTGACTCGGTGTGGGTGGCGGGTTTCCCGAAGACGGGCGGCAGCGGGGTCGCGCCGTACTTCAGCTTCGCGCCGCTGAAGACGGGCACCGACCAGTTGCCCTCCCAGGTGAAGGCGGAGCCGTTGACGAAGGACTCGCCGTCGGCGATGCCGATCGCGGTGGAGTAGCCGTCGGTCAGGTGCTGCCGCAGGAATTCGAGGACCTGGGTGGCCTTGCCGGTGTCGAAGGTGATGTCCCGGCCGTCGGCGCTGAGGCAGGTGCCGCCGAGCTGGGTGTAGAAGGACAGGAAGAACCACCAGGAGAAGTTCGGTTCGTCGGCCTTGATGCCGATGGTGTGCACGTCACCCTTGACGGCCTTCTTCGCTGCCTTGAGCGCCTTGAACCAGTCCTCGGTCGAGGTGACCCGAGCCAGGTCGCCGCCCGCGTCGAGCAGACCCGCCTTCTCGCACACGTCCCGGCGGTAGAAGCAGAGCTGGGCGTGGATGTCGAGCGGCAGGCCGTACAGCTTGCCGTCGACCACCGCGCGCTTCCACAGCACCGGGTCGAAGTCCGCCTCGCGCACCCCGTACTCGGCGAGCAGGCGCACGTCCCAGGGGTCCAGGAGCCGGCCGGGCGCGAAGCCGGGTATGCGGCCCAGGTGCATCACCGCGAGGTCGGGGGCGCGGTTCCCCGAAGCGGCCATGGCGAGCTTGGTGTAGTACGGGTTGCCCCACTGGAGGGTCGAGTCCTTGACGTCGACCCGGGGGTTTGCGGCGCGGAAGGCGTCGAGCATCGCGATCATGTTGGCGCCGTCGCCGCCGGAGAACAGATTCCAGTAGCGGACCCGTACGTCCGCGTCCGACGCGATCGCGGAGGCACTGCGATTCGCGGCGGCGAGTCCGAAGCTGCCCGCGACGGCGAAAGCTCCGATGCCGCCGAGCACACCTCGTCGGCTGGGGAGGGGTGGTGACATTGCGGCTCACTTCTGTTCGATATTTCGAATGCTGCTCGCAACTTCGAACGGGACCGTAAGGTCGAACACGGGGCCAGTCAACGGTTCGGACAGAGCCCGGGGTGAAGTCCCCCGAATTTCACGGCAGTTGTTCGAGATCACGAACCCCGGAAGTTCACCTCGGCCACTTCCTGCGCGATGCGTTGACGCGCCGCTCCCCGCTATCTAAGTTGCCGTTCGACCTACTGATCAGCGTTCGAAATACCGCACGAGGACTGGGGTACGCATGGCACGCAGACGATGGAGACTCGGGCTCACCCTGGGAGCCCTGCTCGCCGGAACGCTCGCCGCGGGACCCACCGCCGCGGCCGAACCCACCGACTACACCATCGACGTCGACACGGCCCGCACCGGCGCGAAGATCGACGACTCGATGTACGGCGTCTTCTACGAGGACATCAACCGCGCGGCGGACGGCGGCCTCTACGCCGAACTCGTCCAGAACCGCTCCTTCGAGTACTCCACCGCCGACAACACCGCCTACACGCCGCTGACCTCGTGGGAGACGTCCGGCGCCGCGAAGGTGCTGAACGACGACGGCCGCCTGAACGCCCGTAACCGCGCCTACCTCTCCCTGGACGGCGGTTCGACCGTCACCAACTCCGGCTACAACACCGGCATCGCGGTCACCAAGGGCAAGCGCTACGACTTCTCGGTCTGGGCCCGCACCAGCGGATCGGGGGACGGCGGTCCGGGCAAGGCTCCGCTGACCCTCGCCCTGCGCGACGCCTCGGGGGAGCTCGCACCGGCCCGCCGCGTCACCGCGCGGGGCGGCTGGGCGAAGTACAAGGCATCCTTCACCGCGGGCCGCACCTCCGCCACCGGCCGGCTCGCGGTCACCTCCGGCGCCCCCGTCGCGCTGGACGAGATCTCGCTCTTCCCACGCGACACCTACAAGGGACGCGCGAACGGCCTGCGCAAGGACCTCGCCCAGAAGATCGCCGACCTGGACCCCGGCTTCCTGCGCTTCCCCGGCGGCTGCCTGGTCAACACCGGCTCCCACGAGGCGTACGACGAGAAGTCCGGCTGGCAGCGCAAGAGGTCGTATCAGTGGAAGGACACCATCGGACCGGTGGAGCAGCGCGCCACCAACGCCAACTTCTGGGGCTACAACCAGAGTTACGGCCTCGGCTACTACGAGTACTTCCAGTTCGCCGAGGACACCGGCGCCATGCCGCTGCCCGTCGTGCCCGCCCTGGTGACCGGCTGCGGCCAGAACAAGGCCACCGACGACCCCGCCCTCCTGAAGCGGCACATCCAGGACACCCTGGACCTCATCGAGTTCGCCAACGGCCCGGCGACCAGCGAGTGGGGCAAGAAGCGGGCAGCGATGGGCCACCCCAAGCCCTTCCGCCTCACCCACCTGGAAGTCGGCAACGAGGAGAACCTCCCCGAGGAGTTCTTCGCCCGCTTCAAGGAGTTCCGCGCGGCCATCGAGGCGAAGTACCCCGACATCACCGTCATCTCCAACTCCGGCCCCGACGACAGCGGTTCGACCTTCGACAAGGCGTGGCAGCTCAACCGTGACGCGGATGTCGCCATGGTCGACGAGCACTACTACAACAGCCCACAGTGGTTCCTGGAGAACAACGACCGCTACGACTCCTACGACCGCGAGGGCCCGCAGGTCTTCCTCGGTGAGTACGCGTCGCAGGGCAACAAGTTCTCCAACGCCCTGTCCGAGGCGGCCTTCATGACCGGCCTCGAACGCAACGCCGACGTCGTCAAGCTCGCCTCGTACGCCCCGCTGCTCGCCAACGAGGACTACGTGCAGTGGAAGCCGAACATGATCTGGTACGACAACGACCAGTCATGGGGCTCGGCCAACTACGAGACGCAGAAGCTCTTCATGCGCAACGTCGGCGACGAGGTCGTGCCGTCCACGGCTTCCGGTACCCCCGCCACGTCCGGCCCCATCACCGGCGCCGTCGGCCTGTCCACCTGGGCGACCAGCGCCGCGTACGACGACGTGAAGGTCACCGGCGAGGACGGCAGGACACTCCTGTCCGACGACTTCTCCGCCGGTGACGGCAAGTGGAGCAAGGCGGCGGACAAGGGCACGTGGGCCGTCCAGGACGGCGCGTATGTCCAGTCCGACGAGACCGCGGAGAACACCCTGGTCACGGCGGGCGACAAGAGCTGGCAGAACTACGACCTGAACGTGAAGGCCACCAAGAAGTCCGGCAAGGAGGGCTTCATGATCGCCTTCGGGGTCAAGGACACCGGCAACCACTACTGGTGGAACCTGGGCGGCTGGAACAACACCCAGTCAGCCGTCGAGAAGAGCGTCGACGGCGCGAAGCAGACGATGGTCCAGGACACGACGACCATCGAGACGGGCCGCAGCTACGACCTGCGCGTGGAGGTGCGCGGGCGTCAGGTGACCCTCTTCCTCGACGGCGACAAGTGGGGATCCTTCACGGACGACAAGCCGGCCGAGCCGTTCCGCCAGGTCGTGACCCGCGACAAGGCCACCGGCGACCTGATCGTCAAGGTCGTCAACGCGCAGGGCTCCGAGGCGCGCACCAAGATCGGCCTCGGTTCGGGCACCCGCGTCGGGCGGAACGCGAAGGTGACCACGCTCGCCGCCGACCCGGCCGCGGAGAACACGAAGGACGCGACACCGGTCAAGCCGGTGACCTCGACGTTCAGGGGCGTGTCCGACACGTTCTCGTACACGTTCCCGGCGAACTCGATCACCTTCATGCGGGTCAAAACCGGCTGAAGAAGATCGTTTCGCGCGGCGCGCGCCCTGGGCACAAACGCCATCATGCCTGGTCAAACAGGTAGAGGCGGGCTCTTCGGGGGGTTCGGTTGGCGAGTGGGGACAGGGCAATGACAGGATGAGGACCATGACAATCAAGGCTTATTTCGACATCACCATCGACGGCAAGCCCGAAGGCCGCATCACGTTCAACCTCTTCGACGACGTCGTGCCGAAGACCGTGGAGAACTTCCGCGCGCTCGCCACCGGCGAGAAGGGCTTCGGTTACGCGGGCTCGAAGTTCCACCGCGTCATCCCGGACTTCATGCTCCAGGGCGGCGACTTCACCGCCGGCAACGGCACCGGTGGCAAGAGCATCTACGGCGCCAAGTTCCCCGACGAGAACTTCCAGCTCAAGCACACCAAGCCGGGCCTGCTCTCGATGGCCAACGCGGGCCCCGACTCGAACGGCTCGCAGTTCTTCATCACCACGGTCGTCACGAGCTGGCTCGACGGCAAGCACGTGGTCTTCGGTGAGGTCGCGGACGACGACAGCCTGGCCCTCGTCAAGAAGATCGAGAGCTTCGGCTCGCAGTCGGGTGCCACCAAGGCCGAGGTCGCCATCTCCGCCTCCGGCACCCTCTAGCACCCCTGGTACCCCTGGCACCTGGTGCATGAGCCCCCGCCCCCACCGGGCGGGGGCTCACCCATGCGCGGGCCCTTCAGCCGATGCCGGTCACATACCGCAGGCCGCCCAGGAGGTGATCGCGGAAGGCCGGGTCCGCGTATGCCTCCTCGGCGTGGCCGAGGGCCGTGTAGAACATCGGGCCGCCGCCGTGGTCGTGGCACCACACGAGCGGGTGGTCGGAGCCCATGCCGCCTCCCTCGTACGAGGTCTCGTCGGCGGACGCAAGGACCCGCACCGCACCGCGCGGCGAGGCCCGGAAGTCGTACCACTCGTCGGTGAACTCCCAGGTGGCGGGGAGGTGTTCGGTGGCGGGATGCGCGTGATCCTCGATGATCAGGCGGCCCGGCTGGGGGACGGGGTGCCGGGCGAAGCGCGCGCCGATGAGTTCGCCGTAGTAGGGCCAGTCGTACTCGGTGCAGGCCGCGGCGTGGACGCCCAGGAAACCGCCGCCCGCCGACCGGTGTGCGCGCAGCGCCGACCGCCCGGCCGGGGTCAGGACGTCGCCGCTGGTGGAGAGGAAGACGATCGCCGTGTAGGCGGACAGGTCCTGCTCGAAGGCGGCCGGGTCCTCGGTCGCGTCGGCCGGGCAGCCGATCCCGGCGGCGAGCTCGCGCAGGGCGGCGACCCCGGCGGGGATCGACGCGTGCCGGTAGGCGGTCGTTCGGCTGTTGATCAGCAGGCGAGGGCTCATGGCTCCCGATCGTAGGAGCCGTGGCGCGGGCGGACGTGAGGGGGAAGTGCCGGATGCGGCCGACTGCTCCCCCGCGCGCCGCGGCCCACGGTAGCGTCAGCGCCAGTAGCAGATGTCCGAACGATGTTCTAGATATCGAACGCACATGGCACCGAGGAATGGCACGTATGCCCGATCTCACGCCCCCGCCCATACCCCAGGGCTCTCGGGGGCCCACGGGTCCGCAAGGGCCCATCCGCCTTCGCGCCCACGCCCACACCGCCCTGCGCCCGGCGGCCACCGCACGGATCACCGGCGGTTTCTGGGCCGCCCGGCGGCATACCAACGCCTCGGTGAGCATTCCGCAGGGACCCGAGCGCCTCGAACAGGCCGGCAACCTGGCCAACCTGCGTGCCGCGGCGCAGGGGGCGGGAGCCTTCGCCGGGGACTTTCCGTTCCAGGACTCCGACGTCCACAAGTGGCTGGAGGCCGCCTCCTGGCAGCTGGCCGACCAGCCGGGTCCGCACGGTCTCGCCGCGGACGTGGAACGGCTTGCCGCGCTCGTCGCCGCCGCCCAGGACCCCGACGGGTACCTCCAGACGTACTACCAGGTCGCCCGCCCCGACCGGCGCTGGCGCGAGCTCGACTGGGGCCACGAGCTGTACTGCGCGGGCCATCTGATCCAGGCGGCGGTCGCCCACCACCGGGCCACCCAGGGTCGCGAACTCCTGGACGTGGCCGTCCGGTTCGCCGGGCACATCGACTCCCTCTTCGGAACGGACGCGACGGGCGAGGGAGACGAGAAGAACCACGGAATCTGCGGGCATCCGCAGATAGAGACCGCACTCGTGGAGCTGTACCGCGAGACCGGTGAGCGGCGCTTCCTCGATCTCGCGGGCCGCTTCACCGACCGCCGCGGCCACGGACTGCTCGCGGCGGTCATCGACCGCGCCCGCGATCCGGGCCCGGCGTACTGGCAGGACCACCTGCCCCTGCGCGAGGCGCCGACCGTCACGGGGCACGCCGTACGCCAGCTGTACCTCCTGGCCGGAGCCACCGACCTGGCCATGGAGACGGGCGACGTGACCCTTCGCGAGGCGCTGGAGCGGCTCTGGCACTCGATGGCCGCCACCAAGACGTACCTCACCGGCGGTGTCGGCGCACGCCACGAGGGCGAGGCGTTCGGCGAACCCTTCGAGCTGCCGCCGGACCGGGCGTACGCGGAGACCTGCGCGGCCATCGCGTCCGTGCAGTGGTCCTGGCGGATGGCGCTGCTCACCGGCGAGACCCGCTACTCCGACCTCGTCGAACGCACCCTCTACAACGGCTTCCTGTCCGGGGTCGCCCTCGACGGCGACCGCTGGCTGTACGTCAACCCGCTTCAGGTGCGTGACGATCACGAGGCCCGCACCGGCGACCAGGCTTCCCGCCGCACGCCGTGGTTCAGGTGCGCGTGCTGCCCGCCGAACGTCATGCGGCTGCTTGCCTCGCTCCCCCACTACGTGGCGAGCGGCGACGCGGACGGCCTGCAACTGCATCAGTACGCGACGGGTTCGTACACGACGTACGCGCCGTACGCGACCGGCGACTCCGACGCGGCCGGGTCCGGTGGAGCGGTCACGGTGGAGACGGACTACCCATGGAAGGGCCGCGTCACGGTCACCGTCGACGCGGCACCGGCGGACCGCGACTGGACGCTTTCGCTGCGCATCCCCTCCTGGTGCACCGAGTTCACGGTGGCCGCCCCGGACAAGCAGCACCGCACCGAAGCGGACCGGGGCTGGCTGCGGATCCGGCGCCGCTGGCTCCCGGGGGAACGCGTCGTCCTCGACCTCGCCCTCGACGTACGCCTCACGGAGCCCGATCCCCGGGTGGACGCCGTGCGCGGCTGTCTCGCCATCGAGCGCGGGCCCCTCGTGTACTGCCTGGAAGGCGTCGACCAGCGGTCGGCCCTGCGCCTCGACGAGGTGACACTGGCACCGGACGCCCGCCTCGTCACCGAGCACCGCCCGGAACTGTTGGGCGGTGTCACGGTCGTCACCACCACCGGCCACCGCCGCTCGGACGGGACGCCTGCGCCGTTGACCGCGGTGCCGTACCACGTGTGGGCGAACCGCGACGACGGAGCCATGCGGGTCTGGATTCCGCGGAGCTGACGGACGCCGCCGGATCCCCGGGCCCTCCCGCCCCGGCAGTTGAGCGCACCCTCACCCGCGTACGTATGTACGGGAGACACCACCCTCCCCCATCCGGAGTCCTCACATGGCAGACGCGGGCAACGTCACCGCTCTCTTCCGCGCGGCCACCGCGCACAGCCCCTCGTACTCCGCGCTGAACAGGGCAGCGGCGGACAGCGGGCGGCCGCTCGTCGACTTCTGCATCCCGTGCAATCCGTACTTCCCCACGCCCGAGATGTACGAGGAGCTCGGCGGGCGGCTGCGGGACATCCTCACGTACTACCCGAGCAGTGCCGACACCATCACCGGCGAACTCAGTGCCGTGCTCGGGCTCAATCCGCAGACCGTCGTGATGGGCAACGGCTCGACCGAACTCATCACCTGGATCGACCACTTGCTGGTGCGCGACGCGCTCGCGGTGCCCGTGCCGACGTTCGGGCGGTGGACCGATCAGTCGATGGAGACCGGCAAGCGGGTCGACATGTACCTGCTTCCGGAGGCGGACGGCTTCGTGCTCGATCCGGCGGCCTTCGTCGACTTCGTGCGGGCCCGCGGCTCCCGCACCGCGGTCATCTGCAACCCCAACAACCCGGACGGAGGCATGCTGCCGCGCCGCTCGGTGCTCGCGCTGCTGGACACGCTGCAGGACCTCGACCTGGTCGTCGTGGACGAGTCGTTCCTGGAGTTCGCCGACGCGGGACCGGAGTCCAGCGTCGCCGACGAAGCGGTCCTGCGGCCCAACGTCATCGTGCTGCGCAGCCTCGGCAAGAACTTCGGGCTGCACGGCGTGCGCTTCGGCTATCTCGTCGCCAACCCGGGCCTCGCGGGCCGGGTGCGCGCCGCACTGCCGAAGTGGAACCTCAACTCCTTCGCGGAGACCGTGGTGTTCATGCTGAGACAACACCGCCACGCCTATGACCTGAGCCTGCGTCAGGTGCGCCGCGACCGCCAGGAGATGATCTGGCACCTCGGACGCCTCCCCGGGCTCACCAGTTATCCCTCGCAGGGCAATTTCGTGTACGTGCGGCTGCCCGACGGGGTCGACGGAGCGGAGCTGCGCGACCGGCTGCTGGCGGAGCACGGCATCCTGGTGCGCGAGTGCGGCAACAAGATCGGCAGCTCGAGCCGCTTCCTGCGCCTGGTGGTCCGCCCGCCGGTCGACGTACAGCCCCTGATCAGCGGCCTGGAACAGGCGCTGTACGCGACCGGGGGCGGCAACCCCGGACTCCTGCCGGTGCCCTACGGCTCGGGTAACCCCGCGGTGGACCGGCTGGTGATGCGGGCCTGATGCCGGCCCCGAGCCGTAAAATCGCGACCATGGAATCAACGGGGGCAGGCGCGGACGGTCGACGAAGCACGACCACCGGCCGGGACGGCACCGTGGGCCCGGTGACCAACTGGGCCGGGAACATCACCTTCTCGGCCCGTGAGCTGCACCGCCCCGCGTCGCCGGCCGCCTTGCGGGCGCTCGTCGCGGGCAGCCGGCAGGTGCGGGTTCTGGGCAGCGGCCACTCGTTCAACCGGATCGCCGACGTGGACGGTGACGCGGCGGGCGCGACCCTGCTCTCCCTCTCCGCCCTGGAGCCGTCCATCGACGTGGACACCTCGGCGCGCACCGTGCGCGTGTCAGGGGGCGTGCGATACGCCGAACTCGCCCGGTACGTGGCCTCGTTCCAGCTCGCGCTGCCGAACATGGCCTCGCTGCCGCACATCTCGGTGGCCGGTTCGGTCGCCACGGGGACGCACGGCTCCGGCAACGGCAACCAGTCGCTGGCGGAGACCGTGCGGGCGGTGGAGCTGGTGACGGCCGACGGGGAGACGGTCGTACTGAATCGCGGCGACGACGGGTTCGACGGCTCCGTCGTCTCGCTCGGCGCGCTCGGCGTGGTCCTCTCGCTCACCCTCGACCTGGCGCCGGACTTCGGGGTGAGCCAGTACGTCTTCGGCGAACTCCCGCTGGAGGGGCTCGACTTCGAGGCGGTGACGTCGGCGGCGTACAGCGTGAGTCTGTTCACCGACTGGCGCGGGCCGCGCTTCGGCCAGGTGTGGCTCAAGCAACTCGGCGAGACCCCCGTGGACTTTCCCTGGGCGGCGCCCGCGACCGCCGCGCAGCACCCGGTGCCGGGCATGCCCGCCGTCAACTGCACCCAGCAGCTGGGTGTCCCGGGCCCGTGGCACGAGCGGCTGCCCCACTTCCGGGCCGATTTCACGCCGAGCAGCGGTGCCGAGCTCCAGTCGGAGTATCTGCTGCCGCGCGAGCACGCCCTGGCGGCCCTGCACGCCCTGGACTCCCTCAGGGCCGAGGTGGCACCCGTCCTTCAGGTGTGCGAGGTGCGCACGGTCGCCGCCGACACCCAGTGGCTCAGCCCCGCGCACGGCCGCGACACCGTGGCGTTCCACTTCACCTGGGTGCCTGACGCGGCGGCCGTGCTCCCGGTGGTCGCTCGTGTCGAGGAGCGCCTGGCCCCGTTCCGGCCCCGGCCGCACTGGGGCAAGGTGTTCGCCGCCGACCCCGCCGGGCTGGGCGCCCGTTATCCGCACGCGGCCGATTTCGCCGCGCTCGCCGGTCGCCTCGACCCGGCGGGGAAGTTCCGCAACGCCTTCGTGCGGCGTTTCCTCGGGCCGCTGAGCTAGGACGCGGCGTCGGCGACGGGGATGCCGAAGTCCGGTGTCCCGTCCGCCTTCCAGCCGAACTTCTGGATGCGGGTGTGGCGGTTGGGGTCGTTCAGGGGATCGCCGACGATGTCCTTGTACTGGCGGGCGTGGTAGACGAGGACGTCGGTGCGGCCGTCCTCGGCCACGGTGAAGCAGTTGTGGCCGGGACCGTACTGCTTGGTCGTGTCGTTGCTGGTGAAGACGGGGGTGGGCGACTTGGACCAGGACGCGGGGTCCATGAGGTCGCTGCGGGCGTCGGCGGTGAGCAGCCCCATGCAGTAGTTGAAGTCGGTCGCTGACGCCGAGTACGTGAGGAAGACGCGGCCGTTGCGCCGGATCACACTGGGGCCTTCGTTCACCTTGAAGCCGACGCACTCCCAGTCGTACTCGGGTGTGGTCAGGCGGATCTGAGGCCCGGTCAGGGTCCAGGGGTCGGCCATGCGGGAGAGGAAGACTCCCGTGTTGTTGTCCATGCCGGGCTCGTACTGCGCCCAGGCGAGGTAGCGGCTGCCCCGGTGCGTGAAGGTGGTGGCGTCGAGGGAGAAGGTGTCCCAGGCCGTGGTGAGCTGCCCCTTCTCCGTCCACGTCCCCTTGAAGGGGTTGGCGTTGGTGTTCTCCAGGACCCAGATGCGGATCTTCCACACGTCGTGGGCGGGGGCCGCGGCGAAGTAGATGTACCACTTGCCGTTGATGCGGTGCAGTTCCGGCGCCCAGATGTGGGAGGCCATGTCGCCGCTGGTGTGCCGCCGCCAGATGACGGACTCGTCCGCCCGCGTGAGGCCTCGCAGGGTGCGGGAGCGGCGCAGGATGATGCGGTCGTACTCGGGGGACGTCGCCGTGAAGTAGTAGTGGCCGTCGGTGTGGCGGTGGATGTGCGGGTCGGCGCGCTGCTCGACGAGCGGGTTGCGGTAGGCCGGGGCCCGGGAGGCCGCGTGGGCCGGTGCCTGGGCGAGCGCGGGTGCGGCGGCGAGGGCGCCGGCAGCCAGCGTCCCCCTCAACACCGTTCTGCGACTGGGTACTTCACTGTGCCTCATGCGGCTCCCCTCGCGCCGACGTTCGTCATTTCGAACGCCATCTGATACTCCGAACGCCGAAACGGTAAGGGGGTGTTGGGGCAGGGTCAACGGTTGCGACGAGATGCGGCGAATGTGTCCGCGGGCCACTGTGCGACCAGCTCGCGAGTCCCTACTCAGCCCGCCCGAGCGCCTCCCCGCACGCCTTGATGTACGCGGCCACCAGCGGGCGCCGGTCGTCACCCGCGCGCCAGGCCAGGGCGAACCGGCTGGGCGTGACGCCTCGGACCGGTCGTGTGACGACGCCGCCCAGCGTGATCAGCGGTGCGTTGCCCGCGGCGACCAGACAGACCCCGCGGCCGTCCACCAGCGCCTCGTACGTCTCGTCGGTACTGGCGATCTCCGCGCCGATGCGCGGCGGGCGGCCGGCGCGGGCGTCCAGGGCGAGCCAGTAGTCCCGCAGCGCGCCCGCGCTCCCGGGCAGCGCGAGGAAGGGTTCGTCGAGGAGGTCGGCGAAGTCGATCTCGTCCCGGTCCGCGAGGCGGTGCGTCGCGGGAAGAGCGACGTGGCGCGGCTCCTCGGCGACCACCATCCAGCCGTAGCGCTCCAGGTCCGGAAGCGGCAGCCAGACGAAGGCGACGTCCGCCGCGCCGTCCGCGAGGCCGGCGCTGGCGTCCTCCCAACTCACCTGCCGCAGGCGGATGGTGGCCTGCGGGTGGACGTCTCCGAAGCGGGAACGCACCGCCGGCAGGATGCCCCCGCGAGCCGGTCGCGTACTCATCCCCACCGAGAGCGTCGCCCGCTCCTCGGTCTTCGCGCGCTCCACCGCGCCGACCGCCGAATGCCAGTGCTCGAGCACCTGTCGGGCGTACGGCAGGAGCGCCGCACCCACACGGGTGAGTCGCACGCCTCGGCTCTCGCGCACGAACAGATCGGCGCCCAACTGCCGCTCCAGGGACCGTATCTGCTTGCTCAGCGCGGGCTGCGAGACGAAGAGCCGCTCGGCGGCCCGCGTGAAGTGCAGCTCCTGCGCGACCGCGACGAAGTAGCGGAGGTCCCTGCTGTGCACGTCCTTGCCGTGTAGGTCCATAACCATCAGCTATCACGACAGATCTTGGACGGGCCACCCGATTCTGCTGCAGGGTGATCCACAGAGCCGGGGCGGAACGAACTGGCCTACATACAAGGGGAGTTCGGCATGACGAAGGTATGGCTCGTGACAGGCGCGAACAGCGGCTTCGGCCGGGCGATCACCGAGGCGGCCGTCGCCGCGGGCGGCGTGGTCGTGGCCACCGCCCGTAACGCGTCCTCCCTGGACGACCTGGTCGCGGCCCACCCCGACCAGGTCGAGGCCCTCACCCTGGACGTGACGGACACGGCCGGCATCGAGGCCGCCGTGCGTGACGTCACCGACCGGCACGGCCGCATCGACGTCCTGGTGAACAACGCGGGCCGCAGCCACGTCGGCGCCCTGGAGGAGGACTCGGACGCCGAACTGCGCGCCCTGTTCGACGTGCACGTCTTCGGTCCCGCGGCGCTGACCCGCGCCGTCCTTCCGCACATGCGGGCCCGGCGCTCGGGAGCGATCGTGCAGATGAGCAGCATGGGCGGGCAGATGTCCTTCGCGGGCTTCTCGGCGTACAGCGGCACGAAGTTCGCCCTTGAGGGGATGTCGGAGGCGCTGGCCGCCGAGGTGGGCCCGCTCGGCATCAAGGTCCTGGTCGTGGAGCCCGGAGCGTTCCGCACCAGCCTGTTCGGCAACACCAGCGCGAGCCCCGTGGAGATCCCGGACTACGCGCCGACGGCGGGCGCCACGCGCACGATGGTCGCGGGCGGCGACGGCGAGCAGCCCGGCGACCCGGCGAAGGCCGCGGCGGCGATCATCACCGCGCTCGACGCCGACGAGACTCCGCTGCGCCTGCCGCTGGGCGAGGACGCCGTGGACGCGGTCGTCGGGCACCTCGACTCGGTCCGCGCGGAGATCGCGACCTGGGAGAAGGTGACCCGGGCCACCGCCTTCGACGCCGCGGCGGGTGTCAGCGGTCGCGCTTGACCGCCCGCAGGACCACGAACTTGGGGTTGCCCGCGACGACTTGAGCGTTGCCGAAGAGCTTCCTCAGCTTCACGTGGTAGTCGAGATGGCGGTTGCCGACCACCCAGAGCTCGCCGCCGGGGCGCAGTGCGGCGCGTGCCCCGCTGAACATCCGCCAGGCCGTCGCGGCGGATGTCGCCTGGTGGGTGTGGAAGGGCGGGTTGTTGAGGACGAGGTCCACCGTCCCCGCGGGGACGGCCGCCAGCGCGTCGCCCGCGATGAAGTGCGCACGTGTGGTCTCGGCGGCGTTGGCGCGGAAGGTGGCCTCCGCCGAGGCGACAGCGGGATACGACTCGTCGATGAAGGTGACCGCGGCCTCGGGGTCGGCGACGGCGGCCGCCGTGCCGAGCACGCCGTTGCCGCAGCCCAGGTCCACGATGTGCGCGGCGCCCCCCGCGGCTCCCCTGCCGGTCGGCAGGTGCTGCAGAAGGAAGCGCGTGCCGATGTCGAGCCGCTCGGCGCAGAACACCCCGGCGTGGTTGACGGCCGTCAGTCCCGCTCCCGCCCCGGAGTCGTCGTCGAGGACGTAGCTGCGCGGCCAGGGGCTGGGGCCCGCGCCGCGTTCCGGGTCCGGCGTGCTGAAGATGAGCCGCGCCTTCTGCCGGGCGAGCGAGGTCCGCGTGGGTCCGATGATCCGCTCGAAGAGGTCGAGGGTCGAGGTGTGGATCTCGGTGACCATGCCGGTGCCGACGACGACCGTGCCCGCGTGCAGGGCGGGCGCGAGCCGGTGCAGCTGGTCCTCCAGGAGCGCGAGGCTCTTCGGCACGCGGACCAGGAGTACGTCGACGCGGCTCGGCGGGGTGTCACCCGTCGTCGTCAGGCGCACCGCGTCCGGCGCGAACCCGGCGCGCGCCACGTTGGCCCGCGTCGCCTCGCGCGCGAGGAACGAGTCGGTGATCAGCGTCGGCCCGTGCTCGGCGAGCGCGGTGGTCAGCGCACCCCAGCGGTCGCCGACGACGGCCACGGTGCCGGAGAGGTCGACGGGCTTCGCCGTCTCCTCGGCCTCGGCCGTTCCACTGTCCTCGCCCGCGAGATACCGCAGCAGGTAGGCGTCGGCGGCGGACCAGGCGCGCAGCGGGTCGCGAGGGTCCTCGGGAAATCGTGTGAGGTCGTACGCGCCCCATGACGTGCTCAGCCGGTTCATCGTGCCCTCAGGCTAACGGAGTGGGGCGGCTGCCCCGATCAGCGGCTCCTGTGGTGCGCGTGCGGGCCGTTCTCCATAGCGTCCATTGGTGGAGCACCCGCGCATTCCATCCCCGAGGAGCCGTCATGCCGGAGCTGTTCATCGGCGGAACATGGACCACTGCCAAGGACGGGCAGACACGGGAGATCCGCTGCCCGGCGGACAACACCCTGGTCGCCACCGTCGACGAAGCAGGACCGAAGGACGCCGCGGCGGCGATCGCCGCCGCGCGTGACGCCTTCGACACCGGGCCGTGGCCCGGCACCCCCGCGGCCGAACGCGGCCGTCTGCTGCTGCGCGTGGCCGACCTCCTCGAACGCGACAAGGACGCACTCGCCCGCGCCGAATCCCTGGACACCGGGAAGCGGCTCGTGGAGAGCGAATACGACATGGACGACATCGCGAACTGCTTCCGCTACTTCGGCAACCTGACGGCGGCGGGCGGCACCGACCGGATCGTCGACGCCGGCAGCCCGGAGGTGGACAGCCGGGTGGTGCACGAGCCGGTCGGGGTGTGCGCGCTGATCACGCCGTGGAACTATCCGCTGCTTCAGACCGCCTGGAAGGTCGCCCCCGCGCTCGGCGCAGGCAACACCTTCGTCCTCAAGCCGAGCGAGCTGACCCCGCACACCGCCATCATCCTGATGCGCCTGCTCACCGAGGCCGGGCTGCCCGGCGGGGCCGCCAACCTGATCCTGGGCGCGGGCCCCACCGCGGGCGCCCCGCTCAGCGAGGACCCGCGGGTCGACATGGTGTCGTTCACCGGCGGGCTCGTCACCGGCCGCCGCATCATGGCCGCCGCGGCCCCCACGGTGAAGAAGGTCGCCCTGGAGCTGGGCGGCAAGAACCCCAACATCGTCTTCGCCGACGCCGACTTCGAGGCCGCCGTCGACTACGCCCTGATGGCGATCTTCCTGCACTCCGGCCAGGTCTGTTCGGCCGGGGCACGGCTGCTCGTCGAGGACTCACTGCACGACAGGTTCGTCGACGAGGTGGTCGCCCGCGCCCAGCGCATCCGGCTCGGCGGCCCCTTCGACGACGACGCCCGCACCGGCCCGCTGATCTCCGCGGCCCACCGCGACAAGGTCGAGGCGTACGTGGCGGCGGGCATCGCCGAGGGCGCGGTGCTCCGGTGCGGCGGCGCACGCCCCGACGACCCGGCCCTCGCGGACGGCTACTACTACCCGCCGACCGTGCTCGACGAGTGCACGCCCGGCATGTCCGTGATCACCGACGAGTCGTTCGGCCCGGTGCTCACCGTCGAACGGTTCCGGGACGAGGACGAGGCGGTCGCGCTCGCCAACGACACCGTCTACGGGCTCGCGGGCGCCGTCTGGACGCAGGACGGCGGCAAGGCGCACCGAGTGGCGTCCCGGATGCGCGCGGGGACGGTATGGATCAACGACTTCCACCCCTATGTGCCGCAGGCGGAGTGGGGCGGCATGAAGCAGTCCGGGTTCGGGCGCGAGCTGGGACCGGCCGGTCTCGCCGAGTACCAGGAGGCCAAGCACATCTGGCGCAACCTCGCCCCGACACCACAGAGGTGGTTCGAATGAGCACGGATCCCGGCAAGGGCGCCGAGGCCGCCGACGCCGCCCGGCAGCAGCACCAGGACGACGACGACGCGCTCGGCAAGCTCGGCTACCGGCCCGAGCTCAAGCGCACCCTGGGCAACTTCCACACCTTCGCCGCCGGGATCAGCTATATCTCGATCCTGACCGGCACCTTCCAGCTCTTCTACTTCGGCGTGAGCTTCGGCGGTCCCGCCTACTGGTGGTCCTGGCCGATGGTCTTCGTCGGCCAGCTGATGGTGGCCCTCTGCTTCTGCGAGCTGGCCGCCCGCTTCCCGGTCGCGGGGTCCGTCTACAACTGGGGCAAGCAGCTCGGCGGCAAGCACATCGGCTGGCTCGGCGGCTGGATGATGCTGACGGCCACCATGGTGTCCCTCGCGGCGGTCGCCCTCGCGTACCAGATCACGCTGCCGCAGATCTCCGACACGTTCCAGTTCATCGGGGACGGCAGCGGTACGACCGACGCGGCGAAGAACGCGGTGCTGCTCGGCTCCGTGCTGATCCTGTTCACCACGCTGGTCAACGCGTTCGGCGTCAAGCTGATGGCCCGCATCAACTCCGCGGGCGTACTGATCGAGCTGATCGCGGCCGTCGTCCTGATCGTGCTGCTCGCCGCCCACATCACCCGTGGCCCCAGCGCCATCACGGAGACCGGCGGCCTGGGCCAGGGGCAGAACCTCGGCTACTTCGGGGCGTTCCTGACGGCGTCGCTCGCCTCGGCGTACGTGATGTACGGCTTCGACACCGCGTCCTCGCTCGGCGAGGAGTCGCTCGACCCGAGCCGCAACGCCCCGCGGGCGATCCTGCGGGCGCTCGTCTTCTCGTTCCTGATCGGCGGGCTCATCCTGCTGTTCGCGCTCCTGGCCGTGCCGGACCTGCACGCGAAGGAACTGTCCGTCGACGGCCTGCAGTACGTGGTCCTGAGCACGCTCGGCTCCACGATCGGCGAGATCGTGCTGTGGTGCGTGGTCATCGCCATCACCGTCTGCGAGCTCGCGGTGCAGGCGGCGGGCATCCGCCTCGCGTTCGCCATGGCCCGCGACGGCTGCCTGCCCGCGTCCTCGCTGCTCGCCAAGGTCAGCCCGCGCTTCCAGACCCCCGTACTGCCCGCGATCATCATCGGGCTCGTCGGCGTCGGCATCCTGGTCGTCAACATCAACCAGCCGCAGATCTTCTCCGTGATCACGAGCATCGCGATCATCATGATCTACCTGGCCTATCTCCTTGTCACCCTGCCGATGCTGGTCAGGCGGCTGCGCGGCCAGTGGGAGCCCGCGGAGGGCAAGTTCTCGCTCGGCAAGTTCGGTCTGCCGGTCAACATCCTCGCCGTGCTCTGGGGCGCGGCCATGTCCCTCAACCTGGCCTGGCCGCGCGCGGAGGTCTACAACGCGACCGGACCGCAGCACTGGTACCTGCGCTGGGGCGCGTTCGTCTTCATCGGCATCGTGGCCTGCGGCGGCTTCGCCTACTACTGGTTCGTGCAGCGGCACAAGGCGGGCGTGCTCGCCGAGCACCGCTTCGAGGAGCCCGTCGACCCCACCACGCCCCCGTCGCCCCCGGCCGCCCCCTGAACCCCGCTGATCTGGAGTCACCATGCCCGCAGAGAGTCCCCAGGCCGAGTTCGACTACGTGGTGGTCGGCGGCGGTACGGCAGGCGCCGTCGTCGCCGCGCGGCTGACCGAGGACCCGGACGTCAGCGTCTGCGTCCTGGAGGCCGGGCCTTCGGACGTCGGCGACGACAACATCCTGCGCCTCGAGGGCTGGATGGCCCTTCTCGAGTCCGGTTACGACTGGGACTACCCGGTGGAGCCGCAGGAGAACGGCAACAGCTTCATGCGGCACGCCCGCGCCAAGGTGCTCGGCGGCTGCTCCTCGCACAACTCCTGCATCGCGTTCTGGGCACCCGCCGAGGATCTCGACGAGTGGGGTTCCCTGGGCTGCACGGGCTGGAGCGCGGCGGACTGCTTCCCGCTGTATCAGCGCCTGGAGACCAACGACGCGCCCGGTGACCACCACGGCCGCTCGGGCCCGGTGAACATCATGAGCGTGCCGCCGAACGACCCGTGCGGATCAGCCCTGTTGGAGGCGTGCGCGGCGGCGGGCATCCCCACCACCCCGTTCAACACCGGCAAGACTGTGAAGCGCGGCGCGCACTGGTTCCAGATCAACTCCCGTCCGGACGGCACCCGTTCGTCCGCCTCGGTGTCGTATCTGCACCCGATCCTCGGCAAGCGGCCCAACCTCGAGGTGCGCACCGGCCTGCAGGCACGGCAGTTGCTGTTCGACGACAACCGGCGCTGCACGGGCGTCGAGTACCTGCAGCCCGACACCATTCACAGCGGCCGCGTCGGGGCGCGCCGCGAGGTGATCGTGGCCTGCGGCGCCATCGACTCGCCGAAGCTCCTGATGCTGTCGGGGATCGGCCCCGCCGGGCATCTGCGGGAGTGCGGTGTGGAGGTGCGGGTGGCCTCCCCCGGGGTCGGAGCCCACCTCCAGGACCACCCGGAGGGCGTGATCATGTGGGAGGCGAAGCAGCCGATGGTCACCTCCTCCACCCAGTGGTGGGAGATCGGCATCTTCGCGGACACCGAACCGGGCCTCGACCGCCCGGACCTGATGTTCCACTACGGCTCGGTGCCCTTCGACATGAACACCTACCGGCGCGGCTACCCGACCACCGACAACGCCTTCTGCCTCACCCCGAACGTCACCCGGGCCCGCTCGATGGGCACGGTCCGGCTGCGCACCCGCGACTTCCGGGACAAGCCCAAGGTCGACCCGCGCTACTTCACGCACGAGCACGACATCCGCGTCATGACGTACGGGCTCCGGCTCGCCCGGGAGATCGCGGCGCAGGCCCCGATGGCGGACTGGGCGGGCGCCGAACTCGCTCCCGGCCCGGACGCCACGACCGACGACGAGCTCTTCGCCTACATCCGCCAGACCCACAACACCGTCTACCACCCGGCGGGCACCGTGCGGATGGGCGCGACCGACGACGCCAACTCGCCGCTCGACCCGCAACTGCGCGTCAAGGGCGTCACCGGGCTCCGGGTCGCCGACGCCTCGGTGATGCCGTTCCTGCCCGCGGTCAACCCGTGCATCACCACCATGATGATCGGCGAGAAGTGCGCCGACATGATCAAGGCGAGCTGAGCCGGTCCGCGGCGCCCGTCAGCGCCGGTCGAACCACGTCGGCTGGTCCTCCGCCATGGCCTGCTTGATCCGGAAGATCCCGGCCTCGTGCAGGTCGGGCAGCCGGTCCAGCGCGAACCAGCCCACTTCCAGCGACTCGTCGTCGTTGACGCGGGCCTCGCCGCCGACGGCGCGGCAGCGCACGGTGATGTCCATGAACTGGCAGGTGTCGCCGTTGGGGTACGTCACCGGCTCCAAGGCCTCGATGAGCACGACGCGCTCGGCGACGCAGTGCACCGCGGTCTCCTCGAAGACCTCCCGCACGGCGCACGCCGCGGGCTGCTCCCCCGGGTCCGGGATGCCGCCGATGACCGACCACTTGCCGTTGTCGGAGCGCCGCCCGAGGAGCACTCTGCCGTCGTCGTCGAAGACGATGGCGGTGACGCCGGGGAGCCACAACAGCTGGTGGCCGGCGTCGGCCCGGATCGTGCGGATGAAGTCAGGAGTTGCCATGCCTTCGACCCTAACGGGCCTGGCGGGCGCGCCTGGCCCGTACGCCGACCGTCACCGCCCAGCCGAGACCGCCCGCGGCGATCAGCACGAGGATGCCCTCGGGCAGGGTGCCGAACCGGGTGGCCGGGGTCTGCGAGGAACGCAGCGGCACCTCCTCGACGAGTGAGTCGGCGGTGAACCACTTCGTCTTCTGCGAGACATGGCCGTCCGGCCTGATGATCGCGCTGACGCCGCTGGTCACCGGGACGGTGACGGTGCGGCTGTGCTCGACGGCGCGGATCCGCGACATGGCCAGCTGCTGGTAGGTCATCTCGCTGCGGTCGAACGTCGCGTTGTTGCTGGGCACCGAGATGATCTGCGCGCCGTGGGTGACGGTGTCGCGCACGGCCCAGTCGAAGGCGGCCTCGTAGCAGGTGGCCAGGCCCACCTTGGTGCCCGCCATGGTGAAGAGGCCGGGCTCGGTGCCGCGGCTGAAGTCCTGGCGCACCATGCCGACATCGCTGCTGAAGAAGCCGACGACGTCGCGCAGCGGGATGTACTCGCCGAAGGGCTGGATCTGCCGCTTGTCGTAGGTGTCCGTGGGGCCCTTCCTCGGGTCCCACAGGATCTGCTCGTTGAAGAGCTTGCCGTCCTTGGACTCGACGACCCCGCCCACCGAGATGGGGGCGCCGATCGCCTTGACCGCGCGCTCGATGGCCGCGTGGGCGTCCGGGTTGGTGAACGGGTCGATGTCCGAGGAGTTCTCCGGCCACAGGACGAAGTCGGGCTGCTCGGCCTTGCCCGCCTTCACCCGGTCCGCGAGCCGCTCGGTCTCGCGCACATGGTGGTCGAGCACGGCGCGGCGCTGGGCGTTGAACTCCAGGCCCGCCTGCGGGACGTTGCCCTGGATGGCGGCGACGGTCGCGGTGCCGTCCTCGGCGTCGTCGCTGACGAGCGGGCGCGCGGCAAAGGCACCGGCGGCCGGGAGCAGCACACTGAGCAGGGCCGCTGCCGCCGCACCGCGGCGTACGGTGCGGGTGCCGTGGGCCTGGCGCGCCTGCCGGACGATCTCGTACAGACCGAAGCCGCACAGGACCACCGCGAACCCGAGCACCGGCGTGCCGCCCAGCGCGGCAAGAGGCAGGAAGACGCCGTCCGCCTGCCCGAAGGCGATCTTCCCCCAGGGGAATCCGCTGAACGGCACGCGCGCGCGTGCCGCCTCACCGGCGATCCACAGGGCGGCGGCCCAGAGCGGATACCCCGGCAGTCGGGAGACGGCGGCGATGCCCGCTCCGACGAGGGCGACGAACATCGCCTCGATGGCGGCGAGCGCCAGCCACGGCCCGGGCCCGACCTCCACCCCGGTCCACACCAGGAGCGGCAGCAGGAAGCCGAGGCCGAAGACGTACCCGAGCCCGAGGCCCGCCTTCCAGCCGCGGCCGTGCAGACACCAGGCGAACACCGCGAAGGCCGGCAGGGCCAGCCACCACAGGGTGCGTGGCGGAAAACTGACGTAGAGCAGCACTCCGGAGAGTGCCGCCGCGGCGGCCGGGACGAGCGCTCGCAGGAAGCGCGCCGTGCGCGATACGGGCGCGGGCTGCGGTTCGAGCTGCTCCGACTCGTCTACGGAGGTGGTGGTGGCGGTCACTCGGGGAGTGTACGGCGCGTCACTTGGACAAAGACAGGACGGTCGTGCCCGGTCGCCGGGGCCTTGTCCGCGCGTTCGACGGATCGTTCCTGCGCAAGATGTCCACATCTCACGGTTCCAGCGACTACGGTGTGCCCGAGTCCCTGACCTGCGGCCGGATCGAGCCACAGCGTTCGGGGCGCCGTCATACGGCGGGGGGCGACGGGGTGGGGACAACGGGGATGGCCGCTACGGCCGGGCCGCCAGGGGCATACGAACGGCGCAGCGCGTCCGACGCGACGGGCTGCGCGCTGCTCGGCGTGTGCGCCGCCTGGACCTTGATCACAGCGGGGGTGCACGGTGGCCGGCCCGAGGGCGTGCTCCTCGCGGTGCTCGCCGTGGCCGCGGGCTACGCGGGCGGGCGCATATGCGGCGCGCTCCTGCCGGTCGCCGCGCCCTGCGCCGGCGCGCTGGCCGGGGTGGGCCTCGCGGCGGCGGCCCCGCAGCTCTCGCCCGGTCCCGTCAGCGCGGCGCCGCTCGGCCACACCGGAGCCACGGCCGCGCTCCTGATCCTGGCCTCGGGGGCGGCCTGCTCCGCGGCGTGGGCGGCCCGCAGTGCTTCGGCGCGGCTGGCGATGCGGCTGCTGGCCGTGGGGATCGCGGTGGCCGCCGCGGCGCTGGGTTCCGTGGCCGGCGTGGTTGCCTGCACCGGAATCCTGCTGTGCTCGCTGGCGACCGCGCTGATGCGGCGCAGGGTGCTCGGTCTTGCGGGTCTTGCCCTGGCGACGGCGGTGGTGACCGGTCTGACCTGGGCGATCGCCGATGACGTGCTGCCGGAGGGACTGAGCGCGTCCCTGGAGGGTCAGCTCGACGGGCACCGGGTCGAGCTGTGGCAGGACGCGCTGACGCTCGCGGGCCAGGAACCCGCGGTGGGCGTGGGCCCCGGCCGGTTCGCCGACTCCAGCCCGACGGTGGCCGAGCATCTCCTGACCGACGGCAAGCCCCATTCGGCGCCACTGCAGCAGGTGGCGGAGCAGGGCCTGGTGGGTGTGGTCCTTCTCGCGGCGGTCTTCTGCTGGCTTCTGTACGCCCTGTACCGCTCGCCGCGCTCCACCCAGGTCGTCCTGTCGGCGGGCGCGGCCTTGACGGCGCTGGCCGCGGTGGCGTCGGTCGGCAACGCGCTGAGCCTCACGGCGGTGACGACGGGCGCGGGCTATCTCGCGGGCATCGCCACGGCGCGACCGCTGGGCGATGAACCGGCGCAGGTCAGGCTGCCTGGCGCCCCGCCAGGGACAGCCGGTGGCGGATGATCCGTACGGCCGCTTCGGCGTCGTCGACGGTGACCGTGAACTTCCGGCCGTCGCCCAGGCTGAGGACCAGGCCCTCACCACGCCTGACGACGACGGCGGTGCCGAGCTCGGGCCGCGAGCGGTAGCCCCAGCCGCCCCACTGCCTGGGGCAGACGACCTGCGCGAACTCGGCCCGCACCACGTGGGAGAGGAGGATGCGGCGGCGCGGCAGGCCCATGTGCCCGCAGCGCACTTCCAGGCAGTCCTCGTCGACCGTCACGGCGACGTGGACGAAGGCGAGGGTGCCGAAAAGGATCAGCAGCCCGGCGGCGATGCACCCCACGACGGACATGGCGAGGGCGGCGATCCCGGACGTCCACATGTTGTCGACGGCCAGCTCGATCCCCAGCGCGAGGCAGGCGGCGCCGGCCAACGCCAGCAGCCACTGCACGCGGTTGGTCGCGCTTCCGGTCCAGACTTCCGGCGGGGCGTCGGCTGTGCTGCCCCGCTCGCCGTGGGTGTGGTCCCTCATGCGACCGAGAGTACCGACGTTCCGGTGGGAAGGCACGGCATCGCGGAGCGTCACCACTGCGGCTGTACGGATGGTTCCGTTCTGTACGTGGGATGCGACCGGGGCCCGGCGTGCGGGCCCGTCATGCGCCCGTACGGGACTCAGCGTGCGGGAGTGGCCGCCGCGAGGAGCCTGCCTTCGGCGTACGTGTGGGCGGCGAGGGGCAGCTCGGCGGCGCGGCCGCTGAGGATGACCATGAGGCCGCCTTCCGTGCCGGTGCCGGGGCCGGGAAGCTCTCCGGCCCGGCGCAGCGCCTGGGCGGCGACCGCTCCCGCGGAGCCGTGCAGGATCAGCGGCGGCAGCTCGGGCTGCTGGAGGGCGGCGCGGATGCGCTCCCCGACCAGTTCGTAATGGGTGCAGCCCAGGACGACGGCCCTTACGTCACGCGGGGTGAGCGCTGCCGCGGCGGCGACCGCACTGTCGATGGCCGCCTCGTCAGCGGACTGCACGGCGTCCGCCAGACCGGGGCAGGGCACCTCGGTGACACCGACGCCGCCGGCGAACTCCTCGATGAGGCCGCGCTGGTAGGGGCTTCCGGTGGTGGCCGGGGTGGCCCAGATGGCGACGGGGCCACCGCCGGCCACGGCCGGCTTGATCGCCGGTACGGTCCCGATGACCGGCAAGTCGGGTTCGAAGCGGGCGCGCAGGGCGGGCAGGGCGTGCACGGACGAGGTGTTGCAGGCCACGATCAGCGCTTGGGGGTGGTGTGCGGCGGCCGCCTCGGCGATGGCGAGCGAGCGCTCCGTGATGTCCTCGGCGGTACGCGGCCCCCAGGGCAGTCCGTCGGGGTCCGAGGAGAGGACGAGATCGGCGTCCGGCCGCAGACGACGTACCGCCGCCGCGGCGGGGAGCAGGCCGATACCGGAGTCCATGAGCGCGATCTTCACCCGGTCACCATAGTCGATCGGCCTCCTGAGCCCGGCGGCGTGGGGCAGACTGCGGCGGATGAGCGCCGTTGTGTGGACCGCCGCCGCATCGCTTGCCGCCTGGCTGTGGCTGCTGCTGGGACAGGGCTTCTTCTGGCGCACGGACCTGCGGCTGCCACCGCGCCGCGAACCCGACGTCTGGCCCTCGGTCTGCGTCGTCGTCCCCGCCCGCGACGAGGCCGCCGTGCTGCCCGAGAGCCTGCCCTCGCTGCTCGCCCAGGACTATCCGGGCCAGGCCGAGATCTTCCTTGTCGACGACGGGAGTTCGGACGGCACCGGCACGCTGGCCAGGTCCCTCGCCGACCGGCACGGCGGCCTGCCGCTGACCGTGGGTTCACCGGGAGAGCCGCCGCCGGGCTGGACCGGCAAGCTGTGGGCCGTACGGCACGGCATCGGCCTGGCACGCGCGCGTGCGCCCCGCTATCTGCTGCTCACCGACGCGGACATCGCCCATGAGCCGGACAGTCTGCGGGAGTTGGTCGCGGCGGCGGAGACCGCCGGTCTCGAACTCGTCTCACAGATGGCGCGGCTGCGCGTCGTGACCATGTGGGAGCGGCTCGTCGTCCCGGCGTTCGTCTACTTCTTCGCGCAGCTGTATCCGTTCCGCTGGATCGCCGCGAAGGGCTCGCGCACGGCCGCGGCCGCCGGCGGATGCGTCCTGCTGAGCACGGCCGCCGCCGAGCGCGCGGCGATCCCCGACTCCATCCGGCACGCGGTGATCGACGACGTGACGCTGGCCCGGGCGGTGAAGCGTTCGGGCGGCCGCATCTGGCTGGGGCTCGCCGAGCGCGTCGACAGCGTGCGCCCCTACCCCGGGCTCGGCGACCTCTGGCGGATGGTCTCGCGCAGCGCCTACTCCCAGCTCCGCCACAACCCGCTGATCCTGCTCGGCACCGTCCTGGGGCTCGCCCTGATCTATCTGCTGCCCCCGGTCGCGCTGTTCGGCGGGCTGGCCACGGGCAGCGCGGGCCCGGCCGTGCTCGGCGGCATCGCGTGGCTGGTGATGACGGCGACGTACGTCCCGATGCTGCGCTACTACCGGCAGACTCTCTGGCTCGCTCCCCTGCTGCCGTTCACCGCTTTCCTCTACCTCCTCATGACGGTGGATTCGGCGGTGCAGCACTACAGGGGGCGCGGAGCGGCGTGGAAGGGGCGGACCTACACCCGCCCCGATCCCGCTCCCGAGCAGCGCTGAGTCACTTCCTGCCGGGCGTCCAGTTCATGCCCCAGCCGTACGCGTAGTCGATGGTGCGCTGCGGGCTCACGCCACGCTCCGGCACCAGATAGCGGGCCTCGCGCTGGACGAAGAGGTCGCCGTTGTTGTTCGTGAGCAGCGCGAGCGCGCACACCGTGGAGGGCACCGTGCACTCGTCCAGCGAGAAGTCGATGGACGCGCCGTGCTGCGGTTGCAGGGTCACCGTGGCGTTCAGGTCGGCGAAGCTGCGCGCGCCTTCGTAGATCGTCACGAAGATGACGATGCGCTTGAAGTCCTTGATGTGGTCGAGGTTGACCGTGAGGTTCTCGCCGCTGGCCACGGCTCCGGTGCGGTCGTCGCCGTCGAGCAGCAGATACGGGGGCTGGTCGAGGGAGCCGAAGGCGTTGCCGAGCGCCTGGACGACGCCCTTGCGGCCGTCGCTCAGTTCGTACAGGGCGCACAGGTCCAGGTCGAGGTCCGCGTGCATGGCCACGGCCCGGCCGAGCTTGCTGGCCCAGCCCTTGAACTGCTTGCGCACCTCCCAGTTGAGGTTCACGCGCATCGCCCCGGATGTGCCGCCCTGCTTGGTCAGCGAGACGGACGGCGCCTCCTTGGTGAGCGTGACCTTGGTGAGGCGCACGGGCTGTCCCGCGGGGGCGGGGGCCGCGGCGGGCGGCGGGGCCTGGACGGGGGCCGCGGGAGCCGCCGGGGCCGGAGCCGGGGGAGGCTGGACCGCGGCCGGGGCGGGCGCGGGCGCCTGCTGCGGTTCGTCCACCGAGATGCCGTAGTCGGTGGCCAGGCCCTGGAGTCCGCTGCCGTACCCCTGCCCGACGGCGCGGAACTTCCACGCGCCCTGGCGGCGGTAGAGCTCGCCGAGGACGAACGCCGTCTCCACGGTCGCGTCCTCACTGTCGTAACGCGCGATCTCGGCGCCGTTCGCCGCGTCGACGACCCGGATGAAGAGACCGGGGACCTGGCCGAACGTGCCGCCGTCCGTCGAGGCGGCGAGCACCACGGTCTCCACGGCGGGCTCCACGCGCGCGAGGTCCACCACGAGCGCGTCGGTCACCCGGCCGCCGTCGTTCTTCTTGCCCTCGTGGCGCACCGCGCCGGAGGTGTGGACCGCCTGGTTGTAGAAGACGAAGTCGTCGTCCGAGCGGACCTTCCCGGAAGCGGCGAGCAGCAGGGCCGACGCGTCGGCGTCCGGCACCCCGGCTCCTGAAGCCCACCCCAGTTCGACGCGCACGGCAGGTGCCGGCACGGGAACATTCGATCCTTTAGGCATTGTCATGTCCGCCCCCATCGCAAGTCGCCACGTCCGGCCAGGCCGCCGTCCCGTTCATGACCAACCTATTACCCGGACCCCCGCGAGGCCCATGTCCACCGTCGACACCCTGCCGCACGGCCCGCACGTCAACCGTGCGTCAACCGCCGGTAACCCGTACGGAGCTTGGCTTTTACAGGATCCCTACGCCGCTGCGCGACCGATTTTTCCTAAGTTCGCTCACATTGGGGACGTCCGGTCACTACCGACACGTAAAACAACCCTCTTATCGGTCTCCCCAACCAGCACATCGTGGGCTTAACTTATGTGTCATGACCTCCCCCCGCTCCACCTATGGCGGCGGTTACTACTCCGCGCCGTCCTTCCCGGACACTCCGATCTACGACTCCCTTGTCGCCGAGCGGGGTACTCCTCAGATCGCCCCGATCCGGGTCCCCTCCGCGTACGACACGGGCAGTCACCTGCCCGCACTGCAGTCAGCCCTGCCCGCGCTGCCCGCAGCCCCGTCCCACCACAACCCCTCGTACGGCTACGCGCAGCAGCCCGCACCGCTGCAGCAGGCGCCCGCGCCGTACATCCCGCAGCAGCCGTCGGCGCCGCGCGGATACCCGGGCCCCCAGCAGCACCAACAACAGCGTCCCCCGGCCGGAACGGGCTACGAGGCCATGCGCCCCGCGGCACCCCGCCCCGCCCCGGCGACGTACGAGGACCCGTACAACCGCCCCTACCGCGGCTACTGATTCGACCGCCCGCCTCCCTGTCAGTGGCTGCTGGCAGGATGGCGGCATGCCGAATCCAGCGCTGCACTCGATCCACTTCTACCCGCTCAAGGCGGTCGGGGGACACGCTCCGCGTGAGGCCGTCGTCGAGCCCTGGGGGCTCGCGGGTGACCGACGGTGGGTGCTGGTGGACAGCGGCGGACGCATCATCACGCAACGACCGCATCCGAGGCTGGCGTTGGCCGCCGCCGAGCTCCTGCCCGGCGGCGGCATACGCATGTCCGCGCCCGGCCGGGAGCCCTTGACGGTCGCCGTGCCGCCCCCCGGCGAGACCGTCACGGTGGACATCTGGAAGGACATGGTCGAGGCGGTGCCCGCCGACGCCGCGGCGCACGCCTGGTTCAGCGCCTACCTGGACACGGACGCCCGGCTCGTCCACCTCGACGACCCCGCGACCAAGCGCCCCATCGACCCGGCGTACGCCAAGGACGGCGAGACCGTCTCCTTCGCCGACGGGTATCCGCTGCTCCTGACCACGCTCTCCTCCCTCGACGCCCTGAACTCCCTCATCGCACAGGGCGACCACTCCGACGAGGGGCCGCTCCCCATGAACCGTTTCCGGCCGAACGTGGTCGTGGACGGGACGGCGCCCTGGGCCGAGGACGACTGGTCGCGCGTCGCCATCGGCGAGGTCACCTTCCGGGTGGCCAAGACGTGCGGCCGCTGTGTCGTGACCACCACCGACCAGCGCAGCGCGGAGCGCGGCAAGGAGCCGCTGCGCACCCTGGCCAAGCACCGCCGTTTCGGCGACCAGCTGGTCTTCGGCCAGAATCTGGTGCCGGAGACGACCGGATCGATCCGGGTCGGTGACGCGTTCACCGTCCTCGATTGAGAGTCGTACGCACGGGAACTCGAAGGCCCGGCACGGTCGTTGAGCGTGGATGAGAAGGGTGATGTGCCTCTCTCTTCTCCCCGCAGGCGCGTGGGCCGTGCCGCTCGTGGTTATGACGGACGCGGAAGGGGGTGCAGGACTGTGCGAGCACTCGTCGGGCTGTGGCGCTGGCAGCACAATCCGCTGCGCCGCAAGACCGACCTCGTCGAAGCCTGGGTGGCCCTCGTGGCCGTGCTGCTCATCGCCGTCGCCATGCCGCTGGCCGGCTTCACGGTCGGCAACCTCTCGCGGGACGCCCTGCTCCAGTCGGTGCGGGAACAGCGAGAGGTGCGGCACGCGGTCGCGGGCACGGTGATCAAGAAGGTTTCCAGACCCCCGGTCGACCCCGATCCCGAGACGTCCTCCGCGCGCGACAGGCACAGCCGGGTGCTCGCCGAGTGGACGGCTCCGGACGGCACGGCGCACACCGGCACGGTGGTGGCCGCCCTGGAGTCCCCCGACCCCGGCGACCGCTTCCGGCTCTGGACCGACGCGCACGGCCAGGTGGTCGGCCGACCACTGGACGACGCGACCGCGAGCACGCACGCGGCACTGGCCGGGATCGGCGCCGCCGTGGCGGTCGCCGGACTCGTCGAGGGGGCCCGCCGGATCGTCGTCTGGCGGATGGTGGTGCGGCGTCACGACCGCTGGGACCAGGCATGGGAGAAGGCGGGACCGGACTGGGGACGGACCGGCACCGGCTCATGAACCCCTGATCGAGGCACCGAAACGGACTCCCGGGTCCGGTGAGAGAGCGGCGATGACCAGGTGAGAGCCTGGCGATCGGGTCAACTCGCCCTCGCCGCGCGCGCTACGGTGGACCGGCCGAACTCTTCGGCGCCTTGCGCGAGGTCGTGAGGTCCCGCGTACGACAAGGTGGGGGCAGAGCAACTCCATGGCACAGGGCACGGTCCAGGTGACGCACACCGGTACCTCGCGGTGGCGGCGCCGCACGGGTGAGTACGCATCGCTCGCTGCCGCCTTGGAGGCCGCGAGCGACGGGGACGTCCTCACCATCGCCCCCGGCACGTACCGCGAGAATCTCGTCGTCCAGCGGGCGGTGACGCTGCGCGGCCCCGAGGGCTCCCCCGGCTCCGTCCGCATCGCGCCCTCCGACGGGGTGCCGCTCACCGTCCGGTCCTCCGCCGTGGTGCAGGACCTGCATGTCGAGGGCCAGGACTCGGCCGCGCCCGCGCTGCTCGTCGAGGACGGGGCCCCCGAACTCATCGACGTACGCGTGGTGACACGTTCCGCGAGCGGCATCGAGGTGCGCGGCGGAGCGCGCCCGACCGTGCGGCGCTGCACGGTCGACAACCCGGGCGGCATCGGCATCGCCGTGCTCGACGGCGGGGGCGGCGTCTTCGAGGAGTGCGAGGTCGTCTCGGCCGGGCAGTCGGGCATAGCGGTGCGCGGCGGCGCGCACCCCCGTCTCGAGCGCTGCCGGGTGCATCACGCGTCAGGTGCGGGCCTCTCGGTGACCGGTGAGCACTCGGGGCTCGAGGCGATCGGCTGCGAGGTGTACGAGGTCAAGGGTTCGGGCGTGCAGATCACCGGACGGGCCGCGGCGCATCTGACGGACTGCGACGTGCACCGCACGACGTCGGACGGCGTCACGCTCGACACGGACGCGGTGCTCACGCTCGCCGACTGCCGCATCCACGACATCCCGGAGAACGCGATCGACCTGCGTTCCCGCTCGGTCCTGACCCTGACGCGTTCCACCGTGCGGCAGTTCGGGCGCAACGGCCTCTCGGTGTGGGACCCGGGCACACGCGTGGACGCCAACCAGTGCGAGATCCACGACAGCACCGGCGACTACCCCGCGGTGTGGGTCAGTGACGGCGCGACGGCCGTCCTGGAGTCCTGCCGGGTGCACGACGTGCCCGATGCCCTGTTCGTCCTGGACCGCGGATCGCGCGCCGACGTCGTCGACAGCGATCTCTCCCAGGTGCGCAACACGGCGGTGTCCGTGAGCGACGGCGCGACGGCGCAACTGGACGACTGCCGCATCCGCGACGCCGCCACCGGCGCGTGGTTCCGCGACCACGGCAGCGGCGGCACCCTGGCCAACTGCACGGTCGACGGCGTCCAGACGGGCGTCATCGTCACCAAGGGCGCCGACCCCACCCTTGAGCGCTGCACCGTCACTTCACCCGCGGAGGCGGGTTTCTACGTCTCGGCGGGCGGCCGCGGCAGCCTGCACGGCTGCCGGGTGACCGACAGCGGAGGGTACGGCTTCCACGTCATCGACGGCTGCCGTACGACGCTGAAGAAGTGCCGCACGGAGCGGTGCGCGCGCGGCGGCTTCGAGTTCGCGGAGGACGGGCCGCTCGTCGAGGACTGCACGAGCGACGAGAGCGGCGGGGTGCGGACGGCGGCGACCGCGGCACCGGAGTCCGCCCCGCAGACGGCCACGCAGACCGTGGGGCTGCTCGGCACGGTCCCCGGGCAGCGCGCCACGGACCCGGCGGCCGAGAAGAACACCGCTCCCGAGCCGCCCTCCCGCTCCTCCAAGGACGTGCTCGGCGAACTCGACACCCTGGTCGGCCTGGAGAGCGTCAAGCGCGAGGTGCGCGCCCTCACGGACATGATCGAGGTCGGGCGGCGCAGACAGCTCGCCGGTCTCAAGGCCGCGTCCGTGCGCCGCCATCTGGTGTTCACCGGCTCCCCCGGCACCGGCAAGACGACCGTGGCGCGGCTCTACGGCGAGATCCTCGCCTCGCTCGGCGTCCTGGAGAGCGGACATCTCGTCGAGGTGTCACGGGTCGACCTGGTGGGCGAGCACATCGGGTCGACGGCGATCCGCACCCAGGAGGCGTTCGACCGGGCGCGCGGAGGAGTGCTGTTCATCGACGAGGCGTACGCGCTCTCGCCCGAGGACTCCGGGCGTGACTTCGGCCGGGAGGCGATCGACACCCTGGTGAAGCTGATGGAGGACCACCGCGAGGCCGTGGTGGTGATCGTCGCGGGTTACACGGCCGAGATGAAGCGCTTCCTTTCGGTCAATCCCGGTGTGGCTTCCCGCTTCTCACGGACCATCACCTTCGGTGACTACGCCCCCGAGGAACTGCTGCGGATCGTCGAGCAGCAGGCGGAGGAGCACGAGTACCGCCTCGACTCGGGGACGGGCGAGGCCCTCCTGAAGTACTTCACGGCGCTTCCCAAGGGTCCCGCGTTCGGCAACGGCCGCACCGCGCGCCAGACGTTCGAGGCGATGGTGGAGCGGCACGCGGGCCGGGTCGCCCAGTTCGAGGAGCCGAGCAAGGACGACCTCACCCTGCTGTATCCGGAGGATCTGCCGGAGCTGCCGTGACCGCCTCGGCGGGCACGGGGGGCTCCTCGGTCCGGGGGCGCGGGGCCGGAACGGCGGGCTTGAGCCGGGCGAGCAGCCGTGCGCGCTCCTCGGCGAAGGCGGGGTCGGCCCGGTAGTCGGAGTGGCCCAGGATCGGCGCGGGGAGCGGGTGTTCCTCCGTGCGTCCGTAGACCAGGGGGTCCTTGAGGGCGTCGTGGTCGACCTTCGGTCCGTCGTCGTCGGGCTGTACGCGGACGGGGCCGCCGATCGGGTCAGTGCTGCGGTACAGGTTGCGCCAGCAGTCGACCTCGCGGTGCAGGGAGCCGAGGGCGGCCGGGCCGAAGTGGGCGGGGAACCACCGGCCGTAGAGGCGCTCCAGGGGTGAGCCGTAGGTGAGGAGGGCGACCCTCTTGCGGACGGACGGCCACAGCTGCCAGGCGGCCGCGGCAGCCAGGACACTGCCCTGTGAGTGGCCGGAGATGACGAGTCTGCCGCCGGTGGCGCGCGTCGCGCGGGTCCAGGTGTGCATGCGCCAGGTGAGGTCGGGTACGGCACGCTCGGCGTAGCAGGGCGGGGCGAAGGGGTGGGCGGCGCGCGGCCAGAAGGTTCCGACGTCCCACAGGATGCCGATGGTGCGCCGTGCGGAGGCGTCGCGGTAGGCGCGGCGGCCCCATGTCACGAACAGTATGAATCCGAAGCCGATCAGCCAGGAGCCGAGCGCCTGCGAGGTCTCGGCCGCGCCCTCGAAGAAGAGCGGCAGCCCTTGCGCGGCCTTGCTCGGGACTTCCTCGCTCACCCATGCGCCGACCAGGGCGCCCGCGCCGAGCAGCAGCGTCACCGCCGAGGTGATGCCCACCAGAAGGGGGGCGCGGTCGGTGAGGGCTGCACGCGCGCGGGTGCCCGCGATGCGGCGGCTGCGTGCCGCGTCCTTCGGCTCGCCGGGGTATTCGAGCGGGATGTCCTCCCGGTCGCGGCGTGCCCGCCGCCAGGTGCGGACGCCGAGCCAGCCGCAGAGTGCCGCGACGACCACGAGGAGGGGCGGGATGACCGATGCCTGCCAGGTCAGGAGCACGGGTGGGCCGTCGATGGTGCCGCCGGAGCCCGGCTCCCCCGCGCCGTCGAGCCAGTCGGCGACGCGTTGGGCGCCGCCTCCGGACATCACACCGCCGAGCGCGCAGGCGAGCATGGCGACGGAGGGGCCCGCGAAGCCCCGCAGGGCGGTGCGCGGGTCGGGGGCCGTGCGGTAGAGCATGCGGGCGACCACCGCGAGCGCGATGACCAGGAGCCCCTGGACCAGCGTGATGCCGCCGAAGGTCGCGTTGCCCGGCAGCCTGCCCTCGGAGGTCCACTCGGGGCGTGACCATCCCGCGTACAGAAGCGTCAGGACGAGCAGGGTGAGCGCCCCGAGGGGCAGCCTTCGGATCAGTTTCTCGTCGAGGTGCCGGTCGAGCCTGCTCTCGCTGCGTCCCCTGCGCCAGACCACCAGGGCGACGAAGCCGCCTCCCAGGAGCAGCGTCACGACGAGGAGCCAGCCGAGGGCGTCGAGCAGCACGGGTCCGCCGGGCCGCCGGTCGTGGCGCGCGGCCGCCGCGCCGACCGCGGCGGCCACCGTGAGGAACCCGGCGGCCGTGTGCGCGGCGCGCAGGCGGGCCACGAGGCGGCGTCCGTACCAGAAGCCGGGCTTGCCGAGCGCGGTGCGGCCGGCCTCCTCCTCCGGGTCGTCCTGGTGGGGCAGCGGGGTCTGGGACTCGTACGCGCTCCAGGTGCGCTGGGAGAGGTACCAGAGCAGGCCGGTGAGCGCGGCCGGCAGCAGGGCGGCGAAGGCGAGGCGGCGTCCCGGCTGGCTCCACCAGCCGCCGTGTCCGGAGGCGTCGGCCGCGAGGAAGCCCAGCCAGGAGCGTTCGGCGGCGCACTCGGGTGTGCCCGCGCACTGCCAGGCGATCAGGTCGATGGCGACCTCACATGCGGCGGCGACCAGCAGGACGGTGAGGGTGAGCCCGGTCAGGCGCACCAGGAGGCCGTACGTCCGGACGGTCTTGCGCATGCGCCGTGAGGTGGGGCGCATCCAGTGCGCGAGGTTGACCACCATGAACGGAAGCAGCAGCAGCCATAGGGCCCGCGAGCCGTTTCCGGAGGTCAGATTGCACCAGACGTACGCCTCCGGGACCGGCTTGCCCCGGTAGTCGTCCGGGCGTTTCTCGGCGTCGGCGTCCTCGGTGCGGCGGAACACGGCCGCCGTCTCGTCGCCGGAGATCCGGACGGTCCGCGGATCGCCCAGCATCTCTTCGGGTGTCGTGCCCCCCACCCCGTGGACGAGGAGTTCGAGAGCTGTCTCTTCTCTGTGGTCAGCTGCCACTGTTCGCTTCCCCCGATGTGCGCGTGGTCAGGGGAGAAGGATCTCCACTCCTGACCCCGTCCACACCGGCCATCACGTAATCTCCCCGTTCCGGGTGACCGCGCGGAATCGGGCGGTGGGCCGCCTGTCGGTCGCACATGCGAGGATGAGGCAGCGTGATGGACGGGCGCGACGGGTGTGACGAGGCAGAAGGGCCGGGACGGACGTGAGTGAGAATCAGAACCTCCTCGCGGAGCAGCGCCGCGCCTTGATCCTCGATGAGGTACGCCGCCGGGGCGGGGTCCGTGTCAATGAACTGACCCGCAAGCTGGGTGTGTCGGACATGACGGTCCGCCGCGATCTCGACGCCCTCGCCCGCCAGGGTGTCCTGGAGAAGGTGCACGGCGGTGCCGTTCCGGTGGTGGAGGCGAGCACGCACGAGCCGGGGTTCGAGGCCAAGTCGGGTCTCGAGCTGAACGCCAAGGAGGACATCGCGCGCACCGCGGCCTCCCTGGTGGCGCCGGGCACGGCGATCGCGCTCTCCGGCGGCACGACGACGTACGCGCTGGCCCATCATCTGCTCGACGTGCCGGATCTGACGGTGGTGACGAACTCGGTGCGGGTCGCGGATGTCTTCCACTCCGCGCAGCGCACCTCGGGGCAGCGCCAGGGGGCGGCCACCGTCGTCCTCACGGGCGGTGTGCGCACCCCGTCGGACTCGCTGGTCGGCCCGGTCGCCGACCAGGCGATCGGCGCGCTGCACTTCGATGTGCTGTTTCTTGGCGTGCACGGCATATCGGCGGAGGCCGGTCTGTCCACGCCCAATCTCGCGGAGGCGGAGACCAACCGGCGTCTGGTGCAGTCGGCGCGCCGCGTCATCGTGGTCGCCGATCACACCAAGTGGGGCACGGTGGGCCTCAGTTCGTTCGCCGGCCTGGATCAGGTCGACACGCTGGTGACGGACGCGGGGCTGCCCCCGGAGGCGCGGACGGAGATCTCCGAGCGTCTGCGCCGTCTGGTGATCACGGGCGAGTCCGAGGACCCGGGAGCCGACGAACGGGCCGCAGACGGTGTGGACGCGGGGCGGGCGGAGAACGCCGGGAGCACCGCAGACATCTGACGCCCCGCCAGCTATGGTGTCGGTGCCCGGTCAACGACCCGATTCCACTTGGGGGCTGAGTTCGATGGCACGCCGACTGAGGCCCGTGGGACCGGAGTTCACCCAGTCCGCTCCAGTGCGTCTGGTGTTCGCGCGCGAGGTGAGCGCGCCCCCGAAGACGGTGTACCGCGCGCTCGCCGAGGACATGACCGCCTGGCCGGAGTGGTTCGCCGCTGTCACCCTGTGCCGGCCCATCGACTGCGCGGACGGAGCCAAGGGCCGCGAGGTCCGGCTCAAGGGCGGCACGCGCTTCTGGGAGACGATCGTCGCGGCCGAGGCCTCCGAGCGGTACGCCTACCGCGTCGACGAGACGAACGCCCCGGGCCTGCGGGCCCTGCTCGAGGAGTGGCGGCTCACCCCGGCCGGGACCGGCACCCGCGTGCAGTGGACGTTCGCCGCGGACGGCGTGGCGCCGTTCCGCCTCGCGCTGAAGCTCGGCAGGCCGGGCATGGGCCGCGCCTTCCGCGACGCCGTCACCGCCCTCGACCGGCGCCTTGCCGCGGCCAACGCCTGAGCACCACACGGCGGTTGCGGGCGGCTAGGTCCAGGTTCCGTTCGCCAGGAGCGACTTGATCGCGGCGGAGTAAGGCGTGATGTCCATCCCCTGTTCGGCCAGCCACGCGTCCGAGTAGTACTTGTCCAGGTAGCGGTCGCCCGGGTCGCAGATGAGCGTGACGACGCTGCCCGTGCGGCCCTCGGCCACCATCTCGGCGACGATCTTCAAGGAGCTCCACAGGCCGGTGCCGGTCGATCCGCCCGCCTTGCGGCCGATCGCCTCCTCCAGGGCGCGCACGGCGGCGACACTCGCCGCGTCCGGCACCTTCATCATGCGGTCGATCGCGCCGGGCACGAAGCTCGGCTCCATCCGCGGCCTGCCGATGCCCTCGATGCGGGACCCGCAGTCGCTGGTCGCGTCCGGGTCGTGGTGGGTCCAGCCGTCGAAGAAGCAGGAGTTCTCGGGGTCGGCGACACAGAGCCGGGTGTCGTGCTGCATGTAGTGGACGTAGCGGGCGATGGTCGCCGAAGTGCCGCCCGTGCCCGCCGTGGCGACGATCCACGCGGGTTCCGGATAGCGCTCGAGCCTCATCTGCTGGTAGATCGACTCGGCGATGTTGTTGTTGCCCCGCCAGTCCGTGGCCCGTTCCGCGTAGGTGAACTGGTCCATGTAGTGCCCGCCGGTCTCGACGGCGAGGGCGGCCGACTCGGCGTACATCGTGCGGGGGTCGTCCACGAAGTGACATCGGCCGCCGTGGAATTCGATCAGGCGGCACTTCTCGGCGCTGGTCGTGCGGGGCATCACCGCGATGAAGGGGACCCCGATCAGCTTTGCGAAGTACGCCTCGGAGACGGCCGTCGAGCCGCTGGACGCCTCGATGACCGGCCGTCCCGGCCGGATCCAGCCGTTGCAGAGGCCGTAGAGGAAGAGCGAACGGGCCAGACGGTGCTTGAGGCTGCCGGTCGGGTGGGTCGATTCGTCCTTGAGATACAGGTCGATGCCCCATTGTTCCGGCAGCGGGAAGCGCAGCAGGTGCGTGTCGGCGGAACGGTTGGCGTCGGCCTGCACCTTGCGCACGGCCTCTTTGAGCCAGGCCCGGTACTCCGCGTCGCTGCGGTCCACGTCGAGCGTGGTCATCGGCTCGTCGGCTTGTTCCTGCTGTGTGGTGCTCACCGCGCGGCTCCTTGACGTCAACCTGGCCGCGCTCGGAGCGGGCCGGACACCTCGATCATAGGCACCTTCCGCACGCTTCTCACCTGCATAAACACACCTTTGAGCACCTCAAAGGCACACCTGGCACAGTCGACCGGCACGGGGGCACGGCACACTGGGGAGAGGGCGTGGTCCAGTTGTGACCCCGTCTTCATACGCACTGGTGCTCGACGTCTGGTGCGTGCAGACTGCACCGCACGGGAAGGCGGTCCCGTACGGAACGACACATCGAAGCGCTCAAGGGGGCGGAACGTCATGGCGGAGCCGGAGTTCACGGCCACAGGCGTGCGGATCGGACGACGGCTGCGCTCCCTCACCCGGGCGGGTCAAATCCGTATCACCGACGGCAGGTTCGAGCTGCTGACCAGTTACGGCAGGGAGATCGACAGCGCGCCCGTGCAGACGGTGCGCGCCGGCAAGCCATGGTTCGCCGCCGACGACCGGGCCCTTGCCGAACTGAACGGCACGCGCTATCGCCTCACCCTCGCCGATCACGAGCCGGCGCCCGGCAAGGCGGGACCGCCCACGGTCCGCAGGTTCATCGACGCGGTACGCAGGGCCAAAGGCCACGGGGCGCCTGCCTGAGGAGCCCGTGAGCTCACGGCCGAGATGGTGCGAGTTGCACGCCCGCACCCCCTGAGTCACTCTGGTCTCACATCACTCTGGGTTCATCGGCGATGACGCTGCGAACCAGCCCGCCGGTCACGAACAGCGACCGGCAGACCCCGCGGCCGCTGCTGGATCCGATCGTCGTCTTCTTCCGGACCACAATTCGGGGAGCCGCAGTCGTGATCAGCCAGCCAAGCAGGTATTGCACGGTGGAGCTCCAGGCTCAGCCGTCGCGGATCGGCCAGGTCCGCAGAATCGTATCGGCGCAGTTGCGCTACTGGCATCTCGATCCGTTGATAGACCAGGCCGCGCTCGGTGTGACCGAGCTCCTGACCAACGTGCACCGGCACGCACAGCCGGACAAGGTGTGCACCGTGGAGATCGAGCTGCTGCTCGACCGCCTCACGGTCTCCGTGCACGACCACGACCCCCGCCTCCCCGAGGTGAGCGACGCGGAACCGTTCGCCACCTGTGGCCGCGGGCTCGCCATGATCGCCGCCGTCAGCGAGAGCTGGGGGGTGCGCCCCCACGGCGACACGGGCAAGGTCGTCTGGTTCACCCTCCCGGCCCCTACGACCACCGTCGCGCTGCCGTCCACCTACCCGGCGTACGGCGCGGCCGCCGCGGGTCCCTTCGCGGACCTGGGCGCGGGGCCGCGGTCCCTCGCCGACGGGCACGCGCCCGGACATGCTCCCGCCCGGTCGGCCGTTGTCGGCTGACCGGGCGGTGACAGGCTCCGTGAAGCGCGCGTCCTACGTCACTCGGTGGCGATGGCACGCAGCACGTCCAGGCGTGCGGCCCGCCGTGCCGGACGCAGACCCGCGAGAGCTCCCGCCGTCAGGCCCACCAGGACGACCACCGTCAACTGCACGGGTGGCACCGCGAACGCGAAGGCACTGCTCGTCGCGCCGTCCGAGGCCTTGACGAGCACCCAGCCGAGGAAGCCGCCGAGCACCAGGCCGCCGGCCGTGCCGAAGGCGGCGACCAGCACCGACTCCCAGCGGACCATGGCCCGCAGCTGCGCCCTGGTCTGCCCGACGGCACGCAACAGGCCCAGCTCACGGGTCCGTTCATGGATGGCCAGGGTCAGTGTGTTGGCGATGCCGAGCAGGGCGATCAGGACGGCGAGCGCCAGCAGGGCGTAGACCAGCGTGAGCATCATGTCGATGCCGCCCGCCGCGGACTGCGCGTATTCACCACGCGTCTGCACATCCGGATTCCCGTACTCCTGGGCGACCTCGGAGACCGCGGTCCTGCCCTCGTCCGCGCCCACGCCCGCCTTGAAGCTGACGGAGATGAGGCTGTCGGCGTCCTGCATGCGGTGCGGCGCCCAGGCCTCGCGGGTGATGACGTAGTCCCCCGCGAGCTCGGAGCGGCCGTACAGCGCGCGGACGGTGAAGGTGGCCTTCTCGCCGTCGGCGAAGGCGAGCTCGGTTTTCGAGCCGACCTTCAGGTCCTGCTTCTCGGCCTCCTCCCGGGTGATCGCGATGCCGTCGGCGCCGAGGCCGTCCAGTGTCCCGTCGACCTTGCCGAGGTCGAAGGACTTGGCGAAGGGGCCCGGGTCGGTGACCGTCAGCGCGCGGCCTTCGCCGCCGACCTCCGCCGCGCCCTTGCCGAGCCCGACCGCGGTCGCCACTTCCGGCCGCTCGGCGAGCGCGGGGGCCAGCTTGGGGCTGAGTCCGCTGCCGCCCGCGCCGAAACCCGGGGTGCTGATGGCGAGGTCACCGGCGAAGGAACGGTTCACCGTCTGGTCCATGGTCGCCTTCAGGGAGGCGCCGAAGACCGTGAAGAGCGAGACGACCGCCACGCCGATCATCAGGGCGCTCGCGGTGGCGGCGGTCCGCTTCGGACTGCGCAGGGCGTTGCGCCGGGCGAGTGCGCCCGTGACGCCGCGCAACCGGTCGAGGGGCCCGCCGAGAACACGTACCGCCCGCGAGGACGCCACCGGCCCGAGCACCACGAACGCGACGAGCGCGAGAACCGCCCCCGCCCCTGCCAGCCACACGGACGGGCTGACGAGGACGCCGACGAGCGAGAGACCCACGGCGGTGAGCGCGAGGACCGCACCCGCGACCGCGCGTTTGCGCGAGGCCCCGGAGTGGTCTACCGCTGTCTCGCGCAGCGCGGCCAGGGGCGCGGTGCGCCCGGCGCGTACGGCGGGCAGCAGGGCGGAGCCGAGGCACACCACGATGCCGACGGCCAGTGGCAGCAGCATCGACAGGCCGCTGATCACCAAGTCGCCCTCGGGGAAGGGGAATCCGATGGCCGGGAAGAGCGCCTGGAGCCCGGCCGCGATCCCGATGCCGCCCGCGAGACCCGCGACGGACGCGATCACGGCGACCACGCTCGCCTCGACCAGGGTGGCGGCGGTGACCTGCCTGCGCGAGGCACCGAGCGCGCGCAGAAGGGCGTTCTCGCGGGTGCGCTGGGCGACGACGATCGCGAAGGTGTTGTGGATGCTGAAGGTGGCGACCAGCAGCGCGACCCCGGAGAAGACGAGCAGGAAGCTGGTGAAGAGCGTCAGGAACTGTCCGGAGAGGTTCTCGGTGTTCTCCGCCGCCGACGCCTCGCCGGTGATCGCCTCAACTCCCTTGGGCAGTACGGGACTCAGCGCGTCGACGAGTTCCCGCTCGCTCACGCCCGGCCCGGCCCGCACCTGGATGGTCGCGGCCTCGCCGGGCTTCGGCGTCAGGTACTTCTCGGCGTCGGCCTGCGTCATGCCGGTGAAGGTGGTCTGTGCCATGCCGTCCTCGCCGCCGAAGGTGGCGAGGCCCACGATCGTCACCCGGACGGGGTCGGGGGTGCGCAGCGTGGTCGTGTCGCCGATCTTCAGGTCACCGGACTCGGCGGCGCCGCGGTTGACGACGACCTCGCCCGGCTTGGCGGGGGCGCGGCCCTCGGCCAGCTGGTAGGCGTTCAGCTCCTTGTCGTCGATCCAGTTGCCGGCGAGCGTGGGCGGGCCTTCGCCGCCGATGGGTTCCCGGTCCTTGCCCAGGAGTTGGCCCGCGCCCTGGATGCCGGGCGCGGCGGCCGCGACGCCTTCGGTCCGCTCGATCCTCTCGACGAGCGAGGTCTTCACGGGCTGCCGGGTGCCCTGGTTGTCGTCGGGGGTGGTGATGGCGTCGGCGCTGCGGACGACGGCGTCGGTGCCGCGCGTCGCGTTGCCGAACATCGTGTCGAAGCTGCCGCGCAGGGTGTCACCCATGACGAGCGTGCCCGCCAGGAAGGCGACACCGAGCATGACCGCGAGGAACGTACCCGCGAAGCGCCGCTTGTGGCCGCGCAGCGAGGACAGGCTGATGCGCGTGGAGGCCCGCAGGGAACTCATGACGGCGCTCCCTCGGCCTGAGATGCGGTACGGGAGCCGTCGGAACCGGCGGCCGACTTCGTGTCGAAGGCCTTGAGCCGGTCAAGGACCTTGTCGGCGGTCGGGTCCGCCATCCGGTCCACGAGGCGGCCGTCGGCCAGGAAGACGACCTCGTCGGCGTGGGCGGCGGCCACCGGGTCATGGGTGACCATGACGACGGTGCGGTCCATCTGCCGCACGGCGCGGCCGAGCAGGCGCAGCACCTCTTCACCGGAGCGCGAGTCGAGGTTGCCGGTCGGCTCGTCGGCGAAGACCACGTCGGGCCGGCCCGCGAACGCCCGTGCCACGGCGACGCGTTGCTGCTGGCCGCCGGAGAGTTCGGCGGGCCGGTGATGCAGCCGGTCGCGCAGCCCCACCACATCGATGAGCGCGTCGGTCCACTCCGCCGACGCCCCGTCATGGTGCTTGCCCGCGAGGTCCATCGGGAGCGTGATGTTCTCGGCCACGGTCAGCGTCGGCACCAGGTTGAAGGCCTGGAAGACGAATCCGATACGGTCGCGGCGCAGAAGGGTGAGCCGCCGGTCGTCGAGCGAGCCGAGCTCGGTGTCGCCGATGCGGGCGGCTCCCGAAGTGAGGGTGTCGAGGCCCGCGGCACAGTGCATCAAAGTGGACTTGCCCGAACCCGAAGGGCCCATGATCGCGGTGAAACGCCCGGCGGGAAAGCCGACGCTCACTCCGTCCAGGGCCCGTACGGCGGTGTCGCCGCTGCCGTAGACCTTGACGGCGTCCGTGACACGGGCGGCGTCGGCAGTGGTGGTGCCACGGTGTCCGGTTCCGGTCGCGGTGGTCATGCCGCACCGCCCTTGGAGGTGCGTCCGAACTCCTCGTTCAGGACGGACAGCCGGCGCCAGTACTCGTCCTCGTCGATCTCACCCGAGGCGAAGCGGCGGCCGAGCACGGCGATGGGCGAGTTCTCGTCGATGCGTACGTTCCGCTCGGCGCCGTCCCACTGCCACGGCGCGCGACGGCCCCGCCGGACGGTGCGGCGAAGCAGGGTGACGCCGCCGATCACGACGGCCGCCCAGACGAGCGGGAAGAACAGGATCCACGGGCCGGGCCCGCCGTCGAAGTGAGCCAGGGTGTTCATGGTGTCCATCTCCTTGGGAGCGATGCGCCGGTGGCCTCAGGGGCGCTGTTCAGGGGCGCTTTGTTGTCTTGCTCGGTGTCTCGAGACTCCCGCTCCGAGGGGGTCCGAGTCGTCGTACGGCCAGCGGCAGTGCGCGTACCACTGCGGGAGTACGTGGGGGCTGCGGGGCTGCTTCCTGGCTTTCTGGCTTTCTGGCTTTCTGGCTTTCTGGCTTTCTACACGTCTGTACCTACTAGTATGTACAGTGAGGCCCATGAGCACCCCGGAGCGCCTGATCGAGTCCACCCGTGAACTGCTGTGGGAACGGGGGTACGTGGGCACGAGCCCCAAGGCGATCCAGCAGCACGCGGGCGCCGGACAGGGCAGCATGTACCACCACTTCACCGGGAAGCCCGACCTGGCGCTCGCCGCGATCAGGCGCACGGCCGACGAAATGCGCGCCACGGCCGAGGGCGTGCTCGGCGGCACCGGATCGGCGTACGAACGCATCGAGGCATACCTGCTGCGTGAACGCGACGTACTGCGCGGTTGCCCGATCGGGCGGCTCACCATGGACCCGGACGTCGTCACGAGCGACGAGCTGCGCGCACCCGTGACCGAGACCCTCGACTGGCTGCGGGACCGCATCGCGGGAATCGTCGAAGAGGGCATGGAACGGGGCGAGTTCGCGGCAACGCTCGACGCGCAGGCGATCGCGGCGACGGTCGTCGCGACGGCCCAGGGCGGTTACGTGCTGGCCCGCGCCTCGGGGTCACCCGCGGCTTTCGACACTGGGGTGCGGGGTTTGCTCGCTCTCCTGTTCACCGCCACCAGCCCCTCGCCGTAGGGGACTTGAGGGCGGATACGAGTACCCGGCGATTCGAGAACCAGGAGCGCAGCACCATGCACGCGATGCAGTACGAGATCACACTTCCGGCCGACTACGACATGGGCATCATCCGGAAAAGGGTCGCCACCAAGGGCCACTTGCTGGACGGCTACCCCGGCCTCGGGGCGAAGGCGTACCTGATACGCGAACGTGGCGTCGACGACTCCCCCGTCAACCAGTACGCACCGTTCTATCTCTGGAACACCCCCGAGGGCATGAACTCCTTCCTCTGGGGCCCCGGTTTCCAGGGCATCGTCGATGACTTCGGACGACCGGAGGTGCAGCACTGGTCGGGCCTCGCGTTCACGGAGGGAGCGGTGCCGGAGGTGGACGGGGCGTCGGAGAAGGGGGCGGTGTCAAGGGAGGGGGCGGGGGCGGCAGCGTCGGACGTGAGGGCTTCCGTGAAGACGGCGATACGGCGCCGTATGCGCATCCCGGCCCGCACCCACCTGGGCGGCTTCGCGGATGAACTGGCGGCTGAGGCAGCCCGGTTGGCCCGACAGGAGGGCGCGCTCTTCGCGGCGACGGCCATCGACCCGCGAACCTGGGAGGCGCTGCACTTCTCCGTATGGGACCACGAGTCACCCAAGGGAGTGGGGGACGTTTTCCAGGTGCTGCACGTGTCGGCGCCGGAGCGGCATCTGCTCACCTCGGGCAGGCACTGGTGAACGCGCACGGCTCGCCGACAACTCGCCGAGGGGCAGCACCCCTCAACGTATTGCACTGAGCGTTCCAAAACCTATACGGTACCGACATGGCCCGACCGAGAACCTTCGACGAGGAACGGGCCCTGGACGCGGCGATGCACGCCTTCTGGGCGAATGGCTATGAGGCCACCTCGACCCAGGATCTGTGCGAAGCCACCGGCCTGGGCCGCAGCAGCATCTACAACACCTTCAGCAGCAAGCACGAACTGTTCCGGCGAGCCCTGGCCCGCTACATGGACTCCATGACGTCCGACCAGGTCGAGATCCTTCAGGACGCGGAACGCCCCCCGATGGAGCGTCTTCGCGCACTGTTCGAGCGCGTCATCGACACCGAGTTCCAGTGCCGCGAGCACGGACACAGCATCGGCTGCCTGACCGTCAACACGACGGTGGAGCTGGCCGGGCGCGACCCCGATGCCGCCGAGATGCTCGCAGGCGACCTCGCGGTGCGGTTGGCCGCCATCAGCGCCGTCATCCGTACCGGACAGAGCGGCGGCGACATCACGTCCACGCGGGACGCGGGCGCCTTGGCGCAGTTCCTGAACGCCGTCATCGGCGGCATGCGGGTTTCCGCGCAGGGCGGCGCCGACCGCGCGGCCCTGACGGCCATCGCCGATACCGCCTTGGATGCGTTGACGGCTTGATGCCGTGACGGCTTGATGCCGTGCCGGTCTGACGCCGTGGTGGCTTGATGTCGTGACGGTCTGACGTCGTGACGGCTTGATGCCGTGCCGGTCTGACGTCGTGACGGCTTGATGCCGTGACGGTCTGACGTCGTGACGGCTTGTAACACCCTGACGCCTTGACGCCTTGACGCGACAGCAGGCCGACGTGCCGAGTCGAGCCTCGTTCCTCGTTGCCGCGATCGCCCCGTCGACCATCACTCCCTTCACGCCTGGGCTGCCCAGGCTGCCTGAGCTATCTGCGCTGCCCCGGCACGCCGCATGCCCTTGTTTTGTACCGATCAGTGCATAACCACCTCACCACCCACCCCCGACAGGAGCCACCATGCCCCGCGCCGTCTATCTACTGGCCCTCGGCATCTTCGCCATGGTGACCAGTGAATTCGTGGTCGCCGGTCTGATGCCGCACATGGCCGACGGACTCGACGCCACGATTCCGGAGATCGGCTACCTGATCACCGCCTTCGCCGCGGCGATGGCCTTCGGCGGGCCCATCCTGACGATCGCACTGCTGAAAGTGCGTCACAAGACAGCCCTGATGGTGCTGTTCGGCGTCTTCCTGGCAGGCAACGTCCTCGCCGCCCTGGCCCCGGACTATCGCACCATGCTGGCGGCCCGCATCATCACCGGCATCGCGTCGCAGGCCTTCTTCGGCGTCTCCATCTCGATGTGCTCAGAGCTCACCCGCCCCGAAGTGCGGGGCAGAGCCATCGCGGTGGCCCTCAACGGGCTGATGCTCGGCACTCTCCTCGGCCTGCCGCTCGCCACCGTCATCGGTGAACACCTGGGCTGGCGTGCCGCGTTCTGGGCCATCACCGGCCTGACCGTCATCGCCGCGCTCGCCACCCTCGCCGGAGTGCCCCGCACGGAAGGCCCCGGTGCCGAAGGTGCCGAAGGCGTCGGCAGCGCGACACGCCCCGGCCTGCGCCAGGAACTGGGCGTCTTCCGCAACCCCCGGCTCTGGCTCACGCTCACCACCAGCACCTTCGTCATCGGTGCCACGTTCTCCGCCTTCAGCTACCTCAACCCGATTCTCACCGAGGTCACCGGCTTCTCCGCGGGCACCGTCCCGCTCCTGCTCATCGCGTACGGAGCGGCCACGCTGATCGGCAACACCGTCGTGGGCCGGTTCGCCGACAAGCACACCGTGCCGGTCCTGCTCACCGGCCTGTTGCTCAACCTGGCGTTCCTCGCCGGCTTCGCCATGTTCGCCCAACTGAGCCTGGCCGCAGTGGTGTTGATGATGGGCATCGGACTGGTCGGGGTCACCATGAACCCGGCCCTGGTGACCCGCGTACAGCGTGCGGGCAACGCCCGGCCGCTGGTCAACACCGTGCACTCCTCGTTCATCACCCTCGGCATCATCATCGCGACATCCGTGGGCGGGCCCGCCATCGACAGGTTCGGCCTGCGGGCGCCGCTCTGGATCGGCGCCGCCCTCGCGGTGTTCGGTCTCGTCACGCTGCTGCCCGACTTGAAGCGGCTGCGTGGGGAGCGAACAACAGCCGCCACTGAGGAAGTCGAGCTCCACGATCCAGCCACCGAGACTCGGAATGCGGCTCCCGCGCAGGAGACCGCCCGAGCCTAGAACCTCCTGGCGGAGATCCGCCGGAAGGCCCTAGCCCAACGCCGCGAGGGGGTCGTCGAGCACCGGCTGCCAGGCCAGTTCGGCGGCCCCCACCAGGCTGTTGTGGTCCAGCGTGCAGGCGAGGATCGGTACGCCTCCGCTGCGCCCCCACAGGCTCCGGTCGGCGACGACGGCGCGCAGCCGCTCGGGATCGGCCTCGAGGAGTGCGCGATGCAGGCCGCCCAGGATGATGCGGTCCGGGTTGAGGATGTTCACCAGGCCCGCGAGCCCGAGGCCGAGGCGGTCGATGAGCTCCTCGGCCGCCGCACGGACCGCGCGGTCCCCGCCCCCGTCACGGAGCAGTTCGCGGGCCTGCAGCAACAGCCCTTCGGGGCCCGGCTCGCGGCCCGCAGCCGTGAGGAAGGCCAGCGGGTCCGTCTCGACGTCCAGACAGCCCCGGCTGCCGCAGTGGCAGGGGCGGCCCTCCGGATTGACGGTCAGGTGGCCGACTTCGAGCGCGAGTCCCGAACTGCCGGTGTGCAGACGCCCGTCGAGTACGAGCGCGCCACCGACCCCTCGGTGGCCGGTCGCGACGCACAGCAGATCGCGTGCGCCACGCCCGGCGCCGTGCCGGTGCTCGGCGAGCGCGGCGAGGTTGACGTCGTTGGCGGCGAACGCGGGTCCGGCGATCCCCGCCTCCCGTACGCAGTCGGCGAAGATCTGGCGGACTTGCGAGCCCGCGGGCCACGCCAGGTGCAGCGGGTTGAGCGCGGTGCCCTCCGGTTCGGCTACGGCCGACGGCACGGCGAGGCCCGCACCCACGCACCGCCTGCCGGTCTCCCGCAGCAGTTGCGCACCCGCGTCGATGACCGAGCCGAGCACCTGCGCGGGGTCGGCGTCGATCGTCTCGCAGCCGGGCGCGGTGGCGACGATCCGGCCGCCGAGCCCGACGAGCGCGGCCCGGAAACCATCGGAGTGCACCTGCGCGGCGAGCGCGACAGGGCCGTCCTCCGCGATGGAAAGGCCGTGCGAGGGGCGGCCCTGCGAACCGGCCGGCGCACTCGGCCTCGCGTCGATCCTGATGAGACCGAGCGCCTCGAGCTCGGCGGCGACGGCGCCCGCCGTGGCGCGGGTGACGCCGAGTTCGGCGGTGAGTACGGCGCGGGTCGGGGCGCGTCCGGTGTGGACGAGCTCAAGAGCGGGCCCGAGCGCTCCGCGCCCTCGTTCCAGGCGCGTACGCGTGGACAGATCCCCCTCGACGCGGGGGGCAGCCTTGCCGTTCATGAGGGCGAGTCTCCCATGATCCGTACGCCGCCTCGCCGTTCAGCCGTCATCTGCCCGTACACCGCCCGCCCACTTCCCTTCCCCTGCCGCTTCACAAAAAGATCTCCGATTCCGAAGGCCCGCCGCCTCACGCGAGCCACTCCCCCCTCGACGAACGCAAGGAAATCCCACTCAACACCGGCTACCGACCCGCCCACCGGGATTTCCTCGCACACCGACGAGCACTCCCCCGACTGCCGCCCCACTCGCACGCCCGCGAGCACTCCGCCGACTGTCCCCACTCGCACGCCCCCGAGCACTCCCCGACCACCGCCCCACTCGCACTCCGATGAGTGGCCCTGCACTGCCGTTCCACCAGAACCCTCCGCCCACGGGTGATCGCCACCTCACACGAACCGTCTTGTACGCCACGGGGGCACACCTCTACCCTGACTTTGTGCCGCTAGTAAACAAAACCACGTCCGCAGCGTCGCGGGCCACTCCCCCGGGCCTTGTCCGGCTCCGTGTCGCGCTCACCGTCTTCTTCGCGCTCGACGGCTTCATCTTCGCCGGATGGGTCGTCCGCATCCCCGCCATCAAGGAACAGACCGGCGCGTCGGCCAGCGATCTCGGGCTCGCGCTGCTCGGCGTCTCCGCCGGTGCCGTGATCACGATGACGCTCACCGGACGGCTCTGCCGCCGCTTCGGCAGCCATCCGGTCACTGTCGCCTGCGGAGTCCTGATGCCGCTGAGCATCGCGCTGCCGCCGCTGACGCATTCGGCACTCGCGCTCGGGCTCGTGCTCCTGGTGTTCGGTGCCGCCTACGGCGGGATCAACGTCGCCATGAACAGCGCCGCCGTCGACCTGGTGGCCGCCATGCGGCGCCCTATCATGCCCAGCTTCCATGCCGCGTTCAGCCTGGGCGGCATGGTCGGCGCGGGGCTCGGCGGGCTGATCGCAAGCTCCCTCTCCCCCACGCGCCACCTGCTCGGCCTCACCGTGATCGGCCTGATCGTCACCGCCGTCGCGGGACGAACCCTTCTGCGCCTCGAACCCCCCGCCCCACATACGGATGACCGGCACGCCCACCCCACGGACGATGGCCACACCCACCCCACGGACGACGGGCACGCCGAGCAGGACAACCCCCGACGCCTGGCCCCCCGCACCCGCCGCCTGGTCATCGTCTTCGGCTTCATCGCCCTCTGCACCGCCTTCGGCGAAGGAGCACTCGCCGACTGGGGTGCCCTGCACCTCGAACAGGACCTCGCCGCCCATCCCGGCATCGCAGCCGCCGGCTACTCCTGCTTCGCCCTCGCCATGACCGTCGGCCGCCTCAGCGGAACCACCCTGCTCGAACGCCTCGGCCAGACCCCGATACTCGTGGGCGGCGGCACCATAGCCGCCGCCGGCATGCTCCTGGGCGCCCTCGCCCCCACCGTCTGGCTCGCCCTCCTGGGCTTCGCCGTCACCGGCCTCGGACTCGCCAACATCTTCCCCGTCGCCGTCGAACGGGCAGGCGCACTGGCCGGACCCAGCGGCGTCGCCACCGCCTCCACCCTCGGCTACGGCGGCATGCTCCTCGGCCCACCGGCCATCGGCTTCATGGCCGACTGGTTCACCCTGCCGATAGCCCTCACCAGCGTGGCGGTTCTCGCAGCCCTCGCTGCCGCCATCGGCTACACGGCCCGTCGCTGACCCTCCCGGGGGCGGGCGATCACGGTCGTACGACTTGTTCGCCGGGCGTCTCCCCCGAAGGCACCGCGCCTCCCCCAGAGGCACCGCGCCTCCCCTTGAGCCGACTCCATCCGGCAGAATCCCGGCCATGGAGATCTCCGAGCACCTTGAAGTTCTCGACGCGGAAGGCAAGTTGCTGGCCCGCACCGCCGAAGCGGCCGGGGCGGACGCCAAGGTGGCCACCTGCCCCGGCTGGGCGGTACGCGATCTGCTGGGGCACACGGGCGCGGTGCACCGCTGGGCCGCGGCGTTCGTCGCCGACAAGCAGACCTCACCGAGCCCCATCGCCGAACCGCCGGAGCTCGACGGCGCCGCCGTGTTCGACTGGTACCGGCAGGCGCACGCCGACCTGGTCACGACCCTTCGCGCCGCCGCGCCCGACGTTCAGTGCTGGGCGTTCCTGCCCGCGCCCTCTCCGCTCGCCTTCTGGGCGCGGAGGCAGGCGAACGAGACGACGATTCATCGCGTGGACGCCGAGTCCGCGCTCGGGAGCGCGCGGTCGCCGATCGGCACGGAGTTCGCCGCGGACGGGATCGACGAGTTGCTCCGCGGCTTCCACGCGCGGGAACGCAGCAGGGTGCGTACGGAGGAACCTCGGGTCCTGCGGGTGCGCGCGACGGACGCGGACGCGGTGTGGACCGTACGCCTCTCGCAGGAGCCGCCCGTCACGGAGCGGGGCGAGGACGGCCGGGCCGACTGCGAGGTGTCGGGACCCGCGGAGCACCTCTACCTCGCGCTGTGGAACCGCGCACCGTTCCCGCACGTCACCGGCGACACCGCACTGAGCACGCTGTGGAGCGAGGCGTCGGGTGTTTAAGGAGGGGGCGTGAGAGAGCGGGCCAAGGTGGGCTAGCGGGAGTCGTGTCCCGTCAGCATCCGCTCAAGGACCGCGCGCTGCAACGGCCGTACCTCCGCGTGCAGTCGGCTCCCCTTGTCGGTGAGCACGACCCGCACCCCGCGCCGGTCCTCGCTGCACATGGCGCGCTCCACCAGGCCGTCCTTCTCCAGGCGGCCGATGAGGCGGGACAGCGCGCTCTGGCTCAGATGGATCCGGCCCGCGATGTCCTGCACGCGGTAGGCGCAGTCGCCGTCCGACGCGGCGCCCTCGGACAGCACGTCGAGGACCTCGAAGTCGCTCGCCCCGAGGCCGTGCTCACGCAGGGCGCCGTCGAGTTCGCACAGGGTGCGCGCGTGCACCGCGAGGATGTCGCGCCATTGGTCCACGAGCTTCTGCTCGGCTGTCCTGGGCTCCTGCTCGACCGTCTTGAGCTCCTGCTCGACCGTCTTGCGCTCTTGCCCGGCCTTTTTCGCCGCCATGACATCGCACGGTAGCAGAGAATCCGCTCTTTGTTGCATCGGAATTAAATGCACTTGCAGCATATGCACATGCATGTACTGTCCTCCGCATGACTTCTCCGCTCACAGCTGCCTCCGCGTCCCCGGAGCGCTGGTCCCCGCGTCTGTGGGGCACTCTGCTCGTGCTCTGCGCCGCGATGTTCCTCGACGCACTCGACGTATCGATGGTCGGCGTCGCGCTGCCCTCCATCGGCTCCGAACTGAACCTGTCCACCTCGACCCTTCAGTGGGTCGTCAGCGGCTACATCCTCGGCTACGGCGGCCTCCTGCTCCTGGGCGGCCGAGCGGCCGACCTGCTCGGGCGGCGCCGCGTCTTCCTGATCGCACTCGCCGTCTTCGCCCTCGCCTCGCTGCTCGGCGGGTTCGTCGACTCCGGCCCGCTGCTGATCGCCAGCCGCTTCATCAAGGGTCTGAGCGCCGCGTTCACCGCGCCCGCGGGCCTGTCCATCATCACCACGACGTTCGCCGAGGGCCCGGTCCGCAACCGCGCGCTCACCATCTACACCACCTGCGCCGCCACCGGCTTCTCCATGGGTCTCGTCCTCTCCGGACTGCTCACCGAGGCCAGCTGGCGCCTGACGATGCTGCTGCCCGCGCCCATCGCCGTCATCGCGCTGATCGCCGGACTCAAGCTGATCCCGCGCAGCGCCCGCGAGAAGAACGTCGGCGGATACGACGTGCCGGGCGCCGTCACCGGCACGGCGGCGATGCTGCTGCTCGTCTTCACCGTCGTCGAGGCACCGGAGGCGGGCTGGGCGTCGGCCCGCACCCTCCTGTCGTTCCTCGCCGCGGCCGTGCTGCTCGCCGTCTTCGTGCGCATCGAATTGCGCTCCGCGAGCCCGTTGATCCGCCTCGGTGTCCTGCGTTCGGGGTCCCAGCTCCGGGCCCAGATCGGTGCGATGACGTTCTTCGGCGGCTACGTCTCCTTCCAGTTCCTGGCCACGCAGTACTTCCAGACGCTGCTCGGCTGGTCCGCCCTGGAGACCGCGCTCGCCTTCCTGCCCGCGGGCGCCCTGGTCGCCCTGTCGTCCACGAAGGTCGGCTCGGTGATCGACCGGTTCGGCACACCGCGGGTCATCGTGGCGGGCTTCGTCCTGCTCGTCGCCTCGTACGTGCTGTTCCTGCGCGTCAGCCTCACCCCGTCGTACGCGTCCATGGTGCTGCCGTCCATGATCCTGCTGGGCTTCGCGTGCGCCCTGGTCTTCCCCTCGCTCAACATCCAGGCGACCAACGGCGTCGACGACGACGAGCAGGGCATGGTGTCGGGCCTCCTGAACACCTCGATCCAGGTGGGCGGCGCGATCTTCCTCGCCGTCGTCACGGCAGTGATCACCGCGTCCTCGCACGGCGCCGACGCCTCACCGCAGGCAGTGCTCGACAGCTACCGGCCCGGCCTGATCGTGGTGACGGCCATCGCGGTCGCGGGCCTGCTCATCACCCTCACCGGGGTGCGGACGAGGCGGACGCAGCAGACGGTCGTGGTCACCAAGTCGGCGTCCCAGAACGCGGAAGAGAAGACGGCACAGAAGGAGCCGGTGGCCGCCAACGACTGAAGCCGGACAGTTCAACAGGCCGCTCCCGGCGCGCAGTTGCTTGCCCGCCGGGAGCCCGCACCGCACACTTCGAAGATGGGGCGAAGGACACAGGCCGAGCGCGACGCGAACACCGTGGAGATCGGTTTCGCGCTCTTCGCCGCGACGTCCCTGGCCGGCGCCACGATGCTGGCCGTGGCATCACCGGCGTTCTTCTTCGGCGTGACGTCCCCCGGCCAGGGCACGCTGGTCCTGGCCGGGAAGATCGTGGGGATCGTCGTCTTCGTCGCGGTCCTGGTGACGATCCTCGTACGCCACCGGCGCGCGCCGCGTCAGCCGAGCCATCCGGGGCGCACCAAGCCCGACTCGTAGGCCAGGACGACCAGTTGGGCCCGGTCGCGGGCGCCGAGCTTCACCATGGTGCGGCTGACGTGCGTCTTCGCGGTGAGCGGGCTGACCACGAGACGGCGGGCGATCTCCTCGTTCGACAGGCCGATGCCGACAAGGGCCATCACCTCCCGTTCCCGCTCGGTGAGTTCACCCAGCGGCTCGGCGCCCGCGGGCTCCTTGGAGCGGGCCGCGAACTCGGAGATCAGGCGGCGCGTGACACCCGGCGAGAGCAGCGCGTCGCCATGGACCACCGCGCGGACGGCACGCAGCAGTTCCTCGGGCTCGGTGTCCTTCACGAGGAAGCCCGAGGCCCCGGCGCGGATCGCCTCGAAGACGTACTCGTCCAGCTCGAAGGTGGTCAGCATGACCACCTTGACGTCGTTCAGGTCCGGCTCGTCGGTGATCTTCCGGGTCGCGGCGAGACCGTCGAGCAGCGGCATGCGGATGTCCATCAGGACGACGTCGGGGCGCAGTTCACGCACCATGCGCACGGATTCCTCACCGTCCGCCGCCTCACCCGCGACCTCGATGTCCCGCTGGGCGTCGAGCAGCGCCTTGAAACCGGCCCGCACCAGCGACTGGTCGTCGGCGAGCAGTACGCGGATCACTGGTCCTCCTGAGGTGCCGTGCGCATGGGCAGTACGGCGGTGACCCGGAAGCCCCCGTCCGGGCGCGAGCCCGCGTCGATCGTGCCATTGAGGGCGGCGGCGCGCTCCCGCATTCCCGCGAGTCCGTTGCCGCTGCCGCCCGCGTCGGCGCCGGTGGCCGGGCCGTCGTCGTCGACCCGCAGGGTGAGCGCCGCGGCCTCGTACCGCACCAGTACGCGCGCGTGCCGTGAGCCGGAGTGGCGTACGACGTTCGTCAGGGCTTCCTGGACGATGCGGAAGGCGGCGAGGTCGACGCCGGGTGCCAGCTTCCGCCGGCTTCCTTGCGTGTCGACGTCGACCGTGAGCCCCGCACTCGCCGCCTGCTCCACGAGTTCGGGCAACCGGTCGAGCCCGGGGGCCGGGGCGCGTGGCGCGTCACCGGGCGTACGGAGGGTGTCGAGGACCTGGCGGACCTCCCCCAGGGCTTCCTTGCTCGCGGCCTTGATGGTGATCAGGGCGGTGCGGGCCTGCTCGGGATCGGAGTCGAGCAACGCGAGGCCGACACCCGCCTGGACGTTGATCACGGAGATGCTGTGCGCGAGGACGTCGTGCAGCTCGCGGGCCATGCGCAGCCGCTCCTCGTCGGCCCGCCGCTCGGCCGCCCGCGCGCGCTCCGCACGCTCCTTCATCCACTGCTCACGTCGTACGCGGGCCAGTTCGGACACGGCGATGATGGCGACGACCCAGACGGCGACGACGGTCTCCTCGCCCCAGGTCCGTTCGTTGTCGCCGTCGGGCGGCAGCCACCGGTAGAGCCAGTGGGCGACCAGCAGATGCCCCGCCCACAGCATCCCGACGGCGCCCCACGCGGCGCGCCGGTGCCCCGAGACGACGGCTGCGAAGCAGCCGACGGCGACGGTGATCAGGACGGGGCCGTACGCGTACCCGGCTCCCAGGTAGACCAGTGCGGTCCCGGCCGTGACGTACGCGACCGGGACCGGGTGGCGGTGACGCAGCAGGAGCGAGGCCGTGCCCGCGAGCAGGATCAGCCGGGCGTAGACATCGAGGGGCTGCCGGTCGAGCTGGCCCTCCGCCGCGAACTTCGAGCCGATCTGCACGAACACGGTGATCGCCAGCGTCGTCAGCCACGGCAGCCTGGCGGCGCCCCCGGCGTCGTCCCGCCGGTTCCACCAGGGCGAACCCTGCCGCCACATCGCCGGTCCGCCCCGGGACAGGGGCGGACCGGCGCACCCGCGTTCGCGCTGCTCGTCCATGGCGGCAACGCTAGACCGAGAGGCGGCCGCCGGGCGTCAGCCCGACGCGGTGATCACGCGTACTCCCGCGGGAGTACGCGAGCGGCGGCAGTTGATCGATGACGCACTCGCCGCCCGCGAGGCGGGGCAGCTGCGGCGCGCGGGTGAACTCGTCGACCGGGCGGAGGCGTTGTGGCGCGGCGAGTTCGCCGAGGGCCTGAACGCCCCCTGCCTGGCGGCCGAACGGCTCCGGTGGCGCGAGAAGCGGCTCACCGTCGTGGAGGCCAGGATCGCCGGGGAGATCGAGCTCGGCCGCTCCTTCGAGTACGTCCACGAACTCATCCGGCTGGTGGCCGCCCACCCCCTGCGCGAGCGCCCGGTAGAGCTCCTGATGAACGCCCTGTACCGCACCAGCCGCTCCTCGGACGCCCTGCTCGCCTTCGAAGCGGCACGGCGCCGGATCGCGGACGCCATGGGCGCGGACCCGGGCCCCGCGCTGCGCTCCCTGCACGAACGGATGCTGCGCCAGGACCCCGAGCTGCTCGCCACACGCTCTCAGGCCCCCGTGACGGCGGCCTGAGAGCGCACCTGCCGTTGTGGGCCTACTTCTGCTCCAGCAGTCCGACCCCGTGGGCGAGTTGCGTCGCCGCGTACGAGAAGAACTCCGCGCGGTCCTCGACGACGCGGTTGAACTGCCCGAACACCTCGAAGCCGACGAGCCCGAACAGCTGGGCCCACGCCGCCACCATCGCCGCGATCACCGCGGGCGGCAGGTCGGGCGCGAGATCGGCGGCAATGCGCTCGCCTTCCGTGCGCAGCCCTTCCGGCAGCGGCCGCACGGCGACACCTCGCCCTTGGTGGGCGTCGCGCACGATCCCGATGAGCAGCAGCCCGACGCGGGCGGCGGCTTCGATCGTGGTGGCGGGCGCGCTGTACCCGGGGACGGGAGAGCCGTAGATGAGGGCGTACTCGTGGGGATGTGCGAGCGCCCAGGTCCGCACGGCTTCGCACACGACCGTCCAGCGCCGCACGGGCTCGGCGGTCGCTACCTCGGCGTGCGCCGCTTCGGCGGCGGAGCCGAGTGAGTCGTACGCGTCGATGATGAGCGCGGTCAGGAGTTCGTCGCGGCTGGGGAAGTAGCGGTAGAGGGCGGAGGACACCATGCCGAGCTCGCGGGCGACGGCGCGCAGCGAGAGCTTGGCCGCCCCGTCGGCCGCCAGCTGTCTGCGGGCCTCGTCCTTGATGGCGGCGGTGACTTCGACTCGGGCGCGGGCCCTGGCCCCGCTGGTGGCGCTGCTCATACGGGCAGTGTGCCATGGGTTCGGAGCAGTGCACCAAAACGTGAGCAGCGCACTACTGAGTGACGCCCGCACAAATTAGAGAGCACTGCTCTTGAAATGGAGCACCCGTCTCGTGCACACTGCTCTTAAGCGAGAGCGGTGCTCTCGGAAACTCTCCCGAACCTGGCGGTCACCATGTCCTCGTCCTCCGCTTCCTCCTCTGCTTCCTCCTCCGGCTCCCCCACCCCCTACTACCTCAAGGGCAGCCCCCTCGCCCTGCGGCTGAACAGCGTGATCGGCTGGCTGGCGCGGCACGGAATCAGCCTGATGGGCTCGGCCGAGCTCTCCGTACGGGGACGCAAGAGCGGCCAGATGCAGCGCATCCCGGTCAACCCGTTCACGCACGAAGGCGCCCAGTACCTGGTCTCGGCGCGCGGCCACTCGCAGTGGGTCCGCAACATGCGCGCGGCGGGCGGGGGCGAGCTGCGCGTGGGCCGCAAGGTGCGCGCGTTCACGGTCGAGGAGGTCCCGGACGCACAGAAGCTGCCGCTGCTGCGCGGCTACCTGGAGAAGTGGGGCTGGGAGGTCAACCAGTACTTCAAGGGCGTCACCGCGAAGTCCACGGACGCGGAGATCGAGGCGGCCGCGGCCGACCACCCCGTCTTCCGCGTCACCGTCAGCAAATGAGGCCGTGCGCCCGCGGGCGCACCCCGGCTACCGGTCGAAGGCGCTCAGCGCCCGTCCCGCCAGCGGATGGTTGCGCACCAGCTCGCCGAGCGTCGTCGAACCGCGGGTGATCCTCGCGAACGCGTTCCACGCGGGCCGGAACCCGGTGATCGCCGCGTGCAGCGCGCCCGGACGCCGCTCGAAGACGGCGAGCATGCGCTTGCCCACGCTCATCTCGACACCGAGGCCGGCCTTGATCGCGAAGGCGTAGTTCAGGGCCTGGCGGCGGGCGTCGACCGCGTCGTGCGCCTCACCGATCCGCACCGCCCACTCCCCCGCGAGCCGCCCCGAGCGCAGCGCGAAGGAGATGCCTTCGCGGGTCCACGGTTCGAGCAGCCCCGCCGCGTCACCGCAGACCAGGACCCGGCCGCGCGAGAGCGGCGAGTCGTCGCTGCGGCAGCGCGTCAGATGGCCGGAGGAGATGCTCGGCTCGAAGCCCGCGAGCCCGAGGCGGGCGATGAAGTCCTCCAAGTACCGCTTGGTCGCCGAGCCTTCGCCGCGGGCGGAGATGACACCGACGGTGAGGGTGTCGCCCTTGGGGAACACCCAGCCGTAACTGCCCGGCATGGGACCCCAGTCGATGAGCACGCGGCCCGCCCAGTCCTCGGCGACGCTCTGCGGCACCGGGATCTCGGCCTCGAGGCCCAGGTCCACCTGGTCCAGCTTCACGCCGACATGTGCTCCTATGCGGCTCGCACTGCCGTCGGCCCCGACGACCGCGCGCGCCAGCACCGTCTCGCCGCCCTGCAGGACCACCGCGACCGTCCGCCGGTCGGGCACCACGGAGCCGTGCTGCTCCACGCGCGCGACGGTGACGCCCGTACGCAGCTCGGCGCCCGCCTTCTGCGCGTGCTCGACCAGTTGCTGGTCGAACTCGGGGCGGTTGATCAGCCCGAAGAGCATCTGCTTCGAGCGGCGCGTACGCGCGAACTTGCCGTCCAGGGAGAACGTCACCGCGTGCACCCGGTCCCTGAAGGGCAACTCGAACCCCGGCGGGAGCGAGTCACGCGAGGGGCCGATGATGCCGCCGCCACACGTCTTGTACCGGGGCAGTTCGGCTTTCTCCAGGATGAGGACGCTGCGTCCCGCGACGGCTGCCGCATAGGCCGCCGACGCCCCCGCGGGCCCTGCTCCCACCACGACGACGTCCCATACGTACTGCGCGTCGTCCGCTGAGTTCTCGCTGCTCACGTTGGTCTACCGCTCCCGATCCAGCTGTTGGCCGCGCTTTCCAAGGCATCCTACGGCGGGCACCTCGGGCACCCTGCTGTGGGAGGATCACAACACCCACGTACGTACAACGTCGCACCCACGAGGAGCGTGCCCATGTCGCCGGATCCGATCACCGAGACCATCGCCTCACTCATGCCGAGGGCGAAGGCGGAGCTCACCGAACTGGTGGCCTTCAAGTCGGTGGCGGACTTCGACCAGTTCCCCAGGAGCGAGAGCGAGGCCGCCGCGAACTGGGTGGCGGACGCGCTGCGCGCCGAGGGGTTCCAGGACGTGGCCCTCCTCGACACCCCGGACGGCACCCAGTCGGTGTACGGCCTGCTGCCGGGCCCCGAGGGCGCTCCCACCGTGCTGCTCTACGCGCACTACGACGTGCAGCCGCCGCTCGACGAGGCGGCGTGGACCAGCCCGCCGTTCGAGCTGACGGAGCGCGACGGCCGCTGGTACGGACGCGGCAGCGCCGACTGCAAGGGCGGCGTCCTGATGCACCTGCTCGCGCTGCGCGCCCTGAAGGCGAACGGCGGTATCCCGGTGACCGTCAAGGTGATCGCCGAGGGTTCCGAGGAGCAGGGCACGGGCGGCCTCGAGCGGTATGCCGAGCAGCACCCCGGCCTCCTCGCGGCCGACACCATCGTCATCGGCGACGCGGGCAACTTCCGTGTCGGCCTGCCGACGGTGACCGCCACGCTCCGCGGCATGACCCTCGTGCGCGTCCGCATCGACACCCTCGCGGGCAATCTGCACTCGGGACAGTTCGGCGGCGCGGCTCCCGACGCTCTCGCGGCGCTGGTGCGGGTCCTCGACTCGCTGCGTGCGGAGGACGGCTCGACGACGGTCGACGGGCTCACCGGCGACGAGGTGTGGGACGGGCTTCAGTACGAGGAGGACGACTTCCGCAAGGACGCCAAGGTCCTCGACGGCGTGCGCCTGGTCGGCAAGGGCACGGTGGCCGACCGCATCTGGGCGCGCCCCGCGGTCACGGTGCTCGGCATCGACTGCCCGCCGGTGGTCGGCGCGACCCCGTCCGTGCAGGCCGGCGCGCGGGCCCTGATCAGCCTGCGGGTGCCGCCGGGCGTGGACGCGGCCGAGGCCACCAAGCTGCTTCAGGCCCACCTGGAGACGCACACTCCCTGGGGTGCGCAGGTGACCACCGAGCAGATCGGGCAGGGCCAGCCGTTCCGCGCGGACACCACGAGCCCGGCGTACGCGGCGATGGCGGAGGCGATGGGCGAGGCGTACCCGGGCGAGGAGATGCAGTACGCGGGGCAGGGCGGCTCGATCCCGCTGTGCAACACCCTCGCCGCGCTGTACCCCCGCGCGGAGATCCTGCTGATCGGCCTGAGCGAGCCCGAGGCGCAGATCCACGCGGTCAACGAGAGTGTGTCGCCCCAGGAGTTGGAGCGGCTCTCGGTAGCCGAGGCACTGTTCCTGCGGAAGTACGCGGCGGCGGCCGGCTGAGCCACCGGGCGACGGTCGGGGCAGGGGGAAATCCCGGCGTCGGCTGCGCTGCGGGTCGCCGTCGAGAGGTACGCCGAGGGCTGACCCGTGGATCATTCGGGGCCGACCGGGACCCCCGCCTCCAGGTACAGGGTGACTCCGCGCTCCCGCGCGCGCAGGGCCCAGCGCAGCCGTTCGTAGCGCACAGAGGGCAGCAGCCGGGCCGCCTCTTGCTCGGTGACGAAGCGGCAGTCGCGCAGTTCGGGGCCGGGCAGCAGCATCCGGCGTGCCTCGGCGCTGTCGAGGTGCCCACCGTCGAAGAGGAACCGCATGCCTCCGTAGCCGGGCGGCCTCGGCGGCTCCCAGTCGGCGACGAGGAGCCGGGGGGCGTCGGCGAGTTGGATGCCGGTCTCCTCGGCCACCTCGCGCATGCCCGCGCGCGCGGGCGCCTCTCCCGGTTCGACGACACCGCCGGGGAATTCCCAGCCGGCCTTGTACGTCGGGTCGACGAGCAGCACCCGGTCCCGTTCGTCGAAGAGCAGCACGCCGGCCGCGAGCGTTTCCGCGGTGGGCTCCGGGGTCTGCACGATTTCGCAGACGGCCGCCTCCCCGGTGCGTACGGCGTCGGCGATGCGCGCGGCGGTCTCGCAGGGGCTGAGGGCGCCGGTGTCGATGCGGTGGGCGTCGGCGCCGAGCCAGCCCGCGAGCGCGGCGCGGTACGGCTCGATGTGGTCGAACGACCACTGCCGCACGCGGGTCTCGCCCGCCGGCACATCCGGCACGGGGCGTCCGGATATCCGCTCGCGCAGGATCGTTTCATCCGGGGCCAGGACGACATGGCGTACGGCGATCCTGCGCGAGGCGAGGCCGCCGAAGATCTCGTCGCGGTAGTCCTGCCGGAGCAAGGTCATGGGCACCACGAGGACGCCGCCGACCTCGGCGAGCAGGGCTGCCGCCGTGTCCACGACGAGCCGCCGCCAGAGCGGCAGGTCCTGGTAGTCGCTCACCTCGGCGAGGCGCTTGGCGGGCAGCAGTTCGTGCAGGCCGCCGCCGATGACCTCGGGGTCGAAGAGTGTGCTGTTCGGGATCAGCTCGATCAGTTCCCGTGCGGCGCTGGTCTTGCCCGCACCGAACGCGCCGTTGACCCAGACGATCACGGTTCCCCCTCTTCTGTTGGCCCCCTGTGGCTTGCCCGCAACACCCTGCCACGGAAACCAGGCCCTGATGAGGCCGCCATTCCCTGGACCGAAAGGCGCTCTAAACTGTCAAGCGACTTTCATGCACTTCACCCCATCGAGTGGCAGTCGCCCTGCATGAATCGTTCCCTCACTGCGGGGCAGGCGCTCCCCCACTAGCGTGATCCGCCAGGCGCCCCAGCCCCTGGTGACCTCCTGAATCCGGCTCTTCCGATGCACCCCGCTCACGCGAGGAACCGGCCGATGCTCGAAACTGGGGGACACGTGCAACTCGATGCATTGAACGAATTCGCCTTCGAGGACTCCGATCACCAGCCCCGCGTGTACGGCCACAACGGCGCGGTCGTCGTCGAACTGCACGGTGAGATCGACCTGTTGGCCTACCAGCAGATCGTCCCGCTCCTCGACCCCATCACCGGCGGCACGGCGACCACCGTGGTCATCGACCTCACCCACACCACGTTCTTCGACTGCTCCGGACTCGGGCTGCTGGTGCGTGCGCGCCGCCGCACGCAGGAGAGAAACGCCCGCCTCGCCGTGGTCTGCACCGACTCCCTGACGCTCCGCGTCCTGCGGCTCACGGGCCTCACTCCCATGCTGGCGCCGGTCCCCACGCTGGAAGAGGCACTGCGGCAGAAGTGAGCCCGCACCAGAGGCCGCGGGCTCTCCGCGGCCGCCGGACGGGCTCAGGGGTGCTGCGGGGTCCGGGCAGCACCAAGAGCGTGCCTCGCGGACGCCGTTGCCGGGAGTAGGCGCGCACGGTGCATATATGCATTCCGTTCACACCCCGTGTGAACGGCCCACTCACCGTGGCTTCGCCGCGGGCCGGGTCGCGCGGGCACGGTTGGGCCACCTGGTCCGGGTGTAGGCGTGGAAGTGGTCGCCCGCATGGTCCTGCCCGAGGGTGCAGTGCAGGACATCACCGGGCCTCTCGTCCCAGCACAGGCCGGGAATGTCGCGGGCGTGCTTCGGGGCTTTCATGCGGAGCGCTCCGTCTGCTGAGTGTTGTCGGTGGCCACGCCCCGACACTCTCAATCCCGCTGGTCCGAGCGGGACATGACAGCCCATGACACGGACCGGGTCATGCGGACGGCTCACCCCTTGCCGGACCCCAGCGTCAGCCCCGCGATGAAGTGCCGCTGCAGGAGCAGGAAGACCAGGACCGTGGGGAGCGCCACCAGGACCGAGCCCGCCGCCAGGAGGTTGTAGTCCGTGAAGAACTGGCCCCTCAGGTTGTTCAGGGAAGACGTGATCGGGAGCTTGTCGGGGTTGGAGATGAAGATGAGCGCCCAGAGGAAGTCGTTGTAGATCCAGGTGAATTCCAGTGTGCCCAGCGCTGCCAGCGCCGGGCGGCACAGGGGAAGAGTGATGCGCCAGAACTGCGTCCACACGCCCGCGCCGTCCACGATCGCCGCCTCCAGTATTTCCTGCGGCAGCGTCCGCATGAAATTCGAGAGCACGAAGACACAGAACCCGACCTGGAAACCCACATTGACGATGATGATCGCCCAGTACGAGTCGTACAGGGTCAGCGAGTCGGACATCCACCAAGGGAGGGGGATCTTGAGGAAGAGGACGTACAGGGGGGTCACCAGTACCTGGGGCGGCAGCAGGTTTCCCGCCGTGAAGAGCATCAGGAGGATCATTCCGCCGCGGATCCTCAGGCGGGACACGGCGAATGCCACGAACGCCGCCAGGAAGAGCGTGATCAGGACCGCGGGCACGGCTATGAGCAGCGTGTTGGTGAAGTACTTGCCCATGCCGGAATCGCTGTAGGCCTGGCGGTAGTAGTCGAACGACAGGCTCTTGGGGAACGAGAAATAGCCGTGTTCCGCGGTCTCCTCGTACGGACGCAAGGAGGCGTAGACGGCGAGGAGGAGGGGCGCGAGGAATCCGAGGGTCACCGCCATCAGGAAGATGTGCACCCCGAAACGTCCGGGTCGGCGGGCGCGGCCGTGGCGGGCGGGCTTTTCCGCAAGGGGCGGGGAATTCCCGTCGAGCGGCATGGTGTGGATGTCGGCGGTCATCGGTCGCGCGCACCTCGCAGCTCTTGGACCAGGAACGTCACGATGAATCCGACCGAGACGGTCAGTAGTACGACCGCGATGGCGGAGCCGAATCCGATGCGGCTCGCCTCGCCGATGATGTTGTCGGTGATGAGGACGGACAGCAGTTCCAGTCCGTTGCGGCCCTTGTTGACCGCGTAGACGATGTCGAAGGCGCGCAGTGCCTCGATGACGGTGATGACGCCGACGATGACGTTCACCGGGCGCAGGGCCGGAAAGACGACGCGGAAGAATGTCTGGCGGGCGTTCGCGCCGTCGATCTGCGCGGCCTCTTTCAGGGCGGGGTCCACGGATTTCAGCCCGGCCAGGTAGAGGATCATGACGTAGCCGGTGTGCCGCCAGCTCGCGGCCAGCATCATCATCCAGATGTTGATGTCGCTGTTCCCGAGCCAGTCGATCGGATCGTTCTGGTTGGCGAGAATGGCGTTGACCACGCCCTGGTCGGTGCCGAGGATCAGCTGGGCCATGAAGCCGACCACGGCGAGCGAGAGCACCACCGGCATGTAGAGCACGGACTGGTAGAAGCGGCTGAAGCGGACCCCACGGTCGATGACGACGGCGAGAAGCAGCCCGAACGGCGTGGCCACCAGGCCGAGGAAGGCGATCCACAGCAGGTTGTGGCGGACGGCGGGCCAGAACGCCGGGTAGTTGTCGACCAGGTTCTCGTAGTTCTTTCCGCCCACCCACCGGACGTCGCCGATGCCGTCCCAGGACGTGAAGGACAGACCGACGGAGGCCAGGGTCGGACCCCAGATGATGAAGATGTCGAGGAGGACGGGGATTCCCAGAAGCACGCCGAGCACGGCGATGTCACGGCGTGTGAAACGCCGTGGTCCCCGCCGTCCGGCGCGCCGCGCGGTTTTCTGCGGCACGGGGCGCGATCCCTCTCTCGCTGCTCAGCTGACGTCGGAGGAGAAGATGTCTTTCTTCTGGCGCTCGATGCTGTTGACCAGACCGTCGACGTCCTTGGGATCGTCGATGAAGTCCTGCAGCGCCTTGATCATGACGGTCTGTGCGAAGTCGGGCCGGGTGTCCCGGTCGAGGAACTGCGAGATCTGCCTGGCCCCGGAGACGAGTTCGGCCGACTTCTTCTGCAGCGGGCTGTACTTGCTGGTGTCGGCGCCGTCATTGACCGCGACGTTGTTGGGGTCACCGGCCAGGTAGATGTCTTCGGCCTTCGGCGTCCCGAGCCACTTCAGGAGTTCCTTGGCGCCGTCGACGTTCTTCGACTTCTTCGCCACCAGGAATCCGTCGATCGGCGCCTCCACGGCGTCCTGACCGTGCGCCGGGTCGATCTCGGGGAAGGCGAAGAAGTCGATGTCGTCGCGCTCGTCCGCCGGGAACTGCTGGCCGGGGTGCGGCATTCCGAAGACGGCCATGGAGGTCTTGCGCTGCTGGAGCCCCTGGCCCGCCTCTTCCCAGGTACGGCCGAGCGCTCCCTTTTGGTAGTACGGCATGAGTTCACGCCACAGGTCGAAGACCTTCTTCACCTTCGGGTCGGTCCAGGCTTCCTCGCCGGCCATCAGGTTCTTGTGGAACTCGTATCCGTTGAGGCGCATGTTGATGTAGTCGAAGGTGCCCATGGCGGGCCACCCGTCCTTGTCGCAGAAGGCGACCGGTATGCCGTCCTTGCTCGTCTTCTTCGCCAGCGCGATGAACTGGTCCCACGTCCTGGCCTGTTCGTAGCCCTGCTTCTCGAAGAGGCTCTTTCGGTGGAAGACGGCCCATGGGTAGTAGTAATACGGCACGAAGTACTGCTTGCCCTCGTGTGTGGACTGCTCCCGCAGCGCGCCCGAGAAGCCCTTGAATCCCTTCCAGACATCGCTGATCTCGGTCAGCAGTCCCTTCTCGGCGAAGTACTGCATGCGGTATCCGGCGAACCACATGAAGACGTCGTCCGGGGTCCCCTGCAGATAGCGCGTGATGTTCTGCTGGAACTCGTTGTGCTCTGTCGTGTTGACCTTGACGGTCTTCCCCGACTTCTTCTCATAGGCGTCAAAGGCGGTGGCGAACGCCTTCTTGGGCACCGCGTCCGAGGAATTGGACCCCATCGAGACTTCGTCCTTGTTGCCGCCGGGGCCGTCACCACACGCCGTGAGCAGGGCCGGAAGGGTGACCGCGCCGGCTCCGGCAGCGGCACCACGCAGGACATTCCGCCGGGAGATCCGATGTCCTGACATGCTGCGAGGCGTGGCAGGACCCATGAACGATGACTGTGCCATGTCCCCCTCCTCGGGGTGCAAACGAACACAACCGAACGCAAGGGTTGCGATCCCACTCCCAAGCGCCACCGCAGTCAAGGGTTTCGGCGTCCGGGTGCTCGAACCGTTACGGCTCCTCTTCCAACAGAGTCCAACAAGGCCTACCGTAAGCGCGCACCTCTGACACGTACATGCAGCCCCCAACTTCTGCGAGTACGGAGGAATGTAACGATGCGTCAACTCACACGCCGCGTCTCATCCCGCACCACGCGTCGAAGAGTCGTCGGATGCCTGGCCGCCGCACTGCTGTGTGCCGCGGGCCTCGCGGCACCGGCGGCGGCACGCGACATGAGCGGCGCGGGCGGCGCGAGTGACACGGGCGACCGGAGTGCGGCCGCAAGGCCCTCCGCCGTCGGCGCGGAACTTCCCGGCACCGCCGGGGCAAAGCTCCCCGGCTCTCTCGCCCTCACCCCTCCCATGGGCTTCAACAACTGGAACTCCACGCACTGCAGGGCCGAGTTCGACGAGTCGATGGTCAAGGGGATCGCGGACATCTTCGTCGAGAAGGGCCTCAAGGACGCCGGCTACCAGTACGTCAACCTCGACGACTGCTGGGCGCTTCCCGAGCGGGACGCGAACGGCAAGCTGGTACCAGACCCCAAGCGATTTCCCAACGGGATCAAGGCAGTTGCCGACTACGTGCACGCCAAGGGACTCAAGCTCGGCATCTACACCAGCGCGGGCACCAAGACCTGCAGCGACATCGGCTTCCCGGGCGCGCTCGGCCATGAGGTCAGCGACGCGCGGCAGTTCGCCGACTGGGGCGTGGACTACCTCAAGTACGACAACTGCAACAACCAAGGCGTCGACGCCAAGAAGCGGTACGTCGCGATGCGCGACGCGCTGAAGGCCACCGGCCGCCCCATCGTCTACAGCATCTGCGAGTGGGGCGAGAACAAGCCCTGGGAGTGGGCCGCCGACGTCGGTCACCTGTGGCGCACCACCGGCGACATCAGCGACAACTGGTCGTCGATGCTGTCGATCATGAAGCAGAACCTGCCGCTCGCCGAGCACGCGGGCCCGGGCCGCTGGAACGACCCGGACATGCTCGAAGTCGGCAACGGCGGCATGACGGACACCGAGTACCGCACGCACTTCTCGATGTGGTCCATCATGGCCTCGCCCCTGCTCATCGGCTCCGACCTGCGCAAGGCCACACCCGAGACCTTCGAGATCATCGGCAACAAGGAAGTCATCGCCGTCGACCAGGACCCGCTGGGCAAGCAGGGCGAGGTCCTGTCCTCGGAGAACGGCCGCTGGGTGGTCGCCAAGGAGATGAAGGACGGCAGCCGGGTTGTGGCGCTCTTCAACGAGACGGGCACCGCCCAGTCGATCGCCACGTCGGCGAAGGCCATAGGGCTCCCGGACGCCGACGCGTACACGCTGCGGGACCTGTGGAAGCACAAGAGCTACAACACGGCGGGCAAGATCGCGGCGACCGTCCCCGCGCACGGCACCGTACTGCTGCGCGTCGCGGCGGACGGCAAGTGGGCCAAGAACCCGCCCGCGGTCGAACTCGGCCTGGGCGGTGACCCGTTGGTCGAAGCCGGCAGGACCGCGACGCTGACGTCGAAGGTCACCAACCTCGGCCGCACCCCCGCGCGGAAGGTGTCCACCGCCTTCACCGGCCCCTCCGGCTGGCGGATCGAGGCCGCATCACCCTCGACCGCGAGCTCCCTGCGTACGGACAAGACGCTGAGCACGTCATGGTCGGTGACCGCACCGCGGGGCGCGGCCCCGGGAGCGTACGACCTCACGCTCAGGACGACCTACCGCTCCCCCGCGGGCACCCGCGCCGACAGTGAGCTGCCGCTGACGGCGCATGTCGTCGTGGCGCCGCCCGCGGGCGACTCGGCGGTCAGCGACCTTCCGTGGATGTCGACGGTCAACGGATGGGGCCCGGTCGAGAAGGACACCAGCAACGGCGAGAGCGAGGCGGGCGACGGCAATCCGCTCACCATCGGCGGGGCCGTCCACACCAAGGGGCTCGGGGTGCACGCCGACAGCGCCGTCGAGTACTACACCGGAGCGTCCTGCGAGAGGTTCACCGCGCAGGTGGGCGTGGACGACGAGAAGGACCCGAAGGGATCGGTGACCTTCGAGATCTGGGCGGACGGAAAGAGGGCCGCGTCCACCGGTGTCCTCACCAACGCCGATGCCGCACAGAGGATTTCGGCCGATGTGACCGGCGCCCAGGTCGTACGCCTCGTCGTCACGGACGGCGGCGACGGCAGGGACTCCGATCACGCCGACTGGGCGGACCCGGTTCTCAGCTGCTGAGCCGTCGACCGGGCGACGGGACGTCAACTGCGGGCCGGGTTACGGCACTTCAGCCCGGCCCGCAGTCATGACATCGGCCGGTGGCGCCCAGCCTTGCTCGCGGTCACGGACCCGGCCCGTGGACACGAAAGGCGCCTTGTCGATCCCGGAACGGTCAGCTGCCCACCGCGGGCCGCAGGTCCGCGCTCCTTTCCTCCTGGCTGAGCGCGGCGGCCGCGGCCCCCACAAGACCGGCGTCCGTGCCCATCAAGGCCGGGGCCACGGTCAGTTGGCGTACGAACGAGAGCGTGGCGTAGTCCTTCAGGGAGCGCCGCAGCGGGTCGAAGAGCACATCTCCCGCCTTGCCCACCCCGCCCCCGATGACCGCGATGTCGATCTCGACGAGCGTCGCCGTCGCGGCGATGCCCGCGGCCAGCGCCTGCGCCGCCCGCTCGAAGGACGCGACGGCGACCGGGTCCCCGGTGCGCGCGGCGAGGGCCACCGCGGCGGCGGACGTGTCGCCGTCGGGCCCCGGCCGCCAGCCGCCCTCCAGCGCACGCCGGGCGATGTTGGGTCCACTGGCCAGCCGTTCCACGCACCCGCGCGCCCCGCACGGGCAGGGGTCACCGTCCAGGTCGACGCTGATGTGACCGATGTGCCCCGCGTTCCCGGTGGGGCCAGGGTGCAGCTTGCCCCCGAGGATCAGTCCGCCCCCCACGCCCGTGGACACCACCAGACACAGCGCGTTGTCGTGCCCGCGGGCCGCGCCCTGCCAGTGCTCGGCCGCCGTCATCGCGACGCCGTCCCCGACCAGCTCGACCGGAAGGCCACCGGTGGCCGCGCGCACCCGCTCGACCAGCGGGTAGCCGCGCCACCCGGGGACGTTCACGGGACTGACCGTCCCCGCCGACGCGTCCACGGGCCCCGCGCTGCCGATGCCCACCGCGCGCGCCCTGCCCCACATCGGGGAACGCGTGAGCTCGCCGATGACCTCTTCGACCGCCCGCATCACGGTGTCGCCGTCCTCGCGCGCGGGCGTGGGCCGCTGGGCGCGCAGCAGGATCCGGCCGCGCCCGTCCACCAGGGCGCCGGCGATCTTGGTGCCGCCGATGTCGACTGCGGCGACGAGGTCCGTGTGCATCAGTGTCAGATCTCCTGGTGAAAGGGCAGGCCGCTCTCCTGGTGAAAGGGCAGGCCGGAGAATGTGATGGACAGTCTCTCTTGCATCTGACAACGTTGTCCAGGTTCTATGCTCGACGCCACATCACTTAAGCACCACTTCAGCTCACCTTCGTCGACGACAGGACAGCGCACCGTGGCCGAGACCGCCAGCCGACCCGAGCGACCCGAACCCCGCTACGGCAACCGTCCGACCATGAAGGACGTCGCCGCCCGCGCCGGAGTCGGCCTCAAGACGGTTTCCCGCGTCGTGAACGGCGAGCCGGGGGTCACCCCGGACACCGAACGCCGCGTCCAGGAGGCCATCGACGCCCTCGGCTTCCGGCGCAACGACAGCGCGCGCGTCCTGCGCAAGGGCCGCACGGCCAGCATCGGCCTCGTGCTCGAAGACCTCGCCGACCCCTTCTACGGCCCGCTCAGCCGCGCCGTGGAGGAAGTGGCCCGTGCCCACGGCGCGCTCCTCATCAACGGTTCGAGCGCCGAAGACCCGGACCGCGAACAGGAGTTGGTGCTCGCGCTGTGCGCGCGCCGGGTCGACGGCCTCGTCGTCATTCCGGCCGGTGACGACCACCGCTACCTGGAGCCGGAGATCGCCGCCGGTGTCGCGACCGTCTTCGTCGACCGGCCCGCGGGGAAGATCGACGCCGATGTCGTGCTCTCCGACAGCTTCGGCGGCGCCCGCGACGGCGTCGCCCACCTCATCGCCCACGGCCACCGCCGCATCGGCTTCATCGGCGACCAGCCGCGCATCCACACCGCCATAGAGCGCCTGCGCGGCTACCGCGCCGCCATGGAGGACGCGGGCATCGACATCGAGGACGAGTGGATGTCGCTCGGCCCCACCGCCCCGGACCGCGTCGAGCAGGCCACCAGAACGATGCTGGGCGGCTCCGACCCCGTCACGGCGATCTTCGCGGGCAACAACCGTGTGACGGTGACCGTCGTGCGCGTCCTCGCCGGGCTCACCCGTCCCGTGGCCCTCGTCGGCTTCGACGACATCGAGCTCGCGGACCTGCTGCAGCCCGGCGTGACCGTCGTCGCCCAGGACGCCGCGCAGCTGGGCAGGACCGCCGCGGAGCGCCTGTTCCGTCAGCTGGACGGCGCGTCCGACGCCCCGGAGCGCATCGAACTCCCGACGCGGCTCATCCAGCGCGGGTCGGGCGAACTGCCGCCCGCGGGCTGACGGCCGGCGACCGGGGTGCGGGCGCGGTCAGCAGACGGGGAGGCCGGGCAGCGGCTTGTCGTTGTCGCCGCCCTTGATGTAGACGTCGCTGATGAAGACGTCCCTGTTGCCGCTGTCGTCGTCCGTCCTGGCCCACCAGACGTTCGTCCACTCGCCGTGCGTCTCGCGGCGGCCCAGGTTCTGCTGGCAGTAGAAATAGTTCGTGCCCGCGTTCAGGACACCCGCCTCGGCGCCCGACGCGGTGTACGACGTCGCCGTACGCCAGACCGAGCAGTCGTACTTGCCGCCGCCCGCGGCGTGGCACGCGGCTTCGGGGGCCGGATCGTCACCGCCGCCCGTGGTGCCGCCGGAGCCGTCGGAACCACCGCCTGTCGTGCCGCCGTCGCCGGTGGGCTCGGTGGTGGGCTTGGGGCGGGTCGCCGGTCTGTCGGTGGACTTGGGGTCGTCGTCCTTGCCCGCGGAGGGCTTCGCCTCCGGCTTGCGGGACTTCTCGTCGCCCTGCTTCGAGGGCTTGGGGGCCTCCGTGCCCTCCAGCGCGCCCCGGCTGCTGTCGTCTGCGGGCTCGGCCACTTCCCCGGAGGCGGCGGATCGCCCGGCCCGGCTTCCGCCGTCCTCCTGGCCGTTGAGGAGGGCGACGGTGACGCCGGTCGCCGCGAGGACGACGACCACGGCCACCGCGGCGAGCAGCGCCCGGCCGCGGCGCGGGCGACGCTCAGGGGGCGCGACGGCGGGCGGCGGCACGGCCCCGGAGGGCACCGCCCCGACGGCGGGCGGCGGTCCGAAGCCCGGCGGTGGGCCGCTGGGGATGCTGCGCTCGGTGGCCTCCCTCGGCCGGGACGCGGGCTCGCGCGGCGGGGCCGTGACGGCGCCGTCGGCCGCGTCGGCGAGGATCAGGGCCGCCTGCTCCGCGTCCGGGCGTACCCGCGGGTCCTTGTGCATCAGCTGTCGCAGCACGGGGATCAGGGGCCCGGCCCTCTGCGGCTCGGGAAGCGGGTCGGTGACGATCGCGGTGAGCGTGGACCACGTCGACGTACGGCGGAACGGCGATGCGCCTTCGACCGCCGCGTACAGGGTGGCGCCCAGGGCCCAGACGTCGGATGCGGGGCCCGGGTCCTGGCCCTGGGCGCGCTCGGGCGCCAAGTAGTCCAGGGAGCCGACGAGTTCGCCGCTGCGCGTGAGGTGGGTGGCGGAGCCGTCGCCCGGGTCGTCCATCGTGGCGATGCCGAAGTCGGTCAGGACGACGCGGCCACCGGTCTCCAGGAGGATGTTGCCGGGCTTGACGTCGCGGTGCAGGACTCCGGCGCGGTGGGCGGCGGCGAGCGCCTCCATGACCTTGGCGCCGATGGCCGCCGCCTCGCGGGCGTCGAGGGTGCCGCGCTCACGCAGCACGTCGTCCAGAGAAGGCCCTTCGACCAGCTCCATGACGATCAGGGGCCGTCCGTCGACCTCCGCCACGTCGTGCACGGCGACCACTCCGGGGTGGCGCACCCGGGCGGCCGCGCGGGCCTCGCGTTGCATCCGTACGCGCAGGTCGGCCAGTTCGGGCCCGGCCGCGTCCGTGTACGTGCGCAGTTCCTTGACGGCGACCTCGCGGCCGAGCACCTCGTCGACGGCGCGCCACACGACGCCCATGCCGCCGCAGCCGAGCTGCGCGGTCACGCGATAGCGCCCGGCGAGCAGGCGGCCCACACCGCCGGTCTGTTCCTGATCCCCCGAAGTCACCGCTGCCCCGTTCCTGTGACACCACTGTGCGTGGCTCACAGACTACGGGGCAGGGGTGACAGCACGTGCCGGGAGTTACTTGCCGTGCGGCGTGAGGTCCCCGCGGCGCGGGCCCGAGAAGTGCTGCAGGCGGGCCAGCGTCAGGCCGGTGAGCCGGGTGACCTCGCCGACGTCGAGGGCGCCGCAGTCCAGGCCGCGCAGCAGGTATCCGGCGAGCGCCTTGGCCGACGCCGGCTCGTCCGCCACGTCGCCGCCCTCGCGGTGGGCGGCGTACGCGGACAGGCGCGCGGCGGCCTGCTCGAAGCCCTCGCGGTAGAAGGCGAACACGGCGGCGTAGCGCGTGGGGATGTGGCCGGGGTGCATGTCCCAGCCCTGGTAGTAGGCGCGGGCCAGGGCGCGGCGCGTGAGGCCGTAGTGCAGCCGCCAGGCGTCGTGCACCTTCTCGGTGCTGCCGATGGGCAGGACGTTGGTGGAGCCGTCCGAGACGCGCACGCCGGTACCGGCCGCGGCGACCTGCATGATCGCCTTGGCGTGGTCGGCGGCCGGGTGGTCGCTGGTCTGGTAGGCGGCGCTGACACCGAGGCAGGCGCTGTAGTCGAAGGTGCCGTAGTGCAGACCGGTGGCGCGGCCCTCGGCGGCGCCGATCATGCGGGCCACGGTGGCGGTGCCGTCAGCGGCGAGGATGGACTGGCTGGTCTCGATCTGGATCTCGAAGCCGATCCGGCCCGGCTCCAGGCCGCGCACCTTCTCGAACTCCTCCAGGAGACGCACCATCGCGGTGACCTGCTCGGGGTACGTGACCTTGGGCAGGGTCAGGACGAGGCCGTCGGGCAGGCCGCCCGCCTCCATGAGGCCCGACAGGAAGATGTCGAGGGTGCGGATGGCGCGGTCGCGCACGTTCTCCTCGAAGCACTTCATGCGGATGCCCATGTACGGGGCCGCGGTGCCGTTCTTGTACGCCTCGGAGATCAGCCGGGCCGCGCGGGCGGCGTCCTGGTCCTCGTCCGCGCCCTTGTAGCCGTCCTCGAAGTCGATGCGCAGGTCTTCGATCGGCTCGCGCTCCAGCTTGGCGCGCACGCGGTCGTACACCGGCGCGGCGAGGTCGTCCGAGAGACCGAGGACGGACGCGAAGGACGCGGCGTCCGGGGCGTGCTCGTCGAGGGCCTTCAGTGCCTGGTCACCCCACGTACGGATGGTGTCGGCGTTGAAGAGCTCACCGGGGACGTACACGGTGTGGACCGGCTGGCGGGTGCCCGGGTCGCCGGGGTAGCGGCGCTCGAGCTCCGCGTCCACCGGGGCGAGGGAAGCGCTGATGCCCTCGCTGACCGCGCCCGCGAGGCTCGTTGCCACCTTCTCTTGCTGACCCATTCCTGCACCCTCCACACGATCGGGACCACTCACTCGGCCCACTCGATGTTTCCGCTTCACGGAATCAACAATCCGTATGGCGAAGTTATCCGGCGACCTTCCCGCTGGTCAACACCCTCTCGTCTGCCGGACCTCGTCCGTTCACCCATGTCTCAGATCCTGCTTCCGCACTCGCGTGCCCGCACCTCATCCTGACCGCCACCCACTGAAGGAGACCGCGTGCCGAATGACACCCGAGTAACGCGCCGCCTCGGCCTGCAGACCGCGCTCGCCGCGGTGGCCGTGCCCCTGTTCACCACCGCGCTGGCCGCATCGCCCGCCCACGCGGTGGAACGCTCGGGGCGCCGCCTGGAGGTCATGTCGTTCAACCTCCGCTACGCGAGCACCACGCCGCCCAACACCTGGGCCGACCGCCGCCCGGTGACCCGGGAACTGCTTCGCCGCGCGCGCCCTCATGTCATCGGCACCCAGGAAGGCCTCTACCAGCAGGTACGGGACATCGCCGAGGATCTGGGCCAGCACTACGACTGGATCGGCACCGGCCGCGCGGGCGGCAGCCGGGACGAGTTCATGAGCGTCTTCTACGACACCCGCAGACTCGCGCCGGTCGAGTACGACCACTACTGGCTCTCCGACACCCCGGACGTCATCGGGTCGAACACCTGGGGCGGCGGCTCCATCCGCATGGTCACCCTGGTCCGCTTCCACGACCTGCGCACGGACACCGAGCTGTACGTCCTCAACACCCACCTCGACAACGCGAGCCAGTACGCACGCGCGCGTGCCGCGAGTCTGATCACCGAACGGATCACCCGTCTCGACCCGTCCCTGCCGCTCCTGGTCACGGGCGACTTCAATGTCGCGGCACACAAGAATCCGGTCTACGACACGATGCTGGGCGCCGGTCTCGTCGACACCTGGGACGCGGCGGAGGAGCGCAGCAAGGCGTACGCCACCTTCCACGGCTACCGGCCCCTGGTGCCGGGCGGCGACCGGATCGACTGGATCCTGGCGACGCCCGACGTGCGGGTCCACTCGGCGGCCATCAACACCTTTTCGCAGAACGGACAGTTCCCGAGCGACCATCTGCCGGTGCAGGCCTCACTGACGCTGTGACGCGGCGAGGCCTCCGCCACCGCTGCGTGCGGTGGCGAAGGCCTCGTACTGCCTCTTGCGCTGCCTGTACTGCCTGAAGAAGCTCAGCCCTTGCGGGTGTTGACCTCTTCGGTGAGGGCGGGGACGACGTCGAAGAGGTCGCCGACCACGCCGTAGTCGACCAGGTCGAAGATCGG